>NZ_JBKFAJ010000002.1:0-834375 GCF_053345565.1 Microbacterium sp. M1A1_1b
CGCCCGGTCACATTCCGAACCCGGAAGCTAAGCCTCTCAGCGCCGATGGTACTGCAAGGGGGACCTTGTGGGAGAGTAGGACGCCGCCGGACTCAACGTAGGTAGGAAGATGTGGCCATCGGCCCTCCATCGAGAACACGAAGGGATTCCTTCGTTCTCGATCGGGGCCGGTGGCCATTTCTGTTTTGCGCGTCGGACTTCGACGCTCGACGTCAGCGCAAGTCCGTGATGGACTGGGACGACGAGCCAGGGACGGCGCGGACACACACAACGACACAGCGGACGATCACCGGGGCTTGCGCTCCGGCACGCGATGAGGAGCAACGGTGGCGAACGACGACGAGCGGCGGAACGACCGCAACGACGACCGCGGAGAGCGGCCTCCGCGCCGTGACAGCGATCGTCCCGTAGGCCGTGACGGTGGTTCGAACGGTGGTGGCCGAGGCGGTTGGTCCTCTGGCCCGCGCGAGTTCGAGCGGCGTGAAGGTGCGCGTTCCGACCGTCCGCAGCGCGACGGTGACCGTCCGTTCCGATCAGATCGACCGAGCCGCGACAGCGCTCCGGGGCGTGGTTTCCGCGACGGTGGGCAGCGGTCCGACCGTTCGAGTGGGCCACGCGGTGATCGTCCGTCCTACAATTCTGACCGGCCTCGTCGTGATGGGGATCGTCCGTCGTACAACTCGGACCGGCCGCGTCGTGATGGTGATCGTCCGTCGTACAACTCGGACCGGCCTCGTCGTGATGGGGATCGTCCGTCGTACAACTCGGACCGTCCGCGTCGTGATGGTGATCGTCCGTCGTACAACTCGGACCGTCCGCGTCGTGATGGTGACCGTCCGTCGTACAACTCGGACCGTCCGCGTCGGGATGGTGACCGTCCGTCGTACAACTCGGACCGTCCGCGTCGTGATGGTGATCGTCCGTCGTACAACTCGGACCGGCCTCGTCGTGATGGGGATCGTCCGTCGTACAACTCGGACCGTCCGCGTCGTGATGGTGATCGTCCGTCGTACAACTCGGACCGTCCGCGTCGTGATGGTGATCGTCCGTCCTACAACTCGGACCGTCCGCGTCGTGATGGTGATCGTCCGTCGTACAACTCCGACCGTCCGCGTCGTGACGGTGACCGTCCCGCGTACAACTCGGACCGTCCTCGTCGCGATGGTGACCGACCCTTCCGCGGAGGTTCCGACCGGCCCGAACGGGGCCAGTTCAGCACCCGTGGGGGCAGCGACGACCGCAAGCGTTTCGGCGACGGCAGCCGCGGCCCCGGTGCCCGCTTCGGCGAGGCTGCCCGCGACGACTTCGAGGACCGCGACCCGTACGGCACCCGGTCGATCCGCCCGCGTCACGAGGACCCGGAGATCCCCGACGAGATCTCGGCGCGTGACCTCCACCCGCAAGCCCGGGCCGAGCTCAAGACGCTCAGCAAGGACAACGCGGACTGGGTCGCACGGCACCTGCTCACGGCCGCCATGTACGTGGACGAGGACCCGGAGCTCGCCAACCAGCACGCGCTGAGCGCCGCACGTCGCGCCGGTCGTGTGGCAGTCGTCCGCGAGACCGCAGCGATCACCGCCTACCGGCTCGGGGACTTCACCACGGCGCTCCGCGAGCTCCGGACCTACCGTCGCATCTCGGGCCGCAACGACCAGCTGCCGATGATGGTCGACTGCGAACGCGGCCTGGGACGCCCCGAGCGCGCGCTCGAGCTCGGTCGTTCCGTGGACCGCGCCGCGCTCGAGCCGGCGGTGCAGGTCGAGTTGTCCATCGCGATGTCCGGAGCCCGGATCGACCTCGGGAATCCCACAGCCGCACTGGGCGAGCTGGAGATTCCACAGCTCGACCCGTCGACGGCCTACAGCTGGTCGCCGGCGCTCTACAGTGCTTACGCGGCCACGCTCGAGGAGCTCGGTCGCCAGGACGAAGCCGACGAGTGGTGGGCGCGTGTGGACCGCGCGACCGAAGCCCTCGCCGAAGCTGCTGACGAAGACTCTTGGGAGACAGTGGATGTGGTCGAGGAAGAAGTCGAAGGACACGAGTCCGACGAGCACGAGCTCGCCGACGTCGACGAGCCAGGGGAGCCCGACCAGCTCGCGCCCCTCGGCGAGCCCGAGCCCGACGAGCCCGACGACGACCTCGGCGAGATCGACGAGGACAACCCCCGCGACGTCGACGGCTCCGCAGCCGGCTGACACCCCGCGTCCACCGACGGACGGCGTCGACCTGGTCCTCACCGACCTGGACGGCGTCGTCTACCGCGGCCGCAACGCCATCCCGCACGCCGTCGAGTCGCTGACGCGCGCCTCGCTGACGGCACGGGTCGGCTACATCACGAACAACGCCTCGCGTCGTCCGTCCGACGTCGCTGAGCACCTGCAGCGCTACGGCCTCGACGTCACGGCGGACGACGTCGTCACGAGTTCGCAGGCCGGCGTCCGGCTGCTCGAGACCCTGGTGCCCGCCGGGTCGACGGTCCTGGTGATCGGCGGCATCGGCCTGACCAGCATCGTCGAACAGGCGGGCTTCACGGTCACGGCGAGTGCCGAGGACGCGCCCGCTGCGGTCATCCAGGGGTTCTCGCCGGACCTCGGGTGGCAGCAGCTGGCCGAGGCCTCGTTCGCCCTGGCCGATCCCGACATCCCGTGGGTCGCGACGAACATGGACTGGTCGATCCCGGTCGAACGCGGCATCGCGCCCGGCAACGGCACCCTCGTGTCCGCCGTGCACCAGGCCGTCGGACGCATGCCGGTCGTGGCCGGCAAGCCCGAGCGACCGATCTTCGACGCGGCCCTGGCTCGCTTCGGCGGGGAGCGGCCGCTGTTCATCGGCGACCGCCTGGACACCGACATCAAGGGCGCGAACGACGTCGGGATCCCGAGTGTCCTCGTGCTGACCGGCATCGACCAGGCGAAGCAGGTGCTCGCGGCCGATGTGCGTTCGCGGCCGACGTACGTGCTGCAGGACCTGCGAGGTCTGTCCGAGCCCTACCCGGTGACGCACCGGCACGGATCTGCGGACGGCACGCGGTACGTCAGCGTCGGCGAGTCGACGGTCCGGATGCAGCGGAACGTCGTCCGTGTCGAGCAGCGCGGCGACGACCTGATGGACCTGCTGCGCGCTGGTGCCGCAGCGATCTGGGACTCCGGCTTGGCGATCTACGGGCTCGACGTCGACCCTGCGCTCCACGGCGGCGAGTAGCGTGTCGGACGTGTCAGACACCCCCGGACCGCAGCCGATCGACAACGACGGCGACGTCGCAGCGCGCGCTCGTCGGGCCGAGGACCTGCCGTTGCCGGCCCGTGCGGACGTCTTCGCCGGGCTGCACGACGAGCTGCGCACGCGGCTCGAGAACGGCGGCACCGCGAGTGCCTGACACCCACCTCCCCCGAGCCGACGGGCCCGGGGCGGACATGCAGCGCTCCGATGTCCGGCCCGTGCGGCTGGACGCGGCCGTGGCTGCGCGGGGACTCGCCAAGTCCCGAACCGCTGCAGCCAAGCTCGTCGCGAACGGCCGCGTCAGCATCGACGGCGTGCCGGTGGTCAAGGCCTCGACCCCGGTGCTGCCCGACACCGTGATCCAGGTCGATGCCGGGGACGACTGGGTCTCGCGGGCAGCGCTCAAGCTCGTCGGTGCCCTCGACGCCTTCGGGGTGGACCCGACGGGCCGCGTCGCGCTCGACGTCGGCGCCAGCACCGGTGGGTTCACGCAGGTGCTGCTCGCCCGAGGTGCCCGGCGGGTCGTCGCGCTCGACGTCGGTCACGGCCAGCTCGACCCCGTCGTCGCGCTGGACGACCGGGTCGTCGTGGTCGAGGGCGTCAACGCTCGGAACCTGACCGCCGAGGACTACCTGGCGTTCGACCCGGCCGCGGCGGACACCACGCTGGTGGTCGGGGACCTGTCGTTCATCAGCCTGCGCATCGTCCTGCCCGCACTGGCCCGTGCCGTGCCGGCGGACGAGTACGTGCTGCTCGTGAAACCGCAGTTCGAGGTCGGCCGGAACGGTGTGCGCGAGGGCATCGTGCACGACGTCGACCTGCGGAACGACGCACTCATGAACGTGCTGTGGGCCGCATGGGACCTCGGCTTCGGGACGTCGGGCCTGATCGCCTCGCCGATCCTCGGGACCCACGGCAACCACGAGTACCTCGCGCGTCTCCAGCGGGGCGCAGGGTCCAATCCGACAGAATGGATCACTCGGGCGACCGAACTGGCGGAAGGGGCTCCATGAGCGACGAACGGCACATCCTGCTCGTCTCGCACACGGGCCGGTGCGACTCCATCGACGCCGCGGTCGAGGTCTGCGACCTGCTGAACGCGGCCGACCTGACCCCGGTGATGCCCTTCGACGAGTACGCCGACATCCGCCGCGCCGAAGCGTCGGTCGGCAAGGTCGACATCCTCGGCGTCGACGTGCAGCCCGACGACCTCGAGATCGTCATCGTGCTCGGCGGCGACGGTACGATCCTGCGCGCAGCAGAACTCGTCCGCGGGACGCGCGCCCCGCTGATCGGCGTCAACCTGGGCCACGTCGGGTTCCTGGCCGAGAGCGAGCGGGACGGCCTGGCCGAGACCGTCCAGCGTGCCCTGGCCGGCGAGTACAACGTCGAAGAGCGCGTCGCCCTGCAGGTCGACGTCGTGGTCGGCAACGAGAAGGTCTACTCGTCGTGGGCCCTGAACGAGGCGACGATCGAGAAGGCCTCGCGCGAGCGCATGCTCGAGGTCGTCACCGAGGTGGACGGTCGTCCGCTGTCGTCCTTCGGGTGCGACGGTGTCGTCGTCGCCACTCCGACGGGGTCGACGGCGTACTCGTTCTCCGGCGGCGGCCCGATCGTGTGGCCGGACGTCGACGCCATCCTCATGGTGCCGCTGAGCGCCCACGCGTTGTTCTCGCGGCCGATCGTCGTCGGCCCCGACCGTGTGCTGGCCGTCGAGGTCCTGCGCCGGACGAGCGGCGTCGGCGTGCTGTGGTGCGATGGTCGTCGCACGCACGACCTGCCCCCGGGTGCGCGCGTCGAGGTCCGGCGGTCGCCCGAACCCGTCCGTGTGGCGCGGCTGAAGGACGCCCCGTTCACCGACCGGCTGGTCGCGAAGTTCCGGCTGCCCGTCGCCGGGTGGCGCGGACCCCACCAGGACGACGAGCACGGAGTCGACCGGTGATCGAGGAGATCCGCATCGCGGACCTCGGGGTGATCGGTGACGCCACGCTCGAGCTCGGTCCCGGGTTCACGGTCGTCACCGGTGAGACCGGTGCCGGCAAGACGATGATCGTCACCGCACTCGGGCTGCTGCTCGGTGCCCGGGCCGATGCGGGCTCCGTGCGTCGTGGTGCGTCGAGCGCCGTCGTCGAGGGCCGCTGGGACGTGCCGGACCACGCCGCGGTCGCCGAACGGGTCGAGGACGCCGGGGGAGCGGTCGAGGACGGCGAGCTCATCCTCACCCGGACCGTCTCCGCCGAAGGCCGCAGCCGCGCCACGGTCGGCGGTCGCAGCGCCCCGGTCGCGGTGCTCGGCGAACTGGCCGACCAGCTGGTCACCGTGCACGGGCAGTCCGACCAGATCCGGCTGACCTCGTCGACGGCGCAACGTGCCGCACTCGACGGCTTCGGCGGGGCAGCCGTCGACAAGGCGTTGGCGGCGTACGTCCGCGCCTTCGACGCCTGGCAGGAGCACACGGCCGACCTCGAGACCCTGACGCGTGATCGCGACGAACGCCTGGCCGAGGCGGCTCGGTTGCGCGAGGCCTCCGACGAGATCGAGGCTGCCGCACCCCAGCCCGGTGAGGACGACGAGCTGGCCGAACGCGCCGAACGCCTCGGCAACCTCGAAGAGCTCCGGCTGTCCGCGGGCCTGGCTCACGAGGCGATCTCGTCCGAGTCCCTCGACGGAGCGACCGACGTCATCGGGCTGGTCGAGGCGGCCCGTCGCGCGATCGAGCGGGTGACGAGCGCCGACGCCGCACTGCAGCCCGTGCTCGAGCAACTGACCGAGCTCGGCATCCAGGCCAGTGAGGCCTCGGCCAGTCTGTCGAGCTACCTCGGGTCGCTCGAACCGGAAGCCGGCCACGACCTCGAGCTCATCAACGAGCGCCGGGCGGTGCTGTCGGCTCTGAGCCGCAAGTACGGCGAGACCGTCGACGACGTCATCGCCTTCGGGCAGCGTGCCAGCGACCGACTGCTCGAACTCGACGGTGACGACGACCGGATCGTCGCGCTGCAGCAGGCCGTCGAGCAGGACGAATCGACCCTCGAAGCAGCCGGTGCAACCCTGACGGCGGCGCGGACGACGGCCGCGAACGACCTGGCGAAGCGCGTGACCGCCGAGCTGCGGACCCTGGCGATGGCCGGTGCGACGCTCGTGGTCGAGGTCACCGACGCCGGTGAGTACCGCCGCCACGGCCGCGACCAGGTCGCGATCCTGCTGCAGCCGCACTCGGGCACCGACCCGAGGCCGATCAGCAAGGGCGCCTCCGGCGGCGAGCTGTCACGCGTCATGCTGGCGATCGAGGTGGTCATGGCCGGCAGCACGACTGTGCCCACGTTCGTGTTCGACGAGGTCGATGCCGGCGTCGGTGGCGCCGCGGCGATCGAGATCGGCCGACGCCTGGCGAAGCTCGCCGAGCGCACGCAGGTCATCGTCGTCACGCACCTGGCCCAGGTCGCGGCGTTCGCCACGAACCACCTCAACGTCGTCAAGGACGCCAGCGGCGCGGTCACCTCGTCGAGCGTGCGACGGCTGGAGGGCGACGACCGGCTGCAGGAGATGGCGCGGCTGCTCTCCGGCCTCGGCGACAGCGCCAGCGGCATGGAGCACGCCCGCGAGCTGCTCGCCGTGGCAGCGCAGACCGCCTGAGCGCCGCAGCACGCCAGGCGCCGAGCACGAAGCGCGAGGGATCAGTCGAGCCCGGCCACGGACCACCGGTCCGGCCAGAGCAGGGCGGACACGCGCGCGGCGAACGCGGGTCGCGCCTCCTGGCAGTTCTGACGTACGATGGAATCCCGTGGCGGACACTTCCAGCGGTACCCAGGCAAACACGCAACACACGACCTCGAAGGTGACGAAGCAGATCTTCGTGACCGGCGGGGTCGTCTCGTCTCTCGGCAAGGGCCTGACGGCGGCCAGCCTCGGCAACCTCTTGACGGCACGCGGCCTCAAGGTCGTCATGCAGAAGCTCGACCCGTACCTCAACGTGGACCCGGGCACCATGAACCCGTTCCAGCACGGCGAGGTCTTCGTGACCGACGACGGTGCCGAGACGGACCTGGACATCGGGCACTACGAGCGGTTCCTCGACATCAACCTGTCGCAGGCGGCGAACGTCACGACCGGGCAGGTCTACTCGACGGTCATCGCCAAGGAGCGCCGCGGCGAGTACCTCGGCGACACCGTGCAGGTCATCCCGCACATCACCGACGAGATCAAGCGGCGGATGCGCGAGCAGGCCGACAACGACCCGCAGCCCGACGTCATCATCACCGAGGTCGGCGGCACGGTCGGCGACATCGAGTCGCAGCCCTTCATCGAGTCGGCACGCCAGGTGCGCCACGAGCTCGGCCGCAACAACGTGTTCTTCGTGCACGTGTCGCTCGTGCCGTTCATGAACGCCTCGGGTGAGCAGAAGACCAAGCCGACGCAGCACTCCGTGGCGCAGCTGCGCTCGATCGGCATCCAGCCCGATGCGCTCGTGCTCCGCAGCGACCGGCCGGTGTCCGACTCGAACAAGAAGAAGATCGCGCTGATGTGCGACGTCGACGAGGGCGCCGTGGTGAACGCCGTCGACGTCCCCTCGATCTACGACCTGCCGACGCTGCTGAACACGCAGGGCCTCGACCAGGTCATCGTCGACGCGCTGCACCTGGACGCCGGTCCGGTCGACTGGACCTCGTGGAACCCGGTGCTGCAGGCCGTGCACGAGCCCAAGAAGGACGTCACGATCGCGCTGGTCGGCAAGTACATCGACCTGCCGGACGCGTACCTGTCTGTCACCGAGGCGCTCCGCGCGGGTGGCTTCGCCCACAACGCGAAGGTCACGCTGAAGTGGGTCGTGTCGGACGACTGCACCACGCCCGAGGGCGCCGCCAAGCAGCTCGGCGACGTCGACGGCATCTGCATCCCGGGCGGGTTCGGCGTGCGCGGCATCGAGGGCAAGCTCGGCGCGCTGAAGTTCGCGCGCGAGAACCACATCCCCACGCTCGGCCTGTGCCTGGGACTGCAGTGCATGGTCATCGAGTACGCCCGCCACGAGGCCGGTCTGGTCGACGCGTCGAGCTCCGAGTTCGACCCGGAGACCCCGACCCCCGTCGTCGCGACCATGGCCGAGCAGGTCGACATCATCGCCGGCGGTGACCTGGGCGGCACGATGCGGCTGGGCCTGTACCCGGCGGTCTTCACCGACGGTTCGCTGGCGGCCGACCTGTACGGCGCGTCCGAGGCGTCCGAGCGGCACCGTCACCGCTACGAGGTCAACAACACGTACCGCCAGCAGATCGCGGACGCCGGCATGGTGTTCTCGGGCACCTCGCCCGACGGCTCGCTGGTGGAGTACGTCGAGCTGGACCGTGCGGAGCACCCGTTCTACATCGGCACGCAGGCGCACCCCGAGCTGCGCTCGCGGCCGAACCACGCGCACCCGCTGTTCGCCGGACTGGTCGAGGCCGCGATCACCCGCAACGAGGCCTCCCGCCTGTTCGACCCGGAGACGGAGTCGGTGGAGGTCGCGTAGTCGACGTCCCCACGTTCGGACAGGAGGCCCGGTGCCAGCTGGCACCGGGCCTCCAGTCCGTCTGTGGCCGCGCCCACCGCGCGCGCTGGTTGGATGGGGGTGTGACCGACGCACCGATCCATGACGAGCCCACCTCCTTCGACGTGACCCGGTCGGACGTGGTCCACCAGGGTGCGGTGTGGAACGTGCGCCGCGACGACGTGGCCTACGGCGACGGCATGGTCCGCGAGTACATCGACCACACCGGTGCCGTCGCGGTCTGGGCCGAGGACGCCGACGGCCGCGTGCTCGTCATCCAGCAGTACCGGCACCCGGTGCGCATGCGTGACTGGGAGCTGCCGGCCGGGCTGCTCGACCACGCGGGCGAGGACCACCTGGAGGCTGCCAAGCGCGAGCTGGCCGAAGAGGCCGACATCGAGGCCGACACGTGGGAGCCGTTGGTGCGGTACAACACCTCGTCGGGCGGCAGCAACGAGTTCATCCAGATCTACCGCGCGCGGGACGTCCGCGCCGCCGCGACGGCGTTCGAGCGTGAGGACGAAGAAGCCGACATCGTGGCTCGGTGGGTGCCGCGTTCCGAGGTCGTCGCCGGCGCGCTCGACGGTCGGCTACAGAACTCGGCGCTCATCGTGGCGGCGCTCGCGGTCGACGCGATCGAACGCGGCTAGCCTGCTGGGGTGATCCCGCTCGACCGTGCCACGGAGACCTACCTGCGGCACGTCGCCATCGAGCGAGGGTTGTCGCAGCACACCCTGGCGGCCTACCGCCGTGACCTGGCGACGTTCGCCGACTGGGTGGGGGCGCAGCCGGTCGTCGAGTCGGACGGGGCCGACCGTGCCGGGGGTGCGGCCGTCGTGACCGATGTCGGACGGCTGGCACGCGCCGACCTGGCAGGCTTCGTGACGCACCTGGCGACCCGACCGGAGGGTCCGCTGGCGCCTCGGTCGGTCGCGCGGATGCTCAGCTCGGTGCGGTCCTTCGCCACGTTCGCCGCGGGCGAGGGCTGGCTGCCACTCGACCCGGGCGCCTCCGTCCGACCGCCGAAGGCCCCGATGCGATTGCCCAAGGCGATCTCGGTGCACGACATGGAGCGGCTGCTGCAGGGCACCGACGGGGATGATCCCGTGGCGCTGCGGGACCGTGCGCTGCTCGAGCTGCTCTACGCCACGGGGGCACGCATCTCCGAGGCAGTGGGGCTGTCCGTGGACGACGTGACGACGCTGTCCGTGGACGACGAGGCCGCCGACCTGGACACCGACGTGTCGGTCGTGCGGGTCACGGGCAAGGGGAACAAGCAGCGCATCGTGCCGCTCGGCAGCTACGCGCGCGCTGCGGTGGACGCCTACCTGGTGCGGGCCCGGCCGGTGTTCGCCGTGCGGGGGACGTCGACGCCAGCGTTGTTCCTGGGGGCGCGGGGCTCGCGGTTGTCGCGGCAGAGTGCGTGGCTCGTCATCCAGACCGCAGCTGCCCGCGCGGGACTTGCCGACCACGTGTCGCCGCACACGTTCCGGCACTCGTTCGCGACGCACCTGCTCGAGGGTGGGGCGGACGTGCGGGTCGTGCAGGAGCTGCTCGGGCACGCGAGCGTCGCGACGACGCAGATCTACACGATGGTCACGGCAGACATGCTGCGGGACGTCTACCAGACGGCGCACCCGCGGGCGCGGGGGTAGGGGCGGGCGGTTGCGCCTGGGCCGTCCGGGCGGTTGTTCCGATCGCGTTCGCACAACACAAGTCACACCGCACAACGGGATCCCGTGGCGCCGGGTGACTCCCGTTGTGCGAACACACCGGCGGGGCCGGCGGGTCACCGGCGGGGCCGGCGCGTCAGAACAGGGACGTGACGGCGCTCAGGGCGGCCAGGCCCGTGCCGAGGGCGACCACGATCGCGGACGCGGCGACACTCCGCGCCAGGACACGCCACCGACCGGTGGCACCCGGGCGGACCACGCCGACCACTCCGGCGAGGATCGCCAGCACGCTGAACGCGCCCCACAAGTCGAGCACCAGGGACGCGATGGCCAGCAGCGCCGCCGACACCGTGAAGGCGCAGAGCCTGCGCGAGGTCGATGCCCCGTACGCCCAGGTCTGGCGCTCGGTCGGCGGGGTCATCACCGAGAACGAGGGGCCGGTCGGCGCGACCACCACGGGTCGCACGGCGGCCGGGTGACGGCTCGGCAGGGGGCGGGTGCCCTCACCCCAGGCGCGACCGTCCCACCAACGCAGTCGGGCGGCGTCCCGGGGGTCCGGGAACCAGCCAGCGGCCGGCAGTGTCACGGAGACCTCCTGAGCACGAGGGAATGGCGCTCCTCGACGCTACGGGCAGTGTCGCACCGCCCCCAGTCCCAACCCGGGTGTCGGCAGGAAGGGGGACGTGCGGGTCAGGCGGGGACGGGTGCCGCGTCGACCTCGGTGAACACGTCCTTGACCGCAGCCAGCAGACGGGCGTTGAAGTCGACGCCGAGCTGGTTCGGCACGGTGACGAGCACGGTGTCGGCAGCGCGGACGGCGGCGTCCGCAGCGAGCTCGGCGACCAGGTCTTCGGGCTCGCCGATGTACGAACGGCCGAAGCGCGCCAGTCCACCGTCGAGGTACCCGACCTGGTCGGAGCCCTCGATCTGCGCCCGGACCCCGAAGTAGTGGCGAGACTCGTCGTCGGTGATCGGGATGATGCTGCGGCTGACGCTGACCCGCGGTGTGCGGTCCCACTCGGACTCGGCCCAGACACGACGGAAGCGCTCGATCTGTTCCGCCTGCAGCTGGTCGAACGGCACGCCGGTGTCCTCGGTCAGCAGGGTCGACGACATCAGGTTCATGCCCTGCTCGGCCGTCCACTCCGCGGTGGCACGGGTGCCGGCACCCCACCAGATGCGCTCGGACAGGGTGTCCGACTGCGGCAGGATCGGCAACGACCCCTCGGCGCCGGTCATCTGCGGGTTCGCGGTCGCCATGGGTTCGCCGGCGATCGCGCGTCGGAAGACGTTCGTGTGGGCACGGGCCAGGTCGGCGCCCGCCGGGTCGGAGGCCTCGGGCACGTACCCGAAGGACTGGTAGCCGGCCTGGGCGGTCTCGGGTGACCCCCGGCTCACGCCGAGCTGCAGTCGGCCACCCGAGATCAAGTCGGTCGCGGCTGCCTCTTCCGCCATGTACAGCGGGTTCTCGTACCGCATGTCGATGACGCCGGTGCCGATCTCGATGCGGCTGGTCTTCGCGGCGATCGCGGACAGCAGCGGGAAGGGTGCGGCCTGCTGCGGCGCGAAGTGGTGCACGCGGAAGTACGCGCCGTCCACCCCGGCCTCTTCCGCGGCGACGGCGAGGTCGATGCCCTGCAGCAGCGCCTCGCGCCCGCTGCGCACACGGGACCCCGGCACGTCACGCCAGTGTCCGAACGACAGGAACCCGATCTTGGTCATGTCCATGCGAACGCATCCGGCAGCGCGTCCATTCCACGGGACTACGGTCGGCGCCATGGACGATCCCCGCGCAGCCCTGGACGCCGAACGCAGCCGGTCCGAGCGACTGCTGACCGACGTCGAGCGGAGCATGCGCGATGTCAGCGACGCCCGCGACGGGGCGAACACCGACGACGAGCACGACCCCGAGGGGGCGACGCTCGCGTGGGAGCGCGGCTCGCTCGGCGCGGTGCGTGACGATGCGCGCCACCGCATCGAGCAGGTCGACGCCGCGCTCGCGCGGCTCGACGCCGGCACCTACGGGACGTGCGCCGTGGGTGGCGAACCGATCCCGGAGGCCCGACTCGCCGCCGTCCCGTGGGCCGCGACGTGTGTCGCGCACGCGTGACGGGCCTGCCATCCAGGTGCCGAGACTCGCCTGGTGCACGCATGACGGGCCTCCCGTCCGGAACGTGCTGACCGCAGGCCGCGTACCCGGCCGATCGGCACCTGCTGCGCCGCGGATTCCCAGCCGCGCGCCCTAGCGTTCCAGCATGGACGGCGACCCGGAGGACCGCACTGCGAGCGCAGTGGACGGCACGCCGCGCCACCGGTTCCAGTGGTTCCACGACATGCGCACGTGGATCCACGCCCGGCCGCACGTGCACCTGTTCTGGAAGGTGCTCATCGGCATCGTCGGCGGGCTCGTCGTCATCATCGGCCTGATCCTGGTGCCGCTGCCCGGACCCGGCTGGCTGGTCGTGTTCATCGGCCTGACGATCCTGGCGAGCGAGTTCCACTTCTTCCACCGGATCATCACGTGGCTGCGAGCGCAGCTGCACCGCTTCTGGGACTGGGCGAAGTCGCACGGGCCGCAGTGGCTGCGTCGCGCGGCCGACCGGGGCAAGGCGGACGTCGACTCCGCACACGCCGAGGCGAACCGCAGCATGCGGCGGCCGCCGCGGCCGACGCACTAGCGGCGCTGCGGCTGGGCGACGTCCGGCCGCGCACCGTGCTGCGTTGGCGGGGTGTGGCGCGTCGAGCACCGTGCAAGGTCGACGGCGGGTGGCGGGTTAGTGGCTCGGTGCGAGGTTGTTGCCCGGCACAGGGCGACCAACCTCGCACGGGCCGCGAACCTCGCACGGGCCGCGAACCTCGCACGGGCCGCGAACCTCGCACGGGCCGCGAACCTCGCACCGTGCTGCGGGCGCTACTCGGCCGTGCGGATCGACCCGGTGGCGGTGCGCTCGAGGACCTCGCACGCCTGCTCCTCGACGGTGGCAGCGGCGCGCGACACGAGCTGCAGCACGAGGGCGACCGCCGCCGCCAGCACGATGAACGCCCCGTACCCGGCCAGCACCGGCACCAGACCCACGGCCGGCTCGAGCAGCCCCGCGATGACCGCCGGCACGCCGAAGGCCAGGTAGCTGACGACGTAGATGGTCGACAGCAGCCCCGCACGGTGCATCGGCGCGGCCGTCGCGAGCAGCAGCCGCAACGGCGCCTGGAACCCGGCGCCGAAGCCGACCCCCGCGATCGCGCTGCCCACGACGAGCCCGGGCAGCGAGTGCGCGACGACGAAGGCCACGGTGACGATCGGTCCGAGGATGAGTGCGACCAGCCCGATGAGCACGCCGATCCGAGCGTCGACCCGCTGGATCGCGAGGCCGGTCAGTGCACCGATGCCCGTGACGACGGCGATGAGCGCACCGGCCGCGAAGTGGTTCTCGATGCCGAACACCTGGCCGAGCGCCGAGGGCACCAGCGACAGGAACAGCCCACCGAGGGCCCAGCTGGCGATGAGGGCTCCGGCGACGCCGCGGAACAGTGCGCGGGACGACCGCGGCACGGAGATGGTCGGGCGGAGGGAGCGCAGGGCTCCCGGGCGGCGCTGGACCTGTTCGGGGACGATGAACAGCGCGAGCACCATGAGGAACAGCAGGCTGCCGAACAGCACGTAGACGAACTGCTCGGGCGCCGGGCCCCACTCCACCAGGGCGCCGCTCGACATGGCGCCGATGGCCAGGGCGATCGGCGGCACAGCACCGTTCAGCACGCCGGCCAGGGTCGGGTGCTTGACCAGGGAGTTGTCGATGAGTGCAGCACCGAGGGCACCGATGAGCAGCCCCACCGCGACACCCTGCAGGATGCGGTCGAGGATGAGCGCGCCGAGGCCGTCCGCGCCGGCGAACAGGCCGAGCGAGACCGTCAGCGCGAGACCGCCGACGACGAGCACGGGCTTTCGGCCGACGTGGTCCGACAGTCGGCCCGCGATGAGCAGGCTGGCCAGCAGTCCGGCGACGTAGATGGCGAAGACCCCGGTGAGCATGAGCGGTGTGAGGTGCCACTCGGCGGCGTACACGGGGTAGATCGGCGACGGCACGGCCGACGATGCGAGTGCCACGAAGAGCATCGCCGCGATGATCCAGAACCCGGCGACCGAGCGGGCTGACTGCATGAGCGCACCTTCCGTGAGTGGCCGTGTACGACGGGAGTCGTACGGATCCAGTACCGCATTGGTACCGCATCCGGCCTGTACGACGCAAGTCGTACAGCGAGGTGAACGGTGGTAGCGTCCGAGGCATGCCCGATCGTGTGGACGCTCCGGAACGGCTGCCCCAGCCGTCGGTGGCCGAGATGGACCTGCCCGTCGTCATGGACGCACTGTCCGACCCGATCCGGCTGGCGATCCTGCACCGCTACCTGGTCGACGCCGCGGGGGGAGCGCGCTCGTGCGGCTGGGTCGGCATCGACCGGCCGAAGTCCACCCTGACGCACCACTTCCGCGTGCTGCGCGAGGCCGGGCTGCTCGAGCAACACCTCGAGGGCCTGACCCGGATCAGCCGTGTGCGCGTCGACGACCTCGAACAGCGGTTCCCCGGCCTGCTCGACCTGGTGTTCGCGTGGCAGGTCCCCGCCGCGCTGATGCGCGAGGACCTGACCGCATGACCGCTCGCGCACACGTACTGCCCGACGTGGTCGCCGACCCGACGGTCACCACGGCGCTCGCCGCCGACCTGACGGCCACGGGCTTCACCGTCGAGGGTGTCGACGCGCTGTGGGGCGCGGACGCTGCCGCCGCCCTGCACCGCGGCAACCGGGTGGCTGCCCGACGTGGGCTCGCCGCCCGCGGGCCCTCGGCGCTCGGGACCCTCGCGACGCTCTTCGTCCTGGGGCTCCCCGTCGCACGCGCTGACGCGGACCAGGCGTTCCCGGAGACCGGAGTCGAGGAACTCGCGCGCATCGGGATCGTGCGGGCGAACGACGACCAGGTGCACCCCGCCGTCGACCTGCGTCCGTACGCGTTCGTCGACGATGCCGGCGCCGGCAGCTGGTGGATCGTGTCCGACCTGGGGGAGCTGGCCCTCGGCGCAGCGCTCGACGAGGAGCACGTGCTCGGCATCGGCGGCGCCACCACCACGCTGAGCGGTCTGCAGCTCCCCGTGCCCGTGCACCGGGTGCTCGACCTGGGCACCGGCTGCGGCATCCAGGCCATGCACGCGCGGCGCTTCGCGGACGAGGTCGTCGCGACGGACATCTCGCGTCGTGCGCTCGACATCGCCCGGTTCAACGCGCAACTGAACGGCATCGACGGCATCGAGTTCCGTCTCGGCTCGCTGTTCGAGCCGGTGGCCGGCGAGCGGTTCGACCGGATCGTCTCGAACCCGCCGTTCGTCATCACGCCCCGCACCGAGGGTGTGCCGTCGTACGAGTACCGCGACGGCGGCATGGTCGGCGACGCCTTGGTCGAGACCGTGCTGACCGGCCTGGCCGACCACCTGACCCCGGGCGGCACCGCGCAGCTGCTCGGCAACTGGGAGTACCACTGGGGCGTCGACGGGCTCGACCGGGTCCGAGCATGGTTCGCGGACACCGACCTGGACGCCTGGGTGATCGAGCGCGAGCGTCAGGACCCGAACGCCTACGCCGAGACGTGGATCCGCGACGGCGGCACGAAGCCCGGCTCGCCGGAGTTCGACCGCCTGGTCGGCGCCTGGCTCGACGACTTCGTCGAGCGCCGGGTCACCGGGGTCGGCTTCGGCTACGTCATGGTCCGGAAGGCACCGACGGGAGGCCCGGTGCAGCTCCGCCGCTTCGAGCGCGTCCCCGAGACGCTCGGCTCCAACCCCGCCGGCCTCGGCGCGACGGTCGCCCGGGTCCTGGACGCGGCCGCCTGGCTCGCCGCGCACGACGACGCCGCGCTCGCTGCCGCGCACCTGCGGGTCGCCGGCGACGTGACCGAGGAACGGTACTACTGGCCGGGCAACGACGACCCCACGGTGATGACCCTGGTGCAGGGCGGCGGGTTCGGTCGTCGCGTCGACGCGGACACGGCGCTCGCTGCGTTCGTGGGCGCCTGCGACGGTGACCTGTCCGTGGCCGCGATCGTCGGGGCGCTCGCGCAGATCACCGGGGTCGACGAGCAGGTGTTGGCAGCGGACCTGCTTCCCGCGGCCCGCGACCTGGTGCTCGACGGGCTGCTCGTCCCGGACCCAGGCGCATCGGCCTGACCGGAGACGAGCAGCCGCGTCGTGCGGGTCAGGAGCGGTGGTCGCGCCAGGAGTGCTGCGGGTCGTAGCCGAGCAGTTCGCGGGCCTTGTCGCTCGACAGCAGCGAGCTGACGCCGTCGATGTCGCTGCGGCGCTCGATGTCCGGCACGAAGCGCTCGACGAGCTCGATCGTGGGGGTGTCCATCACGGTGTCGGGGCTGGCGATCACGAACGCCTCGAACCCGGTGAGCTCGCTCTCGAGGGCCTTGCGCACGGCCTGGGCACCGTCGCGGCTGTCGATGTACGACCACAGGTTGAACGTCTTGGCCTCGGGGGTGGCGTCCCACGGGTACGACGGGTAGTCGGACTCGTCCATCACGTTCGAGAACCGCAGCCCGATCATCTTCAGCGTCGGGTCCCAGCGCGTGAAGTGCCGCGCCATCTCCTCTTCGACGGCCTTGCCGAGCGAGTACGAGGACTGCGGGCGGACCGGGAACTCCTCGTCGACGGGCAGGTAGGGCGGGTGGTGCTCGCCCATCGGGATCCCGAGCAGGGTCTCGCTCGACGCCCAGACCACGTTCGTGATCTTCGCGGCGCGCGCGGCGTGGAACACGTTGATCGACGCGGTCACGTTGTTCGTGATGAGCGCAACGTCGGGCACCTGGCCCGGAGCGGGCACCGCCGCAAGGTGGACGACGGCGTCGACGGAGTCGTACCGGTCGTCGATCCCGAGCAGCGCGTTGAGCACCTGCCCGTAGTCGGTCAGGTCGATGCGCACGAACTGCACGCGCTCGGGCTTGTCAGGAGAGGGCACGCGGTCGAGCAGGACCACGTCGTACCCGTGCTCGTCGAGGTCGCGCACCACTGCGCGTCCGAGCTTGCCGCTGCCGCCGGTCACCACTACGCGCGTCATCGCGCCTCCGCTCTTCTCACGAACTGGGCACACGGCCCGTGCCTGTTGGCCTGTCCCATCCTGCCGTGCGGGCCCTGGACGCGGCCAGGCCCTGGCGGTACCTGGCTCGCCGGGGCCGCACCGGGCCTCCCGGCTGACGAACGGACGGACGGACGGGCCGACGGGCCGACGGACCGACGGGCCGACGGACCGACGGGCCGGCGGACCTAGGACGCGGCGGCGACCTGCGCGACGGCCAGGCGGGTGACGAGCTCGACGTGTGCGGCCATGTCGCGCGACGGGTCGAACAGCCACTGGATCTGCATGCCGTCCGACACGGCGAGCAGCACGCTGGTCAGTGCCTCGGGGTCGACGTCGGCGCGCAGGCGGCCGTCCTGCTGCATCGCGCGGAAGTCGGCCGCCATCGAGCGGCGGGACTTCTCGTACCGCTCGCGGAAGTACTCGTGCGCCGGGTGCTCCGTGTCGGTGGCCGCCGCTGCCGACAGGTTGACGAACATCTGCACCAGGCCGGGGACCTCGGCGTTGTGGCGCACGATCGCCGACAGCAGCTCGCTCGGGTCGTTCGCGTGCCAGTCCGTCGCGTTGTCGATCTCGTCGCGGCGTCGCAGGATCTCGACCCAGAGCTCGTCCTTGGAGTCGAAGTAGTGCAGCAGGCCCGCCTGGGTCAGGCCGACCGCGTCGGAGACGTCCTTGATGCTGGTGCGACGGAAGCCCTGCTGAGCGACGAGTTCGAGCGCCACGGTGAGGATCTCCTCGCGCTTGGCGATGCCCTTGGCGTACGAACCCCGTCGTGTCATGGCAGGACTGTACCGCCCCGGCGTGCGCTGTAAAAACCAACCACTGCATGGTTTTGGTGGTAGCGTCGCCAGCGTCGCCGTCGACGGTCCCCTCCAGCTCGGGTCCCGACGCGACCCATCAGCTGGAACGAGAGGACCGACATCGTGACGACCGTCGACAACGTGACCACCGCCTCCGACTCGGGGCCCCTGGCCGAGCGCATCGACGCGCTCGTCGGACGCCTGAGCGCCGAACAGAAGGTGCAGCTGCTGACCGGCCGCGACTTCTGGACCACCTGGCCGATCGACGAGATCGGGTTGCGGCCGATGCTCATGTCGGACGGTCCCTCGGGTGTGCGTGGCGAGGTCTGGGACGAGCGCGACCCGTCGCTCAACCTGCCGTCCGCGACCGCGCTGTCGGCCAGCTGGGACCGTGCGATCGCGAAGCGTTACGGCGCCGCCGCAGCCGTCGAGGCCCGCCGCAAGGGTGTGGACGTCGTGCTCGGACCGACCATCAACCTGCACCGATCGCCGCTCGGTGGCCGCCACTTCGAGGCCTTCAGTGAGGACCCCGTGCTGACGGGCGACCTGGCCGCGTCGTACGTGGCAGGCGTGCAGGAGAACGGCGTCGCCGCGACGCCGAAGCACTACATCGCGAACGACTACGAGACCGACCGCTTCACCGCCAGCACCGAGGTGTCCGACCGGGCGCTCCGCGAGCTCTACCTGCTGGCGTTCGAGAAGGCCGTCACCGAGGCGCACGCGTGGGCGATCATGTCCTCGTACAACGGCATCAACGGCGTGACCGCGTCCGAGAACGACCTGCTCGAGACGCCCCTGAACTCGGAGTGGGGCTTCGACGGCATCGTCGTGTCGGACTGGACGGGGGTGCGTTCCGTGGAGGCGGCGACGGCGTCGCAGGACGTCGCGATGCCCGGGCCGAACCCGTGGTGGAGCGAGGGTCCGCTGCTCGACGCGGTGCGCTCCGGCGCAGTGCCCGAGGCCGCGATCGACCGCAAGGTGCACCGCATCCTGACGCTCGCGGCGCGGGTCGGCGCGCTCGAGGGCTTCGAGCCCGTCGCGGCGCAGCCCGTGCACGTCGAGGACGGCATCGCCTTCGTGCGCGAGGCCGAGGCCGAGGGCACCGTGCTGGTCCGGAACACCGGGATCCTGCCGCTCCCCGACACTGGCGAGGCAGCCCCGACGCGCATCGCCGTGATCGGCCACAACGCCGACCAGGCGCGCACGCAGGGCGGTGGCTCGGCGACCGTCGTGCCGTCGTCGGTCGTGTCGCCGCTCGACGGTATCCGCGCGGCGTTCCCCTCGGCCCAGGTCGAGTACGCGCTCGGGGCCGTCGTGCAGCAGGGGATCGCCGAGTTCCCGCTGTCGACGATCACCAACCCGGGGACCGGGCAGCCCGGAGCCCGCGTGGCCTTCGTCCGCGACGGCCAGGAGCTGTACGTCGAGGACCGGCAGGCGACCGCGCTGTTCTGGTTCGGCGGCGACGCCCCGACGCGCGAGGCCGACCGGATCGACATCACGACCACGTACACCGCGCAGTCCACCGGCACCGTCCGGATCGGCGTCGGCGCCGCCGGCCGCTCGCGGATGTGGATCGACGACGCGCTCGTGCTCGACGAGGACGTGCCGTACGAGGGTGACCAGCTCGGTGCCGCCTTCCTGAACCCGCCCGCACGCTCGGTGCCCGTCGAGGTGACCCAGGGTCAGCAGCTGGCGGTCCGCATCGAGTACGACGTGGTGCAGGACGAGACGCTCGGCGGGGTGCTGGCCTACCAGTTCGGCACCGAGCCGTCGGACGACGACCCGCGCGTCCTGATCGACGCGGCCGTGGCCGCCGCGCGGGCCGCTGACGTCGCCGTGGTCGTGGTCGGCACGAACTCGAAGGTGGAGTCGGAGGGCTACGACCGGTCCTCGCTGGCGCTGCCCGGACACCAGGACGCGCTGGTCGCAGCCGTCGTCGCCGCGAACCCCAACACCGTCGTGGTGGTCAACGCCGGGTCCCCGGTCGAGATGCCCTGGCGCGACGACGTCGCCGCGGTCCTGCTGACCTGGTTCGGCGGGCAGGAGTACGGCAACGCCCTGGCCGACGTGCTGACCGGCGCGCGCGAGCCCGGCGGTCGTCTGCCCACCACGTGGCCGGTCGCCATGGCCGACGTGCCGGTGCTCGACGTCACCCCGGTCGACGGTGCCGTGCGCTACGACGAGGGCGTGCACATCGGGTACCGGGCCTGGCTGCGCGCCGGGGTCGCACCCGCGTACCCGTTCGGACACGGCCTGGGCTACACGACGTGGACCATCGACGGGATCGCCGCGACGCCGACGGTGTCGCCGGGCAGCGACGCGACCGTGACGGCGACCGTGACCAACACCGGCGACCGTGCCGGCAAGCAGGTCGTGCAGGTCTACGCATCGCGGGCGACGTCGTCCGTCGACCGCCCCGTGCGCTGGCTGGTCGGGTTCGCGCCCGTCCGACTCGGCGCGGGGGAGTCGACCGAGGTGACCGTCACCGTGCCGGCCCGGGCGTTCGCCCACTGGGACGGGGCATGGGCCTGTGAGCCCGGGGTGTTCACGCTGCACGTCGGCACGTCGGTCGCCGCCGAGTCGGGCACGGTCGAGGTCGCACTGGCCTGAGCATCCTGGTCGAACAGCTGGCAATCGATCCGGTTTCCGCGCAACAGCGAGTTCCATTCAGTAACATGCACCTGGCGTCAGTCGGCTGGTTACCGTCGGCGCCCGCACCGACACAGGATCGCCGAGCGTGCGACATGGCCTCCTGATCCGGCCGATGGAGCCCCGGTGATCCTGGTGCGTCAGATGCGCCCCCGCCTCCGTGCGGGGGCGCATCGCTTTCTTGGTCCTGCGGCAGACCGTTTGCGGTACGCGTCCCGTGGTGGCCCCCGAGCGCGACCGGCGATCTGTCACGACCGCCCGGAGTGTGAAATGACGAACCATCACGATTAGCTGGGAGCCGGTTCGCCGTGCTGTGACAAACGACATGATCAGTGGAACGATGGTCAGACCATCTCGTGCGGATCAGGGACGAGATGGTCATCCGGCGTGAGGCCCCGGCCTTCACCACCCCGAAGCGGCCTCCGCCGGATGCACCGCACCGTCCGATGTGGGGCATCCGGTCCGGTCCGACAGGGGCCCGGTCGTCGGCTCAGCCCTGCAGGTGCGGCGCGATCTGCTCGGCGATGACCGTCAGGATCCGTTCGTGCGACGCCGCGTCGCCGTTCGCCGGCAGGGTGATGACGAGCTCGTCGGTCGCGGTGACGGCCGGGTCCGCGCGCAGGGCGTCGACGATCGCGGCCGGCTCGCCCGACACGACCGTGCTGAAGCGGAACGGCGGGGTGCCGGACAGGGGGCGTCCCTCGTCGTCCATGCCCGCGGCGTAGCTGGTCAGGAACTCCTCGTGCACCTGGCGGTCGTGGTCGTCGAGCAGCGGCACGACGATGCGTCCCACGGCGACCTTCGGCGTGCGACCGACGTGCTCGCCCGCCGCCTGCAGTTCGGCGAACCGCGACCGGTAGGCGTCGATCTGGGTGGCCTGGGCCACCGTGAAGGGCTCACCGGTGTCCTCGGTGTTCAGGGTCGAGCAGTGCAGGCGCAGGCCCTTCTCAGCCGTGCGGACCGCGGTGCCCATGCTGCCCCCGCCCCACCAGACCCGACCGCGCAGCTCGGGGCTGAGTGGCTGCAGGGTCAGGTCGGCGTCGGCGGGGATGCTCTCGTAGCCCTTGCCCGCGGTGCCGAGGGCGTCGCCGTCCAGTACCTCGAGCAGGCGGGCCGCGCGGGCCTCGGCCTCGTCGCGGAAGCTCCGCTCGACGCTGCCGAACACCGGATCGAGGATGGGCCCGTACCCCGCGATGCCCGTGCTGATGCCGAGCTGCACGCGCCCGCCGCTCAGCAGGTCGACGGTGCTGGCGTCCTCGGCCAGGCGCACCGGGTCCTCGTACCGCATGCCGAGCACGGCCGTGCCGAAGCCGATCGTGCTGGTGCGCTGCGCCGCGGCCGCGAAGAAGGTCATGGGGCTGGTCAGGAACGGCTCGAAGTGCCGCCCGCGCACCCAGCCGGTGCCGTAGCCCAGCCGTTCGGCGGTCTCGAACAGCCGCAGGCCGTCCTCCAGCGCGGCGGCAGCGCCCGCAGGGCCGCCGTGGTTCGGGACGAAGGACAGGAAGCCGAGTTCACGCACGGGCCGAGTCTATGCGCTCGCATGGAAAGATGCGTCCGCATCCACCGGACTGGAGGCTCGGTGTGCGCCCGCCACGCGCCTCCCGTCCGGCTGGGAGGATGGTCGCATGACCGACGTCACCACCCAGCCACCACTCGTCGCCGCCCTGCCGGCGGCGCCCGGCGGTGTCGTCGACCCGGACGCCGTCTACCAGGCGTTCGCCGACTGGGCCGAGGCCAGCGGGCGACCGCTGTACCCGGCACAGGACGAAGCCGTGATCGAGCTGGTGTCCGGCGCCAACGTCGTGCTGAGCACCCCGACGGGCACCGGCAAGTCCCTGGTGGCCGCGGGCGCGCACTTCGCGGCGATCGCCGAGGGCAAGCGCAGCTGGTACACCGCGCCGATCAAGGCGCTGGTGTCCGAGAAGTTCTTCCAGCTCGTCGAGCTGTTCGGCGCGCAGAACGTCGGCATGGTGACCGGCGACTCGAGCGTCAACGCCGACGCCCCGATCGTCTGCTGCACGGCCGAGATCCTGGCCAATCTCGCGCTGCGCGAAGGCCCCGACGCCGACGTCGACGTGGTCGTCATGGACGAGTTCCACTTCTACGGCGACCCGGACCGCGGCTGGGCATGGCAGGTGCCGCTCCTGGTGCTCGAGCGTGCGCAGTTCCTGCTGATGTCCGCCACCCTGGGCGACGTGACGACCATCGCGGACGACCTGTCGCGACGGACCGGCCGACCCACGGCGCGCGTCACCGGGGTCTCGCGCCCCGTGCCGCTGGAGTACGAGTACGTGACGACGCCCGTGCAGGAGACCGTCGAGCGGCTGCTGGACGAGGGCAAGGCGCCGATCTACATCGTGCACTTCGCCCAGGCGGCGGCGCTCGAGCGCGCGCAGGCACTCATGTCCGCCAAGGTCGCCAGCCGCGAACGCCGGGACGCGATCGCCGAGGCCATCGCCGGCTTCCGCTTCAGCGCCGGCTTCGGGCAGACCCTGTCGCGGCTGATCCGTGCCGGCATCGGCGTGCACCACGCAGGCATGCTGCCGAAGTACCGACGGCTCGTCGAACAGCTCGCCCAACGTGGGCTGCTGCCGGTCATCTGCGGCACCGACACGCTGGGCGTCGGCATCAACGTCCCGATCCGCTCGGTGCTGCTGACCGGGCTGACCAAGTTCGACGGCACCAAGATGCGGCAGCTGTCGGCGCGCGAGTTCCACCAGATCGCCGGTCGAGCCGGACGCGCGGGCTACGACACCGAGGGCGACGTCGTCGCCGAGGCGCCCGAGCACGACATCGAGAACGCCCGGGCCGTCGCCAAGGCCGGCGACGACCCGAAGAAGAAGAACAAGATCAAGCGGAAGAAGGCGCCCGACGGGTTCGTGTCGTGGGGACAGGCGTCGTTCGAGCGGCTCATCGGCGCCGAACCCGAACCGATGGTCTCGCGCATGCGGATCACGCACGCGATGGTGCTCTCCGTGATCGCCCGCGGGGGATCGGCGTTCGACTCGGTGCGCCAGCTGGTGTTCGAGAACCACGAGCCACGCGCACGCCAGCTCGCGTTGGCCCGTCGCGCGCTCACCATCGCGCGGACCCTGGTCAACGCGCAGGTCATCGAACGCATCCCCGGCGACCCCGCCACGTACCGGCTGGCCGTCGACCTGCAGCAGAACTTCGCGCTCAACCAGCCGCTGTCACCGTTCGCGCTCGCCGCCTTCGAACTGCTCGACCCGGAGTCGCCGACCTACGCGCTCGACATGGTGTCCATCGTCGAGGCGACCCTGGACGATCCGCGCGCGATCCTGTCGCAGCAGCAGTTCAAGGAACGCGGCGAAGCGGTCGCCCGGATGAAGCAGGAGGGCATCGAGTACGAGGAGCGCATGGAGCTGCTCGACGAGGTCACCTGGCCGCGCCCGCTCGCCGAACTGCTGGAGGCCGCGTACGAGAGCTACGCCGCCGAACAGCCCTGGGTGCTCGACTTCACGCTGTCACCCAAGGCCGTCGTCCGCGACATGTACGAGCGGGCGATGACGTTCGGCGACTTCGTGCGGTTCTACCAGCTCACCCGCTCCGAGGGGCTCGTACTGCGCTACCTGTCCGACGCGTACCGCACCATGCGGCAGACGATCACCGAGGAGCAGCGCACCCCCGAGCTCGACGACCTGATCGAGTGGCTCGGGGAACTCGTGCGCCAGGTCGACTCGTCACTGGTCGACGAGTGGGAGGCCCTGGTCAACGGGGACGTGGCGCTCGCTGCCTCGGAGCACGAGGAGATCGCGCCTCCGCAGCCCGCCCGGCTCACCGGCAACGTGCGGGCGTTCCGGGTGCTCGTGCGCAACGCGCTGTTCCAGCGGGTGCTGCTCGCCGCGCGCGACGACGTCGAGACGCTCGCCACGCTCGACGGCGCGGCGGGGTTCGGCCAGGACGAGTGGGACGCCGTGCTCGAGGAGTACTACGACGAGCACGACACGATCGGGATCGACGCCGAGGCGCGGTCGATGCAGTACCTGGTGCTGTCCGAGCAGGGCCGCACGTGGCGTGCGCGGCAGATCTTCGCCGACCCAGCGGGCGACAAGGACTTCGGGTTCTCGGCGACCATCGACCTGGATGCGTCCGACGATGCCGGCGAGGCCGTCGTGACGGTCACCGAGATCGGGCGCTTCGACGGGTGGGCCGAGGTCGACGTCGACTGAACGGCTCGGCGGCGCGGTGGCCGGCGCCCTGGGCTAGAACAGGGTGGCGGGCGGGGTCGGCTCGGCCAGGGGCGCGGGCTCGGCGACCTCGACGCCCGGCCAGCCCGGGCCTGTCGGGACGTCGGTGCGGTTCTGGTACGCCGTGGCGGCACCGCGTGCGCGGACGTCGGCGGCTTCGTTCATCTCGTGCCCCATGTGGCCGCGCACCCACTCGAAGGTGACCTTGCGGCCCTGCAGGGCCTGGTCGAGCTCCTTGATGATCTCGACGTTCAGCACGGGCTTGCCGTCGGCCTTGCGCCAGCCCTTGCGCTTCCAGCCCGCCAGCCACTCGGTGCAGGCCTTGATGGCGTACTGGCTGTCGCACAGGATGTGCAGGGGCTCGCCGGTGTGCTCGGTGGCGTGCAGGAGCTGCAGGACGGCGGTCAGTTCGCCCTGGTTGTTCGTGCCCCTGGGCCATCCGCCGGCGGCCCACCGGTCGTCGTCGACGTACCAGGCCCAGCCGGCCGGGCCGGGGTTGCCGAGGGCTGAGCCGTCTGCTGCTGCGACGATCGTCACGGGGACCTCCTGAGGTGGGCGAGTGCCCGACCACGGTAGCGGACCGCCGGAGGTGACCCGGGCCTCCCGGGTCTCGTGTTCAGCGCGCCGACGGGTCCAGGTTGAGGTGGTCGTACTCGGTGAGCCACCCGTTCCGGGCGACCTGCATGTCCGGGTTCATCCAGCGGAGCTCGGGCACCGTGATGCCGAAGCGCTTCGCGACCGTGATCTGGTCGTCCCCGTGGGCGACGAGGTAGTCGGCCCCGCGGCTGCCCGTGACGTTCACGACGCCGTAGGCCCCGGGACGCGCTGCACCCATCGTCACGGTCAGGTGCGGGTAGGGGGTCGGGACGTGCCAGGTCAGCGGTGCGACCGCCAGGACGTGCCCGGCCCACTCGGGAGCGTCGACGTCCCCGTTCGCGTCGGTCGTGACCGTCGGCACGAGCACGACGCTCTGCAGGAAGTCCGGGCGTGCTCCGACGTCGTCGAGCGGGGACGACGCCGGCGGTTGTGCGTCTGCGGCCCACTGCACCTGCCCGAACGGCGTGCCGTACCCGTCCGACGGCTTCGGCACCGAGCGGCGGAACTCGAGCGTCATCGCCTGCGCCTCGGTCGAGCGGTACCCGGACAGCTCGGTGCGGAACGTGCCGTTCTCGGCGACCACCACGCGCACGTGGATCGCGGTGCGGCCGCTCGGCGAGGTGACGTCGGTCTCGGTGAGCACCGAGCCCGCAGGCATCGTCGGCGGATCGAGCGACACGGCCTGCACCGTCGGGTCCGCCGTGGGCGCAGGTGCGCTCGTGCCTGCAGCGCGGCTCGGTTTCGGGATCGGGTCATCGCCGCCGCGCAGGAGACTGCATCCGGTCAGCGCCACCACCAGGGCGACACTGCCCGCGGCTGCGACCAGGAACGGTCGTCGGTCCATGCTTCCCCCTCGATCTGGAGTCGAGCGTACTGAGCGTGCGTCAGTTCGACCAGTGCCGTGATCGAACCGTGGCTCAGGCTGCGCGTTCGAGCGCAGACATCAGCGCTTCGCCGTCCGGCACGTCCCAGAACGCGACGATCCGCGGGCCGAAGAAGCCGTCGAGGCCGGTGTTGGCGTAGACCTGCTGGGCGTTCGCGGTACGGCCGAACCCCAACGAGGACGACCCGCTGGTCCCGCGCCACTCGACGGAGCAGTGGGTGCGGCCCTTCGACCAGTGTGTCTCGCGGTCGTCGCGTCCGACGCTCGTCTCGCTCGTGCGCTGCCCGTTCGTGATGAACGCACGGCGGTTCGTCACGGCGTATGCCTCCGTCAGCTTGCGGCGTCGCTTGACCACGAAACGACCGATCAGCAGGTGCAGGCCCATGAGCGCGAACTGCGAACCGATGACGGCGAAGAACCACGGTGCGCCCGTGCTGATCGCCTGGGTCAGCCAGAACACGATGAAGCCGCACCACAGCACGCTGAACGGGATCAGGAACGCGTCACGGCCGGTGAACAGCACGCGGGGGTCGCTCTGGCCGGACCAGAGGAGGGTCTCTCCACTCCGGAGTTCGGCGGTGGCCAGGGCGCGAGGATCGATCACGAGTCGACGCTACCGATCCGGTTCGCGAAGTGCCGACCCCAGAGCTGGGAACCCGGTAGCCGCGCTGAGAATGTGCGTGGTCGTCGGGCCTAGCGTCACCGTCATGAGCACCGACGACACCACCGGCATCGGCCCCGACGACACCGACACCTCGTACAGCCCGTCCAGCGAGCGCGAGACCGAGGCGTCGCAGACCCTGCAGCGCGACGACGACGACCTGCGCGCGGACGGCATCGACCCCTCGAAGGTCATCGCCGCACCGGGGACCGGCGGAGCGGACGACGCGGGTGACGTCGAGCCCGAGCCGGGGGACCTGCACCTGCCGTGGCAGTCGGAAGACGACCGCCGGGGCTGAGCCCGCTAGGACACCGAGTCCGGGTGGGAGCCCGTCCGCTGCCCGGACTCGAGCGTCGCGATCGCCTGCAGGTCGTCGTCGGACAGCGTGAAGCCCTCGACGTCGAGGTTCGAGCGGATCCGCGACGGCGTGACGGACTTCGGCAGCACGACGACGCCCTGTTGCACGTTCCACCGCACCAGGACCTGCGCGACGCTGACCCCGTGGGCTGCGGCGATGCGCGTGAGCACCGGCTCGTCGACCAGGCGCCCACGACCGAGCGGTGACCAGGCGCCGGTGACGATGCCGTGCCGCGCGTGGAACGCGATGAGGTCGCGCTGGGGCAACCACGGGTGCCGCTCGACTTGGTTGAGCGCCGGGACCTGGCCCGTCTCACCGATGATGCGCTCGAGGTGCGGCACCTGGAAGTTCGAGACGCCGATGCTTCGCGCCCGCCCGGACTCGTGCAGTTCGACCAGGGTGCGCCAGGTCTCGACGTAGTGGTCGTTCGCCGCCGCCGGCCAGTGGATCAGGTAGAGGTCGACCGCGTCGAGGCCGAGCCGCTGCAGACTGGCGTCGAACGCCCGGAGCGTGGCATCGCGTCCCTGGTGGTCGTTCCAGACCTTGGTGGTGACGAACACCTCGTCGCGCGCGAGACCGGAGGCGCGGACCGCTGCCCCGACACCGCGCTCGTTGCCGTACATCTCGGCGGTGTCCACGTGCCGGTACCCGGCGGTCAGGGCAGTGCCCACGGCGGTCTCGGCTTCGGCGTCGTCGACCTTGTACACGCCGAAGCCCACGGCGGGGATACTCCGACCGTCGCGGAGGGGGATGGAGGTGACCATGCGTCCATCCTGCCGGTCGTGGCGGGGGTGGCCCGTGCACAGGGGCCGTGCTCAGGTGGGGAGGACCACCGGCTCGGTGTCGGGCAGGGGACTGGCGTCGCGCCCGCGCAGGTCCGGCAGCCACCGCTTGGCGATCAGCGGCAGCAGCACCCCGACGAATGCCGCAGCCACGCCGACGACCAGCCCACCGGTCGCGCCGTGCAGGTCGATCAGGAACCCGGCCACGGCGGATCCACCGGCGGCACCGATGAGCTGCCCTGTGCCCATCCAGCCGTAGGCCTCGGCGGTGTCCGAGAACTTGACGGTCGCAGAGACCGAGCCGAACATCACGGTCAGGGCCGGGGCGATGCCGGCGCCGGCGATCAGCAGGGCGAACGCCAGCCACCAGAACCCGGTGCCGAACGTGGCGAGTCCCAGACCGATGAAGACGATGAGCATGCGTGCCCAGAGTGAGTTCGGCGAGATCGGACGGTGCCCGAACGCCAGCCCACCGACCAGCGAGCCGATCGCGAAGATCGCCAGGACGATGCCCGCGTTGGGACTGCCCTCGCCGAACGCGCTGATCACGCCGGCCTCGACCGCGGCACACGCTCCGATGAGCAGCAGACCGGTCAGGGTCGCGACGACGACGGAGGGGCGCTTGAGCACGACGCCGAACGCGCGCTTGGACCGGGGGATGCGGACGCGGCCGAGCTCGGGGGACGCGATGAACCACGTGCCACCGATGACCAGGAACACCATCGCGACGACGATCGCCTGCACGGTGCCGATCTGCGTCGCGACGAACGTGGTGATGACCGGGCCGGCGACCCAGATGAGCTCTTGCGCGCTGGCGTCGAGGGAGAACAGGGGCGTCAGCTGCGCCGAGGTCACCATCTTGGGGTAGATGGTGCGGACGGCCGGCTGCACGGGCGGGACGGCCAGACCGCCGATGAACCCGATCAGCACGTACGCCCACAGCGGCATCAGCACGAACGCGATCACACCCATGCTCAGCAGAGCGACCAGGCTGGTCAGGACGAGCACGGGGCGCATGCCCCAGCGGCCCATCCACCGGCTGGTGAGCGGACCGGCGAGGGCCTGGCCGACACTCGTGGTCGCCAGCACCAGACCGGCCGAGCCGTACGACCCGAACAGGTGCTCGACGTGCAGCAGGTAGGCCAGCGAGAGCATGCCGAACGGGAAGCGCGCGGTGAGCTGGGCGGCGATGACACGGCCGACACCGGGGGTCTTCAGCAGGGGCCCGTACGTACTCACATCCAGGAGTGTACGGACCAGACGGGCGGGCTCGCCGGCGGTGTCACCCGTCCGGGGGAGCGGCCCGGATCCGGCGTTCTCAGACACGCCGACGCAGGGGTACGGATCGCGTGTTTCCACACCCGTGGACAGCCCCCTCCACAGGCTGTTGGGAGTGTCGGTGGTGGGTGCGACACTGGCGGAAATCCGGGGCTGTGGGGAATCCACAGACTGTGGATGGCGTTGTGGAGAACTACAGGGGTGTAACACTTCCTCTAGTGGTCCAACCGATCATCGGGCACAACATGTAGTAGCGTCGTGCTCAGCACAGCACCAGAACTTCGGGCCCGGTTTCGAGCCCAGAACCAGGGGTAATCATGGCCGTCACCGTCTACACCAAGCCGTCCTGCGTCCAGTGCACCGCGACGTACCGGGCCCTCGACAACAAGGGCATCCAGTACGAGGTGCACGACGTCTCCACGGACGACGCCGCGCTCGAGCACGTCAAGAGCCTCGGCTACCTGCAGGCACCCGTCGTCGTCACCGACGACGACCACTGGTCGGGCTTCCGTCCCGACAAGATCGCGACGCTCTCCGCCGAACTGGCGTAAGGCGCCTCCCGTCCGTCGGGCGGTGGAGCGGGTCCGTTCAGGAGGCCCGACCCACCACCCACGGACACCCTCCGGTCCGTCTGTCCGCACCGTCCGTACGAGGAGCGACACCATGAGCCGACTCGTCTACTTCTCGAGTGTGTCCGGGTACACCGCACGCTTCATCGAGAAGCTCGGCCGCGACGCGGACCGGATCCCGCTCTACCCGAGCGAACCGTTCCTGCACGTGGACGAACCGTACGTCCTCGTCCTGCCCACCTACGGTGGCGGCAACGGCGAGGGAGCGGTCCCCAAGCAGGTCATCAAGTTCCTCAACGACGAACGCAACCGGGCACTGATCCGGGGCGTCATCGTCGGGGGGAACACGAACTTCGGCGAGGCCTACGGCCTCGCGGGCGACGTGGTGTCACAGAAGTGCCACGTGCCCGTGCTCTACCGGTTCGAACTCTTCGGAACGCCTGACGACGTGTCGGCGGTCAACTCAGGATTGGATGCATTTTGGACGCAGCAGTTGCAGACGTCGAACTGACGTCGCCGACGACGGGGATGGATTACCACTCCCTCAACGCGATGCTCAACCTCTACGACGCGAACGGCAACATCCAGTTCGACAAGGACCGCGAAGCTGCCAAGCAGTTCTTCCTGCAGCACGTCAACCAGAACACCGTCTTCTTCCACAACCTGCAGGAGCGGCTCGACTACCTGGTGGAGAACGAGTACTACGAGCAGGCGACGATCGACCTGTACTCGATGGACTTCATCCAGCGGCTCAACGACCTGGCGTACTCCAAGAAGTTCCGGTTCCAGACGTTCCTCGGTGCGTTCAAGTACTACACGAGCTACACGCTCAAGACCTTCGACGGCAAGCGCTACCTCGAGCGCTTCGAGGACCGCGTCGTGATGACCGCCCTCGGCCTGGCCCAGGGCGACGAGCAGCTCGCGATCAACCTGGTCGAAGAGATCATCGCCGGGCGATTCCAGCCCGCCACCCCGACGTTCCTGAACACCGCCAAGGCCCAGCGCGGTGAACTCGTCTCCTGCTTCCTGCTGCGCATCGAAGACAACATGGAGTCGATCTCGCGCGGCATCAACTCGTCGCTGCAGCTGTCCAAGCGCGGCGGCGGTGTTGCCCTGCTGCTGTCGAACATCCGCGAGGCCGGCGCCCCGATCAAGCAGATCGAGAACCAGTCCTCGGGCATCATCCCCGTGATGAAGCTGCTGGAAGACTCGTTCTCGTACGCCAACCAGCTCGGTGCGCGTCAGGGTGCCGGCGCGGTCTACCTCAGCGCTCACCACCCGGACATCATGAAGTTCCTCGACACCAAGCGCGAGAACGCCGACGAGAAGATCCGCATCAAGACGCTGTCGCTCGGCGTCGTCGTGCCGGACATCACGTTCGAGCTCGCGAAGAACAACGAGGACATGTACCTGTTCTCGCCGTACGACGTCGAGAAGGTCTACGGCGTCCCCTTCGGTGACGTCCCGATCTCCGAGAACTACCGCGCGATGGTCGACGACTCGCGCATCAAGAAGACGAAGATCAAGGCGCGCGAGTTCTTCCAGACCATCGCGGAGATCCAGTTCGAGTCGGGTTACCCGTACATCGTGTTCGAGGACACGGTGAACAAGGCCAACCCGATCAAGGGCCGGATCAACATGTCGAACCTGTGCTCGGAGATCCTGCAGGTCAACACGCCGACCACCTTCAACGAGGACCTGTCCTACAAGGAGATCGGCAAGGACATCTCCTGCAACCTCGGCTCGCTGAACATCGCGCTGACGATGGACTCGCCCGACTTCGGCAAGACCATCGAGACCGCCATCCGCGGCCTGACCTCGGTCTCGCAGATGTCGCACATCTCGTCGGTCCGTTCCGTCGAAGACGGCAACGACAAGTCGCACGCCATCGGCCTGGGGCAGATGAACCTGCACGGCTACCTGGCTCGTGAGCGCGTGTACTACGGCTCCGAAGAAGGCATCGACTTCACGAACATCTACTTCTACACGGTGCTGTTCCACGCCCTGCGCGCCTCGAACAACATCGCGATCGAGACCGGGGAGACCTTCGACGGCTTCCGCGACTCGAAGTACGCGTCGGGTGAGTTCTTCGACAAGTACACCGACCAGGCCTGGACGCCCGCGACGACCCGCGTGGCATCGCTGTTCGACAACGCGAACATCACGATCCCCACGCAGGACGACTGGAAGGCGCTGAAGGCGTCCATCCAGCAGCACGGCATCTACAACCAGAACCTGCAGGCCGTCCCGCCGACCGGTTCGATCTCGTACATCAACCACTCGACGTCGTCGATCCACCCGATCGCGTCGAAGATCGAGATCCGCAAGGAAGGCAAGCTCGGTCGCGTCTACTACCCGGCGCCGTTCATGACGAACGACAACCTGGACTACTACCAGGACGCGTACGAGATCGGCGCCGAGAAGATCATCGACACGTACGCCGCGGCGACGCAGCACGTGGACCAGGGCCTGTCCCTGACGCTGTTCTTCAAGGACACCGCCACCACGCGCGACATCAACAAGGCGCAGATCTACGCATGGCGCAAGGGCATCAAGACGATCTACTACATCCGTCTGCGTCAGCTGGCACTCGAGGGCACCGAGGTCGAGGGCTGCGTCAGCTGCATGCTGTAGCGGCTGGTCGCTGAACGCGACCACCCACCGGACTGGAGGCTCGTGGCGAGCCCGCCCCGAGCCTCCAGTCCGTCACCTGTTCTGAACCACCACTTCCGGAAGAACGCAATGACTCTCACCGACCCGGTCCACGCCACCGGCAAAGCCGTCCCGCTGATCCGTTCGGTCAGCGCGATCAACTGGAACCGCATCCAGGACGAGAAGGACGTCGAGGTCTGGAACCGCCTCGTCAACAACTTCTGGCTGCCCGAGAAGGTGCCGCTGTCGAACGACGTGCAGTCGTGGAACACCCTCACGCCCGAAGAGCAGCAGCTCACCATGCGCGTGTTCACCGGTCTGACGCTGCTGGACACCATCCAGGGCACCGTCGGCGCGATCAGCCTGATCCCCGACGCGGTCACCCCGCACGAGGAATCCGTCTACACGAACATCGCGTTCATGGAGTCGGTGCACGCCAAGAGCTACTCGTCGATCTTCTCGACCCTGGCGTCGACGCCCGAGATCGACGACGCCTTCCGCTGGTCCACCGAGAACGTGAACCTGCAGAAGAAGGCACAGATCGTCCTGGACTACTACACCGGCGACGATCCCCTGAAGCGCAAGGTCGCGTCGACGCTGCTCGAGTCGTTCCTGTTCTACTCCGGCTTCTACCTGCCGATGTACTGGTCCTCGCGCGCGAAGCTCACGAACACCGCTGACCTGATCCGCCTGATCATCCGCGACGAAGCCGTCCACGGGTACTACATCGGGTACAAGTTCCAGAAGGGGCTTGAGGGCGCTTCGGAAGAGCGCAAGCAGGAGATCAAGGACTACACGTTCAGCCTGCTGTTCGAGCTGTACGAGAACGAGATCCAGTACACGCAGGACCTCTACGACCAGGTCGGGCTGACCGAGGACGTCAAGAAGTTCCTGCACTACAACGCCAACAAGGCGCTGATGAACCTGGGCTACGAGCCGATGTTCCCCAAGGAGACGACGGACGTGAACCCGGCGATCCTGTCGGCGCTGTCGCCCAACGCGGACGAGAACCACGACTTCTTCTCGGGGTCAGGCTCGTCGTACGTCATCGGCAAGGCGGAGAGCACCGAGGACGAGGACTGGGACTTCTGAGCCTGGTCTGACTCGTGGGGACGCCCCGCTGGCTTCGGCCGGCGGGGCGTTCTTCGTCTCGACCCCTGTGCGATCCTTCGGGTGTGCGCTATCGGCTGATGAATGAGTACAACTTCGATTGGCCGTTGTGGGACGACGACGGCCCCTGCGCCGCGGGTACCCCGTCGCTCTCGCCACGGCTTGAACGCGACATCCTAGAGTGGGCCCGCGACTTCACCGAGAACTACGGCGTCGAGACCGGCTGGCCAACTGAGGCAGCTGCCCGCTCCCACGGACGCCAAGCCCGTCGTTTGTTGTCACTCGTCGAACGAGAGCTGCCAGACGGAGACGATGTCGTGCTCGACTACTGGGAGACGAACAAGCGCAAGAGGCCGTAGGTCCCAGAGTCAGCCCGGGCCGCTCTCGGTCAGACCTCCCCGAGCACCTTCCGCCAGGCCGCGGTTAGCGTGGCGACCTCATCGTCAGAGACGAGGTCGCGCACCCCGATCGCAAGCACCGCGGACCGCACGGCTTCCTCGGCGCCGGCGCGGTCCCGCAAGTGCGCGTCCGAGTGCCGCACCGCGCGTCCGGCCTGCTGTGCGGCCTCGATCTCCTCGACGCGTCCCGCAGCGCCGGCGGCGTCGAGCGCGTGCTGCCACGCGGCCACGAGGTCGGCGTTCGTGACCATCCGCCCGTCCGCGCCTCCCTGGATCGCGAGCGATGCGCTCGGTTCCGGCAGCAGGATGCCCTCGTCGGCTTTCCACGTGACGTCGAGCGCTTCTGCCTCTTCGGCGGTGATCTGCCCGGCGCGGTCGATCATCGACTGCAGTTCAGCGTTGCTGGTGTTGTCCGTCACAGTGCCCTCTCCGACCGACGCGTTCGCGTGGTCTCGTCCATCTTCCTGGCTGCCCCGCTTCTCGGTTCAGCGGCCACCTGGTGCTGCTCACGCTGGGGGCGTCGTGCCGGCGCCCTCGGTGTCGTCTGCGCCCGCCGGACCGGTATCGGCCTGGTCGAGGTTCTCGTGCGGATCGCCCATGTCGCCGGTCGCCTTGCCTGTGGGGGAGAGCCCGAAGTGCTTGCGGACGGCGTTCTCCTCGGTGACGGACAGGGTGTTCCCGGGTCCGGTGGAGGGCGCATCCTTGATCGTGCTTTTTGCGTACCCGACGTGTAGGTCCGTGCCGTCGAACGTGGCGTCCTCGACCGGGACGAGCGCGGTGTGAGCCCCGAAGAGCCCGGTCGCGACGCTGACGAACGCAGCACTGCCGTCCGACTCGGAGGGGAACACCTGCGCGACCTTGCCGACCGATGCGCCGTCGCGGTCCCTTACGGTCGCGTTCTCGACCTCGTGGATCTTGCTCTTGGTGATCATGGGCGTAGTCAACGCCCTGCGCCTGGCGCTTCGCGGCGGCGTTCCCGACCCGCAGATCAGGACATCTGATGGAGACGTGTGGGGGCAGGGATCGGACTACCTGCGTGCGAGAACCGCCGCCGCTTCACTGATGGTGGCACCGGGGTGCTCTTCCCGGGACCGTCGAACTGCATCAGGGTCGATCGGCTTCGTCGCCAGAACGGTTGTGCGCTCGTCGCTGTTGCGGCAGGGCTGCGGTCCGGCCTCGGCCTCATCACCGCCGTGAAATTTCGTCGGGGCGGGAGTACTGGAGGCCGAGTGATCGATCGGGTGACCCGGATCGACATCTGGACTTGCGGCGGATGTCGACCTGATGCATCCTGTGTGTAGCCGGTAGAACTTCACCGGAACTCAAAGGTGAGAAATGAAGAAGATCAACCTGTTGACCGCCGCGCTCATCTCAGCGTCGGTGGCCGCAACCGCCCTGGTGGCGGCGGTCCCAGCGAACGCAGTCAGCGGTGGAGTGGGGGTGTCAGTCCCGAAGAACGTCGTCGTCGACGACAGCTTCGACCCCGACGGGGAGGTTGTCGTGATCGGTGATGGCCCGAGCACGCTGTCTGGTGATTGCAAGGACCGCGCGTTCGCGGTCGTCGCCGTGATGAGCGAGTCGCTCAACGGTTGCAGCGTGATCGGTTCAACTGCCTCTGCCCAGGTGTCGTACAAGTGGTACAAGCACCAGGGCAACGCCAATCCGTGCATCTGGGGTAAGTCCTTCAACTCAAAGCACGCTCCCACGTGGACGGCGCTGGATTGCGGCACCGGCCGTTCCAAGAGTGTCCCGTGGGGCAACGTCGCCGGGACCAAGAAGATGAAGGGCCTCACTGGCACCGGGTGGGCCGGCGTCCAGTGGCAGTGACTTGCCACAGCGTGTGGCGACGCAGCCTCGTGACAATCGTCTCGGGTTGCGTCGCCGCAGCCGTTCTGTCGGGTTGCGCCTCTCATCAACCGCAAGCGGCCGTCACCGACGACCCCAAGCCTCGTCCCACTGAGCCCGGGCTCAGCGGGGCAGCGTTGCGGTCGATCGCTGGGCAGCTCCGCCAGTCCCTGCCGTGTGGTGATGCGGACGCGTTGGCGGACGATCTTGCGTTCTGGGATGCGATGCGCGGGTTCGACTGCTTCGACGGCACCGACTCGGTGTTCGTTCGGGTCTACGCTCACGCCGCCTCCGTGTCGCAGACGCTGGACGAGTGGAAGGACACGGTGAACGCCCAACGCGCGGTCACACGCGGTGAGAACTGGTATGTCATCGGGCCGCCCTCCGTCATCGCGGCCGTGACAGCGCCCGAAGGTTCACCGGCGATCGCCGATGACGTCGGTGTCCCGACGAAGCTGACGGCGGCGCAGGACTACCTGACGACGTGTACGCGGTTCGTCGCGAGCGAGGGGGAACGGTACGTCAAGCACCCTCGCAAGCGGAGCGGGTCGGCGAAGCAGTACGAGGCCCTCTTCCCCGGCGTCACCGCCGCGGTGCACGCCTCGGTCGATCATCTGGGCCGGGCACGGATCCGGCAGATTGCGGATGAAGAACGGTGGGTCGCGGCGCTCTCACCGATCGGCCCGCATCTCAAGGCAAGGTGCGCCACTGCCTACGAGAAGGTGCGCGACACCGTGAGCCCGCTCGAGGAAGCCCGATGATGGATCGCTCGGGTCCCAGCCTCAAGCGCACAGCGGCCGTCAACACGTCGACGTTCGCGGCGCTCGGGGCCGCCATCCTCGCCGTGGACAACATGCTGGGATTCGCCGGTCACCACCTTCTCGGAATCGGGGCGGCGCCCGTCATCGTCGTGCTCGTGGTGCTCGTCGCTGTCAGCTGCATCGCCTTCGCGCTGCGGGCCCGCGATCTCGCTCGTGGCATCGCAGCGGCATCGGTCGTCGGATTCGTGGTGACGCAGTCTCCGGCCGTCACTACTTCATCGTGGTTCCCACTGTCGATCGCGTTTCAGGCGGTCGTGCCGCTGGGATTCGCGGGCTGCGCCGTCCTCACGTCGCGCAGCTCAGCCCGCACGTCGACGCGAGCAGCCTCGATCATCGCTGCGGGCCTTGCTCTCACGTGGGCGGTGGTTGCATTCGTGCCGCTGTGGCTCGCACTCTTCCTTGCGCTGCAGATCGCGACGCTGGTTGCGGTGACCGTGATCGTGGCGGCGCCGTGGATCCGGCGTGCCGTGGATCTCGTGCGTCATCTCGGAGACACCGCAACCATCCGGTGAGGCAGGACCCCCTCACGATCCAGAAGGTGACGCCAGTGTCAACCTGAGCCGACGGTCGGACAGCGGCCGTGCCTCCAGTCAGGTTCGAGCGCCGCGCAGCCGGCCAACGCGACGACCGTGACGGCGCTCCTCCTTCTGGAGTGGAGCTGTCAATGATCGGCGGTGCCGACGAGCTCACTGCAGACGATGTCCGCGCCTGCCGCCAGCGCCCCGAGCTTGTCGAGCGCCGCACCCCGCGCAAGCGGGGCCATCCCGCAGTTCGGGCTCGGGATGAACTTGTCGGCGTCGACGAACTCAAGCGCACGACGCAGCGATCGCGCCGAGCATGACCTCCTTGCCGCGGATGAGCTCGACGAGCTCGAGCGGGACGTGGGAGTGGACGCACTCGAGCGAGACGATGTTGATCGACGACTGCTCCACGAGTGGAAGGACTGCTCGTACGGGCGCCAAGCCGCTCCGAGCGTCACCTCCGACTCCGAGCCTGTGAGAGGTCACTCTCCGTTGCGCTGCAGTTCCTCCGCATCGCCCGCGATGCACGTCGAGACGGCGTCGAGGCTGTACCCGCGTTCGTCGGCGAGGAAGTCGATGCTCGTCGTCGGGCCGCCTGCACCTCGGAGGCCGAGTGTGGGGTCGGTGCCGCCGCTCTTGTAGCGCTCGGTCGTGAGCCCTTTCCCCTTCCACAGCCGCTCGACGTTTGCTACGTCTTCGGCGGGATCGCCATCGCGCTGTTCTCGCATCTTCGTGGAGAAGTACGCAGCGCCGCGTCCGCCGCTGTCGCGATTGCAGCCCTGGACTGCGGGGCCGCTCACGACCGACCACTTGCCGCCGACAACATCCGCAGTGGCATCGACGATCGCGGTGACGGCCACTCTTGCCTGGTTCGGGGTCTGCCCGTTCTTTGCGGCGGGTCCTGCGTTGCATGCGGTCAGTGCGAGCGATGCAGTGGCGACGATCGCGATCGCCGCCGACGAGCGAACCGCCGAGCGCCAGGGAGTCCGTCGTGTCATCCGTGATCGCCTTCTTGCGTGATGGTGAGGCCGCCGACACTACGGGGTTTGCGGGCCGCGATGTCGCCTGACTGGCAGCAGGAGTGCAGTTCGCTGTCGCCACGTTCATCGGGTGCGGCGAAGTGGCGGGGATGAACATCGAGTGGTGTGTGGAGTGTGTTGTTCTGCGTGCTGCTCTCGGCTAGGGTCGGAGCCGAGACCGGGGTGGGTCGGAGGGGACGACATGGGGAAAATCGAGTTCAACGCGGCTGCAGCAGACGCCGTCATCAGGGCTGCGACGTCGGCGGAGGACGAGCTCCGTGCTCAGTCAGCGCCTCGCCGGTCCGCCGTGGAGGAAGCCGCGGCTGACTTCTCCGGTACCTATGCGGACCGGTTCACTGAGTCTGCGTCGGCCGAGTCAACCGACCGGGGCAAATTGGCGTCGGTCCTGAACGACCTGGCCAGCCAGGTGCGCGATGCCAAGTCCTCTGCCGAGGCGGAGGAGGAACGGCTGAACGCCCTTGATGCGTGGAACGAAGCCGAACGCGACCGTCAGCACGCCGCGGCGACCTCTCTGCTCGCCACGGCCACCCTGCCGCCAGTTGCGATCCGTGCACCGAAACCATCGGAGATCCCGATCCGACCGCCGTCGATCCACGCGGCGTTCGCACCCCGTGAGCGAAGTCGATCCGGAGGCGGTACGGGGAACGGCCGGAGCTCGGCGGACCCGGCACGACTGCGTGATTTCAGTACCGTCAGCCGGGCGAACGATGCTGCTGCAGGAGCGAAGGCCTCGACGCTCACCAACTCGTGGACGGCCTTCACCGCTTCGAGCTCTTGGGTTGTGATCGATGGGTGCACCTTCGTAACCGGGTTCGAGCGGTTCCTCGAGGAGAACCGAGCCGATGCCGCCTGGATCGACCGCATCGCAGACGCGTTCGATCAAGCCGGGGGTGACGGATCGCTGACGAACGCCATGATCGACAGGGCGACCGATGACGAGCTCGTCCGCGGCGTCCAGCGGCTCTTCGCCGACGGCCTGACCCCGGCCGAAGTCGCAGCGATGTGGACGGAGCTGGGTCTCACGAGGGAGGACACTGCGGATCTCGCACTCCTCCCGACCTCGCTGTTGACCGCGCTGGGGAATCTCGAGGGGACGCCGTACTGGGCGCGTGGAGCTGCGAACGTCGCTGTCTTGGACCGCCGGATCGCGTCCGCGAAGCAGTTCCTGGACGACCTCGATCGCCCGGACCGCGTCTACAGTGCTGAGGCGCGCAAGAACGCGGAGGACCTGTCAGCGCTCGAGTCGATCAAGTCTTCTCTCAGCGCCGGTGGCCCGAGCGCTCCTCGCACGCTCGTCGTGCTCAGCGCAGACCATCCGCCCCTGGCTGCAGTGTCCATCGGTGATCTCGACGAAGCGACCAATGTCACGTGGGCGGTGCCAGGGATGGGATCCAGCACGGGGAGCATGACTGATTGGACCGACGCCGCTCAGAACGTCTACAGCGAGCAGGCGAAGGCGGTCCCGGCAGGGCGCGGCACCACGAATGCCGTCGTCGCCTGGATGGGCTACGAAGCACCGCCGGTCCCGCCGGCGAGCAACGCCGTCTTCGGCAGCGACTACGCGAAAGCCGGCGGGGAGAAGCTGGCCGCGTCGATCAAGGGACTCGATGCGACGAGAGCAAGTAGCATGCCGACGGTCAATGTCCTCGGGCACTCCTACGGCACCACGACTGCGTCCTACGCGCTCACGACCGAGGGCGTGCACGTTGATTCATTCACATCCATCGCTTCAGCTGGGATCCCGGACAGCATCCATGGGGCGGACGAGATCCACGCGGATGCGGTGTACGCCGGTCAAGCGGAAGTGGTGAAGCCGATCATCGAACACGGAAGTGGCGACGAGTGGGCGGCCGTCGGGCGGGACTTCAGCTCTGATCACCACCAGGACCCGACTGCACCGGAATTTGGCGCGACGAGCTTCGGCGCCGATGGTGCGCCAGGACTCAAGCCTGTGCGCGACCACGGCGTGCACACCTGGTACGGCGGCGGCTACCTCGACGAGGACACGCAGTCGCTGCAGAACGTCGCCTACGCCACGACGGGCCAGCCCGAACGACTGACGAAATGATGATGACGATGTCGCAGAAGCGAACTGATCTGGAAGGAACTCTCGGATGAAACCACCGCGGCGGAAGGCCGTCAACGTCGTCCGGTCGGCAGGAGCAGTGCTGCTCGCTGTCGCCGTTCTCACCGGTTGCAGCGAAGGGTCTGGGATGAACACGAATGAAGCGAAACAGTCCGTTGTCACGTTCGTCGAGGGATCGACCGACGTGGTGGGGCGTGGTTGGGAAGCCAACGACGGTCCGCGGCTCGGCAAGTGCGGTCTCGGCCTGGGGCAAGGCGGTGTGCAGTATGTCTACGCCATGGTCCGTTCTGCGAGCGCCGACCCGAGGGCGGATGTCGTGGCAGTGGAACGCCACTGGAAGGAGCTCGGGGTCACGACCGAGCGGTACCAGACCGGCGGTGAGGACCCGATCCTCGGGGTCCGCGGCAGGGGCGGCCCGGTGAGTTCCTCCGACTTCCGGGCAGATCCGCGGGGCTACACGATCGACGGCAGCTCGCAGTGCTTCGCGGGTGACTTCGACAAGATGAGCCTCGACGGCCAGGGGTGACGACACTGCCGACGCGACCTGCGTGACGGTGTCGAGCCGTGCCTCCAGGCCGTCGGGCTAGTGCGCTGCCGGCACCGCAACCTCGGCGAGCTCTGCTCGCACGATGTCCGCGCCTGCGGCCAGGGCGCCGAGCTTCTGGAGCGCCGCGCCCCGCGCAAGCGGCGCCATCCCGCAGTTGGAGCTGGGGATGAGCTTGTCGGCGTCGACGAACTCGAGTGCGCGGCGAATCACTTCCGCGACCTCTTCCGGGGTCTCGACGGTCTCGGTCGCGACGTCGATGGCGCCGAGCATGACCTTCTTTCCACGGATCAATTCGACGAGTTCGAGCGGCACATGCGAGTGGATGCACTCCAGCGACACGGTGTCGATCGACGACTGCTGCAGGAGCGGGAAGGACTGCTCGTACTGGCGCCACTCCGCGCCGAGCGTCTCCTTCCACGTGTTGTTCGCCTCGATGCCGTAGCCGTAACAGATGTGCACGACGGTCTCGGCGCGCAGTCCCTCGGCGGCCCGTTCGAGTGCGGCGACGCCCCAGTCCTGCACCTCGTCGTGGAAGACCGTGAAGGCGGGCTCGTCGAACTGGATGATGTCCACGCCGGCGGCTTCGAGCTCGCGGGCCTCTTGGTTGAGGATCGTGGCGAACTCCCATGCCAGCTTCTCGCGGCTCTTGTAGTGCTGGTCGGAGAGGGTGTCGATCATGGTCATCGGGCCGGGGAGCGCCCACTTGATCGGGCGGTCGGTCTGTGCCCGCAGGAACTTCGCGTCCTCGACGAACACCGGCTGGCGGCGGCTGACGGCACCGACGACGGTCGGGACCGCCGCGTCGTACCGGTCACGGATCCGGACGGTCTCCTTGCGCTCGAGGTCGACGCCGTCCAGGTGCTCGATGAACGTCGTGACGAAGTGCTGGCGGGTCTGCTCGCCGTCGCTGATGATGTCGAGGCCGTGGTGCTCCTGCTCGTGGACGGCGGCCCGGAGCGCGTCCTGCTTGCCCTCGGCCAGCGCCGCCCCTTCCAGTTGCCAGGGGGACCAGAGCTTCTCGGGCTCGGCGAGCCAGGACGGCTTCGGCAGGCTGCCGACGATGGCGGTGGGCAGAAGGGTGCTCATGCTCGTGGAGTTCCTAACAGGTCAGTGGGTCAGGGCAGCGGGGTTGGTGGCCCACTGCTCGAGGAGTGCTCGGTGCGGCTTCACGAGGTGCTCCTCGGTGTAGCGACCCTGGGTGACGGCAAGGCGGCTGCGTTCCTCCCGGTCGTACGTGACCGAGGGTGTCGAGAAGTCCGTGTGCGACAGGCTCGGGCGGTAGACGCTCGGCGCGGCCGTGTCGGCGTTGTAGATCTCCGGTCGGTAGATCTTCTGGAACGTCTCCATGGTGCTGATCGTGCCGATGAGCTGCAGGTCGGAGTAGTCGTTGACCAGGTCGCCGCGCGTGTAGAACGCCAGCGGCGCCTTGGCCCCGGGCGGCATGAAGTAGCGGACCTGCATCCCCATCCGACCGAAGTAGTCGTCGGTGAGCGAGGAGTGCTCGTGCGCGTACTCGGCGCCCAGGACCGGGTGGACGTACTCCGTCTGCCGGTAGGTCTGACTGGTGGAGACGCTGATGCAGACCACGGGCTCGGCATCGAACTGCGACCGGAAGGCGTCGGACTCCAGGAATCGCTGGAAGAGCGCCCCGTGGAGCTCGCCGAAGTCGGACGGGATGCTGGGTGCGTCGGCGCCGTCCTTCAGCGACGGCAGCAGGACGGCGAAGTCGTAGTCACGCAGGTACGACGAGAAGTTGTTGCCGAGGATCCCCTGGTGGCGCTCGCCGGTGTGCTGATCGAGAATCGCGACGTCGAGCATCTCGAGCAGGGGGAACTGCTCGTCCACACCGTGCTCGACGAAGTGGGCCGCGACGGAGACGATGTCGAGTTCGACACGGAACCGGTCGTCGTCGGAGTCGCCCGCCGCCAGGTCGTTGCAGCGGCGGTCGATCATCGTGAGAGCGCTGCGCAGGTTCTGCTGACGGTGCTCGCCGCGCGCCAGGTTGGCGAAGTTCGTGGTCAGCCGCGAGCTGTCGGCGGGGGCGTAGTCCTCGTCGAACCGCGTCCGCGTGATGCTGAAGGTCAGGTCATTCGCCATCCCCCGATCATGACGGGAGGCGCGGGTCATCGGGTAACTCCCTGTCACTATGCCCTGGTATAGCCTGCGCCTATGGCCCGTGTCTCGAACGACATCACCCTGCAGCAGCTGCGGTACTTCATCGAGGTCGCGACCGAGGGATCGATCAGCGCTGCGGCCGATCTGCTGTACGTCGCGCAGCCGACGCTGTCGGCAGCGATGAAGGACCTGGAGGCCCGGATCGGCCGGGCGCTCTTCGTGCGTTCGGCGCGTGGTGTCGTCCTCACCGTCGAGGGCGTCGAGTTCCTCGGGTACGCCCGGCAGGTCGTCGAGCAGGTCTCGCTGCTCGAGCAGCGGTACGTCGGCGGCCGGCCGTCGCGCCGGCTGCTCGGAGTGTCAGCGCAGCACTACTCGTTCGCGGTGGAGGCCTTCGTCCGGATGGTCGAGGCGGCCGCTGCGGACGAGTACGAGTTCTCGCTCCGTGAGACCCGCACCTGGGACATCATCGAGGACGTCCGCACCCTGCGCAGCGAGGTCGGCATCCTGTACCGCAACGACTTCAACCGGCAGGTGCTCGGGAAGCTGCTGCGGGACGCGGGGGTGGTGTTCACGCCGCTGTTCGTCGCCCAGCCGCACATCTTCGTGGCGCGGCGGAACCCGCTGGCCTCGCGGGAGCGGGCGACCCTCGCCGACCTGGCGGACCTGCCTCGGCTGACCTTCGACCAGGGTGCGAACAACTCGTTCTACCTGGCCGAGGAGATCCTGTCGACGATGTCCAGCAAGCGGGAGATCCGGGTGTCGGACCGGGCGACGATCTTCAACCTGATGATCGGTCTGGGCGGGTACACGATCTCGACGGGGCTGATCAGCGACGACCTGGACCCGGAGATCGTCGCCATCCCGTTGGACGTCGACGAACGCATCGAGATCGGGTGGATCGCGCACGCCTCCGTGCCGCTCACCGTGCAGGCGCAGACGTACCTGGACGAGTTGCGCGCCGTCGTCATCAGCTACGGGGTCGAGCCGCTCGGGTAGACCGAACCTGGCACGTGGAACGTGTTGTGTGAAATGATGATGCGACGGGTGTGCACTCGTGCATGTGGAGAGGGGGCGCGATGGTCGTCATCGTGATGATCGCGGCGATCCTGACGGTCATCTTCGTCGTCCTGCCTGCCCGCGGCGTGATCGGGCGGAATCCGTTCGTCGGCGTCCGAACCCGAGCGACCATGCAGGACGACGCAGCCTGGCGCCGAGGACACCAGGCTGCGATCCTGCCGACAGGCGTCGCCACGGGCGCGGTGATCGTGCTCGGTGGCGGCTCGATCGCCGTGGGGCGGGAGAACGACTCGGTCGCGGTGATCCTGTGTGCGGCGGTGTTGGTCGCCGGGGCGCTGTGGAGCGTCGTCGCGGCGCATCGGGCAGTCGGATAGGTCCGATGCGGGATCCGCGGAAGACCTCTGGCGACTGGCGCGCCAGCCTCCGGACGGACGACGGCTGGGCGACCGTGCGGGAACCCCGCGGGCCGTACGCATCGGCATCCCTGCTGGAGTGGGGGAGCATCACGAAGGGGCTCGTCGGCACGACCGCGTGGTCGACGCTCGACGTCGAGCGGCCCGTCGCGCACTACCTGTCCGGTGTGCCCGACGACAGGGTGACGATCGCCGACCTCGTCCACCACACGTCAGGACTCCCACGGCTTCCGGACGGGATGGCCGGCAACCCGTTCCGCGATCCCTACCGGAGAACGGTCGGCCGTCCGCTCGACCTGTCGGCAGCGGTGCCGGTGACACCCCGCGGACAGTTCGTGTACTCGAACCTCGGGTACGCCCTGCTCGGTGCGGTCCTCGACGTCGTCCACGGCGACTGGTTCTCCGCGGTGACAGAGCACGTGCTCCAGCCGGCGGGCATCACCACCGCGACCATCGCGCCTGACCCGGTGGAGCGAGTGATCCCGACGCTGTTCTTCGGGCGCGCGATCACGCCGTGGGCGCTCGGAGCGTCCCCCTACGCGGCGGCTGGGGGGATCTGGTCCACCTTCGACGACCTGTGCCGGTACGCCGACTGGGCGCTCGCCCCCGATGCGGAACCGGCCCGGACGGTGAGTTGGCAGCGGCACGGGAAGTCGACGTGGATCAACGGGGAGGTCCGCGCTGCGGGCGCCGTCATCGCGAGTGCCGGAGGGGTCACCGCAGTCGTCCATGCACTCGCGAAGGCGCCGCACGCGGCGGACCGGATCGCCACGGCCCTGATCGGGCAAGCGGTTCGCAGGCAGGACGGCGCTCGCGGGGTAGCGTGACGCCATGGCGAACGACGACGGTCCGCACCGTGGGGGCTCCCCGCTCGTCCCCGTCGTCACGTTCGTCCTCGGTGCGCTGGTCGTCGTCGCAGCCGGCCTCGGAGCGCGCCCCGTCATGACCGGCGCACGGTGGTCACCGACGGTCGCCCGGGCCAGTGTCCCGCCGCAGCAGCAGACCGCTCAGCCGCAGTCCACCGGCGAACCGCAGCCGCTCGGCGCACGCGCTGCCCAGCACGTCGACACCACGTGGGTCCTCGTCGTCGCGACGGTGATCGTCGGCATGCTCGTGGTCCTGGTGCTGTGGTACCTGCTGCGCAACCGACGCCGCCGTGTCCGCCCGGACCAGATCGACGTGGGCGCGCTCGCCGTGGACGTCGCCGTCGACCCCTCGGCGGCGGTCGGGCTGGCGCACATCCGGCGGGGGATCGGTCGAGCGCTCGACGAGCTGTCGGAGCCGCGGGACCCCTCCGACGCCGTCACCGCCGCGTGGCTCGGGCTGCAGGAGTCCGCCGAGGACGCCGGCTTCCACCGCGGGGCCGCCGAGACCCCGACGGAGTTCACCACGCGGATCCTCCGGCAGCTCGACGTCGACGAGACCGCGCTCGCCACCCTGCGTCGCTGCTACCTCGCCGTGCGGTTCGGGGGCGTTCCCGCAACCGCGGCCGACGTCCAGGCGGCGCGTGATGCGCTGCAGACGCTGGACCGGCAGTGGGCCAGCGCTCCGGCGGACCGATCGTGACCCGCCGGTCCACCGTCGGTGTCGTCCTGCTCGCCGTGGTCGCGGCCGGGATCACCTGGTTCTTCGGCGTCGGCGTCGTGCAGTCGCTCGCCGTCGGTGGCATCGTCGCCGCGGTGGGCCTGACGTGGACCGCGGTCCGCGACGGCGTCCCGCTGACCTGGCCCGAGCCTCCAGTCCGGACCGCGCCCGGCGCCCGCCGCGAGCTGTCCCAGACCGCGTGGACCCTCCGGTCCCACGGCGGCGTGCCGGAGCGGGCGCTCGCCCGCGCTCGCGCGGTCGCGCGGCACCGCCTGCGGACGCACCACCGACTCGATCTGGACGACCCGGCCGACCGCGCTGCGATCGAAGCGGTCATCCCGCCCACGGTCGTCATCGTCCTGCTGAGCGACCGGCGACCCGAAGTGGACCTCGCCGCGTTCGGTGCCGTCCTCACCGCGATCGAGGCGATCGAACCCACCACCCAGCGCACAGCGATCGAGCGCACAGTGACCGAGAGGCAGCCATGACCGTGACCCCGCCCGGAACGGCACCCGACATGCCCATCGCCGACGTCGCCGCACGCGCGCGGGACGTGCTCGACACGGTCGGCTCGGTCGTCGTCGGGATGCGCGAACCGCTCGAGCTGGCGTTCGCGAGCGTCCTGGCCGGCGGGCACGTGCTCTTCGAGGACGTCCCCGGGCTCGGCAAGACCCTGGCGGCGCGCAGCCTGGCTGCCGCGTGCGGACTCGACTTCCGTCGGCTGCAGTGCACGCCGGACCTGCTGCCGGCCGACATCACCGGGTCGTTCGTCTACGCGCCCACGACTGCCGAGTTCGTCTTCCGGCCCGGTCCCGTCTTCGCGGGGATGTTCCTGGCCGACGAGATCAACCGGACGTCGCCGAAGACGCAGTCGGCGCTGCTCGAGGCGATGGCGGAGGGGCAGGTGACGGTCGAGGGTGAGGGGTTCCCGCTCCCGCGGCCGTTCCACGTCCTGGCGACGTCGAACCCGATCGAGTACGAGGGCACGTACGCACTGCCAGAGGCCCAACTCGACCGCTTCATGGTGCGGCTGTCCGTCGGGTACCCCAGCCGCGAGGGCGAACAGCAGGTGCTGCTCAACCGGGTCCGCCGGCGGCACGAGGTGGCGGACGTCCCCGCCGTGATCGACGCGTCCGAGTTGCTGCGCATGCAGGCGAGCGTCGAGGGCGTGCACGTCGACGACGACATCGCGCTGTACTGCGTCGACCTGGCCGGCGCGACCCGGACCCATCGCGACGTGCAAGTCGGGGCATCGCCGCGCGGCGCGCAGGCACTGATGCTGGTCGGACGCGCTCGGGCGGTCATGGACGGGCGGGACTTCGTGACGCCGGAGGACGTCAAGACCGCCGCGGTCGCGGTGCTCACGCATCGGATCTCGCTGACGCCGCAGGCATGGGCGAACGGGGTGGACCCGGCGCAGGTCATCCGCAGCATCGTCGCGCAGGTGCCGGGACCGCCGGTGGTCGGGGTGGGTGGGTCCGGTGCCGGTGCCGGTGCCGGTGCTGGTGGGTCCGGCGCGTCCGGCGCGTCCGGTGCGTCCGGTGCGTCCGGCGCATCCGGCCTGGAGGCGCGGTGAGCGTTCCCGACGAAGCCGCCGCCCGCCCGTCGGCCGGCTCCGACATCACGCCGGCGTGGGCGCGCAACCCGGCACTCGTGTCCGCGCTCGCCGCCGGGGTGTTCCTCGCCGGGCTCGGACTGGTCCTGGGGCGAGCCGAGCTCGCGGTCGTGGCGTTGCCGATCCTGGTGACAGCGGCGTTCGGTGCGCGGGTGCGCCTGGGCGGCGCTGCCATCAGGGTGGCGACGACGCTCGCCCCGTCCGCCTCCGGCCGCGGTGTCGCCTACCGCACGGCGGCGTTGCTGCCGCCGTCTGCCGAGGCAGTCGCACTCGAGTTCCGGGTCGTGGGCGGCCGCCGGCACGTCGTGGTGGTCGGCCCCGGCAGGGCGGAGGACCTGGCCGGGACCGTTCCGATCGCGCACTCCGGGCCGCAGGAGATCCTGCGGACACACGTCTCGCTGCTCGGACGGGGTGGCCTCGCGGTCACGGTGCCGGCGCCGGGCCCCGTCCACGCAGCCGTCATCCCACCGCCGCACCTGCGCATGCAGCACCTGCCGATGCCGCGTCGGGTGACGGGCATCACGGGAGCGCACGACTCCACTCGCCCGGGCGACGGGGGAGAGTTCCGCGACGTCGCACTGTTCGCACCGGGAGACCGGCTGCGGCGCGTCGACTGGCGGCGGACTGCACGTCGGGCCTCGCAGCCTGGCGACCTGTACGTCCGGCGCACCTTCGCGACGGCGGACGCGCTCGTCGTCCTCGTCGTCGACGGCCGCGATGACCTCGGTTCCGACGTGACGGAGTGGGGCGGCGCACGGCACGCGGCGCACGAAGCCACGTCGCTCGACCTTGCGCGCGAGTCTGCCGTCTCGCTGGCGACCGCCTACATCAGCGCGGGGGACCGGGTCGGCTTCCGCGACCTGGCCGGGACCGCACGCTCGGTCGAACCCGGCGGCGGGACCCGGCACCTCGAGCGACTCCGTTCGACGATCGCGTCCGTGACCCCGGGCGGTGAGGCGGTGTCGACCGCGCGCATGCCCCTCGTGCCGGCAGCGTCGCTGGTGGTCGTCCTGTCGACCTTCCTCGACGATCAGGCCGCGTCGATGGCGATGACGTGGGCCGCCACCGGACACCGCGTCGTCGCGGTCGACGTGCTCCCCACGCCGGACACGAGCGACGCGGACAAGTGGGAGCGGGCAGCCTTCCGGCTCGTCGCCCTCGAGCGTGACGACCGACTCGCGGAGATGGCCGCGAGCGGCGTCGAGCTGATCCGCTGGCAGACGCGTGACGGCGGTTCCCCAGCGGTGCAGCTCCGGCTGCTGAGCCGTCCGCGGAGGGCCGGATGAGGGTCGGATCGCGGGCGGAGCGCGCCGGAGCCCCGTCCATCGGTCCGGCTGTCCCGGCGTGGACGATCGGTGCGCTCGGCCTGGTCGCCGGGGTCGTCGGGTCAGTCGTCGTCATCGGCGCGAGTGGCTGGCTCGTCGTGGCGGTGGTCCTCGCGGTGGCCGCAGCGCTCCTGCCCCGCGGCCCGTTCGCCGCGCTGCTCGTCGTGCAGCTCGCGCTCGCGGGCCTGGACGGGATGAGCCTGGTGGTCCTCGTCCTGACGACGCACCTCGTGCTGGCGACGGGTCTGCTCTGGGCGTGGATGCCGCGGACCGCGCGGGTGCAGCTGCGAGCGCTCCTGCCCTCGGCACTGCGGTTCATCGCGGTGCAGATCGGTGCGCAGGCGGTGGCGTTCGTGGTGGTCGGGCGGTTCGGGGATGCCGGCCCGGTCGGCGGCATCTGGCTGGCGGTCGCCGGTGCGGTCGCGCTCCTCGCGCTGGCGGTCGGCCTGTTCGTGCCGACGTTGCTCGGCACTCGGGAGGACGCCGAGCGCTGACCGTGCAGAGCGAGGACCCGGCCAGAGCCACGGTCGCGAGGGCCGGTCGCACCCCCGGCACACCCCCGGCACACCCCCGTCACATCTCCATCACGGTTCCGCTCCGGAGATCGGGAGGAGGCGACGATGCCGGGCCGGTGTGCCGCACCGAGCGATCGGCGAGCGCGGGAATTGCCGAATCGGACGCTTCGCCGCCGTAGATGCCCGACACCAGACCGTCTCGCGAGTACCGACCGCCGGCGAGCGCCACCGCCGCGACCAGTTCCAGCGGCTTCGTCGAACGCACGGGCTGCGCGTTCACGGTGGGACGACCCAACAGGCGGACATCGGGGATCTCGGAAGGACGCGGCGCGGCACTGAGATCGAGGTCGAGCAGGTCATCACTCACGCTGCAGCCCGCCGTCCACATCGGGCGATCGCGAACCATGCCAGGACCAGAGCCACCAGCATGACCGGGACGGTCACCACCGTTTGTGCTGGCGAGCCGAAGGCGCCCCAGGACCACGGGTCGACGATCCAGAAGACCGTGCCGAGCCCACTGCCGCCGATGAGCAGCGAGCCGAACGTACCGACGATCCCCACGGCGAGGGCCACCACGCGGCCGACGGACATCTCCAACACGAATTGCCAGGCTGACACTGCCAGTACCGTCAGACAGCCGAGGCCGACGATGAGCAGCACCCGAGGCGGCCGCGCTCCGGCGAGCAGGCTGAGCACGACGAGCGGCACGACGACGGAGACGGCGGCGAGCACCGCGTTCATGAGCGCGAGGGCACCCGCGATCCGTTCGATCGGCACCGTCCGGCTCGCGATCGCTCGCCAGGCCGGTCGCTGCCGACCCCACAGCGCCATCGGCGCGACGAACGCGACGACGGGCGCAACGAGTACGGGGACGATGACGAGGACACGGTCCGGTGACTGCCAGCGTGTCATGAGGAGACAAAGCGCGAGCGATGCTGCCGGAAGGATCCACATGGGTGTGCGCCGCAGCGATGCGGCCACCGCACCGGCAGCACTGGGTCGTACCGCTCGGCGGCCGACTGCGCGCTCGACCAGTTCGGCTCCGTGTTCCCGGTCGTCGACAGTCCGCAGTGGTGCGGGAGCTCCTGGTCCGACGCGGTCCACTCGCCGGCGGTGACCAGCACCCCGCGAGACCCCGGACGGACGGGACTGCGGCGGGCGTGCGACCACGATCGCCACGGCCAACACGATGCAGGCGAGCGCGAGGGGGAATGGCTGGATCAGCTGCAGAGCGGAGGACCTCGGGAGTCGGACGCCGTTCGCGTGTGTTCCGAGGAGGGGAATGGTCGCGCGGACCGCCCAGGCCGGTGGGACGAACGACGCCACACGGCTCTCGGCGGCGAGGGCCCCGATGACACACCACACGGCGCCAACGCCGAGGGCTGCGAGGACGCCGAGACGTCGGGCCACGCGGAGCCCGACCGCGGCCACGCAGAGCGACCCAGACCAGAGCACGACCACGACCCCGAGGACCCGGAGCGCCGGCAACACTCCGTCGGCGTGGGTCGCCCCGACGCCGAGGACTCCCATCACGGCGAGGAGGTCCATTGCGAGGAGGAACACGGCGGCGACCGCGAGTTTCGCAACGTCCGCTCGGAGGGCGTCGACCGGCCGCCACCACGTCCCACCGCCACGACACGCGCGGTCGCCTGTGACCGAGACGCCGACGACGAGCGCGGCGAGCATCGGTCCGACGAACACCGCCCACGGGTTGAGCCACGCGAGCACGGCCCCCCATCCGGAACCGGTGTGGACGCCGCTCGAGAGGACGCCGAGGCCCGCGCCGACGACCACTCCGCCCAACGGCAGCCATGCCGCCACGTCGCGCCGCCACCGCAGCGCCTCGGCGCGGACCACTCGCGGCAGCGACACCACACCAGCCGAGGCGGTCACCGCACACCGCCCGCGGTGAGCGCGAAGTACGCCCGCTCGAGGTCGCCGTCCGGCGCCAGGTCTGCCAGTGCCCCCTGGTACACGAGCCGACCCGCAGCCATGACACCGATGTCGTCGGCGACCGCTGCCACCTCGGCCAGCACGTGGCTGGAGAGCAGCACCGTGCGACCGGAGTCCGCGATGCACCGCAGGAGTCGGCGCGTCGCGGCGATCCCCTCGGGGTCGAGCCCGTTCTGTGGCTCGTCGACGATCACGAGCTCCGGCTCGCCGAGGAGCGCCACCGCCAGAGCGAGCCGACTCTTCATCCCGAGCGAGAAGTGCCGGACGGCCTTCCGTCCGGTGTGTGCGAGTCCGACGATGTCCAGCGCCGTGTCGATCCCGCCCCGGTCGAGCCCGAGCAGCTCCGCGTGTACCCCGAGGTTCTGCGCGGCGGAGAGGTGCTCGTAGAGGCCTGGTCCGTCGACACTCGCACCGACTCGGCTGAGTGCCGCCCGGTTCCAGGGTTCGCCGAACAGGTGGACGCCGCCCGACGTCGGTTTGAGCAGACCGAGCAGCATCTTCAGCGTCGTGCTCTTGCCCGCCCCGTTCGGCCCGAGCAGACCGTAGACGCTGCCGGGTCGAACGATCAGATCTACGCCGTCGACCACCACTGTCCGGCCGAATCGCTTCGTCAGACCGCCGGTCTCCGCGACCGGTTCACCCACCGTCGTCCCCGTGCCACGTCCCCGCCCTGTCGTTGCCGCATGGTCCACCGTGGTCCCCTTCCGTCGTGCTCGCCCCGCTGCGAACTGCTACACAACGTAGCAGAACCGCGCGCACCCGGCCGGATCAGGACGACGAAGCCCCAGGCAGCTCAGAAGAGCAGGACGAACAGGACGAGCGAGCCGAGCAGGAGGGCAGGCACGAGGAATCGCTGCACGCTGCCGCGAGGTCGCACCGGCATGCAGAGCGCCGCGACGCGCACCTCGAGGACGCTCTCGGAACCGACGAGACCGGCAACAGAGACGGCCGTGCGGAGTCCGCCCACGCCGGTTTGCTGGATCGAGCCGAGCAGTGCCGACGCCACTGCACGGTCGCCGACGCTGCGCCGTGCGGCATCGTCGGCCCAGAGCTCCGTCGAGACGACGAGGTCCCGACGCATCGCGCGCGCGCCGGGGATCCACCACCACGCGCGCAGCGCGCACCCCACGGTCCACTTGAGCAACGGGTGGAGACGACGCTGGTGTGAGCGCTCGTGGGCGATGACCGCCGACGCGTGTGACTCGCCGAGCGCCGACTCAGTGATGTACACGCGTGGCACGAAGAGCCCGGCGACGCACGCGGTCAGACAGTCTTTCTCGGCAATGAGGCGCAGGTCTCCGCGTCGACCGGTGACGAGCCGAGCCAGTCGACACCGCGACACCATCACCTCGACGACGCCGATCGAGAACGACACGAGGACGGAGACGACGGGGACGACCGCGAACAGCGTGAGCACCAGTCCGATCGGTGATCGTTCCGCGCCGACTGGCGGTGCGAGCGCGATGCCCCAGGCGAGGGGTGCATGCCAGGGGAGGGCGTCCCGGAGCGGGGTGGACGGGTCGAACGGCACGAAGAGTGCCACGAGAGGCGCGACTGCGACCGCCGCGGTGACGAGTGACCGTGTGGCTGGTGCGACGCTGCCGGCGCTGCGGCGTGTCCAGACGAACCAGGCGACGCGGAGGGCCAGCGGTCCCCACAGCCCCAGCAGTACCTGCGGGTAGCCGATCACTCCGATGTCCATGTTCATCCCCCGACGAGCTCAGTGCCCCGTCTACTCCTCGTCCCGCCCGGCGATTGCTCGGAGCCGTGCCACGAGGTCGTCGAACTCCGGAGAGGTCGGATCGATCGCGTCCACGAAACTGCTCACTGCCACGCTGCCGAACCCGGCGAGGAGCTCGCGGCTCGTCCGCTCGGCTGCGTCACGGTTCATCTCGTCACGCGTCCGCGCTGCGTCGTACCGATAGGCACGGGACTCTTTGCGGCGCACGAGCAGCCCCTTCACCGTCATCCGCTCCATCACGGTCTTCACCGTCGTGTACGCCTGGCCTCCGTTCAGACGCTCTGCGCATTCAGCCACGGACGACTCCCCGCCCGCCCAGAGCGCTTCCAGGATCGCGAACTCGAGCGGCCCGAACTGACCCGCGAGTCCCTTCCGATCGGCTGACATGCGACTGAATGTAGCAAGAGCGGCTGGGCTTGGGGAGATCTCACATGGTCACTGAGCCCTCCTGTGACAGCCTGTCGGGCATCCCGTCGGAGCACTTGGAGACCGCAGAGATCCGGTAGTTGCCGGGGTACGCGTCGAAGCTGGCCGAGATGACCGGGCCGCCGCGGCCGCGGACCCCGGGTACTGGATCGGGGCCGCCGCTCTGGTACTCATCGACATCGACGCCGGCGTCCTTCCAGTGCACGCTCACGGCCTTGACGTCGCTCCGTGCGTCGGCGCCCGCGGTGTCCGCACGCTTGACGATGTAGACGAACATCGTCCCAGGAGCGCCCCCCGACTGCTCACAATCACGGACACCGGGCCCGCTGACGTGTTCCCAGGACCCTCCGGCTGCGGTCGAGGACTGCTCGACGAAGTCGATGACCGACTGCTTCGCTTCGGACGGTTGGATGGACGGCTCTTGCGGCCGACTGCTGCAGCCGGACACGAGGAGCGCCGCACAAACAACGGTCGCAAGCACGTTGATAGGGCGACCAACTGCCGCGGCAACGGACTTGTCAGCATCGTCGATGATCGAACGTCTCAGGTCAGAAGGTCGCACAGTGGGATCTCCAGATGGGTGGCTTGACGCGGAAGGAGCGATGCCCGCGGAGCCGAAGGCGAGGCGAGTTCGGCCGATCAGTTCTCGAGGCGGAGTTTGTCGGGCATCCCGTCGGAGCACTTGGAGACCGCGGACATCTGGTAGTTGCCGGGGTAGGCGTCGAAGCTGGCCGAGATGACCGGGCCGCCGCGACCGCGGACCCCGGGTACTGGATTGGGCCCGCCGCTCTGGTACTCCTCGACATCGACACCGGCGTCCTTCCAGTGCTTGCTGACGGCCTTGACGTCATTGCGTGCGTCCGCACCTGTGGTGTCCGCACGTTTCATCACGTAGACGAACATGGTGCCGGGGGCGCCACTTGCCTGGCTGCACTCTCGGATTCCGGGACCGCTGAGGTGGGCCCAGGTCCCCCCGGCCGATTTCGACGACTCTTGGACGAACTCGATCACGGACTGCTTCGCTTCTGACGGCTTCATGGTGGGCTCCTCAGAGTGGTTGCTGCAGCCGGACAGCACGAGAGCTGCGCAGCCGAGAGCCAGAGCGACCGCGACGGACCTGCCGTGTCGGACGTCCTTCATCATCACGGAACCCCCTGCATCTGTTCGAGCACGGTCTCTCCGTTCCGCTCCCGACGATCCCCCTGATGTACCCGGGACCAGCGTGCAGCATTTCAGCAGATCGCACAACTCCGCGATCGCACCGGGGGAGCACCGGCTGGCACCGCGCGTGCCGTGCCGACGTGGAGTGCGGCAGGGTGGAGGTGTGACCGACTCGACCCAGAACACGATCCACTTCCACCGCAAGCACCACCAGGCGATGCTGAGCGGCGAGAAGGTGTCCACCGTGCGCTGGAACGAGGCGGTCCCGGTCGGCCGAGCGAGGTTCGTCTTCGACGACGACCCGACAACGGGACCACTCGACGGAACCGTGCTGTCCGTCCGCCGCCACCGCCTGGACACCCTCACCGCCGAACAGGCGCACCAACCGGCCGGCACCGACATGGCGGTCTTCGCTCGCCAGCTGCGCGAGAACTACTACCCGGAGATGCCCGACGATGCGGTGGTCGAGGTCGCCGAGCTCGTCGTGGACACGCCCCCGATCGCAGCATCCGGTTCGACGGTCTTCCACCGCGAGTTCGGCGATCCCGCCGCCCCACCGCTGGTGCTGATCCACGGCCTGTACGGCGACTCCTCGTCTGTGGTGCCGGTGGCCGAGGCCCTGGCGCGGCAGTTCCGGGTCATCGCACCGGACATGCTCGGGCACGGCAGGTCGTCACGCCCCGAGCACTTCACGCTCGCGGACCAGGGCGCCGCGGTGAACGACCTCATCGCCGCCCTCGGGTACGACAGCGCGGCGGTCGTCGGGATCTCGATGGGGTCCTACGTCGCCGCGCAGGCCGCGATCCTCGACCCGGCACGGACGACGCACCTGGTGCTCGTCGTGTCGAAGGCCCACGGCACGACGTCCTCGGTCGCCGCGTACATCGCCCGCTGGGGGATCGACACCAGGTCCGTCGCGCCCGAGGAACTGCTGCAGCTGATCGGCGGTGCGCTGTGGTCGCCGGACACACCGCAGGAGCGGCGCGATGCGATCACGGGGACCCCGCCCGCGGGCCAGGTGATCCTGGACGACGCGGAACGCGCGGCCGTGGAACGGTCCCTCGCCGGGTTCGACCTGCGTCCCGACCTGCTCCGGATCACGGCACGGACCCTGGTGCTGTCCGGCAGGTCCGACGGGCTGAACCCGCCGGCGGCCGGGGAAGAGCTCGCCGCGCTCGTCCCGGACGCGACGTTCCGGGTCTACGAGCACTCCGGACACATGCTCACCGACGAAGAACCCGAGCGGTTCATCGCGGACGTCACCGCCTTCATCAGCTCGACGGCAACCGGAGCGCGGTAGACGCGACCACTGATCGGACAGGAGGCTCGGTGCCAGCTGGCACCGAGCCTCCCGTCCCAGGATGGGCGGCGTGAACCGATCGTCGACCGTCCCGCTCCGTGCCCCGAGTCACGTGTTCGTCGAGTCCTACCCGGATCTCGTGTACCAGCAGTTCCGCGACGGTGGTCTGCTGCCCGGCGGGCAGCAGCTACACCTCGACCTGCTCAAGCCGGTGTCCACCGAACCCACACCACTGGTGGTGTTCATCAAGGGCGGCGGGTTCCGCAACGTCCACCGAGCCCGGTACCTGCCCGCGTTGGTCGGGCTCGCACAGCGCGGGGTCGCCGTGGCCAGCGTCGAGTACCGGACGAGCAACCTCGCGCGGTTCCCCGCGCCGCTCGACGACGTCCGCCAGGCACTCCGTCACCTCCGCGCACACGCGATCGAGTTCAACATCGACCCGAGCGCCGTCGCACTGTGGGGCAACTCCGCCGGGGCGACCATCGCCACCATCGTCGGTGCCACCGCCGCCGCAGCGGAACGCATCAGCGCGGTCGCGAGTTGGTACGGCATGCACGACCCGACCATCACCCGCGCGTTCGACCAACCGACCTCACCGCTCCGGGCAGCGCTCGGGCCGGACACCGACCAGTGGTTCCGCCCGGGTGACCACATCACCCCCGGAGCGCCGCCGACCTTCCTGCTCCACAGCACCGCCGACCGCGTCGTGCCGGTCGAGCAGAGCCTGTCACTCGCCAGGACGCTCGAGGAGCAGGGTGTGGAACACGAGCTGATGCTCGTCGAGGGCGGGCAGCACAGCTTCGCTGAGATGAGCACTCGCACCGATGCACTCGAGCGGACGTTCACCTTCCTGCAGCGCCATCTGCAGCCAGGTCGCGGTGTGCCGGCCGCGTCAGACCAGCCGGCAGTCCACGGCGTGTGACGGTGTGCCGTCGGCCCCGATGGATCAGAACATCGGCCGGAGCGATCGGCGCGGTCCGGAGGAACTCGACCGCCTGTTCCGCGCGTGGGGTGGGAGAAGATCCCGCGCGTCGTGACGTACACGGTGTTGCGCGCGTAGGTCGACGGCACGTGCTCGGGCCGATCGGCGACGAGCACCTGCTACCAGGATGCGCGCCGACACGTGGCAGGCTGTCGACGTGCCCTCCCCGCAGACGCTGGATGAACCCGACCGCCGTCTCGTCGCCGGCTGGGCCGCGGACTGTGCCGAGCGCGTGCTCGCCGTGTTCGAGGCCGAGGCACCGGACGAGACCCGCGCTCGGGACGGTGTCGAGCGTGCCCGCCGGTTCGGTCGCGGCGATCTGGACGCGGCGAGCCAGATCCGTGACCGGCTCATCGCGGGCCGTGCCGCCCAGGCGGCGGCGTCCGCGGCAGGCAAGGCGGCCGCTCGGGCCGCGGGGCAGGCATCGGGAGTCGCACACATGGGCGCGCACGCGCTCGGCGCAGCTGCCTACGCGGCGCTGGCGGCTGAACTCGCCGCCCCCGGACGCGGTGGTCGCGAGGAGTCGGCCTGGCAGCTGGCGCACATGAGCGAGCCCGTGCAGGCAGCCCTCCGGCGACTCCCGCTGCTGGGCGAAGACCAGTCCGGGCCCCTCGGACCCGGGCTGCTGGCGTCGGGTGCGCTCGGCGCACACATCGAACGGATCCAGGCGGCGCTCGCGCAGCGTTGAGCTCTGCGACGCCGACCGGTCATCGTCCGCTCGCGGTTCGTCGGAGATGAGAGCCGCCCTGTCCGAAGTACGCTCGATCCGCTCGACGAGGAACGGGGTACGGCATCCATGGCAGAGCGGCGGAAGGACGTGCAGCGGGGACTCGTCGTGACACTGGCCTGTGTCGCGCTGTCGGGAGCACTCGCCGGGTGCAGTGTGTCGGGTTTGCCGCCGAAGTCGGCCGATCCGCTTGCCGTGACCAGGGTGTACCTCGCCGCGGCGAAGGCACAGCACTGTGACGTCACGAAGGCGTTGACGCTCGACCGGACCTGGGCGTGGTGCACCAACCCGACGCTGCGGTCGTACACGGTCGCTGACGACTCCGAGGTCGTCCCGTTCAACCCCGGTCACACCGAAGAGACCTGTGTCGCGACGACGGTGGTCAGCACGGCGACCGGTGAAGCCGAGAACATGAACGGTGAGCGCGACTGGGAGTTCTGCTTCACCCGGACCGCCGACGGGTGGCGTCTCACCGACCAGGGACAGGGCTGAGCGGGGTGGGGGGGGGCGTGATCGTCGGCGTCTTGGCGCTCGTACGGGAGGGCATACTCACGGTGTCCGCCGGGGCCGCCACGTCCCTGTGGGGATGGGGCCGATGGTGCCGCTGGCGTCGGTCAGCCGAGCAAGGTCAGCGCATGCCGTCTCGTCCGCGTGGTGCCTGTCCGACGGGAGGCGCGGTGCCAGCTCTCGCCGCGCCTCCTGTATCGAGGTGGATGCGGACGAGGAGTCGACGCTCACCGACCCGCACCGCTTGGTCGCACCGAGAGCGCGGCGGACACCACCGCGGTCAGAACGAGGGCAGCGAGGACCGCGGTGGCGAACCGCGTTCCGTCGAGCGCGATGATCGTGCCGGTCAGTGCTGCGCTCATGGCGATCCCCGCGGCCGAGGCCGAGTTGATCCACGTGAACCCCTGCGTCCGTTCCGAGACTGCGACTGAGGCCTGCACGATCTGTGATGACGTGGCCAGGAGCGGCGCGATCGCGGTCCCGCCGACCAACAGCATGATCGCCAGTCCGAGCAGCGTTGGTACCAGCACGCCGACGAGGACGGCTGCCACGAGCATGATCGTCGCGAACAACTGGACGATCTGTGGCCGCGGGGCGGACCGGAGCGCGCCGTAGACCAGCCCCGCGACGATGCTGGCGGCACTGGAGAGCGCGAGCACGGAACCCGTCAACGGTCGCAGTCCCTCCGAAGCGGCTGCCGCGGTGACCAGGAGCGGAACCGCCCCGAAGAAGCAGCCGAGCCCGAGGTTGACGCCGAGCGTGGACAGGAACGCCGGAGCGAGGAGGGACGTCCGGACCCGCTCCGGACCGTGGTCTCGAGCTCGCTGCGGAGCCGGAGCGGTTCGGCGCTGCAGGGAGAGGCTCAGGCAGCCGACCACGACGAGCGCGACGGCCGCGACGGACCCGGCCCAGGGGAGGACGAGCGTGCTGACGAGCGTCACGAGGACCGGGCCGGACAGGAACACGACGTCGTTGACGCTCGCCTCGAGCGAGAAGGCGATGCGGAGGGTCGCTCCGTCCGGGAGGAGCGCCGACCAGCGGGCCGCTGACAGCGCGCCGGGCTGCGGGATCGTCGCACCCGCCACCACGACGGCTGCGAGCGTGACCCCGACCGGGGTCCTCCCTGCCGTGGCGAGCGCCGCGACGATCGCGGTGCCGTGGACCAGGACGAGCGCCGGGACGGTCGCCGTCTGGCCCCATCGGTCGACCAGACGCGCGAGCTGCGGGCCCGCCGCGGCCTCGGCGACCGCGAACGCGCCGGTCGCGACCCCCGCGACGGCGAAGGAACCCGTTGCGTGCTGGAACGAGAACAGCAGTCCGAGCCCGGTCATCGCGACGCCGAGGCGCGCCAGGGCGGCTGGCAGGAAGAACGACGGCGCTCCCGGCAGGCTGAGGACGCGGCCGTACCGCGTAGCGGACGCCCGGATCGGCCCGAGGGCAGTGGACAGGAGCGTGTGTGCAATCGCCATGGACGATGCCTCCGGCGCGACGGGTGTGATCTGTCGGCAGACAAGTCGGCCTGGGCTTCGACGATCGCCACGACATCGCGGTACGCCGACATGATGCCTGACATCGCGGCGGAGGCGCAATCGGCGGGACCGTCGAACTCGACGATGGCCGATCGGCCGAGGAGCTTCGATCGAGCCGGACCGTCGTCGGTGCGCGCCACGGTCGGGACGCTACCAGCGCCCATGGGGGCGCCAGAGCCAGCGCAGCGCGTCGGGGAGGAGCACACCGCCGTGGTTCGGTGAGTGCCCGCCGTCGCCGAGGACCAACCGGAAGTCGTAGCCAGCGCGAGCGAGGGAAGCTGCGGTCTCCAGGCTCTCGGCGAACCAGTTCCCCTCGGGCTCGTTCCAGTGCAGGTCACGGTGTGCGGCATGGAGGACGATGCGGGTCTGCCGACGCGGTTCGCTGGCCAGCAGGGTCGGGAAGGGGTTGCCGTCGGGCATCTGCGCGAAGCTCGGGTTGAAGGCGATCACGCGCCCGATGCCGTCGGGCCGGCACCACGCGGCGGTCACGGCGGCGTTCCCACCGCTGCTGCCTCCGCAGATCCCGCGCATCATCGGGTCGTCGGAGACCGCGAAGCGGGTCTGGACGATCGGCAGGACTTCCTGCAGCAGGAAACCGGCGTAGGTGTCGTCGAACGCGTCGTACTCGGCGTTGCGGTGCTTCGTCGGCAGCCCGTCGACCTCGATGACGCCGGGGTCCACGAAGACGCCGATCATCTGCGGAACGTCACCTCGAGCGGCGAGGTTGTCAAGGACGACCCCACCACGCACGTCGCTGTCGGGGTCGAGGTACCACCAGCCGTCGTTGAAGAACATGACGGCACTCGGCTCATCGGCGCGATGCCCGGCGGTACGGTGCACCCACACGGTCCGCGTGGTGCCGGGGAACCGCTCGCTCGATCCGATGCTGATCCGCTCGACGGTGCCGGGCCGCACATCCGGGCGCACGGTGGAGTCCGCTCCGTACTCGTAGGTGACATCATCCTGCGACAGGGGCATCGAAGCGAACGGCAGCGGCATCGGCACGTTCGGATCGTACTGGGCTCGGCCGACGTCATCAGATGACGAGTCGTGACCACCTGACGGACAGGAGGCGCGGTGTCAGCTGGCACCGCGCCTCCCGTCCGGCGGTGGTGGCGACCACCGCCCCGCGTGATCGGAAGGTTCAGACCGTTCCGGAGCAGACTCAGGAGATGGCCGAGATCCTCGCACCGTTCCGAAGCCGTCGTGTGGTGCTCGTCGCGATCGCCGTGGCGCTGCTCACCCTGGGGGCGCTGCTGCTCTTCGCGCCGCGGGTGCACGAAGGTGCGCGATTGGTCAGCGCGGTGCTGCTGAGCTGCGCATTCGGCAGCATGGCCGCTGCAGCCGTGCTCTTCCTCCGTGTGAGTGGCATGCCGAAACCGGGGTCGGTCCTGGACGGTCTGGACACCGCACGTCGTCGCGACGTCGGCCGCGCCGTGATCCGGGGAGCAGACGTCCGCCTGTCGGAGTCGGAGGAACCGCACGCGGTGGCGTTCGCGAGGGCGTACCGGGACTGGCTGCCGCGTTGGACTGCACCGTACATCGCGCTGATGCTCGGTTTGTTCCTCGAGGCCCTCGCGCAACTGCGCACCTGGGACGGCGGGTTCATGTCGGTCCTCCTCGTCCTGGAGTTCGCGCTGGTGCTGTGCGCGGGTGTCGTGTTGGTGCCGCTCCAGGTCCGCCGCATCGCCAGGGCCGAACGGTTCCTCGCCGGTCGCCCTCCAGCCTGACGATTCGGTGGTGCCGCCTCAGCCTGGGTGCGGAGTCAGCGGTACCGTCGGCTCCGTGGCCGCAGATCCCGACTTCCTTGTTCCCCTCGACGTCGTCCCCGTGGGGCAGTCGCTGATCATCCCCGATGTGTTCCGGCCGGTGGCAGCGGTGATCGAAGACGACCGCGTGGCGCGCTGGCTGACCTGGCCCGACGCGGAGCTCCCAGAACGCGCGGTCGAGGAGGCCGAGGCCTGGCCGACTCCGCGTGGGGTGTGGATGGTCTACCGGTCCGATGGCATCGACGACCTGCAGCGGAGCGCCGTCTTCGTGTCACTCGACGGCGCGACTGGTGCCATCGACCTCGGTGATCGCCGGCCGCTCGGCGCCGACGACGACGGGCTGTGGGTCGGGGATCCGCGCGACCCGTCCGCCTGGGACCACCAGGACGAGGACGACGACGGGACCTTGGTGGAGGTCCGACCCGAGACACTCGAGTGGGCCGACGTCGAGCCGTTCTGGCCGGACCGAGCGACGTGGTCGGAACCCACAGAGGCGGCGACGGACGACGACGTCGACGGCGATCTCGACGAGGACTCCGCGGACGACGACGCCGATGCAGACTCCGTCGTGGCCACGCAGACGCAGTGGTTCATCGGCTTCAGCGACGACGACGACGATGCTCGGGCGCCCGAGCCCCGGACGCCGGCGTCGACCCCACCGACCGAGTTGTTCCGCATCTCGCCGAGCGGCGACCGCACCACGATCCAGGTCGACCACCTCGTCACCGCGGTCGAGGTCGTCGACGACGTCCTGGTGCTCGAGTTCCACCCCACCGGCCCGCGGAGCGTCGGTTGGGACGTCGTGTACGAGCCGCGGCAGGTGCGCGTCGGCATCGCCGCTGGTCTTCCCACCGAGGTCCGGACCGACGAGCTCCCCTCGACCCCGGTGACCCAGGACGAGAGTGAGTGGGAACGGGAGCTCGACGAGCGAGAGACGCGACGTGCGCCCTGGCTCGATTGGATCGACCTCGCCGGCGTGGACGGAACGCGGTGGCCGCTCTGGCATGCGGGCGAAGTCTCCGCAGACCGTGCGGTCGCGCGCCTGCGCCAGCAGTTCGAGGGAATGGCAGAGCCCCTCGTGATGTGGAGCAGGGGAATCGAACAACCGCAGCGCGTGCGGAGCGACTACCGCGATGTGCAGGTCACGATCGAGGGAGCATGGCCGGACACGGAGGTCGTGGTCACCTTCGAGCACACGGCGGTGCCGTTCCTCCGCCTGCGGCGGCGGTTCCGCGTGTTCGACGACGCAGGTCACCCGCGCGACTGGACCTACGTCACCGTCCACTTGGAAGAGGACGTCGCCACCGGCCACATCCCTCCGCGCAGCGAGGCGGTCGAGGGCGTGCTCGAGATCTGATCGAGCCGACGACGGGAGGCGCGGTGCCAGCTGGCACCGCGCCTCCCGTCCGGTGGTGGTGGCGACCAGAGCAGGCGACGCGGGCCGTCACGAGGAGTTCGGGTGTTCCGCCGCCCACATCGCGTCGAGCGCGGCCTGCAGCTGCTCGATCCCGACGTCGTGCCGATCGGCGTCATCGACGGCCCGCCGCAACGAGTCGAGCACCGCAGCAGGCAGCGCGCCGCTCCGTTCCGCGACCCGCGTACCGGATCCCAGCCGCGTCGCGACGAAGCCCTCGGCATCCAGGCGCTGGAACGCCTTCGCGACCGTGCCGGGGGAGACCGACATGTCGCGCGCCAGCTGCCGGACGGACGGCAGGCGTGTTCCGGGGGCCAGCAGCCCCACGGAGATCTGGCCGCGGATGAGGTCGGCGATCGCCTCGGCGCTGGACGGGAGCCCCGACGGCGGGGAGCCGGATCCGCTCACACGCGGGCCGGACGGGGGTCGTGTGCGACGGCGGCGGACGTGCGTCGCCGACGCCCGCGCAGGAGCTGCGCGACGAGCAGCGCGAGACCCAACCCGACCGAGCAGTGTGCCGCGACGTCGAGGACGGGTCCCGCAGCGGCGAACGACGTGCCGAACTCGATCGTCCCGATGTGCGTGCGCGGGATCGAGGTCCGCAGCTGCGACGCTCGCGCGACGAGTTCCCAGGCGGTTCCGATCGTGATCAGCAGTGCTGCCGTCGCGCTCCGGAGCACCGCCGTGGACAGGCCTCGGCGGATCAGGTCGTCGGCGACGCGGTCGTCGTGGAAGCGGGGGACCCGCGCGATGCGCTGCAGTCCGGTCAGTGCGACGACGGCGAGCACGAGCGCTGCCGTCAGGACCGGGACGCCGTAGTACCAGCCGAAGAACTCCGTGGACGCGGTGCCGTCGTCGCCCACGGGGATGGTGATGAACGCCCAGCGCCCCTCGCCGTCGTCCGACGACATGGCTCCGGCGGCGATCACCGTGACGGCGAGGACGGCGGACGCCACGGCGGCCACGAGGACCTCGCTGCGCGACGTGAAGGTCAGCGCGCCGCGGTGCCGCAGGTCGAGCACCGGCCGGGTGTCGGACGGGCGGACGACCGGGAGGTGCGCTGCGACGACGCACGCCACGATCCCCGCGGCGATCGGCAGCACGGTCGGCCACCACTGGAACGTACCGATCGACAGGAACGACAGGAGCGCCGCGACCAGCCACCCGGCCGCGGTGATCGCCGCTGCGACCCGACCACGCCGGGGGGTGGATCGGTCTGGAGCGCCGGCGTGCGCGTCTGTGACGGCATCACGACGGGCATCGGCGTGCGCGAGGACACCGCCCACGGTCAGACCGATGCCGACGGCGATCGGCAGACCGGACGTGACGAGCATGAACATGAACATCGAGTACCCCCTGGACCAAGATGTACCACGGTCGTGACACAGTTGGGAAGGGTTTGCACCCTACCGGCCGGTCGGTACGAGGCGATCGAGGTGCTGGCGTGGGTGCGCGCGCAACCACGCAGGTCGCAGCTGCTCGAGGGCTCCGTGCTGCCTGCTGTACCCGAGCCTCCAGGCCGGGGCCCGAGATGCCGGCGTTCCTCACGGCATGACGTCACCGGAGTTCGGGCCGAGCGTCTGCCCGGTGTACAGGTCACCCGCGGGCGACGACGCGAGCAGCAGTGCGGTGGGGGCCACCTCGGCCGGGACGCCGAAGCGCCCGATCGGCAGCTCGGCCGCCTTGTCGGTCCGCCACTGCGCGGTCATCGCGTCCGTCATGGGCGAGACGATCGGGCCGGGCGCGATCGCGTTGACCAGCACGCCGCGTCCGCTCCACTCGATCGCGGCGCTCTTGGTCAGCGCGATGACACCGGCCTTCGCGGCGGCGTAGTGGGCGATCTCGGAACCACCCTTGATCGCCAGCTGCGAGGCGAGGTTGACGATGCGCCCGTCGCCGTCGCGGAGCATGCGCCGGCCGACGGCACGCATCATCAGGAACACACCCGTCAGGTCGATCGCGATGATGCGGTTCCAGTCCGCCACCGTCAGCGCTTCGAGCGGTGACTGCGACAGGACGCCGGCCGCGTTGACGAGCACCTGGATGCCGCCGAACTCGTCGTCGATCGCAGTGACGACGGCCTCGACCTGGTCCTCGTCGGTGACGTCGAGGACGACGGTCCGGACGTCGAGCCGGTGTGCGAGCGCCCGCAGGCCCTCGGCATCGCGGTCCGCGGCGACGACCTGTGCTCCCGCAGCGACGAAGGACTCGACGATCGCGAGTCCGATGCCGCTGGCGCCGCCGGTGACGAGCGCCGTCGATCCGGTGAGGTCGAACACGGTGTTGTCCCCGGGCATCAGTCGGCCATGAAGATGGTCAGGCCGCCGTCGACGACGAGCTCTTGCCCGGTGACGTAGCGGGCTTCGCGGCTGAGCAGGAACCGGATCACCGCAGCGGCTTCGTCGGCCTGACCGACTCGGCCCCACGGGATCCGTTCGCCGGCGGCGTCGAGGCCGGCCGGGCCGAGCGAGTTCTGCGCGTCCATCGACTGCGGCGTCTCGATGAGTCCGGGGATGATCGTGTTGACCCGGATCCCGCGGGGTGCCAGCTCGGCTGCGGCGCTCCGGACGAGCCCGATGACGGCGGCCTTGCACGCGGCGTAGTGGCTGTGCGCGGCCCAGCCGTACACACCGCCTGCGATCGACGACACCGCCACCATCGAGCCCCCGGCACCGAGGTGTCGAGCGCCGGCGCGCAGGGTTCGCATCACGCCGTGCAGGTCGACCTGCAGCAGGTCGTTCCAGTCGTCGTCGGTCATGGTGTCCAGCGGCTGCCGTCGGAGCACCCCGGCGCCGGCGACGACGTGGTCGACGCGCCCCCACCGGTCGAGTGCTGCCCGGAACACGGCATCGACGTCCTCGGTGCGTCGGACGTCCGCCGTCACGGTGAGTGCGTGGCCGCCAGCAGCTTCGACGGCCGCGACGACGGTCGAGGGGTCGTGCGGGTCACCGGCGAACACCGGGATGACGATGTTCGCCCCGTGTTCGGCGAGCTGCACGGCGAGGGCCGCGCCGATCCCGCTCGCGGCACCGGTGACGACGGCGACACTGTCGGCGAACTCCGAGTACACGGTCTGCGGTGTCGACGTGCTCAATGCTCGATCACCGCCACGCGCTTGGTCGCGAGCATGATCAACCCGGACAGGACCATGCCGCCGGCCCCCACGATGATGGCTGCCGGGCCGAGACCGACGCTTCCGGCGACGAGTGCCGTGAGCACAGCGGACCCGATGATCGAGCCGGGCTGGCCCATCGCGGTGACGAACGCCGAGCCGGTCGCGCGGCAGCTCGAGTCGAAGCACTCGGCCTGCAGGAACAGCAGGGAGGCGTACGGGCCGAGCAGGAAGAACAGCGTCAGCATGTACGTGATCAGCACGTAGCCGAAGTCGTTCGGGCCGAGCACGAACAGGGTCCAGCACACCCCGGCGAGCAGCCAGCCGCCCACGATGGTGACCTTGCGGCCGATGATGTCGCCGAGCCACCCGTGGAACAGGTACCCGGCGGCGCCGACGACGTTGGCGAGCACGATGATGAGCAGGGACATGCTGGTGTCGATGCCCTTGACGCCCTCGAGCATCGTGGTGCCGAGGACGCTCGTGGTGGTGATGCCGAAGTAGTTCACGATCCACGCGATCGAGAGCACGATGGTGTTGCGTGCGTAGCGACGTCCGAAGATCGCCTTGAGCGAGGGCCGTTCACCGTCGACGATGCCGAAGCGTGTCGCGATCTGCTCGGCCTCGTCGGTGCGACCGGACTTCCGCAGCTCCCGCAGGTAGGTGTTGAGCCGGTGCTGCGGGGTCTCCTTGATGCCCTTGCGCAGGAACAGGACGAACAGCGCCGGGACGGTGGCGATGAGGAACGCGAGCCGCCACGAGTCCGGCCCGAACAGGCCGTTGACGCCGGCGATGAACGCGGCGGCCAGCAGCGCACCGATGGGCCACCCGGTCTGGACCAGGCTGTAGAAGAAGCCGCGGCGCTTCCGGATGCCCTCGACCTCGGTCAGGGCGAAGACCTCGTTCAGGTACGTGGAGTTGACCGACTGCTCCGCCATGCCGAACCCGCTGAGCGCCCGGAAGCCCACCAGCGAAGCGACCCCGGACGACGCTGCCGTCAGCGCCGACGAGAGCGCCGCACCGCCGATCGTGATCATCATGCCGCGACGTCGTCCCATGCGGTCGACGAACAGGCCGACCAGGATCACGACGACGAAGACGCCGACGCTCACGAGCGTGTTCGCCAGCAGCGCCGTCTGCTCGTTCCAGCCGAAGTCCTCTGCGATGCGGGGCAGGAGCGTGCCGAACATGATGAAGTCGTAGACGGCGAGGGTCCAGGCGAAGAACGCCAGGGTGGCGCCGCGCTTGGTCTCCTTGGCGCCGATGGCCGGGAACCTCCCGGTGGCGAGCTGGACGTCCTCGGGCTCGCGGATGGTCGTGGTGGACATGGTCTTCCTCTCGATGCTGCGGTGCTGGCGGATCGGGTGGGTCGTGCGGGGAGCGTCGGTGGTTCAGCGACGCTGCGGCGGGAAGGCACCCCGACCGCGTGTGAGGAACTCGGCGTGCACCCGGTCGCGCGGTGCGTCGACGGAGAGCAGCACGGCGAGCAGCAGACGTGACTTGAGCCCGTCCAGGTGCCCGGCCGGGACGAGTCCGGCACCGAGCAGGTCGACCTCGCTGCCGGGGAAGCCGTACGTCGTCGCGAGGGTCGTCCCGGCGCCGGTCCGTGACGCCATGACCACCGGCATCTGGCGGGCCAACACGCGGACGGCGTCGAGGGTGCGTTCTGCCACGTGCCCTCCGCCGAAGCCCTCGACGACCGCGCCGCGGTAGCCGAGGTCCCCGAGCGCCTCGAGGACACGTCCGTCGTCGTCCAGGCTGACCCGGTGCAGGGCCACCGCCGGCAGCGGCACGACGGATCCGGTGACGGCGGGCGTCTGGTGCGCCGGCGACCGGAAGACCGGGACCCCTTCCGCGACCCAGCCGAGCGGCCCTGCTCCGGGCGAGGCGAACGCCCCGGTCGAGAACGTGTGCGTCTTGCGGACCGTGCTGGCGGCGTGGACCTGGTCGTCGAGCACGACGAGCACGCCACGCTCCCGAGCAGCCGGGTGCGCGGCGACGCACACCGCCGCCAGCAGGTTCGCCGGGCCGTCGGCACCGGGGGCCGACGCGTGTCGCATGGCACCGGTGAGCACGAGCGGCTCGGGACGGTCCCAGGCCAGGTCGAGCAGGTACGCGGTCTCCTCGATCGTGTCGGTGCCCTGCGAGAGCACGACACCCGAAGCCCCGTCGCGAACGGCGGCGTGCGCCGCTTCGAGTGCGACCTGCACGTCGTGGAACCCGAGCGAGGGAGAGGGGACGAGGGCCAACTGTCGCGCGTCGACACGTGCGACCTCGGCGATCTCGGGCACGGCGGACACCAGGTGCTGCGCGTCGAGGCGTGGCACGGCGCCGGACCGGTTGGCCGCGTCGCCCGAGGTGACGCTCGCGATGGTCCCGCCCAGGGCCAGGTAGGCGATCGAGGGGAGCGGCGTGCCGGTCACGTCAGGACCTCCGTACGTCGGGCGACCGCGGACGCGAGGACCCGGTACGTCCGGTCGGTGTCGTCGCGGGGGTCGGCGGCCCGGAGGCGACGATCCACCGCGGGCCAGTCAGGACGTCCGGCGCTGACCAGTTCGACGGCCTCGAGGACCCCGTTCACGCCCTGCGCGACGACGCTCCGGCCCGTCGGTCCGACGACCACGACGCGCACGGTCCCGGGGGCCTCGTGGATCCGGACGTGGTCGGGGCCGAACAGGCGTGACGCCCAGGCGACCAGGCCGAGTTGCGCCCGCTTGCGTGCCGCGGGGGTGTCCTCGACGCCGTCGGCGTCCGCATCACGCGTCCCGCCGGCGCTGCCGCATACGCCGCACATCAGTACTCGCGCGGGCGCTCGGGCCGGCCGAAGGGGAACCGGGTGCGGAAGTCGTCCGCGATCGCGTTCATCGGCAGGAAACGCACCCCCTCGTGTCCGCCGATGTACTCGATGAGCCGTTCGATCATGAGCAGGACCTGCGGCCGCCCGGACACGTCGGGGTGGATCGTGATCGGGAACACCGCGTAGTCGAGCTCGCGGTAGACCCAGTCGAACTGGTCCTTCCACATCTGCTCGACGTCGCGGGGGTTGACGAAGCCGTGGCTGTTCGGGCTGGACTTGATGAACATCATCGGCGGCAGGTCGTCGACGTACCAGTTCGCCGCGATCTCGACCAGATCGATCTCCTGCCCGTGCACGAGCGGCGTCATCCAGGTCTGGGGGTCCTGCGCGTAGTCGATCGGGGTCCACGAGTCGCCGACGATCGAGTAGTACGGCACGAAGTCCTTGTGCTGCTGGCTGTGGTCGTAGCTGAACCCGAACTTCTGCAACAGGGTCGGCGTGTACGTGCTCAGCTCCCACCACGGCGCGACGTACCCGGCCGGCTGCGTGCCGGTGAGCTTCGTGATGAGCTCCACCGAGCGCTCCATCACGGCGTCCTCTTGCGCCTCGGTCATCGCGACGGGGTTCTCGTGGCTGTAGCCGTGCGCGCCGATCTCGTGTCCGGCGTCGAACAGGGCCTTGCACTGCTCGGGGAACGTCTCGAGCGAGTGCCCGGGGATGAACCAGGTCGCCGTGATGCCCGCCCTGTCGAACACCCGCTGCAGCCGCGGCACACCGGTGCGGCCCGCGAAGATCCCGCGCTGGATGTCGGAGGGCGAGTCCGCCCCGCCGTAGGAACCGAGCCACCCCGCGACGGCGTCGATGTCGACGCCGAACGACACGAAGATCTCTTTCACCATGGGACACCGTCTCTCGTCGTTGTTGCAACTGGTGCAATCGATTGCATGTCCTGGCAGCGTGCCAGTCGTGTGTTTCAGACGCCCGATGTCTGTGTAACGAACCTGTTTCGGCCGAGGCGGAAGTGATCGTGACGCGCCTGTTCGCAACCGTTCGCGCTCCCGAGTGAGCGACGATCCGTCACCTAGACTGCGTGGATGGGCACCACGGACACCGACCCGGCTGGGGACCGGCACCCGGGCCGTCGTGGTGAGGCGAGCCTCCAGGCCATCGCCGGCCGCGCCGGCGTCCACATCTCGACCGCATCGCGTGTGCTCCGGCAGACCGAGCCGGCCAGGGGGTGGAGTGCGTCGGCGCAGCGGGTGCTCGCCGCCGCGGCCGAGCTCGGCTACCGGCCCAACCGGATCGCGTCGTCACTGCGGACGCGTCGGTCCAACACCATCGGTGTGGTGATGCCACGCCTGGCCGACACCGTCATCGCGACCATCTGCCAGTCCGTGGAGTCCGCCGCGCGGTCTGCCGGGTACCAGCTGCTGCTCACGACGCCTCCGGACGAGATGGGCGCCCAGCTCGAAGCCGTCGACTTCCTGCTCTCGCGGCAGGTCGACGGTCTCATCGTGAGCTCCCTGCACCTGTCGGGACCGAACGCGCGCCTGACGGACCTGCCCGTGCCGGTCATCGCCACCAACCGGCACCCGGGATCGTGGATGCCCGCCGTGGTCGGCGACGACGTCGACGGCGGTCGCACGGCCACCGAGCACCTGCTCGCGCTGGGGCACCGGCGTATCGGCGTCGTCGCGGGTCCACGCCACGCCAGCACGGGTGTGGAACGGGTGGAGGGCTTCCGGCTCGCGCACCAGCAGCGCGACCTGGTGGTCGACGAGGCGCTCGTCGTGCACAGCGACTTCGAGGTCGAGGGTGGGGTCGTCGGCGCGCACACCCTGCTCGCGCTGGCCGACCCGCCCACGGCGATCTTCGCGGTCAACGACACGGCGGCGATCGGCGTGATGGGGGCCGCCCGACAACGCGGCATGCGTGTCCCCGACGACCTGTCGATCGTCGGATACAACGACATCCCGGTCGTCGCCCAGCTGCCCACGCCCCTGACGACCGTGCACTCGCCGACGGCGATGATGGGCGCGTTGGCAGTCGAGCGGCTGCTCGCCGCCATCGGTGGCGATCCGCTGCTGGGGGAGACCCTTCCGGTTTCCTTGGTGGTGCGGTCGTCGACCGCGAGCCTGTCGCGCTGACCCGGCTCCGTGGCCGGGCGCCGCGCGACGCCCGGCAATCGGTGCTCCGTGACGGACTGGAGGGCCGGTGCCAGCTGGCACCCCTCCCTCGCAGGCTCGGTCGGCGCGCCCCGCGCAACGCTTCGCGTTGCCGCTGAGCGGTGCGCGCCGGTCCGTCAGTGGGGCTGCGCCGGCGCCCCGTCGTCCAGCGTCCACAGCGCCGCATCGGCGTGCTGCGCGACGTACGCCCGTGCTCGACGCATCCGGCGGATCGTGACCGGGACGAGCCACACCACCACGAGCACCAGGAACGCCAGGTAGACGTCGGGGAGCCACCCGAGGATGCCTCGGAGTGACGCCGAGACGAACTGGAACGTCAGGGCCAGGTACAGCAGGCCGATGAACGCCATCTGGAACCGCATCGCCAGCGGGACCAGGCGCGCGTACTGCACAGCGCCTCGCTCCTCGGCAGGGTCGAGGGGGAGTTCCTTGCCCCGCAACACCACCTTCGCGAAGCGCCGCAGTCGACCGACGTCGCGCCCGCCCGTGTCCCGGAGCGCCCGATTGAGGGGAAGCGCGGCGTACACCGTCGCGACTGCTGTCGCGGTGAACGTCAGTTGCCCGGCTGACAACACGTCCTGCAGCAGGTCGCCGCCCCGGTCGCCGCCGAGGATCGCGAGCAGCGTGACCCCGATCGTCGACACCACGACGGCGATGACGAACGTCACGGTGATCCTGCGGACCTTCCGTCGGACGGCATCGGCGCCGGGGACAGTGTCGCCGTGGTCGGCGATCGGTGGCTCCGTCCGGCGGAACACTGCGCCGAGTGGTCGCGCGACGGCGAGGAGCACCGCTGCGCCGCCGATGACGACCACCGGCACCCACACCGGGCCCCGTGCCGAGATGGTCGCGAGCACGATGAACACCGCCGCGACGACGTCGACCAGGACGACGCCCAGGAACCACCAGCCGAGGTACCGGCGGCCGTCCGTGGAGGACCGGTGGTCCCAGTACGCCGCGAGTGACCCGACCACGACCGGTCCCATGACCAGGAACGGTGACGACGACGCGGTGGCGACCACGAGCCACCGCGCAGCGTCGTGGAGCTGCAGCGCGACCAGCAGCGCGACGCCGAGCGTCGACGCCGTGGCGACGACGATCATCGCGAGGTACAGGAAGACGCGCATCGGTGCTCCTTCGGGGAATGAGGACACCTCGATCGTGCTCGGGATCGGCACCGCTGGCTCACTTCGTGCGGTTCCGCGCAACCGCGGCGTCATCCCGACCCGTCGGCCGGCTGGGTGTGGGTGGCCGGTCGGCTGTTGCAGGTCATCCGCCAGACGCTTGGCACGCCGGGCGCGTGGGGCGATCCTCCACATGGGGGCGCTCCCGCTCCCTTGGAGGATCGAGGGGAACCATGAGAACACGGATGTCACTGCTCGCCACGGGATTGCTGGTCGCGAGCATGTCGCTCGCCGGAGCGCAGGCGGCCACGGCGGCCACCGCCCACCCTGACCAAGGCGGCGTCGGCTGTGGTCCGGTCGTGACCAAGCTCAGCGACGTCACAAGCGCGGGCACGACGAAGACGTCGCCGTCCGGACCCAACTGGAGCGTGTCGGGCGTCGGTCCGGGGACGTTGTCGCTGACCAAGTCAGTGGCGGTGAGCAACTCGGTCACGGGGAACGCCGGCGTCTCCGCCGAGACCGTCAGCGGTTCCGTCGGGTTCAACGTCACGTCGACGTACACGACGTCGACGGGGTACTCCGTCGCGATCCCCGCCGGGCAGACCTGGGTGCTCCGTGCCGATGCCGTCTACTCGGTCACGACGTTCCACTGGACGCAGACCCAGACCTGCAATGTGCCCGGTGGCGGCTTCAGCAAGTCGGGCAACGGGAAGGCATACAAGTTCGAGCGGCTCCAGTACCGTTCGTACCGTGCCTGAATCCGGACACCAGTGGCCCGCGGTGCTGCGCTCGATGCGCGGGACCGCGGGTCGCCGTGCGCTCGCGGTGTGGGTCACGACGATCGCAGCGCTCGTGCTGACGGGGTGCTCGACCGCGCACCCGACGCAGTACCGGATCGACCCCGCCGTCGATCGGCTGCCGGTCGTCTCGGCGGACGGCGCGCTCACCGCTGCGTTGCCGGCGGCCGTCCGCTCGCATGTCGTCGCAACCGGGAAGACCGAGGGCGCGAGCTTCGCCATCGCGCTCTCACGGGGTCGATGCGGGGTCGCAATCAGTGACGGCCACGGGACGGATGCCGTCACAGCGACCGCCCCGCGTTCCTCGGATGACCCGCTCGCCGCGCCGGACTCCGCCGCCGCGAAACGGGCGATAGGCCCGTCCACGAGCGTCGCGGCGTCGTCCTCCACCGTTCCTGTCACGCTCTGGTGCGGGATCCACGGAGCAGTGGTGGCGCTCGGAACGAAGACGACCTCCGCCACGACCGGTACGGTCATGACGCTCCCCGCCGCGGCGGGGACGACACTGTTCGTGAGTGCGGCCGGTGAACAGTAGCCACTGACGGACCGGAGGCTCGGTGCCGCCAGACGCCGGGCCTCCGGTCCGTCTGGCGGTCAGGTGTCCGTGATCGGCCCACCGCGAGGTCCTTGCCGTCGCCCGGACCGGGTGGCCGGACCGGTGCTCGGGCCGTCGCTCGAGCCAGACGACCGGAACGTTGCGCCGGTCGGTCGATCCGCTGCGTGGAGCGCTCCGCGGCGCACGTTTCCGCCAGAAAGTGGGAGGAATGCGTCGCGCGTTGCTCAATAGGCTTTCGGCAGGGTCGGCCCCGGTGCCGATCCGTCCGCATCCGCGGTACCCCAACGACGGGAGGTTCGACATGTCGCAGTTCGTCCAGACCCACTCGCAGGACGCCATCGTCGGTGAACCCGAGGTCGTCGAGGACCGCCCGACCGTGCGCCAGGTCGCCGCGCACCCGGCGTGGCTGCGGCTGAAGGCCGCCGTCCAGGCCTTCCGTGCGCTGCAGACGACCGACGGCTCGGTACCGGACCCCGCGCACCACGCAACGGCCGCTGAGCACCTGGCCACGATCCTCCCGGCCGTCGCCGAACTGGCCCCGTTCTTCCCGCACGACGCCGCGTACCTCGACGCGCTGCAGGGCGACTTCACCCGCTGGCGTGACGAGGGCTTCGGAGTGCCGGACTTCCTCGATTCGCTGAACGCGTTCCAGCCGCAGCAGCACCGCATCGACGGGCTCGGCCACCTGGTCGTGTTCCCGATGGTGACGCAGAACGGCAGCTCGAGCCGCCTGGTCGAGGCCGTCCTGGTCGAGACCATCTGGCCGGAGTTCATCGCCGAGCTCGAGTCCGGCGACTACGGCAACGCGCTGTTCGTCGCGCTGCGCTTCGTCGACTTCACCCCCGGCTACGACACGAACTCGGCGGTGCTGTTCCCCGAGACGGTCGCGATGCGCGAGATCCCCGCGTTCACGTGGGGCGCGATCTTCCAGGACCGCGAGGCCGCCCGCTACCGCAAGGTCGTCCGTGCGGCTGCGGCGATCACGAAGCTCGAGCTGCCCGACGACGCTGCCGCGATGCTCGACGACCAAGAGCTCACCGAGCGGGTCTTCGTGATGTGGGACATCATCCACGACCGCTCCCACATGCGCGGTGACCTGCCGTTCGACCCGTTCATGATCAAGCAGCGGATGCCGTTCTTCCTGTACTCGCTCGAGGAACTGCGGTGCGACCTGACGGCGTTCCGCGAGTCGGTGCGACTGGAACGGACGCTGTCGGCGATGCCGGACGACGAGCTCAGCCCGGCGCAGCGCGAGATCCGTGACCACGCACGCCTGGTGCAGTACGCGGTCGTGTTCGACCGCATCTTCCGCTTCGCGATCACCGGCAGCCGTGTCCGCAACTACGACGGGCTCGGCGGTCAGCTGCTCTTCGCGTGGATGCACCAGCACGGGGTGCTGCACTGGACCGACACCCGCCTGACGATCGACTGGGACGCGATGCCCGACGTCATCATCGCGCTCAGTGACCAGATCAACGAGCTGTACTGGCGGTCGATCGACCGGCCCAAGGGGGCGCACTGGCTCGCCGCGTACGAGATGGTGCGGCAGACGCTGACGCCGCACCCGGCCTCGCGGTGGGCCGTCGGGCTGCCCAGTGAGACGCTCGCCGGGCCGCCGAAGGGCTACACGGACGCGGTGATGGACGACGAGTTCCCGCTGTCGATGTTCTACGAGGCGCTCAACAAGAAGATGGCCACCGTCATCGCGTCGACGGCGGGCATCACGGGGCACTCGGACGTCACCGCGGTGCCGGACGTGGCCGCGTGAGCGACGCCGGGTCGCTCACCGGCCGACTGGTGCTGGTCGCGGGTGCGACCAGCACCAGCGGCCAGGCCGTGGCGCGCGCACTGGTCGCCGCGGGCGCATCGGTGATCGCCGTCGGGACACGCGCGGACGCCCTGGAGGCCCTGGCCGCGTCCGTCCCGGGCGTCGCCACCCGGACGTGCGACCTCGCCGACCTCGGTGCGGTCACGGCACTGGCTTCCGACGTCCGCGCATCCTCCGGTCGGGTGGACGGCCTCGTCCACCTGGTCGGAGGGTGGCGCGGTGGCGGCGGGCTCGTCGGCCAGTCGGACGAGGACTGGGACTTCTTCGACCGGGCCTTCCGCACGCTCCGCAACACCACGCGGGTGTTCAACGACGACCTGCTGGCCTCGCCCGCCGGCCGGATGGCGTTCGTGTCCTCGACCGCGGTCGACGCGCCGACGGCCGGTGCCGCGAACTACGCCGCCGCCAAGGCCGCGTCGGACGCGTGGGTCCGTGCCGTGGCGCAGGGCTTCCGCAAGGCCGGGTCGCCCGCTGCCGCGACGGTGTTCGTCGTCGGCGCGCTCGCCGGGCTCGAGGATCGTCTGGGCGACGAGGTCGTCCGGCTCTGGGATGCCGACCCGGCCGACGTCAACGGCGCCCGCATCCCGCTCCAGCCGGCGTGAACAGCGTCCCGACCCAGCTCTCGCACCCCTCGAACCTAGGATGAAGAAGTGACCCTGCAACTGCACGACCTGGACCTGCGGGGCTTCGCCTCGGACAACTACGCCGGGGTGCACCCCGAGATCCTCGACGCGATCGCCGCCGCCAACGCCGGACACCAGATCGCCTACGGCGAGGACGTCTACACGGCACGGCTCAACGACGTCGTCCGCCAGCACTTCGGCGAGCAGGCCGAGGCCTTCCCGGTGTTCAACGGCACGGGCGCGAACGTCGTCGGTCTGCAGTCGATGCTGCCGCGCTGGGGTGCCGTCGTGTGCACCTCGACCGCGCACATCCACACCGACGAAGCCGGGGCTCCGGAGCGGGTCGCCGGCATCAAGCTGCTGACCGTCGACGCCCCCGACGGCAAGCTCACCCCGGAGCTCATCGACAAGGAAGCCTGGGGTTGGGGTGACGAGCACCGGCCCCAGCCGCTCGTCGTGTCGATCACCCAGACGACCGAGCTCGGCACCGCGTACACGGTCGACGAGGTCCGCGCGATCGCCGACCACATCCACCCGCTCGGCATGAAGCTGCACATGGACGGTGCCCGCATCTCGAACGCGGCGGCGTCGCTCGGGGTCCCGCTGCGCGAGTTCACCACGGACGCCGGTGTCGACGTGCTGAGCTTCGGCGGCACCAAGAACGGCATGCTCTACGGCGAAGCGATCATCGTGCTGAACCCGACGGCATCCGAGGGCCTGCACTACCTCCGCAAGCTGAACATGCAGCTGTCGTCGAAGATGCGGTTCGTGTCGGCCCAGCTCATCGCGCTGCTGTCCGACGACCTGTACCTGCGCTCCGCCGGGCACGCCAACGCCATGGCCGCTCGACTCCGGTCGGCCCTCGAGCAGGGGATCGCGGACGGCAGCATCCAGGGCGTCGGATTCAGCCAGCAGACCCAGGCGAACGGGGTTTTCGCGACGCTGCCCGCCGGCGTGGCCGATCGGCTGCGCAAGCACTTCCGGTTCTACGACTGGGACGCCAGCCGGAACGAGGTGCGGTGGATGTGCTCGTTCGACACCTCGGAGCAGGACATCGACGACTTCGTGGCGGCGCTGACGCGGGAGCTCGACGCGGCCTGAGGCGCGTCGGGGCGGGGCCTACCGCTCCGTCGGTCCGCCTTGCGCGCCCGCCGGCCGGCCCGCGCGCTTCGCACCCCGGTGCGGACATCGCGCCCCGTCGCACCGGGGCGCGATGTCGCTCAGTGGGTGCGACGCGAGCGCGTTCGCGACGTGCACGTTCCGGCCGCCGAGTGACCGGACCCGATCGAGCGCGTCCCGCTTGCTCGACGCGACGAGCACGACCGTGACGAGGAACGGATCGAAGACCGCCACCTCGACGGCGGTGCGGCCGTCCGACAGCACCGTGGCGTACTGCGCGAACGGCTTCGACCTGGTGGACATGCAACGAGCCTACGGACGGCACGGGTCGTTGACGCGACCCATCGCCGGACAGGAGGGTCGGTGCCAGCTGGTACCGGGCCTCCCGTCCGCGGTCACCGGGCTGCGAGGACCGCGGCCTCCTCTGCCAGCGTCAGGCCGGAGCGTCGTGGGCGGGTGACGCCTCGAGCCTGCTCGTCCGTCAGGACGTCCCGCAGGGTCGTCCTGAGCGGCCGGGTGGTCCCGCCCGACTGCCGGAACGCGCTGTTCGACCGACGGGCGAAGCCCGACGCCGAGCGTGGCAGCCAGAGCGGCAGCGATCGGGGACCTGCCCAGTAGCGGACGTCGTGTTCAAACAGGGCCTCGTCCTCGAGCGGGAGGAGCTCGCCCGTGAAGCCGGCCACCGCGACGGCCTCGCGGAAGAAGGCGTCCATCGGGACGGCATCGCCGACGACGTTCACCGGGCCGGTGGCATCGGTGCGGGCGATCCACGCGGCCAGGTCGCGGACGTCGACCGTCTGCACGAACCGGTCCGTCGGCGTCGGGATCAGCACCGGGCCGGGCTGGCTCAGCCGAGCGGGCCAGTACCCGAACCGGTCGCTCGGGTCACCGGGGCCGACGATCAACCCGGGGCGGGCGATCAGCAGCCGGTCGCCGAGTCGCTCGGCCGTCGCACGTTCGGCGGCGACCTTGGCGTCGGCGTACTGCGACAGGTCCGACGGCTCGACCAGGGGAGCGGACTCGTCGGCGCCGGGTCGGTCGTCGTCCGCGGAGACGGAGATCGTCGAGACGAGCGTCCAGTGCCCGGCGTGGTCGGCGAGCGCGTCGAGCGCTCCGGCCACCAGGCCCGGGTCGGACGCGATCTCGACGACGCGGTCCCACGGGCGGCGGACCCGGTCGTACGCGTCGGGATCGCGTCGGTCTGCGCGCACGAGCCGTGCTCCGTCGGGCACGGCGCCGGACGTGCCTCGCGCCAGGCAGGTGACGTCATCGCCGTCCGCCAGGGACTGTGCGGCGATGTGTCGACCGAGCCAACCGGTGCCACCGAGGATCAGCACGTCTGCCATGGGACCAGTCAACCCGCTCGCGCGGGCAGGGGCGCTCCGGGGTGCCTGGGTCGCACCCCGGCGTGGACATCGCGCCCCGTGCCACGGGGGCGCGATGGGGCTGAGAGGGTGCGATGCGCGCAGACCCCCGCCGCCGCCAGCGCCCGCGCGCAGAGGTGCGAGGGTGTCCACGGCGGGTTCGGGCCCGGGGGGACGCCCGCGCGCTACGACGCCGTCGGGTGCGACGCTCTCGTCAGACGCTGTCCGCCCGGTACCGGGGTCGGGCATCCGCGGCTCGGGACCGCGGAGGAGCACCAGCGACGGTACGACCCGGTGCGCTGGCGGGTTCCCAGGCGTGCGCGGACTGCACCGTCCGGTCGGCTCGCGAGCCGGCGAGTCCACGGTGTGGACCCTGGATGTTCAGGCACCGATTTGTGCAGTGTCCCCCGAACGAGGCACAGATGATGCATCATGTCTGGGGGACGCGTCACCGAACCACCTTCGGCATCCTGCCGTCCGGACGCATCCCATCCCGCCGCTTCCCGCGCCCGAGCCCCTAGAGGAGCCCGACATCTCCACTCGAAGCACGCGCACGCCCATGCGCCTGAAGACCCCCACGACCCCCACCGAACGGAACGCCCGATGAACCGCCGCGCCAAGATGATCGCGGTGGCCACCGCGAGCCTGATGCTGATCGGGGCCCCCACCGCCGCACAGGCCTGCGCCTGGTGGGGCTGGGACGGTGGCTCCCACCACTCCCGCCCCGCGCCGTCGCCGACCCCCACCGAGGACCCGACGCCGACCCCGACCGAGGACCCCACGCCTGCGCCGACCGAAGAGTCGGCACCGGTCGAGGACACGACGCCGGAGCCCACCCCGACCGACGACGTGACGGCCGAGGCCGCCCCCGCCGCGCAGCAGGACTCCGCTGCGACCGCGCCGGACGCGTCGTTCGTCGAGGACTTCAACACGCCGGCCCTGCTCGGCAAGGTCGCGTCGCTGTACAAGCAGGCGTGGCAGCCCTACCCGGACGGCACGTCGGGCATCTACGCGCCGAGCAAGACCGTCTCCGTGGCGAACGGCGTCATGAACGTCGCGCTCGGTGGTGACGGCGCTGCCGGCACCTTCGGCACCTCGGCCGGCGCCTGGGACCACGTCGGTGGGACCTTCTCCGTCCGCGCTCGTGCGGACGGTGGCGACGGCAACGGCGCGGCGTTCATGCTGTGGCCGACGTCGAACGTCTGGTCCGACGGCGAGATCGACTTCCCCGAGGGCAACTTCGAGGCAAGCCCCTCCGCGTTCCAGCACTCGATGACCCCGGGTCAAGAGGCGAACCGGACCCAGATCCCCAGCGGGGTCTCGTGGCGCGACTGGCACACCTACACGGTCCAGTGGATCCCCGGTCAGTCGGTGACGTACAGCGTCGACGGCAAGGTCCTGCAGACCGTGACGCACGACGTGCCGACCACGCCGCACCGCTTCATGTTCCAGACCGGCAACTGGGGTGCCTCCGGCAACCTGCAGATCGACTGGGTCGCGACCACCGAGTGATCGTGGTCTGAACCGGAGACGGACGGGAGGCCCGGTGCCAGCTGGCACCGGGCCTCCCGTGTCTGCGGCCCGTCCCACCGCGCCTGCTGCCGCCTGCCCCGCCCGCTCGGTACCGTGGTGGCCATGGCCACCTTCACGCCGCCCGCCGCCGAAGCGATGCGCACCCGACTGCTGCTCGCGGCACGCGACGAGTTCGCCGCCGTCGGCCTGGCGTCGGCGCGCATCGAACGCATCGGTGCCGCCGCCTCGAGCAACAAGGCGCAGGCCTTCCACTACTTCGGCAGCAAGGAAGGACTGTTCGACGCCCTGGTCACCCAGACCGTCGACGACCTGCTCGCTGCGGTCCCGTTCGACGCCGAGCACCTGCCGGAGTGGGCCGGGAACCTGCACGACGCCGCGGTCGATCGCCCGTGGATGCCGCGCCTGCTGACGTGGCACCGGCTCGAGCGTGCCGATCAGCACCCGCTGCCGGCGATCGTCGAGCGCGCCACAGAGCTGACCGCCGCGGTCGAACACGCCCAGCGCGCCGGGGTCCTCCCACGGTCCCACCGTCCCGCCGTCCTGCTCGGGCTGGTCGTGCACCTGGCCGCCTTCTGGAGCTCGACCACGTCCGAGTACGCGCCCCTGGTGCAGTCCGTGACAGCACCGCGGCGACGCCAGGTCGTCGTCGACGCGGTCGCCGCACTGCTCGGGCACTGACCGACGTCGTCCCGCCCGACTGCTCGGGGGACGAGGAACGCCCCGCCGTCGGATGACGGCGGGGCGTTCTCGGTGCTGCGTCGTGTCAGGCTGCGACGAGGCGGGTGAACTGGTCGGCGGAGAGCTGCTGTGCGGCTCCACCACCGGCCGGCAGGCGCCAGAGACCCGGCGTCGGACCGGCGGGGATGTCGCCGAACAGGTCGCCGGCGTCGTCGGTCACGCCGAACACCGGTGCACGGTCGACGGCGGTGATGCCCGTCACCGGGTACTTCGTCGTCGTGGTGCCGGATCGGACGAGCTCGTCGGAGAACGACCGGTCGATGGCGCACGGGGTCGGGTACTCGGCCGGGGCCGCGCACCACTGCTTCGACTCGACCAGCACGAAGCCGTCCTTGCTCACCGCGCCGATCTCGAACGCCGTGCGGTCCGACAGCTTCGTCGAGGTCGAGCTCCCCACGGGCAGCAGGTACCACGTGTTGTAGCCGCTGGCGCCGACCGTCCACGAGTGGATGTAGACGTCACCGTCGGCCTCGACGGACATGGCGTCCGCACGACCCGAGGGGAACGGTCCCGAACCGGTCAGCGTGCGGGTCGTGACGGCTCCCGCTGCGGTGCGCACGGTCAGCACGTCACCCGACGACGCGTGGCGGAAGGTCGCCACGATGCCGGTCGAGGACACGGCCCACAGCGAGCCGGGTGTGCCGAGTCCCGGCACGGCGGCCGGGGTGCTGCTGCCGGCGGGCAGTCGGGTCACTGCGCCGGAGACGGAGTCCGCCCAGAACAGATCGCCCGCGTCGTCGGTGCGCAGGTCCGGCGAGGCGTGCAGTCCGGTCGCGACCGAGTGGGACGCGGAGCCGTCGTGCGGGTACTCGACGATGGTGGTGCCGTCAGCGGCAGGCACGAAGACGTCGCCCTGCTGGTCGGCGGTGTAGCCGTCGCCGTTCGGTGCGACGACGGTGCTCGCCGTGCTGCCGTCGGTGGCGAAGCGGACGACGTTGCCCGCGGTGTCGAGTCCGAACAGTGCGGAGACGGTCGGTGCAGCGACCTTCGGCACCGTGTACCGCACCGAGGCCGCCGGGCTGCTGCCGCGCTTGTTCGTGGCGCGGACCGAGAACGTGTAGGTCGTCCCCGGTGTCAACGACTCGAAGCAGTGCGACCGCGCGTTCACGGGCAGGGTCACGACGCCGTGACCCGGGCGCTGCTCGACCGGCTTGACGGCGACGGTCCACCCCGCGACCGGCGCGCCCTGACGTGCCGCACGCCAGTGCACGGTCGCGGTGTCGTCCTCCCCACGGACGGTGACGCGGATCGGGGTGGCCGGGGCGGACCGGACAGGAGCGGCAGCCGCTGGTGCGGCTGCTCCGAGGACGAGTGCCGCCGCAGCGACGGCGACGATCACGAGTTTCTTCACGATGGGATCCCCTCTGTCCGGGGCGCAGATGCGGCGGACGGCTCATGCTGGCACCCGCTGTTCCCGCTCGGGAACGGCTGGACGTGCGATGTGCGGTTCCCCGCACCGCATGGTTGCCGTGGCGGTGCGGACGGGAGGCCCGTGGCGGCGCTGCCACGGGCCTCCCGTCCGTCAGTCGGCTGCTGCCGCCGCGGATCGGAGCGTGCGCGCAGCGTCGTCCAGGTAGTCGGTCAGCAGGGTCGACGCGGCTTCCGGGTCGCCGGCGCGCAGTGCGGCGACGATCGCCTGGTTGCGGTCGACGAAGCCGGCGTGGAAGGCGGCGGGGTCGTCGGTCGTCAGGAAGGCCAGCCGCATCTCGGCGAGCAGCCCGTCCATGAGTCCCCAGAGCCGTTCGCTCGGCAGGGCCCGGACGAGCGCGGCGTGGAACCTGATGTCCGCCGTGCCGACCGCCTGCCAGTCGCCCGCTGCGGCGGCGACCCGCGCGTCATCGACGGCTGCGGCGACGTCCCGCATCGCGGCGGAGTCGGGGGCGATGGCGCGGACCGCGGCGCCCTCGAGCACCTGGCGCGCGGCGTACAGGTCGGTGACGTCCTCGGCGGTGAGGCGGCGGACGAAGACCCCACGGTTGAAGACGTGCTCGACCAGCCGGTCGCGGGCGAGCAGGCGGAATGCCTCGCGCAGGGTGTTCCGTGAGACGCCGAGCTGCTCGCTGAGGCGCTCCTCGGAGAGCTGTGCGCCGGGGGAGAAGTCGCCCGCGGCGATCATCGCGCGCAGCCGGTCGGCCGTCGACGCTGCGCCGCTGACGGTTCGGGTCATGGGGCGATCCTGGCACGGAGTGGTGGGCGTCCCATCACCCGGTGTCGCGTGTGACCGGCGTGTTACAGATCACGCGATGTGCTTGTGATTGTTGAACAATGCGGTCCAGACTGTCCCGCATGTTCGTCCTCATCGGGGTTGCCGTCGTCATCGTCGGGTTCGCACTGCGGGTCAACGCGCTGCTCGTCGTCACGGTCGCCGGCATCGTCACTGCGGCCATCGGCGGCATCGGGCCCGTCGGCATCCTCGACGCGTTCGGCAACGGCTTCGCGTCGAGCCGCTCCGTCACCACCTTCGCGCTCGTGCTGCCGGTCATCGGGCTCGTCGAGCGCTACGGGTTGCAGGACCAGGCCAAGCGGCTCATCGCCAAGCTCGACCGGCTCACGACCGGCCGGCTGCTGGCCGGGTACCTGGTCATCCGGCAGGTCACCGCGGCGGTCGGGCTCACCAGCATCGGCGGGCCGGCCCAGACCGTGCGACCGCTCGTGTACCCGATGGCCGAGGGTGCGGCCATCAAGAAGTACGGCCGGGTGGACGAGACGATGCGCGAGAAGATCAAGGGGTACTCGGCGTCGTCGGACACCGTCGGGGTGTTCTTCGGCGAGGACGTCTTCGTCGCCGTGGGCTCGATCCTGCTCATCACGACGTTCGTCGACGCCACCTACGACCTGGCACTCGAACCCATCGACCTGGCGCTCTGGGCCATCCCGACGGGCATCGCGGCGCTGCTCGTGCACGGCACCCGCCTGCTGCTGTTCGACCGCAAGCTCGACCGGATGGCTGCGGACGCCCGCGGCGCGACGGCCCAGGCGGGGGTCGCGGCGTGATCACCAGCGAATGGCTCTACTGGCTCATCGGCGCGTTCTTCATCGCGGTCGCGGTGCTGATCGTCACCGACACCACGCACGCCAAGCGGCTCGGCAACGCGGCGTTCTGGGGCATCCTCGGCCTGTCCTTCTTCTACGGCACGTTCGTCGCCGCGAAGACCGCGCCGGCGTGGGCACTCGGTGTCGCCGTGCTGGTGATGGTGGCTCTGGCGGGGCTCGGCTTCACCGGCACGACCAGCCGGACCCGGGTGGCGAGCATCCCCGGTGCCGGCACCGGCGCCGAGACCGGACCTGCCGAACCGACCGGCGTCACCCCGAGGGCCGACGGCAGCAGCAGGAGCGTGCTCGCCACCACGACGCCGGACGAACGCGCCGCCTCCGCCCTGCGGTTCGGCAACCGGCTGTTCGTCCCGGCGCTGGTCGTGCCGGTCGTGGCCGTGTTGGTCGCGACCCTCGGCCCACTCGTGTCGTTCGGCGGCGGGCCCCTGCTCGCCGAGGGCAGTGCCACGCTGACCGGGCTCGGCATCGGATCGGTGCTCGCCGTCGTCGTCGCGGTGTTCGTCCTGCGGCCACCGTCGCTCGCGACCCCGGTGCGCGAGGGCGGCCGCCTGCTGCAGGCGATCGGCTGGGCCGCGCTGCTGCCGCAGATGCTCTCGACGCTCGGCATCGTGTTCACCCAGGCCGGGGTCGGCGACGCGGTCGGCACCATCATCAAGTCGATCCTGCCGAGCGGGTCGCTGCTGGCCGCGGTCGTCGTCTACTGCCTGGGCATGGCGCTGTTCACGGTGATCATGGGCAACGCGTTCGCGGCGTTCCCGATCATGACCGCCGCGATCGGCTGGCCGGTGCTCGTGCAGGGCTTCGACGGCAACCCCGCGGCGATCTTCGCGATCGGCATGCTCGCCGGGTTCTGCGGCACGCTGGTCACACCGATGGCCGCCAACTTCAACCTGGTGCCGGCGGCGCTGCTCGAGATGCGGGACAAGTACGGCCCGATCAAGGCGCAGATCCCCACCGCCGCCATCCTGCTCGTCGTCAACGTGGGAGTCATGTACCTTGTCGCATTCTGATCGCGCCCGGATCGACCTCGACCGCGCTGCCTGGGCCGAGCAGTTCGCAGCCGTCGCCCTGCAGAACACCACCCGCGAGTACCCGTACGCCGCGCACCACACCACGTCGGGGCCCGACGACCGGGCGCTGCCGGTCGAGCTCCACCCGGCCTTCGCGACCTCGTACGACTGGCACTCCTCGGTGCACATGCACTGGTTGGCCGCCCGTCTGGTCGCGTTCGGCCTGCCCGCCGGTCCACAGGACCAGATCACCGCGGTGCTGCAGGACCACCTGCGCGCGGAACACCTGGCGACCGAGGCCGCGTACCTGCACGAGACGCCCCACTACGAACGGCCCTACGGCTGGGCCTGGCTGATGAAGCTGGCCGCCGAGGTCCAGGCCTCCGACGTCCCCGCCGTCCGATCACTGGCGCCGGGGTTCGCTCCGGTCGTCGACGTGCTCGACGACCTGGTCACGCGCTGGGTTGCCGGCGCAGCACACCCCGTCCGGCACGGCGTACACAGCAACTCCGCGTTCGGGCTGCTGCTCGTGCTCGATGCGGCACGATCCCTGGGTCGCGACGACCTGGCGGCCACGGTGTCCCAGGCTGCCCGTGACTGGTTCGGCGACGACGCTGGCTGGCCCTTCGCCTGGGAGCGCAGCGGGCACGACTTCCTGTCCGCCGGGTTCGCCGAGGCCGACCTGATGCGGGCGGTCCTGCCCACGGCCGAGTTCGCGCCGTGGGCCCGGGCGTTCTTCGCCGAGGTCCGTGCCGGCGACGCGGTCCTGACCCCGACCGTGGTCCGCGACGAGCACGACCCGCAGCAGGTGCACCTGTTCGGGCTCGACCTGTCGCGTGCCGGAGCCGTCCGTCGGATTGCGGACGTCCTGCGTGCTGCCGATCCGGACGACACCGCGCTGGCGGACCTGCTCGGCGATGCGGCCGATCGGCTGCTGGCGTCGGGGCTGCAGGCGAGCGTCGGCGAGGAGTACTGGTCCACGCACTGGCTGGCGAGCTTCGCCTGGGACGCGATGGAGGCCCGCGAGCACGCCGCCCGCTGACCCTGGCGCCCGTCTCGCCCGTCGTGCAGGATGAGCGCATGCCGAGGGGGAATGTCGGGGTCGTCGCAGCAGTGACGCTGCTGGTCGTCACACTGAGCGGGTGCAGCTTCGCCGGGACGGTCTCGTGCAGAGACGGCATCCAGCTCGACACCGCGCAGGACCGCATGGACGCGGCTCCGCTGGTCGTGGATGCCCATGTCCGCGCGACCGACCGGACCGTCGACGTCGAGGGCGACTACCGCCTGCTCGAGGCCACCGTCACCGAGGTGGTCAAGGGGACGGCGCCGTCCCGGTCGCTCGAACTGTTCTCGCCGTCGGACCAGTGCACGTCGAGCGGGAAGCCCGTCGAGTACCTGGACGACGTGCTCGCCGAGCCCGGCCGCTACCGGCTGTACCTGACGGCGGAGCGACCCGGCCTGTGGCGCCTGATCGTGCCGGGCGCCGCCGACCCCCTCGACGCCGACGGGAACGTCCGCCCGGCGAGCTGATGGTCAGGCGCGTCAGGGCATCCGGCCGAGCGCGGCGAGCACCCAGAGGCTGACTTTCCGCACGAACGGTGCCGTGCGCTCGAGCTCGGCGGCAGTCGACCCTCGCAGGATCTCGGCAGGAACACCGCGTGCGCAGAGTGGTTGGTCCCGGAGTGCAGCTTCATGCTCGCGCTCGAACTCGCACTCGCTGCAGAACGCCTCGCCGGCTGCGCCAGGGTGCTCTGCCCACGCATGTCGGCATTCGGGGCAGTGCGCGTCGCGGAGTCGACGGCGGAGCGCGCGCGAGGTTGGGGGCAAGCAGTCCACGGCTCGATCATGCCGGATCACGTCGTCGGGCCGGGCTGTCCATTCGAACGCAGGAGAGAGTCACCGTCAGATGTGCATGAATTCATGTCAGAAGTGATCCGTCCTGGTATGATTTCGTATCAGGAGGCCCCTGTGGTTCAACGCACATCCGCCCGGCGACGGCGACAGCTGGCGGCGCTCGGCGAGAACGTCCGACGCTGGAGGGCGATCAACGGCATGTCCGCCGCTGAGCTCGCTGATCGGGCAGCAGTCTCCCGTCAGACGCTCCGCGCGATCGAGGCGGGCGAAGGTGGACGCATCGATTCCCTCTTCGCTGTGCTGGGCGCTCTCGGCATCGCGGACGCCGCTGTTGCCGGGATCGATCCGTACAACAACGAAGCAGCTCGAGCTCGGATCGACGACATGCTCCGCCTCGGGAAGACCCTGTGACTCCGGGCGAGGTCGAGGTCTGGGTGGGCACCGGCACCGGCACCGGCACCGGCACTCGTCGCGTCGGAGTCCTGCGACCGTCGTTCATGGGCGGGCGGAACCTCGCCTCGTCGTCGTTCGAGTACGACGCTGCGTGGGTGCGCGACGGCTGGCAGATCTCACCAGATCTCCCGCTCGGCCAGCGGCGCATCTACGTCGCCGAGAACTCGACGCTGCCCGGTGCGTTCAGTGACGCGGCCCCCGACGACTGGGGCCAGAAGCTCATCCGCGCAGACCATGCACGCCGGCGACGTGTCGACTCAGCGTTGCCTGCGCGCTTGGGTGAGTTCGACTACCTGCTCGGTGTTGCTGACCACACGCGGATGGGTGCCCTCCGACTCCGCGTCGGTGAGACCTGGCTGTCGAGTGAAGCAGGCGTCGCGAACTTTCACGATCTCGACCGGATCGTCGAAGCAGCGCGACGGTACGAGCTCGAACAGGCGACCGATGATGACATCGCGTACCTCAACGACGTGGCGACATCGCCTGGGGGAGCGCGACCGAAGGCGAACGTCCGGACGGACTCCGGCAGCCTCGCGATCGCGAAGCTCCCACACTCGAAGGACGGGAACGTCGACGTCGAGCGCTGGGAAGCCGTCGCGCTGGCGCTCGCCGCGGACGCTGGTCTGTCCACGCCGCGATGGACGTTGGCGAGCGCCGACGCCGGGCGCGCCGTGCTGGTCTCGGAACGCTTCGATCGAGGGGCAGCAGGGGAGCGCTTCGGGTACATGTCCGCCCGGACGGCGTTCGGACTCCGAGCACACGACGACGGTGCGCGCGAGACCTACGAGGACTTCGCCGACGTGATCGATCAATGGAGCGTCACGCCGGCCGCAGATCTCAGAGAGATGTTCGGACGCATCGCGTTGACCGTGCTCGTCAACAACGTCGACGATCACTGGCGCAACCACGGGTTCATCCACACCGACCGTGGCTGGAACCTCTCGCCGCTGTTCGATGTGAACCCCAGCCGCCATCGAGGCGTCATCGACTCGCGTCAGATCAACGCTGGCGACGACCCGGCGGATCGCCACCTACAACACCTCGTCGACATCGCCGGAGCGTTCCGTCTGCGCGACGCCGAGGCCCGCTCGATCATCGCGCGCGTCGCGGCGTCCGTGGTCAACTGGGAGTCGGTCGCGGCCGCTCTCGGTATCGCAACCGCGCAACGCGAACTGCTCCGAGTGGCGTTCGTCACACCACAGCTCGAATGGGCCTTGCAGTCCTGAAGGCCGCCTGGCGCTACGAGAGCGTGATGCTCCGGTCGAATGTCCTGGTGACGGGCGGCTCAGCCAGGATCGCGGCGAGTGCCTCGGCCTTGCCCTCGGGTGTGGCACGCCACGCGACGTAGGCATCGTGGGCGGCCGTGGTCGTCCACCGTTCGAGCACGACGACGCGGGTTGCGTCGGCATCGTCGACCAGCACCTCGAGCGACTCGTTGCCGTCGAACGCCGCGGTCTGCGCCAGGGTCTCGCGGATCGCGGACTCGATCGTCTCGGCCGGCAGGTCGTCACGCAGTCGGACCTCGAGGAACACCGTCATCGACATGAGAACACCTTTCCGTCGTGAAGCGCAGCCCGATCCGGTCGCGCACTCCGAGCCAACTCGGAGCGCGCCCGAGTTGTTCCTCACCGCACGATGCGGAAGCGCACCGGGTCACTCGGGCGCAACTGCGCTGCCCGGCCGACGGACCGGCCACATCTCCCCCGACGGGTGGTGTGCGACGTCCTCCGCAACGATCGTCACCTCGACTTCGAACTCGCCATCAGAACCGTCTTGCCGGATGCCACCTTCGACAGGTCCACCGCAGCGGTGAACCGCTTCGCCGCAAGGGGCAGTTCCGTTGCGACCGAACACCCCGGATCAACGCGATCGTGATGGTGTGTGCCGATGGCAGGTACGTGACCGCCGAGGCTCTTCCGCAGGACGCATACGGCGTGTCAAGCCACGTCAGTGAGTACCGACCGGCGCCATCCTCCTTCGCAGAGAACGCAGGGCCCAGGTTCGAGGGCAGCGCGTCGGATGCACGATGGAGCCGAAGGTCGAGTCGCTGCCCGGAGAGGTCCACGGTGGATGGTGGGAGCGGGAGGACATTTGTTGCCGCTTCGCCCGTGCATCCGGCGACCAGGAGGACCACGAAGACACTCGCTACTGCCAGAAGGATCCTCATCAGCGGTGGGCTGTCGATCCCGCGCCGATGTCGGTCGGCCACGAGCAGTCGGGGTCGGTGTCGGCGCGGGCAGCGTGCATCATCGAACACGCGCATCTCACCATGCATCCCCCCGAGAGTGAGCGCGGCCAACAATCCGCACAACCATCACCGATGACTGCCGCCCCTTCCACCTGAGTCCTTGACTCATTCTGACCGATCCGTCTGCAGGGGGTGTCCCCGGCCAGCGACCGCGCCTGAGCAATCAGTCCCGGGGAGCAGGGCGGAGATCGGCGTCGTGTACGCGTCGTCATGAGCCGGTTTGCTCGCAGACATCCCACCGCCATCAGCGCACGATGCGGAAGCGCACCACGTCACCGGGGCGCAACTGCGCCGCCCGGTCGACGGACCCGGGCGTCAGGACCGCCACGACCGGGTAGCCCCCGGTCACCGGGTGGTCCGCCAGGAACAGCACGGGGTGCCCCTCGGGCGGCACCTGCAACGACCCGGTCTCGACCCCCTCGCTCGGCAGCTCGTGCGTGACGGCGCGGACGAGGGGGACCGCGGCGGTGGTCCGGACGCCGACCCGGTCGCTGTCGGCGCTGACGGCGTACTCCTGCTCGGTCAGGGTCGAGCGCCACGCGGGGGTGAACCAGTCGTCGCGCGGACCGGGCACAACGTCGAGCACGACCGGCTCGCCGGGCATCGGCTCGCGTGGTGGAGCGACGGCGTCGACGACCGGCCACGATCCGGCCTCCGCTGCGGATCCGATCGGCAGGACGTCCCCGACCGACAGCGGCGCCGGCCCGAGTCGTGCCAGCGAGTCCAACGAGCGGCTGCCCAGGACGGGCTCGACGGCGAACCCGCCCCGGACGGCGACGTACGCGCGCAGCCCGGTCGCCGGCACCCCGATGTGCAGGACGTCGCCGGGACCGAGCAGCAGCACCTCGTACGCCGCGGCACCCCGGATCGTGCCGTCGAGACGCTCGACGTCGACGGGGCAGGGTGCGCCGGTGACCGTGGCGACCACGTGCGCGTCGGACCGCAGCGAGACGGAGCCGAGCAGGGCCTCCAGGACGGCCGCGTCGGGCCGGTTGCCGACCATCCGATTGGCCAGTGCGGCGGACCCGCGGTCGGCGGCGCCGGCCGAACCGAGCCCCATGTCGCTGAAGCCCGGCCGTCCGCGGTCCTGGGTCGTCACGCCGTACCCGACGCGCAGAACCGTCAGCGCGCTCACCGGTCGACCGCCACGAGCGCGTCGGCCGCCACGAACCGGACGCGCGTGCCGGCGGGCGCGAGCGCCGGCGGGTCGCGGTCGAGCGACCACATCGGCGCATCGGTGCGCCCGATGAGCTGCCAGCCGCCGGGCGACGTGCGCGGGTACACGGCGCTGAACTCGCCCGCCAGTGCCACGGCGCCGCTCGGCACGGCCGTGCGCGCGCTCGCACGGCGGGGCAGGTCGAGCGATGGCGACGTGCCCGTCAGGTAGCTGAAGCCCGGGGCGAACCCGCAGAACGCACTCGTCCAGACCTGCCCGGTGTGCCACGCGACCAGGTCGGTGGCGGACATGCCGGCGAGGCGGGCGACGTCGTCGAGGTCCTCGCCGTCGTACGTCACCGGGATCACGACGGGCTCGGCCTCGGCGTCGTCCACGGCGTCGACCGCGGGCTCGACCGCCACGAGTGCCGCGAGTGCCGCGCGCACACGACCGGCATCGGTGACCGTCGGGTCGAAGCGGAACAGCAGGGTCCGGGCGCCGGACACCACCTCGGTCACGCCCGGCAGACCGGACGTGGACTGCCCGGCCCGGAACGCGACGACCGCCGCCAAGGAATCGAACGTGGCGAGCAGCGCCGAACCACCGGCGGGACGCAGATCGAGCATCACAGCGTGGGCGCGAAGGGCGCGATCTCCACGCCCTGCGCGGTCAGCAGCGTCCGGATCGCCCGCGCCATCGCGACCGCCGAGGGGGAGTCCCCGTGCACGCAGACCGACTCGGCCCGCACGCGGATCTCGGAGCCGTCGACCGCGGTGGCCACCCCCTCGGTGACCATCCGGAGCACCCGCGCAGCGACCTGGTCCGGGTCGTGCAGCACCGCACCCGGAGTGCTCCGCGACACGAGCGAGCCGTCGGGTTCGTAGGCGCGGTCGGCGAAGGACTCGGCGACGGCGCGCAGCCCCAGACGCTCGGCCGCGCGCAGCAACTCGGAGTCGGGCAGGGCCAGGATCGCGAGCGTCGGGTCGACGTCGGCGACCGCACGCACCACCGCGTCCGCCTGCACGGGGTCGGCGCACGCGGTGTTGTAGAGCGCGCCGTGCGGCTTGACGTACGTGACGGCCGTGCCGGCGACGTGTGCCGCCGCGGTCATCGCGCCGAGCTGGTGGACGACGTCGGCGTGCAGCTCGGCGGGCGTGACGTGGACCGGGCGTCGGCCGAAGCCCGCCAGGTCGCGGTAGGCGACGTGTGCACCGACGGCGACACCACGGGCAGCCGCGGCCCCCGCGGTCGCGAGCATGATCACGGGGTCGCCGGCGTGGGCCCCGCACGCGATGTTCGCGCTCGAGACCACGTCGAGCATCGCGGTGTCATCGCCCATCGGCCAGGCGCCGTACCCCTCGCCGAGGTCGCTGTTGAGGTCGATCGTCGTCACGAGGGCTCCCTGTCGCCGAGGTTGTTCAACAATCCACCGAGGCGGCTCCAATCTACCGAGACAGTTCCGGGAACTCCAGTGCAACCGGGCGACCGAGCACAGCACCGGCAGCGCGCTCGCCGGAGCACATCGCCGCGGTGACGGTCGCCGGGTCCTCGGTCCAGGTCGCCTCGCCGGCCAGGTGCAGCACGCCGCCGACCGGGACGGCCAGGTCGTCGTGGTCGCTCGTCCGCGAGCCCGGGGTCATGTACGCGTACGAACCGCGCGCGAACGGGTCGTCCTGCCACGCCGTGACGTGCGCGCTCGTGGGCTCGGGGACGTCGCCGTACAGACGGCGCAGCTGCTCGAGCACCGACGCGGTCACCTGGTCGACGCTCCACCCGCGGATGCCGTGCGCCGCGGGTCCGGCCGCGAAGGTCAGCAGCGTCGGCTCACCGTCGAGCCGGGTCAGGTCGTACCAGGAGTGCCACCAGCGCCCCTCGGGTCCGAGCTGCCGGATGCCGTACACGTCGGCGCCGTCGGCCGGGGCCCAGAACCGCGTCGGGAAGCGCAGGACCACCTTCTCGAAGGCGTTCATCCGGAGGCGGCCGAGTGCGGCCCGGTGGGCAGCGGGCAGGTCCGGCTCGATGACGAAGGCGTCGGACTGCAGCACTCCGACGGGGACCGTCACGACGACGGCGTCGGCCGCGAACGTCGTCTCCCCGACCGACACGACGTTGCCGGACGCCGACCACACGACCCGCTCGACCACGCATCCGAGCCGCACGTCGAGCCCCTCGGCCAGGTGCGTCGCGAGCGCGTCGTAGCCCTGGGGGAACACGACCTCGTCGCCGTCGATCGCGTCGTCGTCCAGCCCGTGCGCGGCGAGCCCCGCGATCGTGACCCCGTACTGCTCCTCGCTGCGGTGGGCCAGGTGCTCGCGGACCCGCTCGACGCGGTCCGCCGACCAGTGCTGCTGGGCCAGCGCGGCCTCGGTCACGTCGCGGTAGGTGGCGTCCGGCGCCGAGGCTGCGATCACCGGCGCGAGTGCGGCGTCGACGGCACGCACGTCCTCGACGAAGCGCCGAGTCGCCTCGGGGTCGAGCAGCTGGCCGTCCGGTCCCGCGTAGGCGATCGGTCGGCTGTCGGCCTGGTAGCCGCCGACGGTGAACTCGACCGTCGGCATGCCGAACGCGTGCGCCGCGGCCGCGACCGGACTGCCGTCGACGCCGTGGATCCACGACGCGCCCAGGTCCGTGACCCGGCCGTCCGACCGGTCCGTCCACACGCGGCCCCCGACGCGGTCGCGGGCCTCGAGCACGACGACGTGCTGACCGGCTGCCGTCAGCAGCCGTGCGGTGGTGAGCCCGGCGATGCCGGCGCCGACCACGATGGTGTCGAACCGTTCCATGGCCGCAGTCAACACGACCGCACTGACGGTGACCGCCTGGAGGCCCGGCACCGGTCCGCCGGGCCGACACCGGGCCTCCAGACGGTCGCGGCTCAGGCCCGGGAGACCATGATCCAGCTCACCTGGATCCCGTACCCGGTCGCGGGCGAGATGCGCAGGTCGACGAGACCGTCGGAACCGACCTTCGTCGACGTGGAAAGGGTGCGGTACGTCCCGTCGATCGGTTGGGCGGTCGCGACCGTCGTGCCGTCGACGGCCACGGCGGCGGCACGACCCGGCGCGCTCTTGGTCCACGGGTCCCAGAAGCCCATGTCGACGCGGTACTTCCCCTTCGACAGGCCGCCGAGGGCGTACTCCAGGTCGGTCTTGTCGGCCTGCCAGCGGACGGTGCTGGTGACGGTGCCGCCGCTCGTGCCCGAGGTGCCGCCGGTGGTGCCGAAGTACCCCCAGTGCGCGCGGCTGCCAGGGTCCACGCCGAACCGCTGGTCGGGCACGGTGTTGGGGATCCGGTCACCGCGCTGCTTCGCGAACCGCAGGTCGGCCGCCAGGTCGCTCGTGCCCTGGCCACCGGCGTCGACGAAGTACGCCAGCCGCTTCGGCATCACCGTCACGGTGCGGGTGAAGGTCCGGCCGTCGTCCAGCGTGCCCGTCACGACCCGCTCCCCCGGCGTCGACAGGGCGTCCGCCGCCCAGCGGACGCGGTGGGAGCGCTGCCGACCGTCCTCGCGCACGGTGACCTTCGTCGGTAGTGCCCGGGTGTCGCCGAGGGTGGCCTGTCCGGGGATCGTCGTCGTCACCTTCCAGATCGACGACGGCCGCAGGTCGTCGAGCGACCACGACGTGGTGTCGCACGAGAACGACATGGCGCCGCCCTCGCCGAACGTCACGGGCAGCCAGATCGACGGCGCGGTCCGCAGGTCCTCGGCGTTGTTCCAGCGGTCGCCGATGTACACGACGCGGCCGTCTCCGAGGTTCAGCAACGAGGTGCTCTGCGAGTTGCACGTGGTGTCGGCTCCGGTCCCCGTCGCCGGGTTGCCGTGTGCGGTCCACGTCCCCAGCAGGTCGGTCGCCGTGGCGTAGGCGGCGGCGTTCGGTGCCCAACCGGTCGCGCCCGAGGTCATCAGGTAGTAGGTACCGTCGACCTTGGTGAGCGCCGGCGCCTCGCGCTGTCCGCCGATCCACGGCTGGGGCCGTCGGAAGTCGACGCCCTCGACGGCCTTGGTCGGGTCCGTCGCCAGGCCGGTGTAGTCCGCGTCGAGCTTCGAGATGTAGAGGGTCAGGTTCTCCTCGGACGCGTAGACGATGTAGGCCGTCCCGTCGTCGTCGACGAACAGGTTCATGTCCCGGGCCATGCCGGGGGAGTCCGGCTTCTGGTTCGTCGGGTCGTCGGCGGCGACGCGGTCGAGCCGGTACGAGTCGATGTACCGGAACGGACCCGTGGGGGAGTCCGACACGGCGACGCCGGCGGTGGCCTTGGCGTACTGCGCGTTCGAGTCCGCGGTCGGTCCGTCGGCGTGCACCCACATCACCCACTGCCCGGTCGCCGCGTTGTGGACCACCTTCGGCCGCTCCAGGATCGCGCCCGGGCGGTCGGCACTCGGCGCGGTCACGCCGAGGTCCCGGTACACCGCGTCCTGCTGCGCGCTGTCGTACTCACCGTAGAGCGACGCGAAGTACGGATCGTCGAAGTCCGCCCGGCTGGTCATCGTCCGGAGCGCCAGGCCCTGGTCCTTCCAGCTCGTCAGGTCGTACGACGAGTACACGTGCACGCCGCGCGTGTTCGCGTACCCGTTCACACGGTCCTCGCCGTACCAGTAGTAGATCGTCCTGCCGGCGCTGTCCTGGGCGGTGACGACCTGGCCGCCGTGCCCCTGGACGGGCGCTCCGTTGTCGTCGTTCCACTGCTGGCCCGGGTGGAAGGTCCCGGTGTCGGCAGCGTGTGCCGGTGCGGTACCCAGTCCGGCGACCAGCAGTGCTGCTGCGACCGCCCCCGCGGCGATCGTCCATCGTCGTGTTCGTCGAATCCCCATCGATCCGGCCTCCTCGGCTCGTGCTGCCCCCGTTGGCAACGTCAACATCCTGCGACGGTCCTCAGGTGGATGCAAGGTGGTGCGGCAACTGGACCCCCGTCTGACGCGCGGCGGAGTCGATCCACGAAACGCGGACCCGTCGCGGGATCCCGGGTTGCCGAGGATGGTGGAGGGGTGAACGAGACGACCTCCCGACCCCCGACGACGGCGCTGGTCGCCGTCTCCGGGCAGGACACGGACTCGGCGATCACGTCACTCGCCGGCATGTACGCCGGCCGGACCTGGTACTCGTCTGCCCTCGACCAGCAGTACTGGTACAAGTACGTCGCGGTCGGGGACGACCAGCTCAGCGTCCGTCGCTCGCAGATGCACGGCTACCTGCGCGGCGACGCGGCGACCGAGGGCGAGGTCGTCGTGCAGTGGCTCGACCGTGGGACCGCCCGGGTCGACGTCGGACGGGACGAGGTCCGGATGGAGCCGGGCGTCCCCACGCTGTTCCCCGTAGAACGACGCTTCCGGATGGAGTACCAGGACTGGGACCAGCGGCTCGTGCACCTCGGGCAGGACCTGGTGCGCCAGGTGGCCCAGGAGTCCGGGCTGCTCGCCTGCGGCCCGCTGGCGTTCGACCACCGCGTCACCCCGGATCCGACGAGCATTGCTGTGTGGCGCACGGCCGTCGCGGGGGCGATGCGCGCGCTGCACACCGGCGGAGTGGGTTCGCTCGCCTGGCACGAGGCGCAGCGCGAGGTCGCCCGTGCCCTGCTCCGGCTGTACCCGCTGCAGTCCGAGCCGCTCGGTGCCGACCCGGCGCAACGCGCGGGAGCCCGCCTCCGGACCGCCATCGAGTACCTCGAGGCGCATGCCCACGAAGCCGTGACGGTCACGGCGATCGCCGACGCCGCTGGGCTGAGCGTGCGCGGGTTGCAGGACTCGTTCCAACGGACGCTCGACCAGAGCCCGATGGCCTACCTGCGCGAGATGCGGCTGCGCCGGGCGCAGGAGGACCTGCTGCTGCTCGATCCGGGCGAGTCCTCGGTGGCCGAGGTCGCGCGCCGCTGGGGGTTCACGCACATGGGGCGGTTCTCGGCCGAGTACGCCAGCCGCTTCGGCGAGTACCCACGGCACACCCTGCGCCGCTCGTCCTGAGTTCCGAGGACGGAGGCGCAGAATCGTCTGCATGGACCTCACGAAGTACACCCATGCCACCGTCGTGCTCACCAAGGACGACACCACCCTGGTGATCGACCCGGGCGCCTACACGCCGAACTCCGCGGACCTGGTCGCCCGCACCACCGCGGTCCTGGTCACCCACGACCACCCGGACCACCTGGATGCCGACGTGCTGACCGCCGCGCTCGACGCCCAGCCCGAGCTGCGCGTCTGGGCCCCGGCGAGCGTCGCCCAGGCGCTCGGCGACCACGACGGCCGGGTCACGACCGTCGCCCCGGGCGACACGTTCGACGCGGCCGGCTTCTCGGTGCAGGTCGTCGGCGGCGACCACGCCGTCATCCACGCCGACATCCCGCTCATGAGCAACGTCGGCTTCGTGGTCGACGGCGCCGTGTACCACCCGGGCGACGCGTACTTCGTCCCCGAGGTCGCCGTCGAGACCCTGCTGGTCCCGACCTCGGGCCCGTGGGCGAAGCTCGGCGAGCTCGTCGACTTCGTCCGCGCCGTGCACCCGTCCCGCGCGGTGCAGATCCACGACCTGATGCTCAGCGACGCGGGCAAGGGCTCGTTCGCCCAGTTCGCCCAGCAGCTCACGGGGACCGAGCTGGTGACGCTGTCCGACGGCGAGACCATCGCACTCTGACGCGACCGTCCCCAGGACTGGAGGCCCGGTGTCGCTTGGCAACGGGCCTCCGCTGGTGCCATGGTGCAGTCATGAGCACGCAGGCAGCACCGACAACGACGGCACGCCCGACGGTCGTCACGATCGCGGCGGCGATCTGGTGGGTTGAGACGGTCGTCCGCCTGGCCGTCGGTGTGCCACGGCTGCTCGTCAGCCTGGGCACCGAGGACACGGGCCTGCTCGTCGCCACCGTCGTGGGTGGTGTCTTGTTCCTGGCTCTGACGCTGTTCTTCGGGTGGCTGGCGCTGCGGATGTGGCGTGGCTCGGGGACCGCGCGGCTGTGGTTGGCGATCATCGCCGGACTCGGCGTGGTGTCGACGCTCATCGGGTTGGTGACCACTCCGCCGGACTGGTCCCTCCTCGAACCGATCGCGCTGGCCGCCGCCGCCGTGCTGAGCTACCTGCCCTCGGCGCGCGGGTGGTTCCCGAAGGCCGAGCGCCGTCCGCGCCGCGTCGAGCCGAAGACCCTCGGGTGGGACCCGGAGACCGGCGAGCGCATCACCGAGGACACCGAGCGCTGACCGACCGGTTCAGCGCAGGACCTTGCCCGCGCCGAGCACCACGGGCCGCGGCAGACCGACGTCGATCGTGACGCTGCTGTCGGCGGCGATCCGGTCCGTCGTCGGCAGCCACGGCCGGCCCGGCGCCACCAGGACCAGCAGCCCGTGAACGTCCCCGACCGCGCCGAACCCGGCGGTCGGGGGCGCCGCGTAGGGAGCGACGCCGACGTCTGCGAGTCGCTGTGCGGTCGCGACGACGTCCTCGACCACCACGCCCACCTCGCTGACACCGACCACGCTGTCCGCGGTGAACGGTCCGACGTGCTCGGCTGGCAGCACGCGACGCTCGATGAACTCGAGCACCTGGCCGTCGGGTCCGTCGAAGTACACGGAGCGAGAGTCCCAGCCGTCCGGTCCCTCGAACACCGTGATCCCGTCGCGGGACAGCACCGGCGCGCGGTCGGCGATCCACGCCACGGCGGCGTCGAACGTGCCGGTGGGGATCGTCATCGCCAGGTGGTGCGTGCCGATCAGTGCGGGGTCGGGCTCGTGGTGGACCCGCGTGTGGCCGACGTCGACGGACACGCGGTCGGGTCCCTGGATCGTCGGGAACCCGAGCGGGCGCCACCACGCTGCGACGGTGTCGAGGGAGCGGACGGGGAGCGTGACCTGGGTGATGCGCATACCGCGATCCCATCACCTCGACATCGGTCGAGATCAAGACCCTTGACACGCGGCTACATATCGATCATCGTTGTATCGACATTCGATGGTACCGATGATCGATGGTGCCGCTGACCGACAGGAGAGGGAACGATGAGCACACCCGTCTACGACCCGCCTCGTGGCAGGAACTCCTACCTGGGGTACGTCGCCGCCTGCGTGATCGGCATCGGACTGCTGGTCTGGCGGTACGTCGCCGATCTGGCCGAGTCGATCCGCACCGGCACCGTCACCGTCCCGGCGCACGTCGCTGCGACCAGCGCCGTGCCGCAACCCCCGGGCGGAGCGACCGTCCGCACCGAGCAGCTCGCCCTGCTGGTCCGGACCGCCGACGTGCCGGCCGGCGCGATCGGGTACATCCGCGTCGGCGACGCCCTGGAACTCGTGTTCGTCGCGGCACTCATCGGCCTGGTCGCCACCGTCGCGTGGCGGATCGCACGGGGCGGTCTGTTCGACATCGCCACGGCGAAGGTCCTGGACGTGCTGGCGGTCGCGGTGGTCGTCGCCGGGTTCGTGCCGGCGTTCGTCCGCCGGATGGGCTGGAACTGGGTGGTGTCCGCACTGGGATGGGACGGCCGCCTGCCCGACCCCGTCCTGGACCCGCCGTACGTGCCGGTCTACCTCGGGCTGCTGCTCGTGATCTGCTTCCGGTTCGCGCTGACCGCCTCGCAGCGGATGGTGCGCGACCAGGCCGGACTGGTCTGATGCCGCCCGAGTCCGACGACGGCCACGCGGTCGTCTGTCACCTCGACGACCTGCTCGCTGCCAGGGGGATGACCCTGACCGAGCTGGCTGACCGGGTGGGCGTCACCGTCGTCAACCTGTCCGTGCTGAAGAACAACCGCGCCAGGGCGATCCGGTTCTCGACGCTGACGCGGCTGTGCGAGGTGCTCGGCTGCCAGCCCGGCGACGTGTTCTCCGTCCGGCGCTGACGCCGCCGAGCCGTGGATCGCGGACAGGAGGCCGCGGTCGGGTTCAGACGACCGCTGCGGCCAGCAGGGCCTCGGCATCACGGCGTGCGACGGCAATCGCCGCCGTGTCGAGCCCGCAGGCACGCAGGCAGGTCGCGACGATGGCGTCCCGGTCGGTGTCGCGGACGCTGCCGGCGCGGCGCAGCTGGATCACCGTCTCGGCGAGCTGGATGAGCAGACCGCCGAGCTGTGTCGGGGTCAGGGACGCGGTGACGTCGGGCGTCGCGGCGAGCGACCCCAGCCGGCCGTAGGTGTCCTGCAGCTCGCGACGCTCGACCCGGAACCCGTCGTACCGCTCGCCCTGCACCTCGGGCAGCAGGTACAGCGTGCCGATGTTGTGCGGCGTGCGCACGAGGGTGTCGACGTCGATGAGCACCAGCGCCGCCAGGGCACCGGCGGCGCTCGCCGTGTCCGGCACCCGCTGCTCGAGGCCGCGCACCACGTCCAGGCTCGGGCGCACCGAGGTGGTCAGCAGCTCGACGAGCATGTCGTCCTTGCCGGCGAAGTGGTAGTACAGCGAGGCCTGCCGGATGCCGACCCGGTCCGCGATCGCCCGGGTGGACGTGGCGCTCAACCCGTTCTCGACGAACAGGGCCGCGGCGGCGTCGAGGATCTGCTCCCGCGGCGACAGCTCCGAGTCGGTCGTGCCGGCAGCCCGGGGACGGCCGACACGGGTGGGGCGGTCGTCGGCGGGCATGCCCCCATCCTCCCAGGCCCGCGCCGTCACGCCTGCTCCCGGGCCGGCGCCGTCATGCCTGCTCCCGGTACGCGCGCCACCCGCCGTGCTGGGTGATGTCCTGCGCGCCGTCGACGGCCCACGGCTCGACCAGGAACCCGGTGACGTCGGTGCCGTCGTCGAGTGCGACGGTGCCGATCGCCATCGGTGCGGGCAGCGCGGCGACGAACGTGGCGAAACCGGCGGCGGGCAGCCGCCAGACCTCTCCGACGATCGAACCCGAACCTGACGCCGGACCCCGGCCGTCACCGGGCGTGACCGGGCCCGCCCGGACCAGCCCCGGCTTGGGCGGCACCGTGTCCAGGGCGTACAGCCGGTAGTCGGACGCGGTGTGGGCCTCCATGACGAACGACCCGCCGGCCGCGACCAGCTGGCCGTTCAGCGGCTGGCCCCGCAGGTGTGCGCCGACGACCAGCAGGTCGACCGTCGGCGCGGTGAAGGCGCGGGCGAGCGCCGCGAGCCGTCGGTCGGTGAACGCAGGCCCGGTCAGCATCACGCCGAACGGCAGGCCGTCGACGAACCCGGCCGGCACCGCGAGCGAGGCCATGTCGAGCAGGTTCGCGAAGTTCGTGTAGCGCCCCATCCGGCTGTTCGCCCCGATCGGGTCGGCGGCGACCTCGGCCAGCGTCGGGTGCCAGGTGGTGGTGGGGGTGAGCAGCGCGGTCGTGCCGGCCAACACCGCGCGGCCGGCAGCCCCGAGGCGGTCGAGCCGTTCCTGGTCGGCGAACAGCTCGGCGGCGGTGGGTGTCGCACCACCGAGCACGATCGTCGCCACGGACGGGTCGAGGTCGTCCCCGATCAGGTCCCGGTGCGCGTCGATGTGCGCGCCGACGGCGGCGTACCGTTCGGCGACGAACGCGCCGTCGTACAGCAGCGCTGCGGCGTCGAGGAGCGGTGCGATGTCGACCTCGACGACGTCGTGCCCGAGCGCCCGGAAGCGGTCGACGGCCGCCGCGAACGCCTCGGCCCACCCCGGTGTAAGCCCCTCGAGCTGCGACGGCAGCGGCACGGCGAGCCGCGGCGTGGTGGGCAGGGCGGCGTGCGCGGTGTCCTCGCGGGCGAGCGGGTCGATGCCGTCCGGGCCGGTCATCAGCTCGGTCGCGGTCCGGGCCAGGTCGAGCGACCGGGCGAACACCGTGACGCAGTCCTGCGACCGGCAGGCCGGCACGACGCCGGTGTTCGGGACCAGGCCCTTCGTGGGCTTCACCCCGACCAGGTTGCCGAGCGCTGCCGGCACCCGACCGGACCCGGCGGTGTCGGTGCCGAGCGCCAGGTCGACGATCCCGAGCGCGACCGCGGTGGCCGAACCGCTCGACGATCCGCCGGAGATCCGCGTGGGGTCCCACGCGTTCCGCACGGCGCCGAACGGCGACCGGGTACCGACCAGACCCGTGGCGAACTGGTCCAGGTTCGTCTTGCCGACCACGACGGCGCCGGCGGCGCGCAGACGGGCCACGGCCGTGGCGTCAGCGGTCGGTTCGTACGCGAACGAGCGCGACGCGGCGGTCGTGGGGAGCCCGGCGACGTCGATGTTGTCCTTCACCGCGACCAGCAGACCGGCCAGGGGGAGCGACGGGTCGACCGCCGTCGCCTCGGCCAGCACGTCGGACCGGTCGCGCAGGGTGATCCAGACCTCGGGGCGGTCGACCGCGGTGATCCGGTCGTACGCGTCGTGCACGCGGGCGGCGGCGCCGGTGGTGGCGGTGCTGCTCGTGCTCATGGTGCTCGTGGTGCTCGTGCTCATGCTGCTCCTCCGATCGCGGCGAGGACCTGCCCCGGCGCCACCTGCTCGCCCGGGCTGATGTAGACCTCGAGCACCTGGCCACCGACGGGCGCGTGCACCATCGACTCCATCTTCATCGCCTCGACCGCCAGCAGCTTCTGCCCGGCGTCGACCCGGTCACCCGGCCGGACGTCGACCTGCCACACGGTCGAGGTGAACGGTGCGACCACCGCGGTCGAGCCCTCGGGCACCGTCACGGCGTCGGCCACCACGGGCGCCGGCTCGTCGCGCACGTCGAACTCGCCCGAGGCACGCCAGCGGTCCTTCTCCTGATCGAACGCCCGCGCCTGCTGCGCACGGAACGCGTCGATCGAGGTCGCGTTGTCGCTGAGGAACCGGTTGTACGACGCGATCGAGAACTCGCCGTCGACCGTCTCGAACTCCCCGCGGCCGGCGTCCGTCTCGGCGCGCAGCTCGAGCAGTTCGTCGGCGCCGACCGGGTACCACTCGATCCGGTCGAAGAACCGCAGCGCCCACGGGTCCTGCTGGAACAGTCCACCGCGGCGGAACCGGTTCCAGATCTGCACGGTGCGGCCGACGAACTGGTAGCCGCCGGGGCCCTCCATGCCGTAGATGCACAGGTAGGCGCCGCCGATGCCGACCGAGTTCTCGGCCGTCCAGGTGCGGGCCGGGTTGTACTTCGTGGTCACGAGCCGGTGCCGCGGGTCGAGGGGCGTGGCAACCGGCGCGCCGAGGTACACGTCGCCCAGACCGAGCACCAGGTAGCTCGCGTCGAACACCGTGCGGAACACGTCGTCCACCGAGTCGAGCCCGTTGATCCGCCGGATGAACTCGATGTTCCAGGGGGTCCACGGAGCGTCGTTCCGGACACCGTTCATGTAGCGCTCGATCGCCAGCCGAGTGGCCGGGTCGTCCCACGACAGCGGCAGCTTGACCGTCCGCGAGGGCACGACGAGCTGGTCGGTCGGTGGGATCTCGTCCTCGAGCTCACGCAGCAGGCCGGCCATGGTGCTCGCCTTCAGCACGCTGGCATCGGTGTGCACCTGCAGCGAGCGGATGCCCGGCGTGATGTCGAGGATGCCCTCCGGTGCCTCGGCCTGCAGCGTCGTCATCAGGGCGTGCACCCGCATCCGCAGCGCGATGTCGAGCGTCATGTCGCCGTACTCCACCAGGACGTTGTCGTCGCCGTCCCGCCGGTACGCCACGCTCGGCCGGGACTCGGTGGCGTCCAGGCGTGCGAGCACGCCGTCGTCCCCGTCCCCGCCGGTGCGTCCGTCGGCTCCGGTGCGCGGCACCGTCCTGGAGGCCCGGTGTGCGTCGAGCGCGGCGGCGTCGGCTTCGCGGACCGGCACGAACCGCACCGTGTCACCCGGGCGCAACTGGCCCACCTTCCACAGGTCACCGCTCGCCACCACGGCGGGGCAGACGAACCCGCCCAGGGACGGTCCGTCCGGTCCCAGGATGATCGGGGTGTCGCCGGTGAAGTCGATCGCGCCGACCGCGTAGGGGGTGTCGTGGATGTTCGAGGGGTGCAGTCCGGCCTCGCCGCCGTCCGTGCGCGCCCAGCCCGGCCGGGGGCCGATCAACCGGACACCGGTGCGGGCGGAGTTGTGGTGCACGCCGTAGTCGGTGGCGTAGAACACGTCGAGGTCGGCGCGCGTGAAGAAGTCCGGTGCCGCGTGCGGGCCCTCGGTGACGGCGATCTCCCACGTGCTGGTCAGTGCCGTGCGGCGGTCGTCGGGTGTGGGCCCGCCGACCAGGCCGAGCCGGGCACCGGCGGGGAAGGCGGGGTGCGGCACGTCGGCGTCGGGGGAGCCCGGGCGCAGGACGTCGCCGGCCAGCAGAGCACGGCCCGCATGGCCACCGAAGCCGCCGAGCGTGAACGTGGCCGCGGACCCCAGGTAGGTCGGCACGTCGATGCCACCGCGCACCGCCAGGTACGTCCGGAGTCCGGGGCCCGCGGCGGTGCCGATCGTCAGGGTCTGTCCGGCCTGCACCTCGACGGGCTCCCACAGCGGCACGGGCTCGTCGTCGACGGTGACCGGGGCCGCCGCTCCGGTCACGGCGACCAGGGCCGGGGCCGAGAACCGCAGTGTGGGTCCGGTCGCGGTGACCTCGAGCGCCGGAGCGCCTTCGGGGTTGCCGACCGCGCGGTTCGCCTCGGCGAAGGACGCCGCGTCGAACGGGCCGCTCGGCGGGACACCGACCTGCCAGTGGCCCAGGCGGCCGGGCAGGTCCTGCACGGTCGTCATCGTGCCGGGTGTCACGACGTCGATGCGCGGGTCCGGGTCGGCGGTCTCGTCGAGCGTCGACGTCGAGTGCGTCGCCGTGCGGAGTTCCAGGTCGTCGGTCAGGGCGCGCAACAGACCGGTGTTCGTCACGATGCCGTCGATCCGGGTGCCGGTCAGCCCCGCACGCAGCAGGTCGAGGGCGTCGTCGCGGGTCTCCCCGGTGGCGATCACCTTGGCGAGCATCGGGTCGTAGAACGCGGACACCTCGGAGCCGGTCTCGACCCAGCCGTCCACGCGGATGCCGGTTGGGGCGCCGCCGTCGGTCGTGGTCGCGGGGAACACGGCCTGCGTCACCAGGCCACTCGAGGGCAGCGAGCCCTTGGCCGGGTCCTCGGCGTAGACGCGGGCCTCGACAGCGTGGCCGGTCGGGGTCCAGGTGCGCGCGAACACATCCGGGTCGATGCCGGACGCGCCGTCGCGGGCCAGTCGCAGCATCAGCGCGACCAGGTCGACGCCGTAGACCTGCTCGGTGACGGGGTGTTCCACCTGCAGCCGGGTGTTCACCTCGAGGAACGACGCCTCTTCGCGCACCGGGTCGTAGACGAACTCGACCGTGCCGGCGCTGCGGTACCCGATGCTCGCCGCGAGCCGACGTGCGGAACTGTGCAGGGCCTCCCGGACGTGCTCCGGCAGTGCCGGCGCCGGGGCCTCTTCGATGACCTTCTGGTTGCGGCGCTGGAGCGAGCAGTCGCGGTCACCGATCACGGCGACCCGGCCCTGGCCGTCGCCGAACAGCTGGACCTCGACGTGCCGGGCCGGTCGGACCAGGCGCTCGAGGAAGATGCCGGCGGCGCCGAAGGCGGCAGCCGCGGTGCGCTCGACGCTGGCGTAGGCCTCGCGCACCTCGTCCAGGGTCGCGCAGGCCTGCATGCCGATGCCGCCGCCACCGCCCGTGGCCTTGAGCATGACGGGCAGACCGATCCGCTCCGCCGCGGCGACCGCGTCGTCGGCCGAGGCCAGCAGCCCGGTGCCGGCCAGCATCGGGACCCCGGCGGCGGCGGCGAGCTCGCGGGCGGTGTGCTTCGCGCCGAACGCGACGATCTGCTCGGCCGTCGGTCCGACGAAGCGGATACCGGCGGCCTCGCAGGCGCTCGCGAAGTCGGTGTTCTCGGACAGGAACCCGTAGCCGGGGTGGACCAGGCCGGCGCCGGTGTCGAGCGCCGCCTGCACGACAGCGTCGATGCGCAGGTAGGACTCGCGAGCGGGGGCCGGTCCCAGGCGGACGGCGACGTCGGCCTCGCGCACGTGCGGGGCGGCACGGTCGGCGTCGGAGAACACGGCGACGGTGCGCATGCCCATCGCCCTGGCGGAGCGGATCACGCGACGGGCGATCTCCCCGCGGTTGGCGACGAGCACGGTGTCCAGGTCGAGCGGCACGGCGGGGCTCCCGGTGCGGTCGGGCGCGGCGGTCACGGCTGGACCACGATCATGCGCAGGGGCGTGCAGGAGAAGTCGTTGCAGGGGTTGTTCATCTGCGGGCAGTTCGACACGATCACCAGCACGTCCCGTTCGGCCCGGACGGCCACGCGCTTGCCGGGGGCGCTCATGCCGTCGACGATCCCGAGCGCGCCGTCCGCCTCGACCGGCACGTTCATGAACCAGTTCAGGTTCGACACCAGGTCCCGCACGCCCAGTCCGTGGCGCGCGGCCTCGGCGATGAAGTTCTCGCGGCAGCCGTGCTGGTACGCCGTGTGGTGGCCGTACCGCAGCGTGTTCGACTCCTTCGAGCACGCCCCGCCGATCGTGTCCTGCCGGTCGATCTCGTTGCCGACGACGGTCATCAGCGGGCGGCCCTCGTTCGACATCAGCACGGTGCCGGTCCGGACGTACGCGTTCCCCTGCGCGACGAGGGTGTCGGGCACGCTGTACCGCTCGTCGGGGTCGACGGCGTCGTACACCAGGCAGTCGGCGCTCTGGTTGCCGCCGACGTCGACGATCGTCAGGACCTGCCCGGCGCGGACGACCGTCGACCACGGGGCGAGCGGCGCGACCCGGTCGTCGCGCACGACGGTGCCGGGGACCAGCGACTCGCTCCAGTCCAGGGCGACGTCGGGCGCGTGGACGGCGCCGACGGGGACGGTGGAGGTCAGGGTGTCGGACATCGTTCAGCCTCGTGCTTCCGCGTGGTCGATCGTGTTCAGGTAGGCGCGCGTCAGCTCCGGTGTGGCGCCGAAGCGGTCGTCCGCGGGGCTCGTCGGCTCCCCGCGCCAGGCGTGCACGCGCAGCGGCCCCACCACGTAGTCGGTGCGGGGGTCGAGCGGGTGCGCGACGTTCGCGACCAGCACCAGCAGCGGCAGCTCGGCGACCAGGGTGACGTGGTGCTCCGGGCCGGCCGACCCGACGGGCTCGAGTGCGCCGTCGGGGTCGACCCGCACGCCCTGGAAGAACGACACGCTCGGCGGCAGGTCGCGCTTGGTCAGGCCGTGCTTCGCCGCCGCCTTCGCCAGCAGGGACCGACCGCTCGGTGACGGCCCCTCGGGTGCGGCGTCGCCGTACTTGGCGGTGTTCCAGGCGTCGGTCGAGGTCCCGCAGAACGCGTCGTGGCGCCCGGAGGTGTCCTCGACGATGCTCGCGAGCACCCGGCCGTCGCCGCTCAGCAGCGGGGATCCGGCGCCCAGGTAGGCCTGCCACGGGATCTTCTGTGTGTCGGCGACGTTCAGGCGCTCCCACGGCTCGAGCGCGTTGTACACGACGATGCTCGCGCAGGCGTCGCCCGTGGGGTCGTCGAACCGCAGCCGGGAACCCCGAGCCAGGACCTTGTGCGTGTACCCGCCCGGGGCGACGGTCTCGGCCCAGACGAGCTGCGCGGGATCGACGCCGTCCGGGGTGTACGGGGACGTCGATGCCGGCAGGTACGGCATGTGCTCGGACCGGATTCCGGCCTGGGCGCGGGCGTCGTCCCGCGAGGCGAGGACACTGTCGGTCTGGTGCAGGTCACGCATGGGTGGTTCCTCCGTGCTGGTGCTGGTGCTGGTGCTGGTGCTGACTGCGGTGTCGTGTCCGCGCGTTCAGGCGTCCGCGGTCACGGGTGTCGCGGCGGTCGTGGGGACGTCGGCCAGGGTGATCGGACCGTGCGCGCGGTGCCGCCACGCCGACCACGCCCAGCCGATCAGCAGGACCCCGCCGATGAACAGCAGTGCGCTGTACTGCAGCCACCACGAGTGGCCCGTCAGGTCGTAGATCTCGGGACGGGGCCAGATCAGGTTGACCGCCATGCCGATCTGGAACGCCACGGCCAGCGCGTTGAGCGGGATGCCCCACCGGCCGAGCGTGAAGAGCGGCTTGCCGTCCTCGTCCACCCCGGCCGGGAAGCCCTCGCGCCGCAGCCGGATGCGCTGCACCAGCAGGGGTCCGGTCACGCCGAGGTAGGCCAGGTAGAGCATCGCGATGCACAGGCTGGACAGCGCCGTGAAGATCGCCGACTGCCCGATGTTCACCGCCAGGGCGAGCCCGGCACCGACCCCGACGACGATCGACGCCGCGATCGGGGTCCCGGTGCGCGGCGAGACCTTCGCCAGGGTGCGGTGGAACGGCAGGGCCTTCTCGCGCGCCATCGAGTAGACCATCCGGGCACCCGCGGTCTGCACCGCCAGGGTGCACGCGAAGACGGCGACGGCGACGGTGCACAGCAGCAGGCGGCCGAACACGTCGCCGAGCGTCGAGGTGATGACCCACGCCAGTCCCTGGGTGGCGAGCTTGCCGTCGGTCAGGCTCGGGGCCGCGACGAGTGCCCCGATGATGAGCAGTCCGCCGCCGAGACCGGACACCGTCAGCGCGCGGACGATCGTCTTCGGGGTGGTGCGGCGGGGGTTGTGCGTCTCCTCGGCCAGCTCGCCAGCCGAGTCGAACCCGACCATCACGTACGCCGCCATCAGTGACGACGCCAGGAACGCCCACACGTACGGCTCGGTGCTCGTCGACCCCGTGGTCGTGAAGAGCACCGCCGGGGTGCGGTGCGGCAGCAGGAACAGCGCGGCGATGAGCACCACGACGCCGATGATCTCGATGAGCACGCCGAAGCTCGTCACCCGCGCCATGAGCCGCACGCTCGTGATGTTCACCAGGGTCGTTGCGACGAGCATCACCAGGCCGAGGACCACCGCGTTGGCGGCACCCGTCGACGACGCCAACGAGGGGTCGGCGCCCGGACCGCCGACGACCTGGAACCCGCTCCAGATGGCGGGGAGCACGGCCTGGACGGCGATCGCGGCGACCGCGACCGTCAGGATCTGCCCGATGATCATCGTCCAGCCGGTGAACCAGCCGAAGCGCGCACCGGCCAGACGGCTCGACCACTGGAAGATCGCGCCCGAGATCGGCCAGCGGGCTGCCAACTGGGCGAAGTTCAGCGCGACGAGCAGCTGGCCGCCGAAGACGAGCGGCCAGGCCCAGAAGAAGGCGGCACCGCCCAGTCCGAAGCCCAGGCCGAACAGCTGGAACACCGTGGTCAGGATGGACACGAACGAGAACCCGGCGGCGAACGACGAGAACGACCCGACGCCGCGGTGCAGCTCCTGCTCGTAGCCGATGCGGGCGAGGTCCTGCGTGGTGGGGGAGACGGTGGCGCGCGGTGCGTGGAGCGGAGCTTCGGAGGAGCGCATGGCTGCAGACCTTTCGCGGAGTACCTGTCGGGCGACAGGTAGTGCGACCAGTGTGCTGCGGTGCTGTGTCGCCCCCGTTGCCCGGCTGTTTCGTGCTCGTGACAGAGCGCACGATCGTGTGAACACTGCGAGTCGGCGGCGGGCTAGGTTCGGTGTCATGGACGCGGAGCAACGCAGCATCACGGCCCCCGACGGCACCCCGATCGCCGTCACCCGACACCACGGCGGCGACCGCGCCGTGGTCTTCCTGCACGCAGGCGTCGCCGACCGGCGCGCGTGGGACTCCGTCGCAGCCGAACTCGCCGACGACGGTCTCGACCTGGTCGCGTACGACCGGCGCGGCTACGGGGACACCCCGGCAGCGGCCGATCCGGCGTCGTTCACCCACGTCGACGACCTGCTCGTGGTGCTCGACGACCTGGGCGTGCAGCAATCGCTGCTGGTCGGCAACTCGATGGGCGGCGGGCTCGCGCTCGACACGGCACTGCTGCACCCCGAGCGGGTCTCCGGCGCCGTGCTCATCGGCGCGGGCGCATCCGGGATGACCGACGAGGACACCCCCTTCGACTGGGTGCTCGACGCGGCCACGGAACCCCTGCTCGAGGTCGCGGAGGACGACGGTGCGCCGACCGAGGACCGCATCGCCGCGCTCGCACACCTGTGGCTCGACGGCCCCACGGCGCCCGAGGGTCGCGTCAGCGGTCCGGCGCGCGAGCTGTTCGTCGCGATGAACCAGCGCATCCTCGACGTCGCCGCGGCCGACAGTGCCGGGGCAGCGGGTGTCGGCGCGTGGACACGCCTGGGCGAGGTCACGGTGCCGGTCCTGACGACCTGGGGCGACCTGGACATCCCGGCCGACCTGCCCTTCTACGAGGAGACCGCCCGTCGGCTCGGCCAGGGCCCGGGGCGGGTGCTGCCCGGCGTGGCCCACCTGCCCGGACTCGAACGGCCCGCTCTGGTCGCCGACCTGGTGCGGGGCGCGCTGAGCGGTCGGTGAACAGGGCGCACTGCTCTCTCTGGCCATCCTGGTGCTGGATCCACGTCGTCGTCGTATCCTGATCGAGGAAGCAACGACGGTTCCGGCAGAGTCCCCCGCCAGGCCCCACCACCAGGCGTCCGGACATGGCACCCGACCGTGAACGCAGCATGCCCGAACACATCATCGAGTACGTCGCCCGAGACCGCACGGGCATCACCGCCGTCATCACCGAGACGGGCGTCATCGACGTCGACACCGTGATCCGGAACATCCACTCCGGCCACTCCGGGTACTTCGTCCGCGCCGGCGACTGGCGCCGGGCGCCCGTCCGCAGCCTGTCGGTGCTCGGCAGCGCCTACCTGTTCGCGAACTGGGACGGCTCGAAGCGCAACAACCTGCACGACGTCGCGTTCCCGGCACCCACCCGCACCGTGCAGACGATCCGACCGCGCGGACGCTTCGGGTTCCTCAGCGCGCTGTTCGGCGCCACCGCTCGCTGACGACGCCACACCCTGCGTCAGCTCCCGGTGCGCTCGCCGTCCCGGTGCGTGACCCGGTCGCGGGCCGAGCGCATGGTGTCCTTCGGTACCGGCGGGATGCCCCGACGGATGCCGCGGATGCCGACGGCCAGCAGGATCGCGGTGATGACCGCGAAGCCCGCGAACGTGATGCCGGCCGCCGCCCACACGGGCAGGGCCAGGGCCAGCAGCGCGACGACGAAGCCAGCCAGGGCGATGAGCGTCGTGAGCGCGAAGGCCGCGGCGACACCGGTGAGCACCAGGCCGGTCTTGGCGCCGCTGGCGCGCTCGCTGACCTCGCGTCGCGCTGACGCCACCTCGTCGCGGACGGCGCGCAGCACGGGCTCCAGGGCCTTCTGCACCAGCCCGGCGGTCATGGTGTCGCGGAACGAGGACCTGCCGGTCGCCTGGTCGTCGTGGTCGGTGTTCGTCATGGTCACTCCTGTCGGGGGCGCGAGCAGTGTGCTCGCGGGCACGAGCGGTGCGCCCACCAACGGGACGCACCTGGATCGATGATCGTCACGCGCTGCCGCGACGTGCCCGGCCACTTCGCAGGTTCAGCCCTGCAGCGCGCGCAGCTCGATCGTGCGGTTGCAGGCCACCGAGGCCTCGCCAGCGATGCGGCGTGCCGTTGCGACGTCGGGCAGGTCGAGCACCCAGAACCCCGCGACGTACTGGTCGTCGCCGAACAACGATCCCTCGCTGACCGCGGCGGAGGCGCCCCGCGCATCGATCACGACGGCGTCACCGGGAGCGGTCAGCCCGCCGGCGAACAGGATGCGACCCTCGGCCTGCAGCCGCTGGTTGAGGGCGTCGACCGCGTCGTGCTCGGCCGCGGTCGCCGAGTCGGTCCGGCCGGCGGCGGCGGCCTGGCCGGTGTCGATGACGTTGACGAGGAACTGCACGAGGCACCATCTCCCTGAGTCGGTTCGGCTCATCCTGCTCGCGTCGTGCGGTGGTGTCCAGGCCCACCGGACGCCAGGCGCGGTGCGGGCCAGCACCGCGCCTGGCGTCCCGACGCACCCGCGTGCACTGGCCGCCCCCCACAGCCGGTCAGTTCACGCGAGCGCGTGGATCTCAGCCGCAGTACTCGTACGGCGGGTTCGGGTTGGTGCTCACCCAGACCGTCTTCACGGGGCCGTCCTCGCTCGACAGCACGAAGGTGATGTGGCGGCTGCCGTCGGAGACCGTCCACTCCGGCAGGCCGTACGCCAGCGTGGTGGGCATGCGTTCCAGGTCCGGGTACGCGGCCTGGAGCTGCGGGAGCGTGCTGCCGACGCCCAGCCCCTGGGCTGTGGTGGGCCCGGTCCCGAGGGGTTGTCCGGGTTGCTCGTTCCCGCCCACGGTGATCCCGAACACCTTCCCGTCGACCGCGGAGACGATGAGGGACTGCTGCGCGCCGTTGTCGTAGAAGTACACGTCGGGGTTCGGGCACAGGGAGTTCGGATCCGCGGTGAACGCCGGTTCGAGGTCGTCGAGTTCGCTGGCAACCGCCCCTCCGAGTGCGACCGGGCCGACCTCGTCGAAGCTGATCGTCCAGGTGGTCGGGTCGTTCGCCGAGAAGGGCCTGCGGGTCGGTGTCGGCGTGGGGGTGCTGGTCGGCTGCTCGACGACCGGGGCCGACGACTCGCTCGGTGTCTCCGACGGTTCGACGGTGGTCGAGTTCGGGGTCGGTGCGGGTGCTGCGGCGAAGGGCTGCGGGATCATGCCGAGCGCGACACCGCCGCTGGTGGCGCCGATGCCCAGGACCGCGATGACGCCGATGACGAGTCCGGCGCGACGTGCACGGCGCGTGGGGGCGGGGCGCTGCTGGTCGGCGCGCGTGAGGACTTCGCGTTTCATCGAGACGAGCATCTGTTGCAGGTCGTCTCCGGTGGGAGGTTCAGTGTTCATCGTGCGTCACCGCCTTCTTGAGTCGCGCGCGGGACCGTGAGACCCGCTGGGTGACCGCACCGACGCTCAGGCCGAGCATCGTGGCGGCTTCGGAGTAGGAGTGCCCTTCGAGCAGGCAGAGTTCGCAGATCCGGCGGTCGGTCTCCGGCAGTGCTGCGATCTCGTCGCGGACCCAGCGGAGTCGTTCGCGGGCCTCGTCGGCGTCGGTGGGTGCTGCGAGTTCGGCGGGGAGCTCGTCGCCGGCGTTCTTCGCGGTGCGTCGGGCCTGGTTGCGGGCGTGGTTGCGGCAGACGACCAGCAGCCACGGCAGCAGCGTGCCGGTCGGCAGGTCGATGTCGGCGGCCTTCTGCCAGAGCGTCAGGAACGAGTCCTGGACGAGCTCCTCGACGTCCTGCTTGCTGCCAGCCAGTGCCCACGCGTAGCGGGTGAGCGTCGGTGCGAACCGGTCGAAGGCATCAGCCAACGCCCCGGTGTCGCCGGATGCCATGCGTCGCGTGAGTGCGGCGTCGGCATCGGTGTCGGTCGGTTCCACGGTGCCCCCTCTCACCCCAGAAGTGTCGAGGAAGCACCGGTCCTGACACGTCGTGACCGATCCGTGACCACCGCGTGTCGTCGAGCGGTCAGATCCGACCCCGGTTGCGGCGTCGGATCTCCTTCGGCGCGCGGCCGGCCTGGAACGACCGGGCCGGGTCCACGACGAACCCCTGGCGCAGCGCCTCGCGGCCGATGAGCATCCGGAAGCCCATCTGGTCGCGGTTGCTCAGTGTCACCTCGGCCTGCACGGTCCGGCCGGCGAGTTCGATGGCCGTCAGCACGACGATGCGTTCCTGTGTGTGGCCCGACGAGCTGCGGACCACCCGGCGGTCGTGCACGCCGCACTCGACCGTCGTCGGGTCGGCGTCGGACTCCTGCCAGGGGTGCACCGAGAACCGCACCCGGTCGCCGGGCAGCTCCTCGAGGTCGAACGCGTGCAGCGCCGAGGTCCGCGCACCGGTGTCGAGCTTGACCTTGATCCACGGGATGCCGAGGTCGGGCAGTCCGGCCCACTCCCGCCACCCGGCGACGATCGGGGTGCGCGCGGGGCGCTTCGGATCGTCGGACATGTGCCCATCCTGGCAGGACGGCGCGCGTGGTGCGCCATCCGTCTGCCAGCATGGAGCGTCGCCGTCGCCAGCCCTCGATCAGCGGAGCCTCCCCGATGAAACTCGCCATCCTGTCGCGTGCCCCGCAGGCGTACTCGACCGAGCGGCTCCGTGCCGCCGCGCTCGACCGTGGCCACGAGGTGAAGGTCCTCAACACGCTGCGCTTCGCCATCGACCTGACGGGCGATGCGCCGGACCTGCAGTACCGCGGCAAGCTCATCTCGGACTACGACGCGATCCTGCCGCGCATCGGCAACTCGATCACGTACTACGGCACCGCGGTGGTGCGGCAGTTCGAGCAGATGGACGTGTACACGCCCAACACCGCCAACGGCATCACGAACTCCCGCGACAAGCTCCGCGCGAACCAGATCCTGTCGCGGCACGACATCGGCATGCCCGCCACCACCTTCGTCGCGGGCCGGGCGGACGTCCGCGGGGCGATCGAGCGGGTCGGTGGAGCGCCGGTCGTCATCAAGCTGCTCGAGGGCACGCAGGGCATCGGCGTGATCCTGGCGCCCGAGGCCAAGGTCGCCGAGTCCATCGTCGAGACCCTGCACTCCACCAAGCAGAACGTGCTCATCCAGAGCTTCATCTCCGAGAGCCGCGGCAAGGACATCCGCGCGCTCGTCGTCGGCGACCGGGTGGTGGCCGCGATGCGCCGGAGCGCCTCGGGCGACGAGTTCCGGTCGAACGTGCACCGCGGCGGCACCGTCGAGGCCGTGACGCTCACGCCCGAGTACGAAGAGGCAGCGGTGCGGTCGGCGCAGATCATGGGGCTGCGCGTGGCCGGGGTGGACATGCTCGAGGGCAACGACGGTCCGCTCGTGATGGAGGTCAACTCGTCACCGGGCCTCGAGGGCATCGAGCGCGCGACGGGCCTCGACATCGCCGGTGCGATCATCGACTTCATCGCCAACCAGGTCGCCTTCCCCGAGATCGACGTCCGGCAGCGCCTGTCGGTGTCGACGGGCTACGGCGTCGCCGAGCTCCTGGTGCACACGAACGCCGACCTGGTGGGCAAGACCATCAAGGAGTCCGGGCTCTGGGACCGGGACATCACCGTGCTGACGCTGCACCGTGGGTCGAGCGTCATCCCGAACCCGCGCAGCGGTGTCGCGCTCGAACCAGGGGACCGCCTGCTGTGCTTCGGCAAGCTCGAGGAGATGCGCTCGATGATCCCCGAGCGTCGCAAGCGCCGCGCCAAGCTCAGGAAGCTACCCAAGGAGCACCTGCCGGAGCAGTGAGACCTGCGCCGGTGCAGGATCGAGGGGTGACCGACCTCCCCGAGCCGCTCCGCAGTCCCGTCCACGTCGCCCCGATGGCGGGTGGACCGAGCACCCCCGCGCTCGTCGTGGCCGCCGCCCGCGCGGGCCACTTCGCCCAGCTGGCGGCGGGCTACCGCACGCCGGACGACCTCGCCGCGCAGATCGCCGAGGTACGGACGGGGACGGACCGCTTCGGCGTGAACCTGTTCGCCCCGAACCCGGTGCCGATCGACCCCGCCGACTACGAGCGGTACCGGGCGTCGCTCGGCGTCGAGGGGCTGCCCGACCAGCGCGAGGACGACGACGCCTGGACCGACAAGGTCGCGCTGCTGCTGGACGACCCGGTGCCGGTCGTGTCGTTCACATTCGGGCTGCCCGACGCCGACCTGGTGTGGGAGTTCCGGAAGCGCGAGACGATCACGATGCAGTCGGTCACGAACCGGGCCGAGGCGCTCGCGGCAGCCGAGCGCGGCGTGGACGTGCTGGTCGTGCAGGGCGAGGCCGCCGGCGGGCACTCCGCCGTGCTCGATCCGGCGTCCGCACCTGTCTGGGAGCCACTGCCCGACCTGGTCCGGGCCATCCGGCACGCGGTCGAGCTGCCCGTCATCGCCGCCGGGGGCATCGGCAGCGCCGCCGACGTCGAGGCCGTCCGGATGGCGGGTGCCGACGCGGCCATGGTGGGCACGCTGGTGCTCCGCACGCACGAGGCCGGCACCGGACAGACCCACCGGGATGCGCTGGTCGATCCCGTGTTCGACCGGACCGCGCTGACCCGCGCCTTCACGGGGCGCCCGGCGCGCGCGCTCGTGAACCGCTTCGTGCGCGAACACGAGGACGCACCGCTCGGCTACCCGGCGCTGCACCACCTGACCCGGCCGATCCGGACCGCGGCCGCGGCGGCGGGCGACGCGCAGTCGCTCCACCTGTGGGCCGGCCGCTCGTGGCGGGCTGCGGCAGACGCACCCCTGGCGGACGTCCTGGAGGCCCTGCTGACGTGACCTGTGCCGGTCACGTGCACCGCGCCTCCAGGCTGCTGCCCGGCAACGCGCTGACCGGAACAGCACTACGCTCGGATGCGGCCCGCGTCGCAGCGTTGCGGAGGTCCGCGGACCAGTCGCACTCAGCGTTCAGGAGGACCGAAGTGACCGAAACCGCACCCGTCGACCCCACATCGACCGAAGCGTGGAAGACCCTCGCCGGCATCGCCGACGGCTTCTCCCCAGACCTGCGCGGATGGTTCGACAGCGACCCGGGCCGCGCCGAGCAGTACACCTTCCAGGCCGGTGACCTGACCGTCGACCTGTCGAAGGGCCTGGTCACGAAGGAGATCCTCGACGCGCTGCTGCAGCTCGCCCAGGACGCCGGTGTCGCCGAGCGCTACCAGGCGATGATCTCGGGCGAGCACATCAACGCCACCGAGGACCGCGCCGTGCTGCACACCGCGCTGCGTCGTCCGGCCGAGGGCGACCTCGTACCGGCCAGGGGCTTCGTCGTGGACGGGCAGGACGTCGACGCGGACGTGCACGCCACGCTCGACAAGGTCTACGCCTTCGCGGACAAGGTCCGCTCGGGCGCGTGGACCGGCGTCACCGGCAAGCGCATCGAGACCGTCGTCAACATCGGCATCGGTGGCTCGGACCTCGGCCCGGTCATGGTGTACGAAGCACTGAAGCCGTACGTGCAGGCCGGCATCGAGGCCCGGTTCGTGTCGAACATCGACCCGTCGGACATCTACGAGAAGACCGTCGACCTCGACCCCGAGACCACGCTGTTCATCGTCGCGTCGAAGACCTTCGGCACGCTCGAGACCCTGACGAACGCCCGGCTCGCGCGCCAGTGGCTGTGGGAGGGGCTGTCGCTCACCGACGCCGCGGACGACGCCAAGAACGACGCCGTCGCCAAGCACTTCGTCGCCGTCTCGACCGCGCTCGACAAGGTCGCCGCGTTCGGCATCGACCCCGAGAACGCCTTCGGGTTCTGGGACTGGGTGGGCGGCCGCTACTCGGTCGACTCCGCGATCGGCACGAGCGTGGTCATCGCGATCGGCCCGGACAACTGGAAGCAGTTCCTGGCCGGGTTCCACACCATCGACGAGCACATGCGCACCACCCCGCTCGCGCAGAACGTCCCCGTGCTGATGGGCCTGCTCAACGTCTGGTACTCGAACTTCCTGGGGGCCCAGAGCCACGCGGTCCTGCCGTACACGCAGTACCTGCACCGCTTCGCCGCGTACCTGCAGCAGCTCACCATGGAGTCGAACGGCAAGCGCGTCCGCTGGGACGGCTCACCCGTCACGACGGACACCGGCGAGGTCTTCTGGGGCGAGCCCGGCACGAACGGCCAGCACGCGTTCTACCAGCTCATCCACCAGGGCACGCGCCTGATCCCCGCCGACTTCATCACGGTCGCCAACCCGGCCCGTCCGCTCAAGGACGAGACCGGCGACGGCAAGGCGGTCGAGCCCGGGCAGGACGTCCACAACCTGTTCCTGGCGAACTTCTTCGCGCAGACCAAGGCGCTGGCGTTCGGCAAGACCGCCGACGAGGTCCGCGCCGAGGGCACCACGGACGACGCGATCGTCGCGGCCCGCACCTTCACGGGCAACAAGCCGTCGACGTCGATCCTGGCGCCCGAGCTCACGCCGAGCGTCGTGGGGCAGCTCATCGCGCTGTACGAGCACATCGTGTTCACCGAGGGCACCATCTGGGGCATCGACTCGTTCGACCAGTGGGGCGTCGAGCTCGGCAAGCAGCTCGCACTGCAGATCGCTCCCGCGGTCGACGGTGACCAGTCGGTGCTCGAGACGCAGGACTCGTCCACCAAGGCGCTCATCGCGAAGTACCTCGAGCTGCGGAAGTAGCACCTGCACCGACCGGCGCTGACGATCGTCAGCGCCGGTCGTTGCTGCGCGTCAGCGCTTGACGGGGTCCAGGTTGAGTGTCGTTCCCTCGTAGAGCCACTGCTGGTCGCCGTACACCCGCAGGTCCGGGTCGAGCCAGATCAGTGCTTCGACGGAGATCCCGAAGCGGTCGGCGACGTTCGCGATCAGGTCGTCGGGCGCGATCACGTAGGACGCCGGTGCACCCGAGGCGGTCGTCGCGGACACCGTCCCGTTCGCCCCGGACCGGGCGCCACCGTCGACCGGGTGCACGTTCGTCGTCCGGGCGGGCACCGACCACCGCACGCTGTCGACCGACAGCACCTTGCCCGGGCCGATCTCGACCGGGATCGACGGGTCGCTCGATGCGTCGGAGTACGTCACGATCGTGCCGAGCCACGACGGGTCGTACGACGAGCCGGTCAGCGGTGTCGACGCGGTGGGCGCGGGCGTCGTGGTCGGGCCGCCGAGCCGGTGGTCGCCGACGCCGTGCGCGGTGATGCCGTCCCCGACCGAGGGCGCCTTGTCGATGAGCATCACGCCGACGGGGACCGGCAGGGTCGAGGTGAACCCGGAGTACTCGATCGCGTACGAGTCCCCGCCAGCGACGACGCGGTAGTGGAAGTGCACGCTGCCCTTCGGCGAGGTGACGTCCGCCTCGGCCAGCACGGTGCCGTCCGGGATCGTCGAGATCGTCGGCGCGGGCATCGACGCCTGCGTGGGCACGGCGGTGGGCGGCCGCGGCGAGGCGGACTCGCGCAGCCGTTCGGCCTCGCTGTCGGCATCCGACGTCGCCGGGGCCGACGGGGACGCTGTCGGCGTGGCCGAGGCCGAGCGCGACGGCGCGGGCAGCCCACCCGAGTCGCCGCGGAGCAACGAACACCCCGACAGCCCCACTGCTGCCACGACGACCAGTCCGATCGCGAGTCCTCTGTGCACGGTCATGCCCCCTCGGATCGGCAGCGTAACGGACGGATCCTCGCGGCTGGAGCGGCGTGATCGGACTGTGTCCAACGGCCCACGCGGATGCGGGACGCCCGCTCGAGCGCCGTCGTGGAGCGTCGCACAGCGCATCCGGATCGCGCATCCAGCCCGGATGCGGAAGTATGTATCGGTGACGATCATGACGGAACGGCCGGTCGACCAGGCGACGAGCAGCGAAACCGAGCGCCCGGGCAACGCGACGGCCAAGCACGACAACGTCGCCCTGCTCTCGGTCGCGACCACCGTGGCTGAGCGTGTGACGACCTCTGCGGACATCGAGGAGAAGCTCCGCGGTGTGCTCCGTCGCCTGCGCCTGCCGATGGGTCTGCTCGAACGCGTGGCCGGGGTGAAGGAGCGTCGCAACTGGGGCGAGGGGCAGTCCTTCCAGGACGCCGCCATCGATGCCGGGCGCCGCGCGATGGCCGAAGCCGGCATCCGCCCCGAGGACGTCGGCCTGCTCATCAACACGTCCGTCACGCGTCCGCACCTCGAGCCCTCGGTGGCCGTGCGCCTGCACCACGGCCTGGGCCTGCCGTCGTCCGCGATCAACTTCGACATCGCGAACGCCTGCCTGGGCTTCGTCAACGCGATGAGCGTGGCCGCGGGCATGATCGACTCCGGGCAGATCAAGTACGCGCTCGTCGTCGACGGCGAGGACGCCGACCAGGTGCAGCTCAACACCATCGAGCGGCTGAACCAGGGCGGCCGCAACCGCAAGGACTTCATGAGCGAGTTCGCCAGCCTGACGCTCGGCTCCGGTGCTGCCGCAGCCGTGCTCGGCCCGGCGGACATGCACCCGGGCGGACACCGGATCGTCGGCGGCGTCACCCGCGCGGCGACCCAGTGGTACGACCTGTGCGTCGGCAGCGTGGACGGCATGTTCACCGACGCCAAGATGCTGCTGAAGGGCGGCATGGAACTGGTGGTCGCCGCCTGGAACGAAGCGCGCTCGCACTTCGACTGGGCCGACATGGACCGCTACGTCCTGCACCAGGTCTCCGACGTGCACACGAACGCCTTCGTCGAGGCCATCGGTGTGCCGCGCGACAAGGTCCCCACGACGTACGAGCGCTTCGGCAACGTCGGCCCCGCGTCGATCCCGATCACCCTGGCCGACGAGGCCGCCGCCGGCCGCATCCGTCCCGGCGACCGCGTGTTCCTGGGCGGCGTCGGCTCCGGCATCAACACGGCGATGATGGAACTCCGCTGGTGACCTCTGGGCTGCCCCGCGTGGCCGCGAGCACCGCTCCGGCCACGCTGCCGTCCTCGCTGCCCGGACTCGACCCGGCATGGTCGCGCCTGGTCACGGTGCCGGCAGGCGAACGGCAAGGAGGCACGGATCACGCCGCGCGCACCTGGCACCTCCTCGACACGGCCGGCTCCCTGGCCGCGATCGGCGTGGAACCGGTCGGCACGCTGCTGTGCGTGCACGGCAACCCGACCTGGTCGTACCTGTGGCGGTCGGTGCTCCGCACCTCGCTCGCGGTGGCAGCGGCCGGTGGGCCCGCCTGGCGCGTGATCGCCGTCGACCAGCTCGACATGGGCTTCTCGGAGCGCACCGGGGTCGCCCGGGGGCTGCCCCAGCGCGTCGCCGACCTGGGCGCCCTGACCGACGAACTCGGGCTCACCGGACCCGTCGTCACCCTCGGGCACGACTGGGGCGGTGTCGTGTCGCTCGGCTGGGCGGTCGACCACCCGGACCTCGTGGTGGGCGTCACGACGTGCAACACCGCCGTGCACCAGCCGTCCGACGCACCGATCCCGGCGCCGCTGCGTCTGGCGCTCCGCCCGCAGGTGCTCGGTCGCGGGACCGTCCTCACGCCCGCGTTCCTCGAGACCACCCTGGCGATCGCTCACCCGAAGCTCGACCGTGCCGTGGCGGACGGCTTCCGTGCGCCGTACCACGGGGCAGCGCGTCGTGGTGGGGTCGGCGGCTTCGTCGCGGACATCCCCGTCGACAGCGCCCATGCCAGCGCTCCCGAGCTCGCCCGGATCTCCAGCGGGGTCGCCCGGCTCGACGTCCCCGCACTGCTGCTGTGGGGCCCGCGTGACCCGGTGTTCCTCGAGCGCTACCTGGACGACCTGGCCGCGCGGCTGCCGCACGCCGACGTCCACCGCTTCGAGGGCGCCGGCCACCTGCTGCCCGAGGACGCCGACGTCGCCGGCACGGTGCTCGACTGGCTGGGTGACCGCCTGCCGGACGGCCACGTGCCCGCCGGAGCCAAGCCGGGCCTCCCGGCCGCAGTGTCGGCATCCACCGACGCGAGCCGCCCGCTCTGGGCCGCGCTCGAGGACCTGCGCGACTCGGACGAGCCGGCGCTGGTCGAGATGGCCGCCCCGGGCGGCACCCGCACGATCAGCTGGCGCCTGCTGGCCCGACGGATCGACGAGGTCGCTGCCGGGCTCCTGGACGTCGGCGTGCGACCGGGCGACCGGGTGTCGCTGCTCGTGACGCCCGGCGCCGACCTGACCGCTGCGCTGTACGCCAGCATCCGGATCGGCGCGACCGTCGTCGTGGCGGACGCCGGGCTCGGCCTGCGCGGACTCACGCGCGCCGTCAAGGGCGCTCGGCCGGACTGGGTCATCGGAGCGCTGCCCGGCCTGGCCGCAGCCCGTGCGCTCGGCTGGCCGGGGCGACGCATCGCGACCCTCGCGCTGCCCGCACCCGTGCGTGCCGCCCTGCGGGTCGAGCACACGCTCGCGTCCGTCGCCCGTCGTGGTGCGCGTCGCCTGGCGGCCGGAACCGCGCTGCCCGATGCGCCGGCGTCGAGCACCCCGGCCGCCGTCCTGTTCACGAGCGGATCGACCGGACCGGCCAAGGGGGTCGTCTACACGCACGGCCAGCTCGGTGCCGTCCGTGACGTCCTGGCCGGCCAGTACGACGTCGGCGTCGGCACCGGACTCGTCGCCGGGTTCGCTCCGTTCGCGCTGCTCGGTCCCGCGCTCGGCGCTCGCTCGGTCGCACCGGACATGGACGTCACCGCACCGCGTACGCTGACGGCCCGCGCGGTCGCCGCGTCGGTCGCGGCAGCCGATGCCACCGTGGTGTTCCTGTCGCCGGCGGCACTGGCGAACGTCGTGGCGACAGCTGACGCGCTGACCGACGCCGACCGTGCCGCGCTGTCGCGGGTCCGCCTGTTCCTGTCCGCGGGGGCGCCGGTGTCCGCGACGCTGCTGGCCGCCGCGACCGAGCTCATGCCGAACGCCTCCGCCCACACGCCGTACGGCATGACCGAGGGCCTGCTGATGACCGACGTGGACCTGGACGCCGTGCAGGCCGCTGCGTCCGCGGTGTCGCGCGTCGGCGGGGTCTGCGTGGGACGGTCGGCACGCGGCGTCGACGTCCGCATCGCGCCGTTGTCCGCGTCGGGAGTGCCGTCGGACGAGCTGACCACCGAGCCAGAAGTCACGGGCGAGATCGTCGTCGCCGCACCGCACGTGCGCGACCGCTACGACCGGCTGTGGCGTACGAACCGGGCGTCGCGTCGGGGTCTCGACGACCCCCGCGCGCACCGCACGGGCGACGTCGGGCACCTGGACGCCTCGGGCCAGCTCTGGGTCGAGGGCCGCCTGCAGCACGTCGTCACCACACCCGCGGGCGTCGTCACGCCGGTCGGGCCCGAGCAACGCATCGAGCAGGTCGCCGGGGTCGGCCGCGTCGGTGTCGCCGGGATCGGTCCCGCCGGCACGCAGCAGGTCGTCGCGGTCGTCGAGGCCGTGCCACCCGTCCGCCGTCCGGCGCTCGCTCCCGCTGCACTCGCTGCCGCCGTCCGTGCGGCTGCCGGAGTGCCCGTCGCCGCCGTGCTGGTCGTCCCGGTGCTGCCGACCGACATCCGCCACAACTCCAAGGTCGACCGTGCACGCCTGTCCCGCTGGGCGTCGAGCGTGCTGGGTGGCGGCCGGATGACCCGCCCGTGATCGGACAGCGCGTGCTGGTCACAGGTGCCAGTGGGTTCCTCGGACGGGCCGTCGCCGCGGCCGTGCGGGACGCCGGGCACGACGTCCGGACGTTCCAGCGGCGACCGTCCGGCGTCGCGGGCGTGACCGACGTGCTCGGCACGATGACGGACGCCGCCGCGGTCGCCCGGGCCGTCGAGGGGGTGCAGGCGGTCGTGCACCTCGCCGCGAAGGTCTCGCTCGCGGGCGATCCCGCGGACTTCGTCCGGGTGAACGTCGACGGCACGCGCACCCTGCTCGCCGCCGCCCGTGCCGCCGGGGTCGAGCGCGTCGTGTTCGTGTCCTCGCCGTCGGTCGCCCACACCGGCTCCTCGATCGCGGGTGCCGCGGCCACACCGGCCGATCCGGCACACGCCCGCGGGGACTACGCCCGTACCAAGGCCGAGGCCGAGCTGCTCGCACTGGCCGCCGATGCCCCGGGGTTCGCCGTCGTCGCCGTCCGGCCGCACCTGGTGTGGGGGCCTGGCGACACGCAGCTGGTCGGTCGGATCGTCGACCGGGCCCGTCGTGGTCGCCTGCCGCTGCTCGACTCCGGCGCCGCGCTGATCGACTCCTGCTACGTCGACAACGCCGCCTCGGCCATGGTCGCCGCGCTGGCACGGGCCGCCTCGGACGGCGTGCACGGCAACGCCTACGTCGTCACGAACGGCGAGCCGCGGCCCGTCGCCGACCTGCTCGACGGCATCTGCCGGGCATCGGGCGTGCCGTCGCCGCGGTGGCACGTGCCGGCCGGGGTCGCGCGCGCTGCCGGGTCGCTCGTCGAGGCCGTCTGGCGGGTGCGACCCGGAGCGGACGAGCCGCCGATGACACGGTTCCTGGCCGAGCAGCTGTCCACGTCGCACTGGTTCGACCAGCGCCGGACCCGGCAGGACCTGGGGTGGGCGCCGTCGGTGTCGATCGACGAGGGTCTGCGCCGCCTGGGTGCTGCGCGCGGGTAGGTGGTCGGTCCGCGCGCAGCAGGTCGATTCGCGCGTTGGAGGTCGTCCCTTCCGACCCACCACGCGCGGTCCCACTTCCCATCGCGCGTGATGTGGGCACGAACGCGCGCTGAACCTCGGCGGGCCGGGCGTCCGTAGTGTCGAGGACATGACCACCACCGTCCTCGTCGCCGGCGCCACCGGAGACCTCGGGAGCCGCATCGTCCACGCCCTGCTCGACCACGACGACGTCCACGTCCGCGCGCTGAGCCGGGGGAGCAGCCCCTCGGTCGACGACCGGGTCGAGTCCGTCACCGCCGCCTACGACGACCCGGCGGCGCTGCGGCGAGCGGTCCAGGGGGCCGACGTCGTCGTCTCCGCGGTCAGTGGGACCCGCCCGGTGATCGTCGATGCGCAACGGGCACTGCTGGCCGCCGGGGTCGACGCGGGGGTGCCCCGGTTCGTCCCGTCCGACTACGCCGCCGACTACCGCTCGATCACGCCGGGCTCGAACCGCAACTTCGAACTGCGCCGCGAGTTCGCCGCCGACGTCGACGCTGCGCCGCTCCGGGCGACGTCGGTGCTCAACGGGGCGTTCGCGGACATGCTGACCGGGCAGGCGCCGCTGATCCTGTTCGACCGCCAGCGCGTGCTGTTCTGGTCGTCGGCGGACCAGGTGCTCGACTTCACGACGAAGGACGACGTGGCGTGGGTCAGCGCGCAGGTCGCCCTCGACCCGGATGCCCCCAGGGTCGTCGAGGTCGCCGGCGACCGGGTCACGTCGCGCACCATCGCCGAGACGATGTCCCGACTGACGGGGACGCCCTTCCGCCTGCAGTGGGCCGGTACCGCGGGCACCCTCTCCGCCATGGCGCGGGTGGGCCGGCGCCTGTCGAAGCCCACGGACGAGCCCTTCCCCGCGTGGCAGGGGATGCAGTACTTCGTCAGCATGTTCAGCGGCGAGGCCGAGCTGCACCACGTGCAGAACGACCGCTACGGGCCGCACGCGTGGACGAGCGTCGAGGACGTCCTGACCGCCCACCTGGCCAGCTGAGCCGCCAGGAGGCGCGCGGTGGCGTCGGACGCGAGCGGTACGGTCGACCCATGGACAGGTCCGAGATCCTCGCCGCGGCGGCCGCCGCCCACGCCGCCCGCATCGCCGCTGCCGGCGGTGACGACTCCGCCGCCCGCGACCGCGCCGACGCAGCCGCATCGGCGCCCCAGGACCACAGCCGTGTCGACGAGTCCGCACGCGCCGCCGACCGGACCGAGGGCGCCATGGCCTCCGACTGGCACCGGATGGGCACCCGCCGCGGCGTCAGCCCGGACGAGCAGGTCCGTGCCGCGTGGTCCGTCGCAGGGGTCCCCGATCCGGGTGCCGGACGAGCGCTGGCGAACGTCGTGCTCTCCACCGCGAGTCACGCGGGACGGGTCGCCGACGCCGCGCGGCGGAACGCGAACCTGAGCGGCGCCGCCAGCACGGCAGCGCGGCGCACCGTCCGGCGGTACACCGACCACGGCGCCGACATGACGCGGCTGGGCGATGTGCTCGGCGAGCAGGCCGACGGGGACTGACCGGATCGGCCCCTGGGTGATCAGGGCTTTCGTGGATCGCTCCATCACGCCTGCGATGACCATGACCGATTGACAGGACAAAGTTTCCGACTACCATCGGCAGCACGCACCGACGCGTGATCACGGACGAAGGAGTCACCGCACATGGTCGACATCAAGCCGGCAACGACGAGTGCCGCACTGCCGCCGCTCGGCACGGGAGCCCACCGCCGCCGCCTGGGCGTCCTCGCGCTGGTGGCCACCTTCGGCGGTCTGCTCTTCGGGTACGACACCGGGGTGATCAACGGCGCACTCCTGCCGATGAAGCAGGAGCTCGGCCTGACCAACCTGACCGAGGGGGTCGTCACCAGCTCGCTGCTGTTCGGTGCGGCGATCGGCGCCATGCTCGGTGGCCGCATCGCCGACGGGTGGGGTCGCCGCAGGACGATCATCGCGCTCGCCGTGACGTTCTTCGTGGGCACGCTCATCTGCGTCTTCTCGCCGACGTTCGCCGTGATCGTCGTCGGCCGCGTGCTGCTCGGGCTGGCGGTGGGCGGTGCATCGACGGTGGTGCCCGTGTTCCTGGCCGAACTGGCGCCCTACGAGATCCGCGGGTCGCTGTCCGGCCGCAACGAACTGATGATCGTCATCGGTCAGCTCGCCGCGTTCCTGGTCAACGCCGTCATCGGCAACCTGTGGGGCGAGGGCAACGGCGTCTGGCGCATCATGCTCGCCGTGTGTGCCCTGCCCGCCGTCGCCCTGTTCGTCGGCATGCTCCGGGTGCCGGAGTCGCCGCGCTGGCTGGCGTCGAAGGGCCGCAACGACGAGGCGCTCGCGATCCTCCGGCAGATCCGGACGGACGAGCGTGCCGTCGCCGAGCTCGACGACATCAAGCGCACCACCGCGTTCGAGGCCACGGTGCAGCGCGAGCGCGGCTGGCGGGTCCTGCTGGGCAACAAGTGGCTCATCCGGATCGTGCTCATCGGCGCGGGACTGGGGGTCGCACAGCAGCTGACCGGCATCAACTCGATCATGTACTACGGCCAGACCGTGCTGATCGAGTCCGGGTTCCAGGCCTCGGCGGCGCTCATCGCCAACATCGCGCCCGGTGTCATCGCGGTCATCGGTGGCGTGATCGCCATCGCCAACATGGAGCGGATCAACCGCCGCACGACGCTCATCATCGGGTTCACCCTGACGACGATCTGCCACTTCCTGATCGGCATCGCCTCGGTCGCGCTGCCCGAGGGCAACGCGGCACGTCCGTGGGTGATCCTGTTCCTGGTCGTCGCGTTCGTCGGGTCGATGCAGACGTTCCTGAACATCGCGGTCTGGGTCGTGCTGTCCGAGATCTTCCCGACGCAGATCCGTGCGCTCGGCATGGGCATCGCGGTGTTCTGCCTGTGGATCGCGAACGCCTTCCTGGGGCTGTACTTCCCCACGATCGTCGCCGCGACGGGCATCACCGGCACGTTCTTCGGGTTCGGCATCGTCGGACTGCTGGCCCTGTTCTTCATCTGGAAGTTCGTGCCCGAGAGCCGCGGCCGCACGCTCGAACAGGTCGAGGAAGGCGTCACCACGGGCAACATCTTCACGGTCGACAAGCACGGGCGCCGCGCCTGACGCCGGTGGCCGCCGGCCGGATCCCGACCCCCTGACGCGCCCTTGTCCGTTGCCCCTGGCACCCGGCGGGGGCGCGTCCGACAGGATGGAGTCATGGAAGACTCTGCACCCGACGGCACCGACGAGCTGCTCGCCGCGTCACGCGGCCTGCTCGGCGTCGTGGCGCGGTCGTTGGCACCCGCGCTCGAGGACGTCACCGTGCCGCAGTTCCGCCTCATCGTCCTGGTGTCGACCCTCGGCCCGACGCGGTCCGGCGACCTGGCCGAACGCCTGGCCGTCGGGCCTTCGACGCTCACCCGCAACGTCGACCGGCTGGTGTCCGGTGGCTGGGTGGAGCGGCGTCCCGGCGAGGAGAGCCGTCGCGAGGTCCTCATAGCGGCCACCGAGCGGGGTCGGGCGCTGGTCGACGAGGTCACCGTCCGGCGGCGTCGGGAACTCGCGACCGTGCTGGCACGCGTCCCCACCGACGAGCGTGCCGCCGTGGTCGTGGGCATGGCTGCCCTGCGGCGCGCCATGAACGAGCCGCTGCCCGAGGAGATCTCGGCGTTCGGGGGCTGACGACACCGACAGCATCGGTTGCATGAGTACAATCATTGTGTTCATGCAACCGACTCTGGAGGACCGTGTCCGCGCGCACCGCAACCCATCGGCACCTGCACATCGCGAGCACCCGGTTCGGCGGTGCCGCCGTGCGACTCGCCCTGCCCGCCCTGGTGATCGGCACCGGGGCGGGGCTCGCCGCCGTCGCGTTCCGCTGGCTGATCGAGCACGCGACCTGGCTGTTCAGCGGACACGCCGACTACTCCGCCGTGACCGGACACCCCGCGAACCCGTGGGTGCCGTGGCTCGGTGCCGGGTTCGTCGTGCTCGCACCCGCGGTCGGTGGGCTGCTGTACGGGCCACTCATCCAGCGCTTCGCCCGTGAGGCGCGGGGCCACGGCGTCCCCGAGGTGATGTTCGCGATCGCGCGGAACGGCGGCCGCATCCGGGGGAGCGTCGCCGTGGTGAAGGCCCTGGCGAGTGCGATCTGCATCGGCGCCGGGGGATCGGTCGGGCGCGAGGGCCCCATCATCCAGATCGGTTCCGCGCTCGGATCGACGATCGGCCGGTGGATGCGGATGCCCGAGGTCCGGCTGCGCACGCTGGTGGCGTGCGGTGCGGCCGGCGGCATCTCCGCGACGTTCAACGCACCCGTCGCCGGGGTGTTCTTCGCGCTCGAACTCCTGCTCCGCGACTTCACGCCCACGTCCTTCGGCGCAGTGGCGATCGCGAGCGTGACGGCGGCGCTCATCGGGCGTGCGGCGTTCGGCGACACGGCGTTCCTGCACCTGCCGTCCATCGGAGGCGTCACGCCGCCGGAGTACCTGCTGTTCGCGCTGCTCGGGCTGGTGGCCGGCATGATCGGCATCGGCTTCACCCGGGTGCTGTACCTGGTCGAGGACGCGTGCGACCTGTTGTGGACGGCGACACGCGGTCCGGAGTGGCTGCGTCCCGTCGTCGGCGGCGTGGTGCTCGGCGCGCTGCTGCTCGTCCTGCCGCAGCTGTACGGCGTCGGCTACCCCGTGCTCGAACGGGGCGTCGCGGGGCAGTACGCGATCGGGTTCCTGGCGGTGCTGGTCGTGGGGAAGGTGCTCGCGACGTCGCTGACGCTCGGCATCGGCGGCTCCGGCGGGGTGTTCGCGCCGTCGCTGTTCGTCGGTGCCATGACCGGGGCGGGCTTCGGTGAGGTCGCCGCGGCGATCGACCCGGCGATGCGCGGCCAGGTCGGTGCCTTCGCCGTGGTCGGCATGGCGGCGGTCTTCGCCGGGTCGACCCGGGCGCCGATCACCGCGGGGATCATGCTGTTCGAGCTGACCGGTGCCACCGCGCTGCTGCTGCCGATCGTCGTCGCGGTCGTCATCGCGACGGCCGTGTCGAAGGTCCTGTCGCGGGACACCATCTACACGCTCAAGCTCAGCCGGCGCGGGGTCGACCTGACGGATTCTGCCGCGCCTGCGCCGTCGCGGACCGGAGCCACAGCAGGTGCAGCGGCACGGCCGCTCGGCCCGGTGCTGCCGTCCACGGCGACGGCGGCGCAGGCGCTCGAGGTGCTCGAGGACCACGACGGCGACCCGGTCGTGCTGGTGGATGCCGACGGCGGGTTCGCGGGCGTCGTGTCGGCGCGGTCGATCGGCGACGCGGTCCTCGGCGACCAGGACTTCGCCCGGCGCCCGGCCACCGAGGTGGTGGCCGACGTGTGGGCGGTCCCGGCGACCACGGTGGTGCAGGACGTCGTCACCGAGGTGGTGGGGGCCACCGAGACCGGCGGCCTGCCCGTGCTCGACGCGACCGGCAGGCCGGTCGGCTGGCTCGGACCGGCCGACGCGCTGCGCGCCCTGGTGCCGGTCACGACCTAGACGGACAGGAGGCCCGGTGCCAGCTGGCACCGGGCCTTCCGTCCGTCTCCTGGTCGCGCTACGGGCGCAGGAGCACCTTGCCGACGCGGCCGGCGGTGTCGCTGGCGCGAGCGGCGTCGCGAGCGTCCTCGAAGACGAAGGTCTCCGACACGGGGAGCGTCAGCGAGCCGTCGAGCACGCGGGTGATGAGCTCACCGAACAGCTGGCCCTTGAGCTCGGCGGACATCGTGCGGCTGACCACGGCGCCCCAGAAGCCCTTGACGGTCAGCTGGCCGAAGATGACCTTGCCGGACGGGATCTCGAGCGTCGGCGACGCCATCGCGCCGAACACGACGAGCGTGCCGTTCTCGCCCATCACCGAGGCGATGTCGCCGGCGGCCTTGCCACCGACGGACTCGACGCCCGCGATGATCGGGGCGCCACCGGTGATCGCGGTGACCTGGTCCTGCCAGTCGGGGGCGTCGGTGGCGACGATGCGCTCGATGCCCTGGGCGCGCAGTTCCTCGACGCCCTCGGCGCGACGGACGAGCCCGACGACGTTGATGCCGCGGGCCTTGCCGAGCTGCGCGACCATGCGGCCGACCGCGCCGTTGGCGGCGTTCTGGATGATCCAGTCGCCCTCGTGCAGGTCGAGCGAGTGCAGCAGGCTGATGGCGCTGAACGGCATCGACACGAGCTGCGACGCGGCCTCGTCGGGCATCGCGTCGGGCACCGGGACCAGGCCCGCGGCGTCGGCGACGTAGTACTCGGCCCAGACGCCGAACGTGCCACCGGCGACGCGCTGGCCGACCTGCAGGCGGTCGACACCGTCACCCAGGGCCTCGACGACGCCGAGTGCCTCGGTGCCGCTGGCGGCGGGTAGCTCGGGCTTGAAGCCGTAGGTGCCGCGGATCGTCCACAGGTCGTGGTTGTGGATCGGCGACAGGACCGTGCGGACCAGCACCTGGCCGGGGCCGGGCGTGGGGACGGGGCGCTGCTCGACGGTCAGGACGTCGGCGGGCTCGCCGAACTCCGGGTGGACGACGGCGCGCATGGTGGTGGGGATGCTCATGGACTAGTCCTCCGAGACGGTGATCGTGACGTCGATGTTGCCGCGCGTCGCGTTCGAGTACGGGCACACCTGGTGTGCCGCGTCCGCCAGGGCCTGTGCCTGGTCGTGGTCCATGCCGGGGATGACGACCTCGAGCATGACGGCGAGCTGGTAGCCACCGTCGCCGTTCGGGCCGATCTGCACGCGGCCGCCGACGGAGGAGTCCGTGATCTTGACCTTCTGCGCGCGGGCGACGCCCTGCAGCGCGGAGTGGAAGCAGGCGCTGTAGCCGGCGGCGAACAGCTGCTCGGGGTTGGCGCCGTTGCCGGAGCCGCCCATCTCCTTGGGGATGGCGAGGTCGAAGTCGACCGTGCCGTCGCTGGTGGTCACGTGGCCGTTGCGGCCTTCGCCGGTGGCGAGGGCCTCTGCGGTGTAGAGGACGTCCATGTGGTTCCTTTCCTTCGTGAGGTCAGTGGTCCGCGCCGGCCGCTGCCGGGTGGGCGGCGGCGTGCATCGTCTCGGTGAGGCGTTGCAGGGTGCGGATGAGGTCGGAGGCCGCGGTGACGTCGGGCAGGCCGGTGCCGGCGGCGATCCGACCGGGGATGTCGGCGAGTTCGGCACGCAGTGCGCGCCCCCGCTCGCCGGTGGTCACGGTGACGACGCGCTCGTCGGTGCTGCGGCGTTCGCGCTGCACCAGGTCGGCCTGCTCCATGCGGCGGAGCAGCGGCGACAGCGTGCCCGAGTCGAGCTGCAGGTGTTCGCCGAGGCTGGTCACGGTCTGGTCGCCCTCGACCCACAGGGTCACCAGGACCAGGTACTGCGGGTACGTCAGGCCCCAGGGTTCGAGCATCGTGCGGTACGCCTGGGTGGTGGCACGGGTCGCCGCGTAGAGGGAGAAGCACACCATCTCGTCGGTCACCGGCATGCAACGAGTGTTGCACGCGACCAAGTTGTGCACAACCTTGTTCGTGCATTCCCAGCCGCCGCACGGCGTGGTGCTACCCCGTGGCACGGACCGCGCGGGCGATGCAGGCGGTCACCAGGGCGGCGCAGGTCGCCGGGTCCTCGGTGATCGCCATGTGCGACGTGCCCGGGACGATCGACAGCTGCGCTCCGGAGACCGCCGCCGCGATCGCCGCGGTGTGCTCCGGCAGGACGACGTCGTCCGCGCCCGCCGCGACGAGCACCGGGCACGTGATCCGTCCGACGTCGTCCGCGGTCATGGTCGGCTCGGTGGCCCAGAGGTGCAGGACCTTCGCCACGACCACGGGCAGGTGCTCCGGCGGGTCGGGAGACACCTCGGCCCACGACGACCCGACCGCCGCCACCATCTGGTCGACCGTCACCGAGCCGGCCCGGTACCCGGACGGGTCGAGGTTCGCCGAGAACGCCGACACCGACAGCACCAGCTCCGGGTGGGTGACCGCCAGCAGCAGGGCCAGGTCGGCACCGTCACTGTGGCCGACCAGGTGCACGGGTGTGTCGACGGTGCGCCCGAGGACCGTCACGGTCTCGGCGAGCATGTCGGCGTACGAGAACGGCGCGGGGGAGTCCGGGGTGCGGCCGTGCCCGCGGCGGTCGAACGTCCACAGGTCCAGGTCCGGCGACAGGTGCATCGCCATCGGGTCGAAGGTGCGTCCGTCCGCCAGCCCGCCGTGCAGCAGCAGCACCGGAGCACCCGGTCCCGGACGGTGACGCCAGGCCACCGGACGGCCGTCGACGTCGGACACTCCGTGCGAGAACACGCCCCCCAGCCTAGGAGCGGGGGGTCGCGGACCGGTACCGTGCCGGAATGACCTCTGCCGCTGCGCCGCGTCGGTTCGCCGCGCTCCGCGACCGGTACTCGCGCCCGTACCTGTTCACCGCCGGCCTGGCGATGATGGGCGACAACATCGAGCACGTCATCACCTACTGGGTGCTGTGGCAGGAGTTCCACTCGCCGGCCCTGGTCGGCTTCGAGGTCATCAGCCACTGGTTGCCGTTCCTGCTGCTGTCGGTGTGGTTCGGCGGGCTCGCCGAGAAGTACGACTGCCGCCGCCTGATCCAGATCGCGCAGGGCACGTTCATGCTGGTGTCGGTCTGCTGGGGCGTGCTGTTCCTGACCGGGTCGCTGCAGGTCTGGCAGGCGTGCGTGCTCCTCGTGTTGCACGGCTGCGCGGGTGCACTCTGGGCGCCGGCCGAACAGCTGCTCCTGCACGACTTCGCCGAACCCGCCGACCTGCCCGGCGCCGTGCGCATGAACGCGACCTTCCGCAGCCTCGGGATCCTGGCGGGCCCGGTCGTCGGTTCGGTGCTGCTGCTCGGGCTCGGGCCGACCTGGGGCATCTTCGCGAACGTGGTGTTCTACCTGCCGATGACGCTGCTGATGCTCCGGACGCCGTACACGGGTCACACGCGCAGTGGGTACGTGCACCGTGCGCGGCTGACCGTCGTCGACGGGTTCCGGACCCTCCGCGACGTCGGCTCGGACCGGGTGCTCGTCGCGATGATCGTGCTGGCGGGCCTGGTGGCGCTGTGCGTCGGCGGATCGCTGCAGGTGTCGATCCCGTCGTTCGCGGATGCCCTCGGAGCCGGCAGCGCCGGGCTCGGCTACGGGGTGCTCCTCTTCGCCAACGGCGCGGGCGGCGTGCTCGGCGGCTTCCTGCTCGAGGCCACCGGCGCCCTGAAGCCGAACACCCGCGTGGTCGTCGTGACGACCGTGCTGTTCGGCGCGACCACGGCGGCGGTGGCCCTGACCGGCAGCTTCGCGGTGGCGGTCGTCGTGCTGTTCGTGGGCGGTGTCGCGAACATGGCGAGCACGTCCATCGGGCAGGCGGTCGTGCAGCTGCGCGCGCCGGTCGAGCAGCGCGGACGGGTCGTCGGCGTCTACAACATGTTCGGCAGCGGGCTGCGGACGGGCAACGGTGTGACGCTGGCGCTCCTCGGCGCGGCGCTCGGGGTCGGCACCGCGGTCTGGATCGGTGGCGCAGCCCTGGTCGTCGGGGCGCTGGCCGTCGCGCTCGTGATCGCCACGGCCGACCGTCGGCGAGCACGTCGAGCCTGACCGGCAGCAGCGTCGGGCGTGACGACGGACAGCCGGAACCGGCGCGGCTGAGCGGTCCCGCAGCGAGCCGGTTAGGCTGGTCTGACCACTGATGACCAGCAACCACCCAGCCGAAGCACGAACAGCGACCCCCCGAGTCGGATCGTCGTCGTCCCACGGCAAGACGATCCTGATCGGCGAGCACGCCGTGGTGTACGGCGAACCCGCACTCGTGCTGCCGGTGAACGACGTCCGGGTCACGGCGACGGTCACGCCCACGCCCGAGCGCTCCGGTCACGGACTGACCTCGGCCGTGCACACCGGCCCGCTCGACCTGGCGCCCGCGGCCGTGATGCCGACGGTCACCGCCGTCACGGCCACGTTGCGGTACCTCGGTGTCGAGGACCAGCACGTGCACGTCCGGGTCGACAGCGCCGTGCCGACCGCCCGCGGCATGGGGTCGAGCGCCGCGGTCGCCGCTGCCGTCACCGCCGCCGTCGCCGACGCCTTCGGGGTGCGCCTGGATGCGGAGACGCACCACGAGCTCATCCAGGAGTGCGAGCGGATCGCCCACGGCCGGCCGTCGGGGCTCGACGCCCGCGGTGTCGTGTCCGACGTGCCCGTCTGGTTCGAGGGCGGCAGCATCGAGCCCGTCGCGCTGACCGGCGAGTTCGTCTTCGTCGTCGCCGACACCGGCGTCCCCGGCCACACCCGTCAGGCCGTGGCCGCCGTCCGCGAGCACCACACCCGCGACCCGCGAGCCGTCGGTGCCGTGCTGGCCGACATCGGCGACCTGGCGCGGCAGGCCCGGGGGACGCTCGTGGACGGCGACGCCCAGGCGCTCGGTGCCACGATGGACGCCGCACACCGGCTGCTCAGGACGCTCGACGTGTCGAGTCCGGACCTCGACCGCCTGGTCGGGGCCGCCCGGAACGCCGGGGCCCTCGGCGCGAAGCTCACCGGCGGCGGACGCGGCGGATGCCTGCTCGCCCTCGCCACCGACGGCGCCCACGCCGACCGGATCGCCACCGCACTCGGTGACGCCGGCGCCGCCGCCACCTGGACCACTCGGATCGGAGACCGCGCCTGATGACCGCCACCGCCGTCGCGCACCCCAACATCGCCCTCGTCAAGTACTGGGGCAAGGCGGACGCCGACCTCGCCCTGCCCGCGACGGGCAGCGTCTCGATGGGCCTCGACGTCTTCCCGACCACCACGTCGGTCACGCTCGCAGACGGCTCGCTCACCGACGGCCAGGAGGCGCGGGACACGTTCACCCTGAACGGTCGCGTCGTCGACGACGGTGCGCTCACCCGCGTCACCGCCTTCCTCGACCTGGTCCGGCAGCTCGCGGGTTCCGACGCCCGCGCCCACGTCGAGTCGACGAACACGGTGCCGACCGGTGCAGGGCTGGCATCGAGCGCGTCGGGCTTCGCTGCCCTGGCCACCGCCGCGTCGGCCGCGTACGGCCTCGACCTGTCCCAGCGCGACCTGAGCCGCCTGGCACGCCGCGGTTCGGGGTCGGCCACGCGGTCGATCCCCGGCGGGGTGTCGGTGTGGCACGCGGGTGACGACCAGGGCTCGTACGCCGAGACCATCCCGGCGCCGCCGATGGCGATGGTCGTGGTGACGATCGACGACGGCCCCAAGGCGATCGGCTCGCGCGAGGCCATGCGCCGCACGATCGCGACCTCGCCGTTCTACCCGGCCTGGGTGTCGTCGACCACCGAGACCGTCGGCGACATGCTGACCGCCTGCGCCGCGGGCGACTTCACCCGGATCGGCGAGCTGACCGAGAGCAACGCCCTGCGCATGCACGCCACGATCGAGGGCGCGTTCCCGCCGATCCGCTACCTCACCGCCCGCAGTGTCGCCGTGTTCGACGCGGTCGCCGCCCTGCGTGCCGGGGGCACCGAGGCCTACGCCACCGCCGACGCCGGCCCCAACGTGGTCGTGCTCGTGCAGCCCGACGACCGGGCCAGGGTCGCCGCAGCGCTCGCCGACCTGGGCGCCGTCATCGAGTCCGGCACCGGGCCTGCCGCCCGTCTGGTCGGCTCCGAAGGAACGGAGGAGCATCAGCCCCCCGTCCCGAAGGAGTCCGCCGAGTGATCGAGTTCCGCGCCCACGGCAAGCTGTTCGTCGCCGGGGAGTACGCCGTCGTCGAACCCGGCCAGCCGTCGGTGCTCATCGCCCTCGACCGCGCCATCACGGCCCGCGTCACCGAGGGTCACGGTGCCGGCAGCGTGCACTCGGAGGAGTACGGCCACCTGCCGCTGACCTGGACCCGCGCCGTGGACGGCCTGGCGCTCGACCGCGAGCACCACCCGTACGACTACGTCATGGCGACCATCGACCTGGTCGAGAAGCTCCGCGCCGAACTCGGCATCGAACCGCGCTTCCACGACCTGCGCATCGCGAGCCAGCTCGACGACGCCAGCGGCCGGAAGTTCGGCCTGGGATCCTCGGCGGCCGTCACCGTCGCCACCGTCGGCGCCCTCGACCGCTTCTACGGGCTCGGCCTGACGCAGCGACAGCGCTTCCAGGTCGCCCTGCTGGCCACCGTGCGGGTCGACCCCCGGGCGTCCGGCGGTGACCTGGCGGCGAGTACGTTCGGCGGCTGGCTGCGCTACAGCGCCCCGGACCGCGAACGACTCGTCCGTGAACTCGGCGACCGCCCGGTGTCGGAGGTCCTGCACGACGCCGACGCCTGGACCGGCTTCGACGTCGAGCGCCTGCCCGCACCGACCGACCTGCGGCTGCTGGTCGGGTGGACCGGGTCGCCGGCGTCGACCACGAAGCTCGTGGGCGCCGTGCGTCGGAACCGCAACGGCGGGTACGGGACGTTCCTCGACGACAGCCGTGCCTGTGTCGACGACCTGACCACGGGTTTGCAGACCGGCGACGCCGAGCAGACGCTCGACGCGCTCCGCCGTGCCCGCGTGCTCATGCAGCGACTCGGCGACTCCGTCGGCTCGCGGATCGAGACCGACCGTCTGACCACCCTGTGCGACGTCGTCGAGCGCTCCGGCGGGGCGGCCAAGCCGTCCGGCGCCGGCGGCGGCGACTGCGGCATCGCCCTCGTGCCGGCCGACCTCGACCCGGCCGGCATCTTCCGCGAGTGGGAGGCGCACGACATCCGGCACCTCTCGGTCGCCGTCCAACCCCCGGAAGGGCCGCTCGATGACTGACACGACGACCGTCGACAAGACGATCACCCAGACGCCCATCCCCACGCGCTGGGTCGGTCCGCTGCGGGTCAGCGGCAACGCGGTGCAGGGCGAGCACGCCGTTCCCCTGGCGACGTACGAGTCGCCGCTGTGGCCGTCCGTCGGCCGCGGCGCCCGGATCTCCCGCATGGTCGAGGGGGGCATCGTCGCGACCGTCGTCGACGAGCGCATGACCCGTTCGGTCGTGGTCCGTGCCGACAGTGCCGCCGCAGCCCACATCGCCGCCGGGCAGATCCTGGCACGCCAGGCCGAGCTCGAAGCGGTCGTCGTGGGACAGAGCCGCTTCGCGAGGCTCATCGAGGTGCACCCGGAGATCGTCGGGGACCTGCTGTTCCTGCGGTTCGCGTTCACCACGGGCGACGCCTCGGGCCACAACATGGTCACGCAGGCTGCGGACACGCTGCTGCCGACGATCCTGGGCTGGCACCCCGAGCTGTCCTACGTGTCGATCTCGGGCAACTTCTGCTCCGACAAGAAGGCCACCGCGGTGAACGGGATCCGCGGCCGCGGCCGGAACACCATCGCCGAGATCGTCCTGCCCGGGGCGGTCGTCGATCGGTTCCTGAAGTCCTCGACCCAGCGCATCGTCGACCTGAACACCGCCAAGAACCTGGTCGGATCGACGATCGCCGGGGCCCTGCGCTCCGCGAACGCGCACTACGCCAACATGCTGCTGGGCTTCTACCTGGCCACCGGGCAGGACGCAGCGAACATCGTCGAGGGCTCCCAGGGCATCACGTTCGCCGAGGCCCGCGGCGACGACCTGTACTTCTCGTGCTCGCTCCCGCACCTGATCGTGGGGACGGTCGGCAACGGCAAGGGCAACGACCTGCCCGTGGTCGAGGACGCACTGACGCGCCTGGGCTGCCGACAGGAGCGTGAACCCGGACAGAACGCCCGTCGACTCGCAGGACTCTGCGCGGCGACGGTGCTCTGCGGTGAGCTCTCCCTGCTCGCCGCGCAGACGAACCCCGGCGAACTCATGGCGGCACACGTCGCGATGGAACGCGGCGGGAAGAAGGACGGCGACACAGCATGACCAGCATCGGCATCCACGACATCGCGATCGCGACCGGGCACCACGTGCTCGAGCTCGACGACCTGGCGGTGCAGCTCGGGGTCGACCCGGCCAAGTACCACGTCGGCATCGGACAGGACGCGTTCAGCGTGCCCGCGCCGGACGAGGACATCGTCACGATGGGCGCCGCCGCGGCCAAGCAGGTCATCGACCGCCACGGGGCCCAGGGGATCCGCACGATCCTGTTCGCGACCGAGTCCGGCATCGACCAGTCCAAGGCCGCCGGGGTGTTCGTGCACGGGCTGCTCGGCCTGCCGCAGAACGTCCGCACGGTCGAGCTGAAGCAGGCCTGCTACGGCGGCACCGCGGCACTGCAGCTCGCACTCGGCATCATCGCGCGCGACCCCCGCGAGCGGGTGCTCGTCATCGCGGCCGACGTCGCCCGGTACGACGTGGACACCGCGGCCGAGCCCACGCAGGGCGCCGGCGCGGTGGCCATCCTGGTGAGCGCCGACCCCGACCTGATCGAGATCGAGCCCGTCGCCGGATTGTTCACGGCGGACGTCGACGACTTCTGGCGGCCGAACGACCGCTCCACCGCACTGGTCGACGGCCGGTTGTCGGTCAGCGCGTACGTCGACGCGTTCATCGGCGCGTGGGACGACCTGGCGTCGCAGGGCGGCCCGGCGTTCGACACGATCGACCGCTTCGTGCACCACCAGCCCTTCACGAAGATGGCGCTCAAGGCCCACCGGAAGCTCACGCAGCACGTCGGCGCGGAGTTCGACGAGTCCGAGCTGCGCACGGGCTTCACCTACAACCGGCAGTTCGGCAACACGTACACCGCGTCGCTCTGGATCGCGCTCGCCGCGGTGCTCGACCTGGACGACGACCTGGCCGGCAAGCGGATCGGCATGTTCAGCTACGGCTCGGGCAGCGTCGGTGAGCTGGTCACCGGGGTCGTCCGGCCGGAGTACCAGCGGCACCGTCGTGTCGGCGCGGTGCGTGCCGACCTCGACGCGCGGGTGCGGCTGTCCGTGGCCGAGTACCGCGCGCTGCACGCCGCGGGTGCGGCGACGAGCGAGGACACCGAGCGTCCGCGCGTGACGGCGGCCCCGTTCCGGTTCTCCGGCGTGCTGGGCGGCGCCCGGCACTACGAGGCGACCGCGCACCAGGCGTGACGCGAGGGACGGACGCAGGTCGGGCCTCCAGTCAGCCGCGGGCGCGGGCGCGGACGCGGCCCCGCCCGCGTCCGTCCTGAGGGAGTAGACAGACCCATGGGTCAGCTCATCTACGCCGGACAACCGCTCGACCTGCACATCGACGACCGTGCGCTCACGCACCTGCAGATCGTGATCGTGAACATGCTGCGCCGCGACCACCGGTTCGTGTTCTCGTGGAAGGACGACGCCCTGCACGGCGACGGCCGGTCGACCATCTGGCTCCACCCGGACGTCAGCCTGCACTTCAAGTTCGCCGGCAGCCGCACGCCGTCGATCAACCGGTCCTGGCTCGAGGAGCTCTACGCCTCGGCAGCGTCCGGATCGGGCCTGGTGCTGACCGCCGAACCGTCGGACACGAGCGTGGGCGAGGACTCCCCGTGGTCGCGAGCCGTGGCGCCGGGCAGCACCGACGACCTGCACGAGGGCGACGACGCCCGGCACCACGACGCATAGCACTGCGATCCATCCCGCGTCAACGGGTGGTCATCATCGACGCACATCGCGTACATTCGTGAGGACCACTCCGAAGTACGGCTCCGTTCCCGGCTCAGGGCGCCGCACGGACACGGGAATCCCGGATCAGGGGATTCTCACGGACTCGAGTGGTCAGGTCGCCGCCCCGCCCGAGGATTCGGGTTCCACACGGTGGGGCGGCGACCACCCCACTCGTTCGCTGGCCGCCGCCGTGGTCAGTAGACGTCGCGCACGTACCGCTTCGCGCGGCGCAGGTCGGCCAGGTACTCCGCCGCGTCGTCGTCCCCCTTGCCGCGCTGCTCGGCGATCACCTGCAGCAGGCTCGCCTCGACGTCCTTCGCCATCCGCGACGCGTCGCCGCACACGGTGAACGTCGCCCCGTCCTCCAGCCACGCGTAGAGCTCGCGGGACTGCTCGCGCATCCGCGTCTGCACGTAGACCTTCTCGGCCTGGTCGCGCGAGAACGCCAGGTCCAGCCGCGACAGCACGCCGGACTCCTGCAGCGCCGTGAGCTCGTCGCGGTAGACGAAGTCGGTGTCGCGGTGCTGGTCGCCGAAGAACAGCCAGTTGCGCCCGGTCGCGCCACGGGCCGCGCGCTCGTGCAGGAACCCGCGGAACGGGGCGATGCCCGTGCCCGGACCGACCATCACCAGCGGGGCGTCGTCGTCCGCGGGGACGCTGAACGCGGCGTTCGGCTGCAGGTACACGCCCACCTGGTCGCCGACCGCCACCCGGTCCGCCAGGTGCGTGGACGCGACGCCGGAGTGCCGCCGGGCGACGTCGCCGTACCGCACCGACGCGATGGTCAGGTGCACGCGGCCGGGGTGCGCGAGCGGGCTGGACGAGATCGAGTACTGCCGGGCCTGCAGCGGGCGCAGGAACGGCAGCAGCGCGTCGAGTCCCGGTGCGTTCGGCTCGGCGTCGCGCAGCAGGTCCAGGACGTCCCGCCCCCACAGCCACCGGTCGAGCTCGTGCTTGTCGCCGTGCGCGACGACGGCGGCCAGCTCGCTCGACGGTGCACGCTGCACCAGGTCGGCGATCAGGTCCTTCGACGGCGTGCGGACCTCGCGGTCGTCACGCAGCAGGTCGCGGACCGTCCGGCCGTCGAACACCTCGTCGCCGGTCGCGCCGAGGTGCGCCAGCAGCTCGCCGACCAGTGCGTCGTCGTTCCGGGGCACCACCGCCAGGGCGTCCCCGGCGGCGTAGGTGATGCCGCTGTCGCCCAGGTCGAACTCGTAGTGCCGGATCTCCTTCGCGCTGCGCGGGTCGGAGAGCAGCCGGTTCTCGACCAGTCGCGCCGGGTACGGGTTGCGCTTGGTCCACTCCGAACCCGGACGGGAGGCCCGGGTCGTCCCCGCCCCGCCGGCTGCGGTCGCTCGCGTGGTCGCGGTGCCGCCGGGGGCGCCATCACCGGCCGGTGCGGTCGCGCCGGCTGGTGCGGTCGCGCCGGCTGGTGCGGTCGCGCCGGTCTCCGCGGCGATGCGGTCGAGCACCGCGGCCGTCCAGAGCGCGGCCGGGTCCTCGAAGTCGACGTCGCAGTCGACCCGTTCGTGCACCCGCGTGGCGCCGAGCTGCTCGAAGCGGGTGTCGAGGAGCTTGCCGGCCTGGCAGAACTCGTCGTAGCTGGTGTCGCCGAGACCGAGCACCGCGTACTGCAGGCCCTCGAGCCGCGGCACCGTGCTGGCCTGGATCGCGTCCCAGAACAGGCCGGCGTTGTCGGGCATCTCGCCCTCGCCGTACGTCGAGGTCACGACGAGCACGTGCGACATCGTCGCGAGCTGGTCGGGGGAGACGTCGTCGAGCGCGGTGGCCCGGCCGCCCAGACCGCGTGCGACCGCCCCGGCGACGAGCTGGTCGGCCAGGGACTCGGCGGTGCCGGTCTGGGTGCCGAACAGCACGTCGATCGTGGTGGTCGCCGCGGGCGCGGCGGTCTTCGTGCCGGCGGCGGCGATGCCCGCGATGAACCCGGCGAGCCAGGACTCCTGCGCGGCCGAGAACGGAGCGTCGACCGGGATCAGCGACCCGGTCGGGGGCAGGACGCTCATGCGGTCACCGCCTCGACGGGCGGCTGCGGGGCGCGCCGGGCGATGTCCTCGAGCGCGGCGGTCGCCAGCAGCTCGTCGAACCGGGCCGCGCGCAGGCGCCCGTCGTTCTTCGCGTTCTGATGCATGATCCAGCCGGTGGTGCCGGGTGCGTCCATGCTGCGGTTGTTCCGCTGCGTGAGCGCACGCTTGTGGTCGTCGAGTCGCTTGACGGCGATCAGGGTCGCCAGCTCTTCGTCGCTGAACCGCTCGAGGGTGCCGCGCAGGTACTTCACCACGCGCTGCTTGACGAAGAAGTCCTCGGTGAGCACCAGGTTCTTGACGGCCTCGGCCACGCGCGGGTCGGCCGGGTCCGTCGCACCGGGTACCCGCTCGAGCGCCAGGTCCTGGGCGACGCCGAGCACCGTGTACGACGACAGCAGCGAGAACATGTCCCCGCCCTGGTCGCCGAGTGCCGGGGCCCGGCCGCCCAGAACGGTGCGGCGGTCGCGGTAGTCGAGCTTGAACGCGCGGAGCTTGTCCGTCGCGGTCGAGGTCGCCAGCTCGTCGAGCAGCTCGGTGCGTGTGCTCGCCGCCGTGATCGCCTCGGCGTCCTGGGTGAGCAGGAGCGCCCGGGGCATGCCGACGTAGACGTGCGTGCGGGTCGTCGCCCAGTCGGCCAGCAGCTGCGCGGCCAGGGACGAACCGGTCGCCTCGAGGTGCCACACGAGGAGCAGCCGGGCCGCGTCCTCGTGGAAGGCACCGAGGGTGGTGTCGAGCACCGGGAAGACCAGCAGCGAGTCGGTGCTGGCGCGGTCGGTGACCTGGCCGCTCGGGTCGTACTGGTACAGGAAGCCGCCGGACATGCCGTTGCCCAGGCCCTTGCCGAAGCCGCCCAGGTTGAACACCGCACCGCCGGTCATGTACTCGCAGCCGAAGTCGCCGATGCCCTCGACGACCGCCGTGGCGCCGGAGTTCCGGACGGCGAACCGGTCGCCGGCCTCGCCCTGCACGAACGTGCGGCCGCCCGTCGCGCCGAACAGCGCGAAGTTGCCGACCAGGACGTTGCCGCCGCGCTCGGTGCTGCCGCCACCGGGTGCGCGGACGACGATGCGGCCGCCGCTCTGGCTCTTGCCGACGCCGTCGTTCGCGGTACCGGTGTGCTCGAGCGTCACGCCGTCGTTGTTGAAGACGCCGTAGGACTGCCCAGCGGACCCGCTCGTGCGGATCGTCACGGCACCGTCGACGAGCCGCCGACGTCCGCGGTCGTCGGTCGACACTGCGGGGGCGTCGGCCAGGGCCGCGGCCCCGAGCTCGTGGTTCAGGACCCGCTCGAGGTCGATGCCGAGCTGGCCGCCGACGGACTTTTCCGCGTTGCCGAGGAGCACGCCGTCGATCGTCACGCTGTGCTCGTGCCGCACGAGCAGGGCCTCGCGGATCCGCTCGATGAGCGCGTCGTCGGTGGCGTAGTCCTTCTCCAGGTACTCCGGGTCGGTGACGACCTTCTCGGGCACCTGCGCGAGCAGGTTCCGGACGTCGAGCCGTCCCACGCTCGCCGGGTGGTCGAGCAGCTGCAGCAGGTCCGTGCGGCCCCGTGCCTCGCGCAGGGACCGCAGCCCCAGCCGGGCCAGGATCTGCCGGACGTCGTGCGCGATGTTCAGCAGGTACTGCGCGAGCGCACGGGGGTCGCCCTCGAACGCCTCGGCGTTCGTGGTCAGGCCCGCCGGGCACTTCACGTTGCAGTTCTTCGCCATCACGCAGCCGAGCATCATCAGCGCGGTCGTGCCGAACTCGAACGAGTCGCCGCCGAGCAGCGCGCTCGTGACGACGTCCGACCCGGTCTGGTGCGCGCCCGAGCAACGCAGGGTGACCTTCTGGCGCAGGCCGTTCGCCACCAGGGCCTGGTGCACCTCGGCCACGCCGATCTCTGAGGAACGGCCCGCGTACTTCAGGCTCGTGACGGCCGCGGCCCCGGTGCCGCCGGTGTTGCCGGCGACGTTGATGACGTCGGCGCCGGCCTTCGCCACGCCGACCGCGATGGTGCCGATGCCCTCGGACGACACCAGCTTGACGATCACCCGGACCCGGGCGGCCTTGCAGTCGTGGATGAGCTGCGCCAGGTCTTCGATCGAGTACGTGTCGTGGTGCGGGGGCGGCGAGATGAGCTCGACGCCGGGCGTGCCACCGCGGGCAGCGGCGATGTCGACCGTGACCTTCGGCGCGGGCAGCTGACCGCCCTCGCCGGGCTTCGCACCCTGGCCGATCTTGATCTCGAGCTCCTGCAGCATCGGGTCGGCGAGGTAGCCCGCCCAGATGCCGAACCGGCCCGAGGCGAACTGCTTGATGCGCGAGCCGCGGATCGTGCCGTACCGCGAGTGGTGCTCGCCGCCCTCGCCGCTGTTCGACATGCCGCCGACCATGTTCGTGCCGTGCGCGACGGCCTCGTGCGCGGTGGCGACGAGCGCGCCGTGGCTCATCGCACCGGACGCCAGGGTCCGGGTGATCTGGTGCGCCGGCTGGACCTGGTCGAGGTCGACGCTCGCCGGCGCGCTCTGCAGCAGTGCGAGCAGGTCGGCGGCCGCGCCCGTGGCGCGGAGCGTCACCTGGTCGGCGTCGACGCTGTCGACGTCCACCTGGCCCGGGTGCAGCAGCGCGAGCCCGTCCGCCAGTGCGCGGTGGCGCTCGAGACCCAGCGACCCCGTGGACGTGAGCTGCAGGCGGAAGCGCGCCGGGCCTCCCGTCCGTGCGTCGTCGGGGTGGCCCGCCGGACGCGAGCCGAGCAGCCCCCGCACCGTGACGCTCGTGTTGCCGGTCAGCGAGAACCGGCCGAGCTCGCGGGCGAAGTCCGCGGGCTCGTCGATGCCCGTGACGTCCGCGGGCAGGGCGAGCACGTCGCGGAGTGCACTCGGACGGCGGGACCGCTCGTCGTGCGTGGTCTGCAGGAACGTCCGGTAGCCCGGCGTGATGCGGAAGTCGTCGATCTCGGAGTCGCTGAGCCGGTCGTAGCCGGTGTTCCGGTACGCGGCGTCGGTGATGCCGAACGCGTCGTCGAGCTGCCCGAGCGTGAGCAGCCGCAGCGCCTCCGGGTCGCCGGAGCGCTCGAAGGTCGGACGCTCCTCGGTCATCCCGCCGAACCCGCGGACGCTCGCGACACCGAACGAGTGCCCGGCGCCGTCCGAGCGCTCCTTGAACAGGCCGAGCAGCGGGACCTGGGCGTCGTTCTGCACGCTCCGCGCCCGCTCGTGCCACTCCGTCGCCGCCTGCGCGATGCGGGCGAAGCCGACGCCGCCGACCGGGGCGTCCATGTGCGGGAACACGGTCGCGAACAGGTCGTCGCGGGTGTCGAGGTAGTTCGGCTCGAAGAACTCGCCGCCGATGTAGCTCTCGGCAGTGCACAGGCCGACCCGGCCCATCGTCTTCGCGAGGGCCTTCTCGGCTGCCTTGCGGAAGCGCTTGAGCGCCGCGTCGGTCTCGGTCAGCTCGCCCGCCGGTGCGGCGGCGGCCGGGTACTGCTCTTCGGCGCGCAGTCGCGCGGACAGGCTGTAGACGGCCGCGGCGCCGAAGCCGAGCGCCGTCGCGACGTGGTGCGAGGACGGCAGCTGACCGCTCTCGGCGACGACCGACACCCGCAGGCGCAGACCGGTCTGGATCAGGCGCTGGTTGACCGCGGCGACGGCCAGGATCACCGGCAGGGCCGCGTGCGTCGACGACACCTCGCGGTCGGACAGCACCGCGATGCCGCCGGTGGTCCGGGCGAGACGTTCGACGGCGTCGCTGAGCGTGGTCACGGCGGCGCGCATCGCGTCGGCGTTGGCCTGCTCGTCACCGAGCACCGGGACGTAGAGCATGTCGAACCGTTCCAGCGGCACGATCGTCTGGTCGCGCAGCCGGACCATGTCCAGGTGCCCCAGGATCGGGGAGTCGACGACGAGCTGGCGGGTGGTGGACCCCGTGCCGTCCGGCTTGGCGCCGAGCGCGACCCGCATGCTCATGCCGTCGGCCTCGCGGATGGAGTCCAGCGGCGGGTTCGTCACCTGGGCGAACCGCTGCGAGAAGTACTTCGCCATGCCGCCCTCGGTGTCGCTGAGCGCGTTGATGGCGTTCCCGTAGCCCATCGCCGAGATCCGCTCCGAGCCGTTCCGCAGCATCGGGTCGAGCATGAACCGGAAGCTCTCCTGGTTCAGCGAGTACGCCACGTAGCGGCCCTGCAGCGACAGGTCGCCGTCGTAGCCGAGCGTGTTCGTCGTGCGGTCGTAGTCGGGCGCGGGCAGGTCGTCCAGGTGCACGCGCGCGGCGTCGAGCAGCGCGCCGTAGTCGCGACGGGCGGCGAGCATCGCCAGCACGTCGTCGGTGCGCATGAGCGTGCCCGTGCGGTGGTCGACGACCAGCATGCCGCCTGCCTCGATGCGGCCGCGGTGCACGACCTGGTCGTCCGCGAACGTGACCTGGCCGGCCTCGGACGACACCATCAGGTACTCGTCCGTCTGCACGGTGCGCAGCGGACGCAGCCCCAGGCGGTCGAGCCGGGCGCCCACCACGTCGCCGTCGCTGAAGATGACGGCAGCGGGACCGTCGTTCTTCTCCTCGTACAGCGAGAAGTACTCCAGCATCGCGCGGACGTCGTCCGACAGGGTGTGGTCGTTCTCCCACGCCGGCGGCATCAGGGAGACCACGGCCTCGACGATCTCGAGCTCGTCGTCGAACACGCGGCTCTGCAGGGTCTGGTCGAGGCGGCTGGAGTCGGACTGCCCGGGCGGGCGCACGATGCTGCGGGTACGGGCCTGCGCGAGCGCCTCGTCCGACAGCCGGTTCTTCCGGTCGGTGTTGAGCTCGCCGTTGTGGGCCATCAGGCGGAACGGCTGCGCCATCGTCGGGTGCGGCTCGGTGTTCGTCGAGAAGCGCGTGTGGAAGTAGAGCGTGCGGATCGCGTGCCGCGGGTCACCGAGGTCGGTGAAGTACCCGATGACCTCGCCGGAGTTCAGCCGTCCCTTGAGGACCTGCGTGCGGGCGCTGAGCGACAGCGGGTACAGGGCGGCGTGCTGGGCGTGCTCGGCGGCGGCCTGGGCGTACGCGACCGACTCCACCGCCAGCAGAGCCCGGTTGGCGGCGGCGTCGACCTGGGCGCGGGTCCAGTCCTGGGGAGCGCGGAAGACCCACTGCACGATCGGCAGCTGGTACTGCTCGGCCTCGGGGCGCGCGACGGTGTGGTCGACCGGGACGTCGCGGACGAGCAGGACCTCGAAGCCCTGGTCGGTGATGGCTTCGGTGACCGTCTGGATCGCGGTTGCACGGTCGGTGCTCGCCTGGTCCGTGCCCGCCTGGTCCGTGCTCGGCACGAAGCAGTTCGCGACGCCGAAGTGGCCGGCGCGCAGGGTCTCGCCGGTCAGCGCGCTGAAGAACGCCACCGACAGGTCGACGCTGACGCCCGCGCCGTCACCGACGCCCTCGGCCGACTTGCCCCCGCGGTGCGGGATCGAGCACAGCGCCTCGTCGCCCTTGACGATGACGTCGTGGCTCGGGGTGCCGTCCAGGCGCGTGATGAAGCCGACCCCGCAGTCGGAGGATTCGCGGGCAGGGTCGTAGAGACCGAAGGGGGAGGGGTTCACGAGCGTGTCCAGTGGAGCGTGTGCCGGCAGCGGACGACGGAGGCTGCAACGGTGGAGCGCTCGCCGCGGGCGGACCGGTGGTGACAGTCGGGCCCTGTGGGGTGGTGGTGCGGTGAGGCGATGCTACGGGTTGGTATACCGCCGCCGCAACACCGCGGCGCCGGTCCGTGCTCCGCAGTTCGCGAGACGGACCGGCGCCGGTCGTGTCGGGGGTCGGGACGGGGTGCCGTCGGGGTGTTGCTGGGGCGGTGCCGGGGTGGTTGCGCACGGTGCTCGGTTCGTCGGCCGTGCGCCGTTCGCGGCCCGGTGCGAGGGTGTTTCCGCGCACGGGGCCGTCGACCTCGCACGGGCCGCGAAGCGCGCACCGTGCTCACGCGCACGTGCCCACGAAGCGCGCACCGTGCTCACGCGCACGTGCCCGCGAAGCTCGCACCGTGCTCGCTCCGCCCGAGCCTGCCCTGGTCAGCGGCCCGCGTCGTCGTGCACGGGCAGCACCTCGGTCGTCGCCTCGGCGGCCGGGGTCGTGCCGGGGCGGATGAGCTCCGGCCGACGACGCGTCCGGAAGACCCAGGCCTTGAACAACACGAACCGCACGAGCGTCGCGAGCAGGTTGGCGCCGGTGAGCACGGCGATCTCCGCACCGTGCGAGGCGCCCGGCGTGGTGGCGTGCAACACGACCAGCGCTCCCGACGTGATGGCCCACGCAATGCCGAACACCACCAGGCCCTGCACCTGGTGCATGCCTGCTCCCGCCCGACCGCGGACCCCGAAGGTGATTCGACGGTTCAGCGCGGTGTTCCCGACCGCGGTGACGAGCAGCGCGAAGAAGTCCGCCGTCTGTGCGCCGATGGCGGGGCGGAACAGCGCGTACAGCACCGCGAAGGCGATGGTCGACGCGATGCCGATCGCGCCGAACCGCAGGACCTGCCCGAGGATCCCGACGTGTGGCGTCGTGAACGGCTGGCGGCCGATCGCCTGGTACACCGGGGCGACCGGGATCCGGCCGGTCGCCAGTCCACGGGACACCCGCCACATCCCGCGCAGGTCCTCGGTGGCGGTGGAGGTGATGTCGACCGATGAGTTCACGTCGTCGATCCAGTCCACGGGGACCTCGTGCACCCGCAGCCCCGCGTGCTCCGCCAGCACGAGCATCTCGGTGTCGAAGAACCACGCGTCGTCCTCGCACAGCGGCAGGACGTGCTCCGCCGCCTGCCGGGTGATCGCCTTGAAGCCGCACTGTGCGTCCGAGAACGACACCCCCATCGTGGTCCGCAGCAGCAGGTTGTACGAGCGTGAGATGAACTCCCGCTTGCCGCCGCGGACCACCCGCGACGAGCCGGCCAGGCGCGTGCCGATCGCCAGGTCCGAGTGCCCGGACAGCAGCGGCGCGACGAGGGGCTCCAGCGCGGCGAGGTCCGTCGACAGGTCCTCGTCCACGTAGACGAGCACCCGGGCCGGGGACGCACCCCACACGGCCTTCAGCGCTCGGCCGCGGCCCTTCTCGGGCAGGTGGACGGCGTGCACCTCGGAGAGCATCGCGGCGAGGTCGTCGGCGATGCGCGCGGTGTCGTCCGTCGAGGCGTTGTCGGCGATCGTGATGCGCCAGCGCTGTGGGAACGTCGCCCGGCAGAACGTGTGCAGTCGCCGGACGTGTGCCGCCAGCGTGTCCTGTTCGTTGTAGCAGGGGACGACGATGTCGATGTCGAGGGTGGGGTTCGTCTCCGTCATGCTGCCGATGCTCGGCAGCGCGGCCATGCGGACCGGAGCACGCCCCTGTGGTGGCGGTAAGAACGTCCTCGGTGGTCAGGACACCTGTCGGCGCCGGCCGGCCTCGGACCGCAGCACCCGCATCAGGATGTCGGTCCGGGTGGCACTCGCCCCGACCGGCGAGCCGAGTGCCCGCCGGCAGGAGAGCCCGAGCCGGGCGCCGCCGGCTCCTCGGATCCCCAGCGCCCAGGCGCTCTGGCCGGTGAGGGTCTTCCGCTCCTCCGGCTCGAAGTCGTCGATCTGCTCCCACGTGATCTCGGCCACCGGTTCGGCGCGTGCACCGTCCCACGCGTGCAGCCCGATCGCGTCGGCCGTCCACAGGCGCGGTTGGTCGCCGCGCTCGACGGGCACCCCGAACGTCGGCAGTTCACCCCGGTAGGCCCGGCTCACCGGCACGAACAGGCTCGGCTGCTCGGTCCACGCGCGGGCACGGGCGACGGCGGCACGATCCGCACGGCGCAGGACCCACCCGCCGACGGCGAGCCCGAGCGCCAGGACGACGCAGAACCACGGCAGGGGTGCGAACCGCGGGAGCAGCAGGATCCCGCCGACCAGCCCGGCCGCCCCGAGCAGCGACGTGCCCACCGCGGCCTTCCCCAGGCGGGGGAACGCCCCGCTGCGCAGCTGCTGGACCCAGGGTTCGCGTTCGTACGGCACACCCCGAGCCTGGCAGACGACTTCCCCTCGTGTTCACCCGCGTCGCGGACGGCCGGGTGGACCGATCGGTACACTGCGAAGCGCGACACTCGTCGGACAGGACGACGGGTGCTGACGAGGGGGCACCGTGGCCGGACCGGACGACGTCCATCGTTCATCGACGCTGCTGCCCGGCGAACGACTGGGTCTCGGCCTCGACGACCGCTCGGACGACTTCGCCCGATTGCTCCTGGCACCGCCGCTCGACGGCATCCGGCCCGCAGGTCACGACTGGCTGCGTGAGCGCTACGCCGAGATCGTCCCCGTGGTCCTGCCCGCTGCGCTGCACGCCGTCGAACACGGCACACCGGTCGCCTCCGAGGCCCTGTCGGCACTCCGCGCCCTCGCCGCCGACCGGGCGACCGATCCGCGGGTCGACGTCGCCGTCGCGTTGCGTGGGGCCGTGCCGGCGCTGCGCGTCTTCACGCTGGTGATGCGGACCGCCACGCAGGAGCACCCGGGACGCGCGATGCTCGCGATGGGCCGCGCCTCGCTCGTCGCACACGAACTCGGGACGTGCTGGTTCGAGGCCTGGGCGCAGCAGCGACGGCGGACGCCGGGCATCGACGACACCGACACGGACGTCGAGCTCGTGGCAGCCGTGCCCGGACTCGACGAGACCGAGGAGCAGATGCTGGCGCTCGCCGCGCAGGGGTTGTCGAACGACGCGATCGCGAAGGAGACCGCCTACAGCCGGCAGGCCGTCGCCTGGCACCTCGGGCGGCTCATGCGCGCGTGCGGTGCGCCGAACCGGACGGCACTCGTCTCCGTCGCCTTCGTCCGGGGCTGGCTCCGCTCACGGTCCGGTCGACACGGCGACACCCCCTGAGGCCCGCGGGCCCCAGGGGGTGTCGGTCGTGCGGTGTGGTCAGCCGCCGTTGACGCTGATGACGTTGTCGGTCCGGACGATGTTGCCGAACGCGCCCCAGTTCAGCCAGCCGCCGTCACCGTTGTTGGTGATCTTGCCGGGGCCCTTGAACCAGTAGATGACGTAGTTGCCGCCCTTGATGTCGATCGACTGGGCGTCCGCGACGTCACCCTCGACCGTGATGTCCTGGTTCTTGTTCACCACGGCGACCGTCAGGCGGTCCGGGTTGCCGGCGTTCCAGTAGCCGACGTCGAGCGCAGCCTGCACGGCGCCGCCCCGGTCGCTCTGGTCGTTCACGGCGTCCTTGATCGCGTTGACGATCGCGACCGGGTCGAGGTTGACGTTGACGTTCCCGCTGCCGCCGACGCTGCTCGAGGCGGACGCGGTCGGTGCGGGCTCAGCGGCCTGCGCCGGGGCTGCGACGAGCGCTCCGGCGATCATCGCGCCGCCGAGGGCGGTGCCGGCGAGGGTCTTCACGGTCTTCGACGTGAACGAGTTCATGATCTTGATCCCATCTCTGCAGTGGTGGCCTGTGTGGCCGTCGTGCTCGGACATGACCCATCCTGCGAGCGCTGGGGGCCGGACGCACGCGATCGGCCCGGACGTTGGACGATCGTCTGAAACCCGTGCCGGGCCTCCCGGTTCGCCGCCCGTTCCCACCCGCCGAGTGGCATGCTGCCGCCCCGTCCCCGCGCGGGTCAGGACGCGGGCAGGGACACCGTGAACGCCGTGCGCCCGGGCTCGGACGACACCCGGACCGTCCCGCCGTGCGACTCGACGACCGCGCGGACGATCGCCAGCCCGAGCCCGCTGGTGCCGTGCTCGCGGGATCGCGACGCCTCGCCCCGGGTGAACCGGTCGAACAGCGTCGGCAGGGCGGCGTCCGGGATCACCGGTCCGTCGTTGGTCACGACGAACACCGCACCGGAGGCCGTGGTGCGCCGCAGGGACACGACCACGGTGGTCTCGGGTGGCGTGTGCGTCCGGGCGTTCGCGAGCAGGTTCGTCACGACCCGCCGCAGCTGCGCCGCGTCGCCCGGCACCACGACCGGCTCGTCGTCGACCTGCAGCTCCCACCGGTGGTCCGGAGCGGTGGCGCGAGCGTCCATCGTCGCTTCGACGACCACGGACGTCAGGTCGACCGGGTCCGTCGCGGCGGGTGCCGGACCGGCGGCGAGCGCTGCCGAGTCGAGCCGGGCCAGCAGCAGCAGTTCCTCGACCAGGGCGCCCATCCGGACGGCCTCGTGCCCGATGCGTTCGACGTTGCGGTGGACGGCGTCGAGGTCGCTCGTGCTCGACGACAGCTCGGCGTAGGCGCGCACGGTGGCGATCGGCGTCCGGAGTTCGTGCGAGGCATCGGCGACGAAGGTGCGCATGCCCGACTCGGCGTCGCGGCGGACGGTGAGCGCGCGGCCGACGTGCCCGAGCAGCCGGTTCAGGGCCGTCCCGACGGCGCCGACCTCGCGGTTGCTGCTGAGGTCGGCCGTGGCGACGCGCACGGTGATGTCGGTGTCGCCGCGCTCGAGGTCGAGCGAGGTCACGCTCGACGCCACCGCCGCGACGTGCTCCAGGGGACGGAGCGACCGCCGCACGAGCATCGCGCCCGCCCACACGGCGACGAGCAGCCCGACGAGCGTGACGCTCCCGATGACGACCACGAGCCGCACGATCGAGGCCCGCAGGTCACCGAGGGGCAGCGCGGTGACGAACACGTCGCCGTCCGAACCGACGGCCTCGGCGCGGTAGGTCCCGAGCGACCCGAGCGTCACCGTGACCGGCTCGCCGTCGGTGGCGACGGTCGCCAGGGTCCGCTCCTGCGCCGCGCTCAGGCCGTGCTGCTGTCCCTTCGCGTCGGTGTACCCGGCGAGCACGGTGCTGCTGCCGCGGAAGATCGCCACGACGGTGTCGGCAGACTGCCCGGGCGCACCGATGAACGCGTTGCCCGGATCCGGACGGTCCGACGACGACCCCGAGTCCGACGACGACCCCGACCCCGACCCCGACCCGGACGAGGACCCGGACCCCGGCGGCGGCTGCCCGTCACCCGGCCCCATCGTCCGGCTCGCAGCGGTCGCGAGCTCGGCGTCCAACCGCCCGACCAGGTACCCCCGGTAGGCCACCACCGTCACGATCCCGACCACGACGTTCGTCAGGACCAGCAGCAGCGCCACCGCCCCGACGATCCGCCACCGCAGCGACGGCACGCGCGCCGAGCGGCCCCTCACGGCGTCGCCGGCCGCAGCACGTACCCGGCGCCCCGGACGGTGTGCACGAGCGGCGAGCGTCCCGCGTCGACCTTGCGCCGCAGGTACGACACGTACATGTCCACCAGGTTGGACGACGACCCGAAGTCCATGCCCCAGACGTTCGCCAGCAGGTGCTCCCGCGACAGCACCCGGTTCGCGTTCCGCGCCAGGTGGCGCAGCAGCTCGAACTCGGTCGGGGTCAGCTCGATGGCCTCGCCGCCCCGGGTGACCGTCCGCGCGTCCTCGTCGAGCACCAGGTCGCCGACGGTGATCCCCACGGATGCGGTCGCCGCCACGCGGGCCGAGGTCCGGGCCAGGATCCGCGCCCGGACCAGCAGCTCGGCGACCCCGAACGGCTTGGTCAGGTAGTCGTCGCCGCCCCGGGTCAGGCCGGCCAACCGGTCCTCGGACGAGTCCCGGGCGGTCAGGAACAGCACCCGGACGTCGTCCCGGGCATCCCGCAGCCGCTCCAGCACCTGGAACCCGTCCAGGTCCGGCAGCATCACGTCGAGCACGATGACGTCGGGCTGGAACTCGCGCGCCGCGAACAGCACGTCCCGACCGCGGTGCACGGCACGCACCGACCAGCCGTCCGCCTCGAACGCCTGGCGGACGGCGTCGGCGAGGGCGTGCTCGTCGTCGACGACGAGGGCACGGACGGGCGAGCCGTCGGTGCGCTGGAGCGGCTGGTCGGACATCGCGCCGAGCCTACTTCGCGACGGTCAGGTCGTAGACGGTCTGACCGCCGACGGTCGTCGACGAGTAGTTCGCGGCCACCCACTCCTTGATCGCCGACGCCGTGGAGGACCCGCCACCCATCCCGCCGCCGTTGCCCGAGGCGATGTAGTACGCGATCTTGCCCTCGGCGACGTACGCCTTGAACTCGGCCAGCGTCGGGGTCGGGTCGCTCGACCAGCCGCCGATCGCCATCACGGGGGTGTTGCTGTCGAGTTCCAGCTGGGCGGCGGACTGTGATCCGTCCACCGCGGCGGCCCAGGTCGCGTCGGTCTGCGCGAGCAGCTTGGTCAGCGCGGTCGAGGTCGTCGCGCTGCCACCGCCCACGCCGCCACCGTCGGTCGCCTGGTCGCCACCACCGGACGGGAGGCCCGTCCCCGACTCCGTCCCGGAGGTCCCGGTGCCGGGCGCCTCGCCGTCGGTGCCACCCGGCATCTCGCCGGAGGTCCCGCTGGGCGGGGTGCCACCGTCCGGCGGCGTGCCGCCGGGACCCTGCTGGGTGCCGCTGTCGGAGCCGTCGCTCTCGGTGCCGGTGGCCGATCCGCCGGGGCCACCCGAGCCTCCCGGCATGCCGCCGCCCATCCCGCCACCGGAGGATCCGGACGGACCAACGCTCGGGATCGAGCCGGAGTGCGCCACCGTGGTGGTGGCGAACGCGTAGGCGGTGGTGCCGGTGAGTCCGAACAGGGTGCCGGCCAGCACGCCGACAGTCACGAGCTTGCGGAGGGACGGGATGCTCCCCACGATGATCGCGACGGCGGACAGCAGGCCACCGGCGAGCATCACCCAGCGCAGCCACGGCAGCCACGTCGGGTTCTCGTTGAGCAGGCACCAGCCCCAGAAGGCCGTGCTGCCCACCATGGCGGCCAGACCGAGGCGACCGGTCATCCGGGTGCGAGCCCGCCAGAGCAGGGCGCCGCCGGTGCCGACCAGGCCGGCGATCGCCGGGACGAGCGCGACCGTGTAGTACGGGTGGATCGTGCCGGACATGTACGAGAACACCAGCCCGGTGACCAGCAGCCAACCGCCCCACAGCACCAGACCCGCGCGTGCCGGATCGGCCACGTGACGCCGTCCGACGACGACCAGGCCGAGCACGAGCGCGATCAGCGCCGCGGGCAGCAGCCACGAGATCTCCAGACCCATCTCGGACGAGAACAGGCGGTTCAGTCCGGTGCTGCCGCCGAAGGACGAACCCGCGGTGCCGCCGGTCATGCCGCCGCCCCCGCCGCCGTTGCCCGAGCCACCGAAGATCCGGCCCAGGCCGTTGTAGCCGAACACCAGGTCGAACACGGTGTTGTTCGTCGAACCGCCGATATACGGGCGGGCGTCGGCGGGCCACAGCCACACGGCGACGACCCACCAGCCGGCCGCGACGACGAGCGACCCGGCAGCGATCAGCAGCCCGACGATGCGCTTCGGCACGGTGGTGCGGGCGGCGACCAGGTACACCAGGCCGAACGCCGGCAGGACCAGAAGCCCCTGCAGCATCTTCGTCAGGAACGCGAACCCGAGCGCGACACCGGCCAGGGCGATCCACCGCCAGCTGCCGCGGGGGAGTGCGCGCACGGTGCAGTACGCGCCGGCGGTCATCAGCAGCACCAGCAGTGCGTCCGGGTTGTCGAAGCGGAACATCAGCGCCGCCGCCGGGGTCGCTGCGACGACGAACCCGGCGAGCAGGGCGCCGACGTTCGCGGTCGTCGACCCGAGCCGGGCCAGGGTGCGGCGGACCGTGCCCCACACCAGCGCGACCGACCCGACGGCCATCAGCGCCTGGGGCAGCAGCAGGCTGGTGCTCGAGAAGCCGAACAGCCGGGCGGACAGCACCATCACCCACAGCGACGCGGGCGGCTTGTCCACCGTGATGAAGTTCGACGAGTCGAGCGAGCCGAAGAAGAACGCTTCCCACGACTTCGTGCCGGCCTGCACGGCGGCGGCGTAGAAGCTGTTCGCGTACCCGGACATGCTGAGGTCCCAGCAGTACACGACGGCGGTGACGACGAGCAGCAGCCAGAACGCCGGGCGGAGCCAGCGGGCGTCGGTGCGCTCGCCGAGGAAGAGCCGGGGGACGGCTCGGCGACGCGTGGGCGCTCCCGGGTGCGCACGGTCGCGACGGTCGGTCACGGGGATCGGGTACGTGGTCATGGCAGTGAGCCTCCGGGGTGTTCCCCGAACGGCCCCATGCGTCACCTGTGCGCCGGGTAAGGAGCTGCGCGGGGGCGTCTGCGCGCGGTCCCGACCCGTCTCGTGCGACCTTGGCCGCCTGGAGCGCGGTTGTTTCCTCGCACCAGGCGATCAACCTCGCACCGGAGATCAACCGCGCACGGTGCGAGCCCAGCGAACCTCGCACCGTGCGACCGTCAGGCGTACCGGCGCGCTGCCCGGAGTGCCGCGTCCGTGTACGACCCGCCGAACAGCAGCACGTGCAGCAGCAGCGGCGCCAGCTGGTGCAGCTCGACGCGCTCCTGCCACCCCGCCGCCAGCCGGGACTCGGCGTCGTACGCCGCCAGCACGGTCTCGAGCCGGGGCAGTCCGAACAGCGCCAGCAGTGCCAGGTCCGTCTCGGCGTGCCCACCGTGCGGTGTCGCGTCGATCAGCACCGCCCCGGTCGGCTCGGACGCATCGCGCGGCCACAGCACGTTCCCCGCCCACAGGTCGCCGTGCAGTCGCGCCGGACCGTCCCCGACCAGCGCGGGCTGCGGGGAGCCGAGCGTGCCGTCCTCCAGTCGGTCGGCGACACGTTCGAACACCGCGGCCTCGGAGCCGTCGTACCCGCCCGCGTCGACGATGCGCTGCACGAAGTCGCGGATCCGGTACTCCGCGAAGAACTCGCCCCACGTGTCGGGTGCGTCGACCGCGGGCACGAAGGGCGTCCGCGACCGCCCGACGCGCATCGACCCGACCGCCGGGAACCCGGGCGACGGGGCTCCCCAGTGCGCGGCTCCGGCGGCGTGGGTGTGCGCCAGGGACCGGCCGAAGCGCTCCGCCTGGGCCGTCGACGGCGCGGTGTCGGAGACGAACTCCAGCTCGAGCACGGTCGGCCGCGGTCGTCCGAGCACCCGGGCGATGCGGGTGCCACCGTCTGGTTCGGCCTCGGCGAGCCACTCCAGGCCGGCGGCTTCGGCAGCTGCCTCGTTCGGGTCGGTGAAGGTCTTCACGTAGGTCTCGGCCATCACCCCATCCTGCCGAGGACCCCTGCACGCCGGGTCAGCACCGGTGGTCGTCGTTCCCGATCGCCGCGAGGTGCGCGCGGACGCGGTTCGCGAACACCGGGCATCCGGCGTCATGGAGCGCTGCCACCAGCGCCTCGGCCGGATGCGATGTCCGCGTTGCCCAGTACTCGACCTGCTGCAGGCACACGTCTCGAACGGCGGCTGGAGCCATGTCGTCGATGCGGGTGAAGAACGCGTCGCACCCGGACACGAGGTAGTGGGACTGCGGGGCAGCAGCGAGGCCGCGGTCCTGTGTGAGCAGGACGTCTGCGCGACAGGCGACGGCGGCCGCGTGGACGTGTCGGTCATCGGGGTCGTTGCCCGCGTACGGCACGGTCGCGTCGAAGTCGTCGACCAGTTCGTCGATCGACGCGAGGACGGCTGCACGCAGCCGTGTCACCGCACCACCCGGGCGTTCGGGGTGGAGCCGACGCAGCGTGCGCAGGACCTCGGCGAGGACGTCTTCAGTCGTGTGGAGCTGGAAGAGCCCGTCGACCCGTGCTCGGAGCAGGCAGGTCCAGTCGCGGAGGGTCCGGCTGCACAGCACGTTCGCGTCCACGAACACACGCTGATGCATCACATATCGAGCGTACCGTCCGCGCCTCGGTCAGTCGAAGGCCTCGCCGGCGACCAAGAGCTCGTGCGTCGCGGCAGCCCGTGCGATCTGGCGATCACGACGGAGCGCGAAGACATCGTCGCGGACGAGTCGGTGGTGCGACCCGACCTTGTGTGCGGAGATCTCCCCACGACCGATCATCTTCATCAGTGTCGGCCGTGAGACACCGAGCAGGTCGGCCGCAACAGTGGTCGAGAGTTCGCGCGGCAAGGCCATCGCGGTGACCGCAGCGCCCGTGCTCAGTGCCTCTATGGCCTGTGTGACGACGTCGACGAGCGCGCTCGGCAGCTGCACGGTCCGGTCATCGTCGAACACGGCGTGCATCGAGGCGATGTGTCGCGAGGTCGACGCCGTCACGAACTCCTGTGCAGACGACTGCACCGCCTGGTCCACGGCAATCCGCCGACGCTCGGTCGTCACAGTCTCCATCGTGCCTCCGCTCTCGTGTGCTGAGCTCGACGGTACGCCAGTTGCACTTGTGAGTGCAACCCCTCACACCGCGTCGACGAGTGCCCTCGCGAGCGGGTGCCAGGGCCGCGAGGACGGCCCGCTCAGCACCAGCGTCCGCACGAGTCGGGGCTCGGTCGGCACCATCACCAGGTCGTCGGGCAGCATCACCCTGCCGAGCGTCGGCACGATCGACACCCCCTCGCCCCGCTGGATCATGCCGAACATCGTGCTCATCTCGCGCACCCGGTGGGCGTACCGGAACGGCTGCCCCGCGATCTCGTGCATGCGCTGGATCTGGTACTCGCACCCGCCGCCGCCGGCGACCAGTCCGTCCTCGTGCAGGTCGTCGAGCGTCAGGGCCGCGGCGTCGGCGAGCGGGTGGTCACGACGCACGACGGCGGCCATCTCGTCGGTGGCGACGACCACCCCACCCGCAGGCATCGTCGCGGGGTCGACGAGCACGGCGGCGTCCACGGTGCCGGCTTCGAGCCAGTCGGGCATCTCGTCGTCGTCGCCCTCGTAGACCTGCACGTCGACGTCGGGCAGGGTCACCGCCCACACCTCGCGCAGCCGCGGCAGCAGGCCCTGGCACACGGTCGGGACGGCGGCGAGACGCACGGTGCCGCGCGCCGTACCGGGCCGGACCACGGCCTCCAGGGCGTCGACCGAGGCGATCGCGTTGCGGGCGTGACCGAGCAGGCGGTCGCCGAGCGGGGTCGGGACGGCGGCGGTGCCGCGCTGCAGGACGGGACCGCCGAGCTCGCGCTCGAGCCCCGCGACGGCGTGCGAGACGGCCGACTGACCGACGCCGAGCGACCGAGCGGCGGCGGTGAACGAGCCGCTGTCGACGGTGGTCACCAGGGCCCGGAGCTGTGCGATCGTGACGGACATGCGTACTCCTCATGGGTGCATGAGGCCGATGCGTTTGCCTCATGCCGGTCGATGGCTCGACACTAGCGGCATGAACGGCATCCTGTTCGTCCTGGTGGCGCTGACCTGGGGCTCGAGCTTCCTCTTCATGAAGATCGGGCTCGAGGGCCTGTCGCCGCAGCAGGTCGCGCTCGGACGCGTGCTGCTCGGGGCGCTGACCCTGCTCGTGATCCTGCTGGCGACCCGTCGTCGCTGGCCGCGCTCGAAGGCGTTGTGGGGGCACCTGCTCGTGCTGGCGGTGTTCCTGAACGCCGTGCCGTCCTCGCTCGTCGCGTGGGCGGAGCAGAGCGTGCCGAGCGGTCTGGCGAGCATCTACAACGCGACCACCCCGATCATGGTGCTGCTGGCGATGCCACTGCTGCTGCCCGCCGAACGGCTGCGTGGCCGGCAGCTCGCCGGGGTGCTGATCGGGATCGTGGGCGTGCTCGTGCTGGTCGGTCCGTGGGACCTGATCGGTGACCCGTCGGTCCTGGCGACCGTGCCGGCACAGCTCGCGCTGCTCGGCATGACCGCCTGCTACGGCTTCGGTCTGGCCTACATGCGGCGGTTCGTCGCGGGCAGCGGCCACGACGCCGTCACCCTGACCACCGTCCAGCTGACGCTGGCCGCCGGGCTGATGCTGCTGGTCGCGCCGGTCACGGCGACCGCGCCGATGCAGCTGGACTGGAGGATCGTGGCCGCGATGCTCGGACTGGGTTGCGTCGGCACGGGGCTGGCCTACATGTGGAACACGGGACTCGTCCAGGCCTGGGGGGCGGCGCGGGCCTCGACCGTCACGTACCTGACGCCCGTGGTCGGCGTGGTGCTGGGCGTCCTGGTGCTCGGGGAGCGGGTGCGGTGGAACGAACCCGTGGGCGGTGTGGTGATCCTGGTCGGGATCGCGCTGGCCTCCGGGGTGCTGCTGCTCCGGCGGCGTCGGGTCGTCGAGCGGGACGCCGTCGATCAGGCTGTGGTCGCGACCGACACCGCAGCGGCTCCGGCTGGTGTTCCGGACGATGTGCCCTCGGTCGCGCCGGAGACGCCGCAGGCCGTCAGCCGATCCGCTCGACCCTGACGTCCCAGCCCAGGTCGGCGGCCCGTCGTTCGAGCTCGGACACGTTCGACCGGCACAACGACTGCCCGGCGCCCGGGTAGTAGCGACGGATGGCCGCGGCCGGTACGAACCGGCCGCCCAGCGGGTCGTCGGTGCGCCGGACCTGCCACCAGCGGGCCGTCGCCTGCTCGAGGGCCGCGTCGAACGGCACCTCGACGTCGACGATCCGCAGCCGGTCGTACCCGGCGTCGTCGAGCTCGGACAGCAGGTCGTCCAGGTAGTCGACGCTCGACAGGGTGCCGTGCACGACGACGTTCTCGCCGTCGCGCAGGGACCGGCGGCGCAGGGTGTCGGCGACGGCGGTGGACTCGGCGTGCACGTACGCGGCGAGCTCCCGAGGCCGGACGGGGGCGCCGTCGACCAGCACCCGCGACGTCCACGCGTCGAGCAGTCCGTCGGCCGAGGCGCGTTCGAGCAGCGCGTCCTTGAAGTCGTCCGCGTCGATGTGCCGGTAGGCGTCGAGCTCGGGCATCCGGGACAGCGCCGTCGTCTTGCCCGAGCCGGGAGGCCCGGCGGTCACGACGACCGCGAGGGTGCCGTCGTCGGACGGTGCCGGCGTCTGTGCGGTGTGTGCGGCGAGCAACGTCTCGTGCAGCTTCAGCCGTTCGGCCGTGTACAGGAAGCCGTCCGGGGCGTACCGCAACCGGGTGCTGCCAGCGGGGTCCTCGGTCCACGGGTCGTCCAGGCACGCGGCCTGCAGGAAGGCCGCCAGGTCTGCGGCGGTGCGGTCGCGCAGGGCTCGGTCGTCCGGGTCGACGGCGGGGCGGTGTGTGTCCGACGCGGTGCTCACCGTGTGTGCGTCCGGCCGAGCCGCCCGGCGATCGCCTTGCGCACGGTCTCGTACTCGCCCTCGCTGATCAGCCCGTCCTGGAACGCCGCCGCCAGTTCCTTCGCCGTGCCGGTCTGCGCCGCGGCACTGTCGTAGCCGGAGTCGCGGGCCGGGATGCGGTGGGTCATCACCATCGTCGAGAGCTCCCGCACCATGGTGTCCGAGTCGATCAGGCCGGCCTGACGCTGCGAGATCACCTCGCGCGGCGACGGACGCGATGCCGTCAGCCCGCGGCGGGTCAGCCGCCGCGAGACCTCGGGTTGCGAGATGCCGGCCAGTCGGGCGATGTCGCGTTCGGACACGCCCAGGTCGGCGAGGTCGAAGATGCCGCGCCGCAGTTCCATCTCGGCCAGGTGCTGCTGCTCGCGGGAGTGCAGCACGCTCAACACCGCTGCCCGCACGGCCGCGGTGTCGCCGCCCATCCGTGCCGCCAGCGCGTCGACCAGGTGTTCGACGTCGTGTCGTGTCCGGCGCCCGGCTCCGCGTCGGGGGTCGAGGTTCGTCATGCTGACTCCGTTCCCGCTGACGCCGATCGTACCGCTGCGGACGGGGCGGTCCGCCAGGATGGGGTCGTGCGCACACGACTGATCGGCCGCGGGACGCTGACCGGCTTCCAGGTGGGGGTGGCCTGGGCCGCGGGGCTCTGGATCGCGGTCGTGGCCGTCGTCCCGACCACCGACCGCGACCGCGCCGCCGACTTCGCCGTGGCTGCCGCGGCGCTCGCCCCGGCACTCGTCCTCGTCGCGACGGCCGTCGGCACCGTGCTCGCCGCCATCGTCGCACCGGTCCTGGCGCGCCGCGGACCGTTCCGGTCCACCGTGCTGACCGTCTTCGCGCTCGTCGCGTTCTGCTGCTGGGGGTTCGTCGCCCAGGTGGTGCCGGCCGACCTCCTGCTGCGTCTGCCCGCCGACGGTGCGACCGGCAACACGGTGGTGCTGATCGTCACCGCCGTCGGTGCCGTCGTCGGGACTGCAGCGTCGCTGGTCGGGGCCGTTCGCCCGCTCCGGCGTCCGACGGCCGCGGTGGTGCGTCTCGTCACTGCGACCACGGTGCTCGGCGCTGCTGCGGGACTGCTCGGGTGGTGGCTGCGGCGCGGGAACACATCGTGGGCCTCGGGCCTGCCGGCCAGCGGCGACTTCATCGGCGCCGGCTTCGCCCAGGTGGACCTCGACGCCGACTGGGTCTGGGGTGTCGTCACCGGCGCGATGCTCGGCGTGCTCGTCGGGGTCGGCGCGGCCTGGACCGGCCCCCGGGTGTCGGTCGTGCCGATCGCCGCGCTCGCCGCTGCCGGGGCTGCGTTCGTCACGTCCGTGACGGGTGTGGCGTTCCCGGCGATCGACTTCGGAGCACCGATCGCACGGTTCCCGTCCATCGTCTCCCTGGCATGGTCGACGGGGACACTGCGTCCGGGCGAGATCGCGGTGACGGTGGTCGTCTGGGCCGCGGCCGGCGCGCTGTTCGGCGTGCTCGGGCTGGGCCTCGAGCGCGTCACGCGGGGCGGGGCACCTCGTGCTGGCGGTCCCATGGTTCCTCCCACCCCAGCCGGGTGAACAGCGCGTCGAGCAGTGACGCCGTGAAGCCCCAGACCACGTGTCGGCCGGTGTCGGTGTCGACCGTGAACGCCGGCCCGCGCCATTCACGGCCGTCCTGACGCAGCACGGTGACGCCCCGGTGGGTGGGGTCGAGCAGATCGGCGACGGGCGCGCGGAACACGGCGGCGGACTCGCCCTCGTCGACGACCCGCACGGGCGACGGGTGCTGCCACCAGCCGAGCACGGGTGTGACCAGGTGCCGTGAGAACGCGAGCGGCACAGCGGGCATCGCACCGAGCACCTCGACACCGGTCGGGTCGAGCCCGGTCTCCTCGTGCGCCTCGCGGAGCGCTGCCGCCGTGGCGTCAGCGTCGCCCGGGTCCAGCCGTCCGCCGGGGAAGGCGACCTGCCCCGGGTGCGCTCGGAGCGTCGTGGCGCGCGCGAGGAGCAGCACGTCGAGGTCCTGCGCGACGGCGGCATCGGCAGCGCGGTGGTCGCTCGGGACGTCGTCGAGCACGCCGAACAGCATGAGGACTGCGGCCTGACGGGGGGACTCGGCTGCGGGGACGTCCGACACCAGGGGGCGGAGGTCCCCGCGGACGGCGGCGGCCAGCTGGGCGTGTGCCGTTGCAGGCCGCTCGGTGGATCCGGTCACCATCCGAGCCTACGGTTCGACCGGCGTCGTCGCGGTCGTCGCGGTGGTCGTCGGCGTCGTCGCACGAAGGGACCGGACCATGCTCCGCAGTGTCGTGCGTGCTGCCTGCAGCGCATCGGCGTCGAGTCCGTCGAGCATGCGGACCTCGACCGCGCGGACCGCCAGGGTCGCCTGGCCGAGCAGCCTGCGGCCCTTCGGTGTCAGTCGGGTGGGCAGCACCTTGCCGACCGGCGCGGCTTCGGGACGGGAGACCTCGCCGTTCCGCTCGAGCGCCTGCAGCAGGACGTTCATCGACTGCCGGGTCACGAACGTGCCCCGCGCCAGCTCGGAGTTGCTCAACCCCGGTCGCTGCGCGAGCAGCTCGAGGCACGAGTAGTGCGTGATGGTCATGCCGAGCGGCCGGAGGGCACCTTCCATCGCGGTGCGCAGGGCACTGGCGGCTTCCTTCAGCAGGTACCCGAGCGAGGTCTCGAGATCGATCCCGTCGTCCACTTGACTCATGTCAGCATTCTGACATAGATTGACTCGTGTCAGTCAACTGACACACACCGAAGGAGCGCACCATGCCGGTCACCGGACCCGACTTCATCTCGCTGCAGGTCACCGACCTCGACGCCTCGCAGGCCTTTTACGAGCACTACCTGGGCCTGGAGCGCTCGCCGGCCGGGCCACCGCACGCGGTCGTCTTCACGACCAGCCCCGTCGCCTTCGCCCTGCGCGACGTCGTCCCCGGCACCGACATCGCGGGTCAGGCGCAGCCGGGCCTCGGCGCCGCGATCTGGCTGCACGCCACCGACGTGCAGGCCATCCACGACGCGCTGGTCGCCGACGGACACACCATCGTCGCGGACCCGATCGACGGACCCTTCGGTCGCACGTTCACGTTCGCCGACCCGGACGGCTACCACGTGACCCTCCACGACCGCGCCTGACGCCCACCGTGGCCGCGGTCCGTAGGCTCGGCGCATGACGTCACCGGTGCGACTGCTCCTCGCCTCGTCGCACCCGGGCCCGACGGTCACGGTCACCGTGCTGGCTGCGGTCATCGCCGCCGCGGTCGGCCATCCCGTCCGGCTGGTCGTCCTGGTGGCGCTGACCGTGGTCGCGGGGCAGCTGTCGATCGGGTTGGCGAACGACTGGATCGATGCCGACCGCGATCGCGCAGTCGGCCGCTCCGACAAGCCCGTCGCGCAGGGCCACATCGCCGCTGGCACCGTCCGCAACGCGGCCTTCGGCACAGCGGCGGCCGCGGTCGTGCTCTCGCTGTTCCTCGGGCCGGTCGCCGCGGTCGCGCACCTGGTGCTGGTCGCCGCCGGGTGGGCCTACGACGCGGGCCTGAAGCGGTCGATCTGGTCCGTGGCGCCGTTCGTCGTCGCCTTCGGTCTGCTCCCGGTGGTCGCCGTCTCCGCCGGTCCCGCGTCGCAGCTGCCGGCGCCATGGGCCATCGGCACCGGGGCGGTCTTCGGCATCGCGATCCACTGCACGAACGTGCTGCCGGACCTGGTGGACGACGCGGCGACCGACGTCCGCGGGTTCCCGCACCGACTCGGCCTGCACGCCGCCGGGGTCGTCGCGTTCGGGGCACTGGTCGTCGCCGCCGGGCTGGTCCTGTTCGGGCAGCTGTCCGGCGGTGACCCGGTGCGCGGCCTCGGGGTCGTCCTCGCCGTCGTGGGCACGGTGGTGGTGGTCGTGCTGGCTGTCGTCGGCGTGCGTCTGGTGCTGACCGGGCCGCCGACGCGCACGCTGTTCCGGTTGGTGATCGCGTCGTCGCTCGTGCTGGTCGTCGAGCTCGGACTGGCCGGGGCGCGGCTCGTCGCCTGAGCTGCGCGGCTCAGGACGGCAGCGGCAACGGCGACGGCGACGGCAACGGCAACGGCAACGGCTACGCCTACGCCTACGCCCAGCGCATCGCGTACTGCCGCGCCAGCACGCCCGACGACGGCAGGCCCAGCACCGTCCGCAACAGCACCTCGCGTCCCAGGATGCCGAGGCCGGCCGCCCGGCCACCGAGCAGCATGTTCGCCTCGGCCTGCCGCGCTGCCCGCTGAGCGACCGCCTGCCGGTGCGCGGCGTACGCGGGCCACGGACCGGCCGATCCGGTCCGGACGCCCTCGGCCAGCAGCGGCGCCAGCTCGGCGGCGTCGAGCCAGCCGAGGTTCATGCCCTGACCGCCGATCGGGCTGATCTCGTGCGCGGCGTCCCCGATCAGCACGACCCGCCCCACGCCCACCCGTCCGGCCTGCCGTCGGCGGATCCGGAAGCCGCTCAGCATCGAGTTCGTGGCCGGGTCCGGGGTCGCCCCCGTGCGTCGATGGACGGTGTCTGCCAGGGCGCCGGCGTCGACCTCGTCCGCAGCTGGCGTCCGTCGACCGACGAGTGCGACGTACCGACGACGTCGGTCGGGCAGCGGGAAGGACTCGACGACGCCGTCCGGTCCCACGTCGACCAGGGCGTCCTGGCGGGCAGCGACGGGCTCGGGGTCGGCGAAGTCACCCATCACGTAGCGGTCCGGGTAGTCACGCCCGGTCGTGCCGATGCCGAGCAGGTCGCGTACGGTGCTGCGGGCACCGTCAGCGCCGACGACGAAGGACGCCCGCAGCGCGACCGGGCTGCTGTCGGGGCCGGTGCCGACCGCGTCGACGTGGTCCCGGTGGCGGTGCAGCGCGGTGAGTGCGGTTCCCGTGCTGACCGCTCCGGGTGCCGCCGCATCGAGGCGGGCACGCAGGATCCGCTCGGTGCGGTGCTGGTCGAGCGTCACGACGTAGGGGTGCGTCACCGAGGCCTGGTCGAAGGACAGCGTCCCGAGCGTCCGACCCCGGCTGCGGGCGACGCCCCGGCGCACCAGCGCGGCCTCGGCGAGCACCGGCGCGGCGGCATCGATCGCAGCGAAGGCGTCGAGCGACGGCGGGTGGATGCCGATCGCGCGCGAGCCGGACGGCAGCGCGTCACGCCGTTCCCAGACCTGCACGTCGACGCCGGCATGGGCCAGCAGCGCGCCCAGGAACAGCCCGACGGGCCCACCGCCGACCACCAGGACTCCGGTCCGCGCAACGGTCACGCCCTGAGCCTACGGAGCAGCCGGGCCGGCGGGGGTCGTGAGCCGGATCGCGCGACAGACCGGCCCGGGCCGCCCCGTCGCGCCCCGCGCCTCAGCGAACGGTCTGCGTGGCGGAACGCTCCGCTGCCAACAGGCGCCGGGCCTCCCGGAACCGGCGGCGGAGCTGCTCCACCGGGACTTCGACCGCGTAGGCCGCGCCGACGGCCACCAGGATCGCCGCACCGAGCAGCCACACCCAGTCGAACGCCCCGAAGGCACTCGACGCGACCGTGCCCAGCAGCGCGATGACGAGCGGGTGCCAGAGGTACGCCGAGTACGAGACGCGTCGGCCGAACCAGGCCATCGGCGTCCACGACAGTGCGATCGACAGCGGGCTGCGCACCGAGACGAGTCCGCCGATCAGCAGTGCCGAGACGATCCCGGTCGCGGGCAGCAGCAGGCCGAAGGTCCACGCGTGCTGCGTCCAGTCGTCGTCGATCCAGAACTGCACCGCTGTTAGCACCACGATGCCGATCCACGTGCCGAGGTGCCCCGCAAGCCCCTTGGCCCAGGCGCGGACCCGTTCGTCGTCGAGCAGCAGTGCGAGCAGGCAGCCCGTCGCGAGCGGCACCAGGCCGAGCACGGGCGAGAAGTACACGTCCGGCGTCGATCCGCTGCCGGGGGTCCGGTAGCTCAGCCACGACCCGACCGAGGCGGCGACGATGACCACCGCGAGCCCGGCCATGAGTGCACGGCGACGAGCCCGGAGCGCGAAGAGCAGCACCAGGACCGGCGGCCAGACCAGGTAGAACTGCTCCTCCATCGACAGGCTCCACGTGTGCGCGAAGACGCCCTGCGTGGTGTCCCAGAACGAGCGGAACAGGTTGCCGGTGTAGCTCAGGGCGATGAACGCCGCTTCGCCGGGGCCGAACGACGCGCCCTTGTAGTCGCCGACCCACGACCACAGGGCCAGGCCGACGACGACCATCACGAGCAAGGCCGGGTAGAGCCGCAGCAGCCGTTTCAGCCAGAACGACCCGAGCCGGATCCGCCCGGTGCGCCGGTGCTCGCCGAGCAGCAGCGTGGTGATCAGGAAGCCGGAGAGCACGAAGAAGACCGTCACGCCGATGAAGCCGCCCTCGAAGCCGGCGACGTGCAGGTGGTACAGCATCACGATGACGATCGCGACGGTACGCAGGCCGTCGAGCGCGGTGGCCCGGCTGGCGAGTGGGGATCGGTCGGCGGGTCGCCCGGTCGCGGGCTTCGCCGGGGCAGCGGTGGCCGCGGGGGCCGCGGGGCGCTGGGTCAGCGTGCTCGTGGACATCCATCGAGGATGCTCCGGCTCCCCATGAGCGACCTCAGTGTCCGGGGTGCAACAACTCCGTCAGGGCCCGCATCCGCTCGTGGACGATCTCGCTCAGGGAGCGGTCCTCGTCGGGGGCGATCCACTGCTGGAACGACAGGTGGAACACCGTCACGCCGGTCTCAGCGGCCAGGGTGGCGGCCGGTTCGGTCACGCCACGCTCGCGCAGCGCCTGGCCGATGCGGACGGTGAGCGTGGCCAGTTTGCCGAGTTCGCGTTCCCTCAGGGACGGTTCGCCCTCGATGATCGGTTGCCGCATCTGCGACCAGGCACGACGGTCGTCCGGGAAGAACGAGCCCGTCGCCTCGAGTGCCCGGGCGATCAGGTCGAACGGTGCCGTGTCGTCCGGTGCCTGGGCGATGGGGTCGAGGAACAGCGCGACGAAGTCATCCTGTCCGGAGAACAGGACCTCGCGCTTGTCCGCGAAGTGCCGGAAGAAGGTGCGCTCGGTGACCTCGGTTGCGGCGGCGATCTCGGCGACGGTCGTCTGCTCGAACCCGCGCTCGGCGAACAGCTGCAGCGCCACGGACATCAGGCGTTCGCGGGTCCCTGGTTGCCATCGAGCCATACGGAGAGTCTACTGATGACAGCGGCTGACATGAAGTGCTAGCGTGATGTCAGTGGGTGACATCAGTCGTCCATGACCCGTAGCGTCTGGAAGGACCACCCCATGCACGTGTTCGTCACCGGAGCCTCCGGCTGGATCGGCTCCGCCACCGTCGACGACCTGGTCGCCGCCGGTCACCAGGTCACGGGCCTGGCTCGTTCCGACGCCTCGGCTCGCGCGGTCGCGGCCGCCGGCGCCACACCCCTGCGCGGCGACCTCGACGACCTCGACGCCCTGCGCCGCGGTGCGTCGGACGCCGACGCGGTGGTGCACCTGGCCAACAAGCACGACTGGTCGGACCCCGCGGCCACGAACGCGTCGGAGCGTGCCGCGGTCGAGGCACTGGGCGAGGTCCTGGTCGGCACCGACCGTCCGTTCGTCGTGGCCTCGGGGATCGCCGGTCTGGCGGGCGACCGACCCGCGCTCGAGACCGACCCGTCGCCGTTCTCGGGACCTGACGCGATGCGCGGGGGCAGCGAGAACCGGGCGTTCGACTTCGTCGAGCGGGGTGTCCGCACCATCGCCGCACGGTTCGCCCCGACCGTGCACGGCACCGGTGACCACGGCTTCATCGCCCTGATCGTCGCGGCCGCACGGCAGCACGGGGTGTCCGCCTACGTCGGCGAAGGCACGAACGGCTGGTCCGCGGTGCACCGCTCGGACGCGGCACGTCTGGTGCGGCTCGGGCTCGAGCAGGCGCCGGCAGGCACCCGCCTGCACGCCACGGCCGAGACCTCGGTACCCACGCGAGCCATCGCCGAGGCCATCGGCGCTGCACTCGGGCTGCCGGTCACGTCCGTCGACCCGGCCGACGCCGTCGCGCACTTCGGCTTCATCGGGCAGTTCTTCGGCATGGAGATGTCGGGCGACTCCACGGCGACGCGTTCGCTGCTCGGGTGGCAGCCCGTCGGACCCACGCTCGCCGAGGACATCGCGGCCGGCGCGTACTCCGGGGCGCGTGCGGCGTAGGCCGGCCACGGCCGGACAGGAGGCTCGTGGCGGCCGCACCCCGCGCCTCCCGTCGCGCGGGGGTCGCGCTGGTGCGCGCCTGGTCGCCTGGTGCGGGCGTGTTGCCTCTCACGGGGCGGCCAGCCTCGCACGGGCGGACGAGCTCGCACCGGATGGCGGACCCGGCACCGTGCGGCCAGGGCCAGGGCCAGGGCCAGGGCCAGGGCCAGGGCCAGGGGCCGCTACTCGGCCTTCTGCATCTGCCAGGGCTCGGGCTCGCGGTCCCCGTTCGGCCGCACCGGCCGGACGTCACCGACGATCGGGATCGAGCGCTTCCGCATGAACCACAGGTAGCGGACGAAGAAGTGCGACAGCGTCGACAGCCGGTTGCCGTTGCCGAGCAGCGACGCGATGTGCACCGCGACCCAGGCCGCCCACGCCACCGGCCCGACCATCGTGATGCCGCCACGCAACTGTGCGACCGCCGCGTTCGTGCCGATCGTCGCCATCGTGCCCTTGTCGAAGTACTTCAGCGGCTCGGTGGGCTTGCCGTGCATGGTGCGGACGATCTGCTTGGCGATGTGCTTGCCACCCTGCAGCGCCGGCTGGGCCAGCTGTGCGAGCGCGTCGTCCTGCGCCGCGATGTCCCCGGCGGCCCAGATGCCGTCGACGCCCTTCACGCTCAGGTCGTCGTTCACCTGGATGCGGCCGCCGTGGGTCTGCGGCATGCCCCAGTTCGACACCTCCTTGTGCGCGGCGACGCCCGTGGCCCAGATGACCTGCGACGCCGGGATGAACTCGCCCGAGGCCGTCATCACGCCGTCCTGGCGCACCTCGGACACGCCCGTGTTCAGGCGGAGCACGACACCGCGCTTGCGCAGCACCTTCGCCGCGTACCGTCGGAGTCGGGGCGCGAAGGGCTTCAGCAGCTCGCCGCTCCGGTGCACGAGCGTGATGGTGATGTTCCCGCGGCTGATCTCCGGGTACGCGCTCTCGAGTGCCTGGTCGCGGAGCTCGGCCAGCGCTCCGGCCATCTCGACACCCGTCGCGCCGCCGCCGACGATGACGATCCGGATCTCGTCCGGGCCCTGGTTGGCGGCCGCTTCCTCGAGCCGGGTGAACAGCTCGTCGCGGATGCGCAGAGCCTGCGAGCGGGAGTACATCGAGTACGCGTACTCGTAGGCGCCCGGGGTGCCGAAGTAGCTCGTGTTGACGCCGTTGGCCAGGATCAGGTGGTCGTAGTGCAGGTCCTCGCCGTCGGACATCTCGGCGATCTTCTCGTCGGGCCGGATGTTCGTCAGCAGCCCGTGGCGGAACTCGGCGTTGTCCTGGCGTGCGCGCAGGCTGCGCAGGAAGTACGTCACGTCACCCGCGTTCAGGCCACCCGTCGCCACCTGGTACATGAGCGGCTGGAACATGTTGTAGACGTGACGGTCGACGAGCGTGATGCGGACCGATGCGTCGGCGAGCTCGCGCATCGCGGCGATGCCGGCGAATCCACCGCCGACGATGACGACGTGCGGGCGGGTGTCCTGCGGCATGGTGAGCTCCGTGGGTGATGCGGTCAACGGCACCCCCGAGGGTACGCCGCCTGGGCGTCTCCCCGGTTCACGGCCTGGAGGCCCGGCTCACCGCCGTCAGTCGGCGAACGGCCCGTAGGTGCTCAGGACGTTGCCCTTGCTGGTCACGGTGCTGCTGACCAGCCGCAGGCGCGTGGGCGGGTCGGTCGGCTCGAACAGCTTGCGCCCGGTGCCGGCGATCGCCGGGTGCACCATGAGCTGGAGCTCGTCGAGCAGCCCCGCGAACAGCAGACTGCGGACGAGCGTGACACTGCCGCACACCGCGATCTCGCCGCCGTCCTGCTGCTTCAGGTCGCGCACGAACGCGTGCACGTCGCCCTGGATGAGCGAGGCGTTCTGCCACGACAGGTCGGGGCCGAGCGTCGTCGAGGCGACGTGCTTCTCGATCGGGTTGATCCACTGGCCGAACGGGTCCTCGGGGTGGGCAGGCCACCATTCCGACCACTCGGCGTAGCTGTTCCGACCGAGCAGCACGGTGTCGGTGCGGCCCATGAACGTGCCCATCGCCGCCCCGAGCTCGTCGTCGAAGCTGTCGTACTGGAAGTTGTACGGGTCCTGCACGACGCCGTCGACCGACGCGAACAGTCCAGAGGTCACCTTGCGCATGGTCGGAGGGTAGCGCTCAGCCGTTCGTACCGGAACCGTTCGTGCCCGTACCCATGCCGGAGTCCGTGCCGCTGCCCTGGCCCGGGAACGTGCCGGTGCCGCCGCCCCGGCCGGGGAACCCGTTCGAGCCCTGCCCGGGGAACTGCGTGGTCGAGCTCGACTGGTGTGCCCCGATCGCGTGGCCGATCGCGAAGCCCGCGCCACCGCCCGCGAGCAGTGCCGCCAGGCCCACGGCGACCGCGATCACGGGCCAGAACCACGGCGGCCGGGGCTTGGCGGGCACGGTCGTCGCCGCGGCGCCGTACCAGGGCGTGGGGCCAGCGGGGGCCTGCCCGTACTGGTTCGTGGGGCCGGCCGGGGCCTGTCCGTACTGGTTCGTGGGGGCGTACGGGTTCGGTGCGCCGTACTGCTGGTCGGGTCCGGCAGGCGGAGCGCTGGCCCAGCCCGCGTCGGCACGGGCAGCCTGGTCGTCGTCGCGGACCGCGGGGTCCGTGCGGGGGAGATCGTTCATGGACGACATCCCACGCCGCGAACACAAGAGGACCCGATGACCCGGCTGCCCAGCACCTGGGGAGTGCGTCCTGCGTACGCTCGAGGTGTGCGCGCGCTGGTGGAGACGGTCTCGGTCGACGGTGTGCTCGTGCGGCTCCGGACGATGGCTCCCGCGGGTCGTCGCCGTGATGCCCTGGCTCCCACGATCGTGCTGGTGCACGGCATCGGGATGTCCCACCGCTCGTTCGCCCGGTCCCAGCGCGTCCTGTCCCGCAGCCACCGCACGATCGCCGTCGACCTGCCCGGGTTCGGCGGACTGCCGCCGGTCGGACGTCGGCTCGAGGTCCACGAGCTCGCCGACGTCGTCATGCGGGCCGTGCGGTCCCGGGGCGTGCACGAGTGCGTCCTGGTCGGGCAGTCGATGGGCTCGCAGGTCGTGGTCGCAGCTGCGTTGCACCACCCTGACGCCGTGGTGTCCGTCGTGCTCGTCGGACCGGTCGTCGACGACCGGCACCGGTCGCTGCCCTGGCTGGCGGCAGCGCTCGGTCGTGACGGACTGGTCGAGGACGCCCGCATGAACGTCGTGCTGCTGACCGACTACTTCCGGAGCCTGCGGCAGTACGTGCGCCAGCTCACGCCGATGCTCCGCTATCCGATGCTCGACGCCGTGGCGGCTCTGCGCGTGCCCGTCCTGGTCGTGCGCGGCAGCCGCGACCCGATCGCCCGCAGCGCGTGGGCGGGACGCCTGACCCGTGCGGCGCGGGACGGGACCCTGGTCGAGCTGTACGGCGGGCACCACGTGCAGGAGCACCAGCCTGGGCCGTTCGCGGAACTCGTCGACGAGTTCCGCCAGGCCCGGTCGCTCGAGGCGACCCGGTGAGTGGTGGCGACCCGGTGAGCGGAGGCGACCCGGTGAGCGGAGGCGACCCGGTGAGCGGAGGCGACCCGGTGAGCGACCCGACCACTGCGGGCGGTGAGCCGGTCCGTGTGGGGGGAGTCGTGCCTCCAGTCCGGGTGGGGGTGGTGCGGCGCGCCTGGTGGGCCGCGCTCGACTGGGTCTATGCGGCGGTGTGGCAGGTCCGGAGTCTGGGGCCGACCACGCCCGACGACTACCTGACCGGTGACGGGGCGCCCGTCGTCGTCGTGCCGGGTGTCTACGAGACGTGGCACTTCATGCGACCCCTGATGGACGCCCTGCACGACGAGGGGCACCCCGTGCACGTCCTCGCCTCGTTGCGACACAACCTGCGACCGGTGCCGGTGTCGGCAGCCGAGGTGATGGCGTCCATCGACGAGCTCGACCTGCACGACGTGCTGCTCGTGACGCACAGCAAGGGCGGGTTGATCGGCAAGTACGCCATGACGGAGCTCGACCCGGACGGCCGCATCGACCGGATGGTCGCCGTGTCGACGCCGTTCGGGGGGTCGCGGTACGCGGATCTGGCTCCCGTGGCGCACCTGCGCGTGTTCCGTGCGACGGACCCGGTGCTGTCGGCGCTGGCGCAGGAGCGCGACGTGAACGCGCGGATCACCTCGGTGTACGGCGTGTTCGACACGCTCATCCCCGGCGGCAGCGAGCTCGTCGGGGCCGCGAACGTGCGGCTGCCGCTCGGCGGGCACTTCCGGATCCTCGGCGATGCGCGGACGCGCGCCGCGGTGCTGACGGCGGCGCACCCACGCTGAGCCCGCGAGCACCGTGCGGGGCCGCACCGTGCGGGGCCGCGCACGGTGCGAGGTTGCACCCTCGTGCGGGGTCGATCGCCCGGTGCCGGGCAACAACCCCGCACCGGGCGGCCGCTCTGCACGGGATAGGAACCTCGCACGGTGCTGCGCGGCGCACGAGGTCGCGAACCCCGCACCGTGCGGGGACAGCGGCCTCAGCGCGCGCGGACGCTCGCGCGCTCGACGATGCGGTGCGGGATCACGACCGTGGACGGGGCCGCGTGGCGATCCGCGATCCGCGCGGTCAGCAGGTCGAGGGCGGCATCGGCGAAGGCCCGCCGGTCGAACGCCACGGTGGTGAGCGCCGGGATCGCGAACGCAGCGCCGTCGACGTCGTCGAACCCGATCACGCTGACCTGGTCGGGCACGCGGATGCCGCGGGCAGCCAGCACGTGCAGCACGCCGAACGCGATCGAGTCCGAGAACGCGAAGACGGCGTCGGGCAGCGGGCCGCGGAGTGCGGACAGCCAGGCGTCGAAGTCGGCGGCGGCGTCGGCGGTCGACCACCCCCGCAGCGGGACCCGCAGCGTCGGGTCCGGCTGCACACCTGCCTGACGCAGCGCGGCCTCGTGTCCGCTGATGCGGAGCTCGCTCGTCGCCGTCCGGAGCCGGCGGTCCGAGCGCGGGTCGGGCGCGCCCACGGCGGCGATGCGACGGTGTCCACGGTCGAGCAGGAACGTCGTGACCTCGTGCGCCGCGGCCACGCTGTCGACGTGCACCTGGTCGACCTGCTCGGGTTCGACCTCGCCGATCACGACCGTCGGCGGCAGACCAGCGGTCGACGCCAGGACGCTGGCGCTCAGGGACACCGGGTTCAGGATCAGCCCGTCCACCAGGTGTGCCCGAGCGCGTGAGACCAGCTGTCGCTCACGCTCGGGGTCGTTCGCGGTCTGGTCGAGCTGGACGACCCAGTCCCGGTCGCGGGCGAGTTCGACGAACCAGCGGGCGAGCTCGGCGGAGTAGGCACTGCTCATCTCCGGCAGGGTCAGCGCGATCACGCCGGAGCGGCCGTTGCGCAGTCCGCGGGCGGACAGGTTCGGCACGTAGTCGAGCTGCGCCAGCGCCTGTTCGACGCGCTCGCGGGTGTCCGGCCGGACGACGACCCCGCCGTTGATGACGTTCGAGACGGTCTTCGGTGAGACCCCGGCCAGGGTTGCCACGTCCCGCACGGTCGCTCGCATGGAGTCACCGTAGCGCTCCGCCGTCCGGGTCAGGGCCGGGCGAACCGGTGCACGTGTGTGACGTACGGCACCCGCACGGTGGGGCCGGACGATGCCGGGGAGCTGTCGAGCAGGTCCTCGACGTCACGCAGCAGCGCCTGGCGGTCGGCCGGTTCCATCACGATGACGTAGCTGCGCGAGGCGATCATGTCGAGGAACGCCGACCGGGACTGTTCGTGCACCCACGGGAACGTCCGGTACTCGTCCTGGGCGAAGGGCTCGCCGACCATCGGCCCGTCGTACGACATGATCCGCGACTCCGGACGCTTGATGCGCTCGCCGAGCTCCGCCGCCCACGGCACGGACTCGTCGCGGATGTTCCACACGAGCCCGAGCACACCGCCGGGCCGCAGGACCCGCGCGACCTCGAGGGCACCGGCGTCGGGGTCGACCCAGTGCCACGACTGCGCGAACGTCACCAGGTCGGCGCTGGCGTCGGGCAGCGGCAACGACTCGCCGGACCCGTCGAGCACCCGCACGTCGGGCAGCGCGACGGTGAGCTGCGCGCGCATCGCCGGATCGGGTTCCACCGCGACGACCTCGGCTGCGCGGGGGAGCAGCGTGCGCGTGAACTTGCCCGTGCCGGCACCGACATCGACGGCGGTTGCGACCAGGTCCGGCGCGAGCCACTGCGCGACCGCGTCGGGGTAGCTGGGGCGGCCTCGCTCGTAGGCGTCGGCCGCTGCTCCGAACGAGTGTGCGTGCTGCTCGAAGGTCATGCCCCGATGCTGTCACGGGTTCCCGTGAGCGGTCACTGGAACCCTCCAACGACTTACAACGATGGAAATGGATGGCAACAGTTGCCAGTCCGTTGCCGTGCACGACAGGGTCGCACCAGGAATCCAACGGAGGAGGCCAGGAGTGACGAAGCTCGACGACCGCGTGCGATCAGCCGCGAAGGGGACCGACGGGACGTCACCGCCGTCCACCGTTCCCCGCCGGAAGACGACCTGGGACCGCATCCGCCGCGACCGTGTCCTGCTCTGGATGGGGCTGCCCGGCGTCGCGCTGCTGCTGGCGTTCCAGTACCTGCCGCTGCTCGGCAACCTGATCGCCTTCCAGGAGTACCTGCCGTTCGTACCGCTCGGCCGCAGCCCCTGGGTGGGCTTCGAGAACTTCGCGGTGGTGTTCAACGGTGACCCGGAGTTCCTCGGCGCACTGCGGAACACGCTCGTCATCACCCTGGTGCAGGTCGTGTTCGTGTTCCCCGCGCCGATCATCCTGGCGCTGATGCTCAACTCGCTGCTGTCCGAGCGGATCAAGCAGGTCGTGCAGTCGATCCTGTACCTGCCGCACTTCCTGTCGTGGGTGATCGTCGTGGCGGTGTTCCAGCAGATCCTGGGCGGCTCGGGGCTGGTCAACAACGCGATCCGGGCGTCGGGCGGCACCGCGATCGACTTCCTCGGCAACCCGCACGGATTCATCGCGCTGCTCACCAGTCAGGTGATCTGGAAGGACACCGGGTGGGCGACGATCCTGTTCCTGGCGGTGCTGAGCCAGATCGACACGAGCCTGTACGAGGCGGCCAAGGTCGACGGGGCAAGCCGGTGGCGGCAGCTCTGGCACGTCACCCTGCCCGGCATGCGGGGCATCATCATCCTGCTGCTGATCCTGCGACTGGGGGACTCGCTCACCGTCGGGTTCGAGCAGATCCTGCTGCAGCAGGCCTCGGTCGGTCGGGGCGCCAGCGAGGTCCTCGACACCTACGTCTACAACAACGGCGTGCTCGGTGGGCAGTGGGGTGTCGCTGCAGCGGTCGGCCTGGTCAAGGGCGTCGTCGGCGTGCTGCTCGTCCTGGGCGCCAACAAGGTCGCGCACGTGTTCGGCGAAGCCGGCGTCTACCAGAAGGAGTCCCGATGACCGCCACCGAGAGCGTCACCGTCCCGCAGACCGGGACGACCGGCGGCCGTCCGAACAAGCACAAGCGCGGCGGACCCGACGCAGCACCCCTCCCCGGACGTCTGCTCACCGGGTTCGTCCTGCTGGTCATCTGCCTGGTCGTGCTGCTGCCGTTCCTGGGCATCGTGTCCACCAGCGTCGCCCCCTCCAGCCAGGTCAACGGCGCCGGCGGGTTCGTGATGTGGCCGACAGGCCTGGACTTCGGTGCGTACGAGAGCATCTTCGCCGGTGGCGTCGTCACCCGGGCGCTCGTGGTCAGCATCGGGATCACGGTCGTCGGTACGCTGATCAGCCTGTTCGTCACCGCGATGCTCGCGTACGCCCTGAGTCGTCCGGGGTCGTACGGGCACGGGGTCGTGCTCAGCCTGGTGCTCGTCAGCCTGCTGTTCGCGCCGGGACTCATCCCGAACTACCTGGTCGTCAAGCAGTTCGGGCTGCTCGACTCGTACTGGGCGCTGATCCTGCCGACGGCGCTCAGCGCGTTCAACGTCATCGTGATGCGGTCGTTCTTCATGGCGATCCCGCGGGAGCTCATCGAGTCCGCCCGCATCGACGGTGCCGGCGACTTCGGGGTGTTCCTGCGGATCGTGCTGCCGCTGTCGAAGGCCGTCCTCGCCGTGATCGGGTTGTTCTACGCCGTCGGCTACTGGAACGCGTTCTTCAACGCGCTGCTGTACATCAACGACACCGCGAAGTGGCCGCTGCAGCTCGTGCTCCGCACCTACGTCATCAACAACGCGCAGCTCGGTGGCGCCGACCTCGGCACCAGCTCCGATGCGCTGCCCCCGCAGGCCTCGATCCAGATGGCGATCCTCGTGGTCTCCATCGTCCCCATCCTCATCGTCTACCCGTTCCTGCAGCGACACTTCGCCAAGGGTGTCCTGACCGGAGCGGTGAAGGGCTGACGCCGTGACCGACCACCACAGCGGCCTGAGCCGCCGCGCGCTCATCGCGACCGGTCTCGGTGTCGCAGCCACGAGCCTCCTGGCCGGCTGTGACACCGTGACCCGCTCCACCGACATCAGGGCCATCAACAAACCCGTCACGCTGCCCGACTACGTGCCGTGGACCGGCGGGCCCGAGCCGGTGCTGCCGAAGACCAGTGCGCTCATGCCGAGCGCGTTCCGGAAGCTGCCCAGCACCCTCGTGCCCACCGCGAAGGTACCCGGTGACGGGTCGACCCTGCACGGCAGCGTGCCGACGAACTCGCCGGTTCCGCCGGCCAAGGGCAGCAACCGGTACTGGCAGGGACTCGACCAGCGGATGGGTGTCGACCTCGACCTGACCATCACGCCGAACGCCGACTGGGGCAACAAGTTCGCCACCCAGGTCGCCGGGGACACCCTCGGCGACGTGTTCACCGTGTTCGGCACGTTCTCGTACCTGCCGCAGTTCCTCGAGGCCAAGGCGCAGAACCTGACCACGTACCTGTCCGGCAGCGGCATCCGCGACTGGCCGTACCTGGCGAACCTGCCGACCGCGTCGTGGCGGGGCACCGTGTTCTCCGGCGGGATCTACGGCGTGCCCGTCCCGCGTGGGCCGCTCACCACCGGGGTGCTGCACCGGCGCCAGGACCTGTTCGACCGGCTCGGCGTCGACCCGTCGTTCTCGAGCGTCGACGAGTTCACCGCGCTGTGCCGCACGCTCACCGACCAGAACAGGAACCGCTGGGCGCTCGGCTCGGTGCCGACGAACATCCTGGCGTCGATGCTCGGCGTGCCCAACCAGTGGGACGAGCAGGGCGGCCGGCTCACCCACATGTACGAGGTCGACCAGTACCAGGACATGCTCGAACTGTCGCGGAAGCTGCTGGCAGACGGACTCGTGCACCCGGACAGCGTCACCGCCTACAACGGCAAGGTCTGGTTCGTGCAGGGCTCGGCCGTGATGCTGCAGGACAGCTACAGCGCGATCCCGGGGTTGCTGCAGCAGGCGGAGCCGGGCAGCGGGTTCGCCATGACCCAGGCGCCGTTCGTCGGGCCGTCCGGCGCGAAGCCGAAGCCCTGGCTCGGCGATCCGAACAACGCGATCACCGCGCTCGCCGCCGGCAACGAGGACCGCATCCGCATGGTCCTCGACGTGCTGAACTGGTGCGCGTCGCCATTCGGCACCGAGGCCTGGACCTACCGCAAGTTCGGCATCGAGGGCCGCGACTTCGAGTACCGCGACGGCGCACCCGTCCTGACCAAGACCGGCAACAGCGAGACCGCGCTCGGCGAGTTCCCGCTGCAGTACTTCACCGAGTGTCCGCTCCCGCTGTTCTACGCCGGGTTCCCGGACATGACCGAGGTCGTCTACGACTCGTTGGCATCGTGGCTCGACGACGGGATCACGAACCCCACGTACGGCCTGTACTCGCCGACGAACTCCACCAAGGGACCGGCGGTCGGCACGTTCGCGACGAACGCGATCAACGACGTGCTGCTCGGCCGTGCACCGGTGTCGTCGTGGAAGGACACGGTGCGTGAGTGGCGCCGCCGCGGCGGCGACGCGATGCGTCGGGAGTTCGAGCAGGCACTCGCGGCGCGCGCCGGCTCCTGAACTGGACCGCCCGCCGGACGGGAGGCTCGGTGCGGGCCCGCCCCGCGCCTCCTGTCCGGTGGTGGACCGGACCACCCTGACCAGGATCGCGATCGCGCCGGTGGCCGATCCGGTTCCCGGACCCCGAGGATCGTCGACCGGATCGGCCAACGCCGCTCAGGCGAGCCAGGTCGGCTCGGCGAACAGTTGCCCGACCTCGGTCAGCAGGCGCGAGGTGTGGAACCCGTCGGCGGCCGCGTGGTGGACCTGCACGGACAGCGGCAGCAGGGTGCGCCCACCTTCGTCGTGGTGTCCGCCAATCGTGATGATCGGCAGCAGGTGGTCCCAGCCCTCGCGGACCTGCAGCGAGAACCCCGAGAACGACGCCCACGGCAGCGTCGACACGTCGAACAGGTTCGCCGGGCGAGGCTGCTGGGGGAACATCGTCGTCGCTGAGCGGTGGATCGTCATGGCCTCGACCGCGGCGTCGTGGAAGGCGTCGAAGTCCGGGTCGTACGGCACGAACACCGCGCAGAACGTCTCACGCTCGGGGTTGAACACCGTGAAGGCCGGGTGCACGACGTCCCACGCGGCGGGGGAGCGGTCGGGCAGCAGCGTCATCCGGAACTCGCGGTGGGCGTTGACGGCCGTGGACAGCGCCCAGATCTGGGACGCGTACGTGCGGCGGCCGGTGCGACGGACCTCGGCGATGAAGTCGGTGACGTCCACCTGCACGGTGAGCTCGTAGCGGCAGGGGACCTGGTCGCGGTAGTACGCGAAGTGCTCGCGGCGGGCCCAGGTGTCGAGGTCGATCGGTGTCGGTGCCGGTTCGGCGGTCATGCACCCATCCTGACATGCACCGCGCGAGCACCCTTGTGCAACGTGTGGAGTTCTGGCATGTTGAGTACGAGACAGGGAGGACTCATGAGGAAATCGATCAGCGCGCTCGCCTCGGGCAACGTGCTCACGTCGTGGGGGATGATCTGCTCGTCGGGCAATCCGACGTGGAAGTGAGGTGCGTGGGTGGTCGACCCGAAGCGGTACCTGCCATTCGAACCGGCGCCACTCCGAGCGCTGGAAGGCCGTCTCGGTAACGCCGTCGCCGTTCCCACGAGCACGCCGGACTTCGAGCCTGCGGGAGTCGGGTACGCAGGAGTGGACGGCGCAGTGCAGTACGTCGACGTCTTCGTCTTCGACCATGGCGCGAACCGACGTGACGACGCCTGGCACTGGCCTCGGGTCCGGACGGAGTCGATGGAGTCCCGCGACACTCCGGTTGATGCGCTCGAGCGGGCCGCGCTCGAGTTCATGCAGAACGTGCTGCGCGGCGACTCGATCGACGAGGACGTCATGCTCGCTGTCGAGCGCGAGTCTGAGCACCGACTTCGTGCGAGTCCGCGAAGCGGCACCATGCTCACGCTGAACGGACGCTCGGTCCGCGGCCGACGGATCTCCTGGGGTGACTACTGGTTCACGGGAGTCGACACGGGAGACCCTGCGGTCACCGTCCTGGTGCTCGGGCCGACCTCGTGGGCTCCGCAGTTGGAGCGGATTCCTTCGTAGGGTGGAGACGTGCCGGGTCTCGATCGTGTCCTCGTGACGAAGCCGACGGTGGTGCTGGTGAGTGGCGCTCCCGGCAGCGGCAAGACGACACTCGCTGCGGCCCTCGCGCAGCGTCTCGGGTGGCCGCGGGTGAACCGCGACGAGCTGTACGCCGGGCTGATGGCTTCCGGCGCGCTGTCGCGCGACGAGGTCGTCCCGCACGGGGTCCGGCTGTTCTGGGACATCGCCGCCGCGTACGCCGCCGCAGGGTGCAGCGTCATCGCCGACGCCACGCTCTACCGCGACCAGTCCGAGGCCGACGTCCGGTCGACGCTGGACCCCGTCGGCGCCGTGCTGAACGTGCATTGCCGCAGCGTCGCGGCGATGGACCGGTTCGTCGCGCGCGGGCACGATGCCGTGCTGAACGACCGGGTCCGACGGAACCTGCCGCGGGTGTCGTCGCCGCCGGACCTCGGCTGCCCGGTGCTCGAGGTGGACACCACGGACGGCTACGCACCCGAGCTCGACGCCGTCGTCGCGTGGGTGCGGCGGCAGGGAGCAGCCGGCTAGGGGACCTCGTCCGCCGGTGCAGCGCGGGAGTCCGGGCCGCCGGGTCCGTCGAGCATCGGACGGAGCGTCGTCACCAGGGCTGCCGAACTCGCGGTGTCCGGCCCGAACCACGCGTTGCTCGCCAGCACGACCGGGTACGCCTGTGCGAGCACTGCCCGACCGTCGTCGGTGAGCACGATCCGCGAGCGACGGCCCCGACCACGTTCAGTCCCGCGGTCGATGAGCCCGCGATCCGCGAGTGTGGCAACGAGCGCGGTCACGCTCTGTGGCCTGACCCCGACGGCCCGGGCCAGGTCGGCCTGCGCCAGGCCGGCCGGGGCGGGGTCGGCCGCGGTGTCCTCCGTCGCCGCGAGCTGGACCAGCACGCCGAACTCCACGGGGGTCAGGTCGAGCGGCGCGAGCACGTCTGCGAGCCGCCGTGCGAGCACCCGGGCTGCGCGGATGACGCTCCAGGCGGCGATCGCGTCGACGTCGTCGCGCGTCGGGGAGAACGGGTCGTGCATGCAGCGATGGTACCGGCGTAGGCTCTGGTATCAGGAAACTGATACAAGGAGGAACCATGACCGGAGTGGTGGCCATCACCGGCGTGACCGGTGACGTCGGTGGCAAGACGCTGGCGATCCTGGACGGCGCAGGAGTGACCGTGCGCGCGATCGTCCGCCGACCGGCACAGGCCGAGGAGCTGGCTGCGCGGGGCATCGACGCGCGGATCGCCGACCTGGGGGACCGTGCCGCACTGGCGCGCGCGTTCACGGGGGTCGACCAGCTGTTCCTCGTCACCGCGGCGACGCAGCAGCAGGAAGCGCACGGTACGAACGCCGTCCACGCGGCGAAGGACGCGGGGGTCCGCGCGATCGTGCAGCTCTCCGGGGGTGATGCCGCCGAACACTCACCGATGCCGTGGGCGAGTGCGATCGCGCGCATCGACGCCGTCGTCCGGGCGAGCGGGCTGGCGCGGACGATCCTGCACCCCTCGGGGTTCATGACGAACCTGGAGTCCTCGGGCCCGGCGCTGCGGCGGGGGTTCTTCCCGCAGACGATGGGCCGCGGGGTCATCGGCTGGATCGACACCGCCGACATCGCCCGCGTGGCCGCGACCGTCCTGCAGCATGGCGAGCACGACGGCGCCGAGCCCGTGCTGACCGGTCCGGCGCTCCTCGACGGCCGGGGCGTCGCACGGGAACTGTCCGTGGGGCTCGGACGCCGTGTGCGGTACGTGCACCTGCCGAGCCGGGTGTTCGCCGGTGTGCTCCGGCTGAGCGGGGTCCCCGCGTGGCAGGCCGAGGGACTGCGGCAGCAGTTCGGCCGGGTCGCCCGACGGGGGCTGGACGGGGTGGACGTCCTGACCGACCAGGTCGAGCGGATCACCGGGACACCAGCTCGACCGATGTCGGCGTGGGCGCGGGACCGCCGCGCGGTGCTGCTCGGGCACGACTGAGCCGGGTCGACCGGACAGCGGCGGGCGGTGTCGGGCTCAGGCGAACCCGTCGAGGGCCGCGGTCAGTGCCGCGCTCTCCCGCGCTCCGCCGTGGCCTTCGTCCTCGACGATCGTCAGGGTGCTCGCCGGCCACCGTCGGTGCAGCAACCACGGGGTGCGAGCCGGGCCGCTGACGTCACGGCGACCGTGCACGAGCGCCGCCGGGACGGCGGCGAGCTCGGCCGCCCGCGCCAGCACCGCCCGGTCGCCCGGCAGGAACGCGTCGTTCGCCCAGTACCGGGTGACCAGCGTGGCGAACGCCAGCCGGGCCTCCTGGCCGAGGTGTCCGCGACCACGGATCGACGGGTCGTCCAGCGAGACGTGCACGCTCTCCCACCGGTCCCACTCCGCCGCCGCAGCGTCGCGGTCCGCCGCGTCGTCACCGGCGAGTCGGCGGGCGTACGCCTCGACGACGCGCTCACCGGGGCGGCGGTGGGACGCCCGCTCGAACCGGTCCCAGTCCTCGGGGAACAGCCGACCGACGCCCTCGGTGATCCAGTCCACCTCGTCACGTCCCGTCGTCGTCACGGCCATCAGCGCGAGTGCTCGGACGCGCTCGCGGTGTTCGAGGGCGTAGGCGAGCGCCAGGGTCGTGCCCCAGGAGATGCCCGCGACCACCCAGGTGGCGATCCTGAGCGTCTGACGCACCTGTTCGAGGTCGGCGATCAACCGGCCGGTCGTGTGGTCCGCCAGCCGCGCCCGTGAGTCCAGCACGGTCGGGGTGCTGCGACCGTTGGCACGCTGGTCGATCCCGATCAGCCGGTAGCGTTCCGGGTCGAAGTGGGTGCGGTACCAGCCGGACCCGAGCGAGCCGCCCGGGCCGCCGTGCAACCACAGCGCCGGCGTGCCGTCCGGCGTGCCCGACTCCTCGACGTACAGCGCGGCACCGTCGTCGGTGGTGATCGTCGTCGTCCGGTACGGCTCGATGCGGGGGTACGGCACGTCAGGAGGCGTGCAGTGTCGACCACTGCCGGAACGGTGCGGTCGCGTCCTCGACGGTGACCTGCTCGGCAGACAGCGTCCGCTCGTGCGCGGGCTTGGTGTACTCGCCGTAGAACGTGTCGAGGGTCATCAGGCGGTTGCCGTCCTCGTAGTGCTCGGACTCCTGGTCACGACTGGCGGCGAACACGACCCGGTCCGGCTGCGCGTAGTACAGCGCGCCCAGGCACATCGGGCACGGGTACGCGGTGACGTAGACGTCCAGCCCGGTCAGGTCGCTCACGCCCATCTCGGCCGCCAGCCGGATCGCGGTGATCTCGGCGTGCGCGGTCGGGTCGCCGGACTGCGTCACCTGGTTCGCCGCCTCGACCAGGACCTTGCCGTCGCGGACGATCAGGCACGCGAAGGGCTTGCCGCCCTCGCGGACGTTCTGCACGGCGCGGGCGACGACCCGCTCGGCGAAGCGGGTGTCGAGGTCGGGGGTGCTCATGCGGTGGCGGACGGTTCGGGCTGGCTCGCCGGCTCGGCCTGGCTCGCCGGCTCGGGTGCGAACTGCTCGACCAGGGCGCGCTTCAGCACCTTGCCGCTCGGGCCGAGGGGCAGCGCGTCGACGATGTGCACGACACGGGGGAACTTGTACGCGGCGATCTCGTCGGACACGTGCTTGACGAGCTCCTCGGGGGTCGCGGTGGCACCGGCACGCAGCACGACGGCCGCTTCGATCTCCTGGCCGTGCACCTCGTGCGGCACGCCGAACACGGCCGCCATCGTGACGTCGGGGTGGGTCGCCAGGACCTCTTCGACCTGCCGGGGGTAGACGTTGTAGCCGTTGCGGATGATCATGTCCTTGGTGCGGTCGACGATCGTCAGGTAGCCCTCGTCGTCCTTCGTGCCGAGGTCACCCGTCCGGAACCAGCCGTCGACGATCGCGGCCGCCGTGTCCTCGGGCCGGTCCAGGTACCCGTTCATCAGGTTGTGCCCGCGGATCACCAGCTCGCCGATCTCGCCGTGGGGCATCAGCACGATGCGGTCCGCGACGGTCGGGTCCGCGATCTCGATGTCGACGCCCCACACCGGCGTCCCGATGGTGCCGGGGTGCGGGGGCGTGCCGACGTGGTTGAACGACGCGACCGGCGAGGTCTCGGTCAGCCCGTACCCCTCGTGGATGGGCGCGTCGAACACGGTCTGGAACTTCTGCAGGACCGCCAACGGCAGCGAGGCGCCTCCTGAGATCGCGTAGCGCAGGCTCGGCCGGGCCTCGGTGCGCGTCGCGGCGTCGAGGAGCGCCATGTACATGGTCGGCACGCCCATGAAGATCTCGCACTCGTGCTCGACCATCGCGGCCAGGGCGGAGTCACCGTCGAACTTCGGCAGCATCACGATCGTCGCGCCCACCCGGAACCCGGTGTTCATCGTGCAGGTCTGCCCGAACGTGTGGAACAGCGGCAGCGCACCCAGCAGCACGTCGCCGCGGTGCATGTCGAACGTGGTCATCAGGTTCGTGTTGACCTGCTCGAGCAGCGCGAAGTGCGAGCCCTCGGCGCCCTTCGGCTGGCCGGTGGTGCCGCTGGTGTACAGGATGGTCGCGGTGTCGAACGGGTCGCGGGGCACGTACCGGTCGAGCGGCGTGGCGGACTGGGCCAGGGCCTCCAGTCGGTCCGGCGCGGCTGCGCCGTCTGTGGTCGCGTCGCCGGTCGGCGCTCCGCCCGCCGTCGCTCCGCCCGCCGTCGTTCCGCCCGCCGTCGTTCCGCCCGCCGTCGCTCCGCCTGGAGGCGCGAGCACGGTCACGACGTCGACTCCCGCCAGGGCTGCTCCCGCGGCTCCCTCGCCCAGCAATGGCGCTGCGCAGACCAGCAGCGTCGCGTCGCTGTCGCGGAGCACGTACTCGATCTCGCGGCGCTTCAGCAGCGCGTGCACCGGCACCGCCACGGCCCCGAGGGCGAGCGTGGCGTAGTAGACGCGCGGGAAGTCCGCGACGTTCGGCAGGAGCATCGCGACCCGGGCGCCCTCGGTGACACCCCGTTCGCGCAGCGCTCCGGCGTAGGCGAGCGTCTCGGCCCACAGCTCGGCGTAGGTGGTGTGCTGGTCCCCGACGATCAGGGCGACGTCGTCCGGGAACCGGGCCGCCGACTCGGCGAGGATCGCGGCGACGGAGGCCGTGGCCTGCGTTCGACGGGGGCTGGCGGTGGGCTGGATGGCGTTCATGCCGATCTCCGTCTCCGATGACGAGTGGTGCTCGACCACCCTACGACCGACAGGTGTGGGATCGGTGACCCCTGTGCGGGGCGGGGTGTTGCCCGTCTGCGCGTCAGTCGTTCGGGTGGATCAGGCAGAACGGGTGCCCGGCGGGGTCGAGGAAGACGCGGAACGTCTCCGTGCCCGAGCCTGTCGCGGTCGCCCCGATCGCCAGGACCGCCTGTTCGCCGGCATCGAGGTCGTCGACCTTGACGTCCAGGTGCACCTGCTGCGGGGTGTCCTGCCCGGGCCAGACCGGTGCCGTGTAGTCGTCGACGCGCTGGAACGCCACGAGGGGGCGGTGTCCCTCGATCGGCAGGACCACTTCGGCCCAGTCCTCGTCGTACCCGACGATCTCACCCCCGAGCAGCTCCGCGTAGAACCGTGCGAGTGCCCGTGTGTCCGGGCAGTCGAGGACGATGACGTCGAGGGTGCCGATCATGCCGGTGAGGGTAGTCCTCAGCGGGCGGCGGTTCACTGGCTGCATGACCGATGCGTTCTTCTCGCCCGCGCTGGCGACGTTCTTCCGGGGTCTCGCCGCGCACAACGACAGCGCGTGGTTCGAGGAACACCGCGACGACTGGGAACGGCACGTCCGCGACCCGATGGAGTCGCTGTTGCACGAGGCCGAGCGGCGGTACGGCCCCGGACGGGTGCTCCGGCAACACCGCGACCTGCGGTTCACACCGGACAAGCGCCCGTACCGCGAGGACACCGGGCTCACGGCCGGTGGCGTCTACCTGAGCGCCGGTGTGGACGGGCTGCAGGTCGGCGGCGGGTTGTACGAACCCGCGCGGGCGCAGCTGTCGGCCGCCCGGACGGTGATCGACGAGCGACCGCACGCGGCGGCAGCGCTGCAGCATGCGCTCGACGAGCTGACCGACGCCGGGTACGACATCGCCGGGCCGCCGCTGAAGACCGCGCCGCGAGGGTACGCAGCGGACCACCCGCGGATCGAGCTGTTGCGGATGCAGCACTACGCGGCGCTGGTCCACCTGCCGCTGGCGAGTCCGCTCGACGACATCGTGGCGGCGTGGGAGCGGGTGCAGCCGCTGGTGCGGTGGACGGTGAAGTGGGCCCGGGCGGACGATCCCCAGGCCAGCGACGACCCGGCACCGCCCGTGCCGGGAGCGCGGTCGATCGACGAACGGGCCTGAGTCACCGCTGGTTTCTGGTTCCTGGTTCCTGGTTCCTGGTTCCTGGTTCCTGGTCTCGCCGTCTCGCCGTCTCGCCGTCTCGTCAGCGCGCGGCGGCGGCCAGGGCCTTCGTGATGCGCTGGAGCGAGACCGTCTCGGCGGTCCCGAGTTCCTGCGCGAACAGGCTGAGGCGGAACTCCTCGAGCATCCACCGTGCGTGCACGAGTTCCGGGTGCGAGCCCATGGCGGGTGGGAACGTGCCCCCGGCATCCTCGTAGCGGCCGGTCGCCGCGGCGACCTCGCGCATCCAGGTGGCGTCGCGGCCGGGGTTCTGCAGGAGCTTCGTCACGCGGGCTTCCACGCCCTGCAGGTAGACGCGGATGCGCCGGAGCCGTCCGAGCCCCGCCACCGCGACGAACCCGGGGAACACCAGACGGTCGAGCTGCTGGCGCATGTCGTTGAGTGCGGGCAGCAGCGCCATGCTGTTCGCCTGCTTCAGCGCACGATCGGCGCCCCGGAGCGCCGTCAGCACCGCGGCGACCTCGGACACCGCGGCGAACATCGTGTCCACCACCGACGAGGACACGGCATCGCGGACCGACTCGAACTCGGCGCGCGTGAACAGGACGCCGTCGGGGTGGACCGCGCGGATGCCGGCGTCGACCACGGCCGCCAGGACGTCGTCGAACAGCGCGTTCGTCGACGGGTACGGGCTGGCCGCGAGCGCCAGTTTCTCCTGCGCGGTCAGGTGCGACTGGATGTAGGACACGGGCGACGGCACCGCGAGCATCACCAGGCGTCGGACCCCGGCGGGCATCCGGACGGCGCGGTCACCGGGCGTCGCCAGCAGCTGGACGCCGACGGTCGCCTTCGGCCCGGTGCCCTCTTCGACGAGCGCCGGGTACGCGCGGATCACGCCGCCCGCCTGACGGGTGTCGAGGACCTGCGGCAGATTGGTGTCCGGCCACGCGACGAGACCGGAGCGCTCGATGCGCCTGTCGGGTGCGGCGTCGGCGGCCCGCCCGGCTCCGCGTCCGCGTCCATCGCGCTGGGTGGCCGCGGCGACGCTCTGCTGGGTGCGGTCCTTGAGCTTGGTCTGCAGCGCGGACAGGTCCTTGCCCGCCTCGACCCGTCGCCCGCGTTCGTCGACGACGGCGTAGGTCGGCAGCAGGTGGGCCGGGACCCGCGTCATGTCGAAGTCGGCTTCGGTCACCGGCACGTAGGTCATGCGCTGGATGGTCTTCGCCAGGGTCGCCCGGAAGCTCTCGGTGGGTTCGGTCGGGGCGTCGTCGGGCAGCTCGTCGACGATCTTCTCGGCCCAGTCGGCAGCCGGCACGACGTTCTTCCGGATCTGCTTCGGCAGCGCCTTGATGAGCGCGGTCACCAGGTCACGACGGAGCCCGCGCACCTGCCAGTCGAACCCTTCCTCGCGCATGCGCGGCAACAGCGCGATCGGGACCTGCACGCTCACGCCGTCGTCCTCGGCACCGGGCTCGAACCGGTACCGCACCGCCAGCCGCTGGTCGCCGGAGCGCCACTCGGTCGGGTACTCGGCACCGTCTTCGGCAGCCGAGGCAGCCGACTCGTCGAGCAGGTCCTCGCGCTGCATCGTCAGCAGATCGGGTTGCTCGCGTCGGGTCCGGCGCCACCAGCCCTCGAAGTCGCGGGTCGTGGCGACTTCGGCCGGCACGCGGGCGTCGTAGAACTCGTAGACGGTCTCGTCGTCGAGCAGGATGTCCCGGCGTCGGGTGCGTTCCTCGAGCTGTTCGAGTTCGCGCCGGAGCGTGCGGTTCGCGCGGTCGAAGGCCTGCTGCGAGTCCCACTCGCCCTGGATCAGGGCATGCCGGATGAAGAGCTCACGCGCGTGCACGGGGTCGATGCGGGTGTACTGAACCCGTCGGCGCTGGACGATCGGCACGCCGAACAGGGTCACCCGTTCGTAGGCGACGACGGCACCCTGCTTCTTCTCCCAGTGCGGCTCGCCGTAGGTGCGCTTGAGCAGGTCGCCGGCCAGCTGCTCGGTCCAGAGCGGGTCGATCCGGGCTGCGGTCCGTGCGAACAGGCGGCTCGTCTCGACGAGCTCGGCGGCCATCACGGCGTCGGGCTGCTTCTTCGCCAGGACGCTGCCCGGGAACAGGACGAACCGGGTGTTCCGCGACCCGAGGTAGTCGCGCTTCTCGCGGTCGCGCAGACCGATCTGGCTGAGCAGCCCGGCCAGGAGCGATCGGTGCACGGCGTCGGGATCGTCCTTGCGCTCCGTGGCGACGTGGATGCCGACCTGCTTGGCGGCGCGTGACAGCTGCCGGTACAGGTCCTGCCACTCGCGGATGCGGAGGTAGTTCAGGAACTCGGCCTTGCAGAGCCGTCGGAACGCGCTCGACGACAGTTCGGACTGCTTGTCCTGGATGTGGTTCCACAGCCCCAGCAGCGTCAGGAAGTCGCTCGTCGGGTCGGCGAACCGTGCGTGGAGCTGGTCCGCCTGCGCACGCTTCTCGAGCGGTCGCTCGCGCGGGTCCTGGATGCTCAGAGCGCTGACGATCGCCAGGACTTCGCGTCCGACCCCTTGCCGCCCGGCTTCGAGCACCATGCGGCCGAGCCGTGGGTCGACGGGTAGCCGCGTCAGCTGCCGACCGGACTTCGTGATCGCACCGTCCTGGTCGACTGCCCGCAGTTCGCGCAGCAGGTCGAGGCCGTCCTTGACGCCACGTGAGTCCGGCGGCTGGAGGAAGGGGAACGACTCGATGTCGCCGAACCCGAGCGAGATCATCTGCAGGATGACGGCAGCCAGGTTGGTCCGGAGGATCTCGGGATCGGTGTACTCGGGGCGCCGCCCGAAGTCGTCCTCGGAGTACAGCCGGATCGCGATGCCTGCGCTGGTGCGACCCGCGCGGCCGGAGCGCTGGTTCGCGCTGGCCTGCGAGATGGCCTCGATCGGCAGTCGCTGCACCTTGGCACGCGGGGAGTAGCGCGAGATGCGCGCGGTGCCGGTGTCGATGACGTACTTGATGCCCGGAACGGTCAGCGAGGTCTCGGCGACGTTGGTGGCGAGCACCACGCGACGCCGCACTCCGGGCGTCGACGATCGCTGGAACACCCGGTGCTGGTCGGCCGCGGACAGCCGTCCGTACAGCGGCAGGACCTCGGTGCCCTGGTACCCCTTGCCCTCGATGGCGTCCTGGGCATCGCGGATCTCGTTCTCGCCGGACAGGAACACCAGGACGTCGCCCGGGTCTTCGCGGGCGAGTTCGTCGAGCGCGTCGGTGATGCCGGTCAGGGTGTCGCGGTCGTCCTGGTTGCTGCCCGAGTCCGCCGTCCGGGAATCGGTGTCGTCGTCATCGTCGTCCTCGTCACCGGGTTCTTCGGCGACGAGCGCTCGGTACCGGATCTCGACGGGGTAGGTGCGTCCGGAGACCTCGATGATCGGGGCGCCGCCGAAGTGCTTCGAGAAGGACTCCGGGTCGATCGTCGCACTCGTGATGATGAGCTTCAGGTCGGGGCGACGGGGCAGCAGCCGCTTGAGGTACCCGAGCAGGAAGTCGATCGTCAGTGACCGCTCGTGGGCTTCGTCGATGATGATCGTGTCGTACCGCGTGAGATCGCGGTCGAAGTGGATCTCGTTGAGCAGGATGCCGTCGGTCATCAGCTTGACCCGGGTGTTCGCGCTGACCTTGTCGGTGAAGCGGACCTGGTAGCCGACCAGGTCGCCGAGTTCGCCGCCGAGTTCCTCGGACACGCGCTCGGCGATCGTCCGCGCGGCGATCCGCCGCGGCTGCGTGTGGCCGATGTGCTCGCGGCCCAGCTCGAGGCAGATCTTCGGCAGCTGCGTCGTCTTGCCCGAGCCGGTGGCACCCGCGACGATCACGACCTGGTTGTCGCGGATGGCCGCCGCGATGTCGTCGCGCCGCTGCGAGACCGGCAGCTCGGGCGGGTAGGTGATGACGGCAGGCGTGGGAGACATGAGCATTCCAGGATACCGTCCGCGCTCAGACGCTCGCGAGTTGGCGCGTGAGGTCGTCCACGGAGCGCGCGGGCAGTGCGCACACGCGGTCGTGGCAGACGTACGCGGCGGGGTCGAGCTGGTCGCGGGACGCAAGTAGTTCGAAGCCGGCGGCGGCCCACTCGGCGGCCTGGGTCGGGGTGACCACGACGACGAGGGTGCCCGGGCGGCGTGACGCGACCGCCGCGGCACGGAGCGCCCCGGGATCGGTCGCGACGACGACGACCTGTCGTGACGGTCGCTGCATCGCCAACGCCAGGCCGAGCGCATCGGCATGCCCCAGCGGTCGGTCGATGCCCGCGCGAGCACGGTCACCGACGAGCTCGACGGCGGCTGCCCGGTACTGGTCGTCACCGGTGAGCGTGCCGATCGTGCACGCGGCGCTCGCCAGGGCGATGGTCCCCGACCGCAACGCGGTCTGCGGCTGCTCGCCCGTCGCGGTGCCGGCGGTCGCCAGGACCGGGTCGGACCGGAGCGAGCCCGACAGTCCGTCGTCCACCAGGGCCCGAGCCGTGACGGCGTACCGGACCTGGCCCGTCACGAGTGCCAGCTCGAGCAGCCCCTCGGCGAACAGGCCGACGTCCTCGATGGTGGGCGGGGCCGACGACACCCCGCGCGGGGTGCTCGACCGCACGACGACGTGCGCGTCGCGCAGGTGTGCGTCGACGACCGCATCGGCCGCGGCTCGGGCGAGGGCGATCATGTCGTCGTCGCCGTGGCGCGCACCGGCGATCGCCAGCCCCCGGATCGCGAGTCCGTTCCACCCGGTCAGGACCTGGTCGTCGAGGGGCGGTGGATCCAGGTGCACCCGTTCCGACACCGGTCGGCGGTACCACTCGCCCTCGACTCGGCGGCCGTCGATCGTCGACTCGCTGTCCTGCGCCGCGACGAAGGCGCCGTCCGGTCGGCGGAGGGTGTCGCGCAGGAAGTCCGCGATGCCCCGGGTCTGGCCGGGGGGAGCGATCGCCAGCAGTCCGGCGTTGTCGTAGAGCATCCGCTCGTAGTGCGGCACGGACCAGTCACGACGGGTGGCGTACCGGAACACGCCACCGTCCGGGTCCGTCAGCTCGGATGCGGCGATGACGCGGAGCGACCGGTCGCAGAGGGCTGCCGCCGCGGGGTCCCCGTCGGCGCCGGCATCCGCCAGGAACTCGTGCAGCGGCGCTGACGGGAACTTCGGGGCACCGCCGAACCCGCCGTACACCGGGTCCTCGCCCTGTCCGACGGCGCGCACGACCTGGTGGATCGCGTCGACGGACGGGAGGACCGGTGCGGCTCCGTCACGCCCGGCCACTCCGCCGTCGCTCGCGTCGACTGCGCCTTGCCGGATCGCCGCCGCGAGCGCGGCCGCGTTGGCCTCGACTTCGTCCCGCCGGTCGCGCCAGGCGTCGAGCACGGCACCGAGCACCTGCCGGAACGACGGGTGCTGCCCGACCGGGGTCGGCGGGGAGTACGTGCCCGCGAAGAAGACGTGGGCCTGGGGCGTCATGAACGCCGTCAGTGGCCACCCGAGCTGCTCGGTGAAGGCGGCGGCCGCGGCCATCGTGCTGGCGTCGACGTCGGGCCGTTCCTCGCGATCGACCTTGACGGCGACGAAGTCCTGCCGCAGCAGTTCGGCGATCTCGGGGTCGGAGAAGCTCTCGCGCGCCATCACGTGGCACCAGTGGCAGGTGGCGTACCCGATCGACACGAGGACGGGCACATCACGCTCGCGTGCTTCTGCGAAGGCGTCGGGGCCCCACTCACGCCAGTCCACCGGGTTGTCGGCGTGCAGGCGCAGGTAGGGGCTGACGGCGGTGCCGAGCCGGTTGTCGTTCATGGCTCCAGCGTGCCCCGTCCGGCCTGGGCAGGAGGACTGCAGTCCCTGTCTGTGGACGACTCGCGGCTGTCCACAGCGCTCAGTCGGGAAGCCACCCGGTCAGCGTCGCGAGCCGACGTGCGACGTCGGCCGGAGCCATGGTGTCCGTGTCGATCCGGGTGACCCGGTCCGGGGTGGCCGTGTCGAGCCTCCCGGCGGTCCGCGTGCTGTGGGCGAGTTGCGCTGCCGGCAGCACGCCGCCCGCACGGCGGGTCAGCCGTGACGCGGTCTGGTCGTCGCCGGCGCGCAGCAGCGCGGCGACCACCAGTGGGTCATCGCCCATCGCTGCGGCGAGCCGTTCGGTCTCGAGCACCGACACCGTGTTCGTGAACACCAGCCGATGGAACCCGAGCGCCCGGTAGTTCGCCCAGATCGTGGCGAGGTTGCGTTCGGCGAGCCGCGCCTCGGGGTGTTCGCGGTGCGGCGCCGGATACGCCAGGTCGAGCGTGTCGCCCTCGATGACCGCGTGCCGGACGTCGTGCGCCGACAGCAGGTCGTGCAGGGCCTCGGCCGCGGTCGACTTGCCGACACCCGACCGGCCGCCGATGAACAGCACCTCGGAGCGGGGCATGCTCACGAGCCGAGGGACAGCATGACGAGTGCGGCGTCCTCGGGGCCGTAGTCGAACATGCGGTCCCAGAACGGGTCGGTCGCCCACGGGACGTCGCCGTCGGCCGGGGTGCGGTGCGCGGTGTCGACCAGCCAGTCGAGCTCTGGCCCGACCGCGTCCTGGTACCGGGGCGGCTCCCAGCCGAGGGCCTGCGCAGCCGAGGTGTCGAGCACGAACGGTGTCGGCGATGACCACGGCGTCAGCCCGACGAACCCCGGCGCCTCGGCGTCGAGCAGCACCTCGTCGAACCGGTGGTCCAGGTGGCCGGCGACGGTCCGCACGATCTCGAGGACGGACGGCGCCGATGCGTCCGCGACGTTGAGGATCCGGCGGTCGGGCGCACCGGCGACCAGGCGGACCAGGCTCCCGATCCCACTGGCAGCCGTGGTGTGGTCGACGCCGCGACCCTGGTCGGCGAGCAGGACCCGCTCGCGGCCGTCGAGCGCGCGGCGCACCACGAACCACTCCCGGGGACGCCCGATGCCGACGCCGTACACCTTCGACGGGCGAAGGACCGTGACCGGGGCGCCGTGGTCCAGCAGCAGCTGTTCGGCGGCGACCTTGGCGGCCGCGTAGCCGTCGCGGCTGGTCGGGTCGCCGTCGGCCGGTGTGACGGTCGGCTGGATCTCGGTCACGGCACCGGGGAAGACCGGCTTGTCGAGTGCGTTGGCGTGACGGCCCTGCTCGTCGACGTAGACCGCCTTCGACGACAGGAACACCGTCGAGCCGACGTCGCCGAGGTAGGGCAGCAGCTGGGCGGCATCGTCACGGGTCGCGCCCACGGTGTCGACGAGCAGGTCCGCACCCGGACGCAGCAGGTCGCGGAGGACCTGCGTGTCGCGTCGGTCGCCGGGCGTGAACGTCGCGTCGGCCCCGACGAGCGTGTCGGCGACGTCGCCACCGCGCCGCGCGAGGACATCGACCTGCCAGTCGTCGTCGCCCCGACCGGAGTGCTCGAGCAGTTCCCGCACGACGGCCGAGCCGACACCGCCCGTTCCGCCCAGGACGACCGCGCGCTTGGTGCTCATGGCGCCAACGCTAGTGCCGGCGGGCGTCTTCGACGGCCGACGAGGGCACGACCGTGGTCGTGTGGGCGTGCTCGTGCGGCCCGACCGTGGGCGTGTGGGCGCGACGGTGTCCGTGTGGGCGCGACGGTGTCCGTGCGGGCACGACCGTGGTCGTGTGGGCGTGCTCGTGCGGCCGGAGCCGCAGCCACGGGCGTCAGGATGCGAGGGGCTCGAAGTCCCAGCGCCACCAGTCCGCGAGCGAGCCGTCGTACACCTGCACGCGGTCGTGGCCGAGAACGGTCAACGCCAGCGCATCGACGCACGCCGCGCTGCCCACCCCGCAGTACGTGACGATCTCGTCCGACCCGAGCACGGGTGCGAAGACATCGCGGAGCGCTGCCGGACGGCGGAGCGCGTTGGAGTCCTGGTCGACGACGCGGTGCAGCGTGATCGGCGTCGATCCGGGGACGACCGGCGGGTGCGACGTGCCGAGGGTGGAGTCGTCGACGGCCAGCACGAGCGCTGCCGGCTGTGTGCCGTCCACGGCACGCTCGACGCGGGCACGATCGGCCCAGAGCGGTCGCTCTTCGCCGGCCAGGAACACGTCGGCGTCGGGAAGCCGTGCCGCGGAGGTCCGCAGTGCGCCGATCCGGACGGGGCGGCCCTCGTCGCGCCACTTGATGAACCCGCCGTCCAGCACGGCGACGTCGTCGAAGCCGAACGCCCGGAAGGTCCACCACAGTCGCGCTGCCCACTCGCCGACGCTGTCGTCGTAGACCACGACGGTCGAGGTGTTGGTGATGCCGAGCGCTCGGACAGCGTGCTCGAACTGTTCGGCGTCCGGGCGGGTGAACGGCACGCTGGCATCGGGCGTCGAGAAGTCCCGCACCAGGTCGGCGTAGCGCGCACTGGGAACGTGCCCGGACTGCTCGTACGTGTCGTGCGCCGTCCGCCACGTCGTGCCACGACCGGTCCCCGAGGTGTGCACGGACGCGTCGAGCACGACGAGCTCGTCCGCACCCAGGTGGTCGGCGAGCCACTGCGTCGACACGAGCGGCGAGGTCAGGACGGGGGACATGACCCTGACCATAATGCGCACCCCTGACGGCAGGCACGGGAACCGCAACAGTGCGCAATCCAGTGTGGGAGAGCGGGTGCTGGACCGAAGGACGTTCGGCTGTGGGGTGCTGGACGACGCAGAACGACGGGGTCGCTGTCGTTCGACAGCGACCCCGTCGTTCGGAGTCCGACGCGCTTCGCGCCCGACGCGCTTCGGGCCCGACGCGCTCCGCGCCCGACGCGTGGGAGTCCGCGCGGCGGGCGAGCGTCAGTGTGCTGCGGCGGGGATGCTGCCCGTGGCGTTGGCCGCCAGGTGCTCGAGCTTCTCGAGGCGGACCGACTGCCGGTTGATCAGCAGCCCGCTGGCGATCGCCACGATCACCAGGACGCCGGCCGAGATCGCGAACGCCGCGTGGTAGCCGTCCAGCGTGGCCTGTGCCTGCTGCAGCTTGGTCGGTGCCGTAGTCAGCCCGGACAGGCTGTTCTTGACGACGTCGGCGAAGATCGTCGACAACAGAGCTGTGCCGATCGAGCCGCCGATCTGCTGCATGGTGTTCACGGTCGCGGACGCCACTCCGGCATCCGCACGAGCCACACCGGTCGTTGCGGTGTTCATCGCCGACGAGAAGATCGTGCCCATGCCGAGCCCGATGACGATCAGCGCCGGCAGGACGGTGCCCGCGTACGTGCTGTCGAGGTCGGTGCGGAGCAGCAGCAGGAGCCCGGTCGCAGCCACCAGACCGCCGGCGAAGATCAGGATCTTCGGACCGACGCGGGGCAGCAGGCGCCCACCGATCTGCGTCGCCGACACCATGATCGACAGCGGCATCGGCAGGAACGCCAGGCCGGTCTGCAGCGCCGAGAACCCGAGCGTCTGCTCGAGGTAGTAGGTCAGGAACAGGAAGATGCCGAACATGCCGATCGCCACCAGGCCGATCGCGATGAACGACCCGCCGCGGTCACGGTCGAGCACCACACGAAGGGGGAGCAGCGGGTGGGCGACACGGGTCTCGATCACGATGAAGGCCGCGATGAGCACGACCCCGGCAGCGAGCATGCCGATGGTCCACGGGTCGTCCCAGCCGTTGGTCTCGGCGTTCGAGAACCCGTAGACGACGCCGACCAGACCGGCGGTGATCGTCAGCACGCCGGCGACGTCGATGCGCGGACGATCGACCTTCGGCGGCTTCGCCATGAAGACGAGCGCGCCGATCACGCCGAGGATCGCGAAGACGACGTTGACGTAGAGGCACCAGCGCCACGACGCGTACTCGGTCAGGACACCGCCGAGCAGCAGGCCGATGGCGGCGCCCGAGCCGGCGATCGAACCGAAGATGCCGAACGCACGGCCGCGTTCCTTCGGGTCACGGAACGTCGTCGTCAGCATGCCGAGCGCGGACGGCGCCAGGAGCGCACCGAAGGCGCCCTGCAGTGCGCGGGCGGCAACGAGCAGGCCGAAGCTGTCCGCCAGACCGCCGAGCACGGACGCGATGGCGAAGCCGACGAGCCCGATGATGAAGGTGTTCTTGCGCCCGAACAGGTCGCCGAGACGTCCGCCGAGCAACAGGAGCGACCCGAAGGCCAGTGAGTACGCCGTGACGATCCACTGGCGCTGGTCGGTGCCGAACCCGAGGTCCGCTTGCGCCGACGGCAGGGCGATGTTGACGATGGTGGCGTCGAGCACGACCATCAGCTGCGCGAGCGCGATCACCGCCAGAGCGATCCATCGGTGTTCCTTGCGGCCGGCCGGTGCGGGCGCGGGACCGCCGACAGCACTGGTGCTGCGGGCGGGTGAAGTCTGTTCTGCCGTCACGGCAGCCTCCTGGTGTTCGATCGAGTGGAGGGAGGAACACGCGCCGTCGGGCGTTCCGAGGAGATGGAGAAGCGGATGCCCTGCATCCGCTTGTGCCCACTGTAGACCCAAACGGAGCAGGTGCATCCGCTTGTTCCCAGAAAGTTCAATTAGGTTCGTCGGCGTGAGCACCACCGACCAGCACGCGGACCTCGATCGGCCTCTCCGCGCCGATGCCGCGCGGAACCGTGAACTGATCCTGCAGACCGCACGCAAGTGCTTCGCCGAGCGAGGCCTGTCGGTCACCCTCAACGACATCGCGCACGAAGCAGGGGTCGGCGTCGGCACGGTGTACCGCCGGTTCGCCGACAAGGACTCGCTGATCGAGGCACTGCTGGCCACCAAGTTCGACGCGATGAACGCGGCTGCGGCCCGCGCCGCCGAAGAGATCGACCCGCGCGAGGCCCTCCGCCTGTACCTGATGGGCGTGTTCGAGTTCCGCGCGCGTGACCGTGCACTGGCGGACGCCATCATCCGCGCCGGCAAGGCCCGCCCGTCGATCGTGCACGAGCGTGACCGGCTCGAGCGTCAGGTCAGCACGATCATCGGGCGAGCGCGCGATGCCGGCGTGGTCCGCAACGGCTTCGACTACCGCGATCTCCCGATGCTCACGACGATGATCGGCGCCGTCGCCGACGCCACTCGAGCGCAGGACCCGGACGCGTGGCGCCGCTACGCCCAGGTCGTCATCGACGGGGTCCTTCCCCCGGCCGACCCGACCGGCCCTGTCGCCATGGCGGGTGCGCCGCTCGACCGGGAGTCGCTCGAGCTGGCCCTCCACTCCCAGTCCTGACCCGCTCTGGACCGTGCCGGGCGCATCGGACCGGCACCGAGCCTCCAGTCCGACGCCACCGACGGGTCCGACGCGACCGACGGGGCCGACGACCGGTCACGACGCACCGCTCACGTCCGTCCATCGGTCGCGAATCGTCGTCACGACGGCCTTGGACCGACAGTTCGTGACCAGTCGGTGGAACTGAGCGGGGTGTCGTGACCAGTCGGCGGAACTGAGCGACCGGTCACGACGCACCGCTCACGTCCGTCCATCGGTCACGAACCGTCGTCACGACGGCCTTGGACCGACAGTTCGTGACCAGTCGGTGGAACTGAGCGGGGTGTCGTGACCACTCGGCGGAACCGAGCGAGCTCGCGCTACAACCAGCTCGGCAGCCAGTAGTGCGACCTGATGAAGTCCCACGGCACCTGCATCGCCGACCACATCGGGTACCAGTACGCCGAGGCCAGCACGACCACGACCAGGTACACCCCGATCCAGACGATCGCCCGCGTGCGACGGGGCCGCGGATCCTCGCGCGAGCCGAGCAGCAACCCGACGGCGACCGCCAGGGCCATCACCATGAAGGGCTCGAAGGCGATCGTGTAGAACTGGAAGACCGTCCGGTTGACGTACAGCAGCCACGGCAGGTAGCCCGCGGCCACGCCCATCACGACGAAGCCGTACTCCCACTTGCGTCGGGTGACGAAGAGCACCAGCAACGCGACCACGGCGGCCACGGCCGGGTACCAGATGAACGGGTTCGCGATGCCGGTGATCGCCGCACCGCAGCGGTCGACCGCGCAGCCGTCCTGCCCGGCGTTCGTGCCGACGTAGTACATCGACGTCGGCCGCTGCATGAACAGCCACAGCAGCGGGTTCGCCTGGTACGAGTGCGGCGTGTGCAGACCGATGTTGAAGCCGTAGATCTCGGACTGGTAGTGCCACCAGTTCTGCAGGCTGTCCGGCACCCAGGTCAGCACCCCGGTCCAGCGCTGCCCGCCCGAGGCGATCCAGTCACGGTCCCAGCCGTCCTTCGACACGAACCAGCCGGTCCACGAGGTCACGTACGTGATCGCGGCGACCGGCACGGTGAGCAGGAACGTCACGGGAGCTTGCTGCAGGAACGCGCTCGACGACCAGAACTCGATGCCGGCCCGCTTGCGCAGCATCATGTCGCTCAGGACGGAGTACACGGCGAAGAACGCCAGGAAGTACATGCCGGACCACTTCGTGCTGGTCGCCAGGCCCATCGCGAGCCCCATCGCGACCAGCCAGGGCCGCCACCACAGCACCGGTCCCCACAGTGTCGCCCGCCCGGCTGCCGCACGAGCTGCGACCCACGCGTCCAGCCGACGTGACGTCCACCGCCGGTCGAGCAGCAGCGCGCCGAACCCGAGCAGCACGAAGAACGTGACGATGCCGTCCAGCAGCGTGACGCGGGACATCACGATCGCCTGCCCGTCGATCGCCATGAACCCGCCCGCGAGCGTGCCGATGAGCGTGGACCGGAACAGCGACCGGGCGATCACGGCGACCAGGAACACCGTCGCGATCCCGAGCACGGCGACCGCGAAGCGCCAGCCGAAGGCGTTGTCGGGCCCGAACAGCAGCATCCCGAGGCCGATCAGGTACTTGCCGAGCGGGGGGTGCGCGATGAACTCGGCCGCGCTCGTGAAGATGTCGGTTTGACCCGAAGTGAAGCGCTGGTCGGTCGTGGGGCTCGTCTGATCGGTCGGATTCGCCGGCCAGGTGCCCTCGTAGCCCAGGTGGACGATGGACCAGCCGTCCTTGACGTAGTAGGTCTCGTCGAACACCAGGGAGTGCGGGCGGCCGAGATCGACCAGCCGCAGCAGGGCACCGAGGACCGTGACCGCGATCGGTCCGCCCCACCGCCAGGCGGCGAAGCGCCAGGAGACCGAGAGCACACGGGCCCACCAGTCGTCGAGCCGGGACCCGCGGGGCACAGCGGGCGCGCTGTCGAGCGTCTCGGCGAGGTCCGTGGTCATCCCGAGCATCCTACGGATGTCACGCAAGGACTGGCTGCGACCACAATGGGGACGTGATCGTCCTCGCAGCAACCCCCATCGGCAACCTCGGCGACGCGTCGCGCCGACTCGTCGAGACCCTGTCCAACGCGACCGTCGTGGCGGCGGAGGACACCAGGACCGCCATCCACCTGATGCGCGCGCTGGGGATCGAGAACCGCCCGCGGCTCATCGCCCTGCACGAGCACAACGAGCGGGCGCGCGCTGCCGAGGTCGTCGAGATGGCGCGCGACGAGGACGTCGTGGTCCTGACCGACGCGGGCATGCCGGCGATCAGCGACCCGGGCTTCCCCCTGGTCGAGGCCGCCGCTGCCGCCGGAGTGACGGTCACCGCGCTGCCCGGCCCCTCGGCCGTGCTCATGGCACTCGCCGTGTCGGGCCTGCCGACCGACCGCTTCACCTTCGAGGGGTTCCCGACCCGCAAGGCCGGCGAGCGGCGCCGGGTGTTCGAGGCGCTCGCGGGGGAGCAGCGGACGATGGTGTTCTTCGAGTCGCCGCACCGCCTGGCGGACACGCTGACCGACATGGCCGCCGGGTTCGGGTCGTCGCGACGCGCAGCGGTGTGCCGCGAGCTCACGAAGCTCTACGAAGAGGTGCGCCGCGGGCCGCTGGACGAGCTCGCCGCGTGGGCTGCCGAGGGGGTCAGGGGTGAGATCTGCATCGTCGTCGCGGGCGCCTCGGGGTCCCTCGACGAGGTCTCGCTCGAGGACGGCGTCCGCCTGGTGCTCGAGCGCGTCGCCGCCGGGACCCGCATGAAAGAGGCCTCGGCCGCGGTCGCCGACGCGACCGGGCTGTCCAAGCGGGACCTGTACGAGGGCGCGCTCGCCGCGCGCTGAGTCGACCGCGCATCGGACGGGAGGCCCGGTGCCGGCCCGCCACGGGCCTCCTGTCCGGGTTCTCCACAGGCCACCGCAGGGCGCGTCATCGAGGGACGCCGCGCCCGTAGGATGGTCCGCATGTCCGACGGGTCCTCGTTCAGCATCACCACGCCGATCTTCTACGTGAACGACGTGCCCCACATCGGGCACGCCTACACCGAGGTCGCCGCGGACGTCCTCGCGCGCTGGCACCGGCAGCGCGGTGACGACACATGGCTGCTGACCGGCACCGACGAGCACGGCCAGAAGATCCTGCGCACGGCATCCGCGAACGACGTCTCCCCGCAGGAGTGGGCCGACCGGCTCGTCACGGACGCGTGGAAGCCGCTGCTCGACACGGTCGACGTCGCCAACGACGACTTCATCCGCACCACCGACGAACGCCACGAGCGCGGCGTGACGGCCTTCCTGCAGAAGCTGTACGACGACGGCTACATCTACGCCGGCGAGTTCGAGGGCTTCTACTGCGTCGGCTGCGAGGAGTACAAGCAGCCGAGCGACCTGGTCGCGGGCACCGGTCCGTACGAGGGCCAGCAGGTCTGTGCGATCCACTCGATCCCGGTCGAGGTCCTGTCCGAGCGCAACTACTTCTTCCGGATGTCCGACTTCGAGCAGCGCCTGCTCGACCTGTACGAGTCGAACCCGCAGTTCATCCAGCCGGACAGCGTGCGCAACGAGATCATCTCGTTCGTCAAGCAGGGCCTGCGCGACCTGTCGATCTCGCGCTCGAGCTTCGACTGGGGCATCACGATCCCCTGGGACCACGACCACGTGCTGTACGTGTGGTTCGACGCGCTGCTCAACTACGTCACGGCGCTGGGCTACGGCACCGACGACGACGAGGCCTTCCAGCGCCTGTGGCCCAGCGTGCACATCGTCGGCAAGGACATCGCCCGGTTCCACGCGGTGATCTGGCCCGCCATGCTGATGGCGGCCGGGCTGCCCGTTCCCGAGCGGGTGTTCGGCCACGGCTGGCTGCTGGTCGGTGGCGAGAAGATGTCCAAGTCGAAGCTCACCGGCATCGCCCCGTCCGAGATCACCGACACGTTCGGGTCCGACGCCTTCCGCTACTACTTCCTGCGGGCCATCACCTTCGGGCAGGACGGCAACTTCAGCTGGGAAGACATCTCGGCGCGGTACCAGGCCGAGCTCGCCAACGGCTTCGGCAACCTGGCGTCCCGACTGCTGACGATGATCGACAAGTACTTCGGTGGCGCGGTGCCCGACCGCGGTGCCCTGTCCGACTCCGACCAGGCGATCGACGACCTGGCGCGCAGCGTCACCGAGCGCGCCGATGCCGCCATCGCCGCGTTCGCACCGCAGGACGCCATCGTCACCACGTGGGAGCTCGTCGACGCCCTGAACGGGTACATCACCGAGCAGCAGCCCTGGGCGCTCGCCAAGGACGACGCTCAGCGCGAGCGGCTCGGCACGGTCCTGACGACGGCACTCCGGGGGCTGGGAACGGTCGCGGTGCTGGTCTCGCCGGTCATGCCGAAGGCCACCGAGAAGCTCTGGGCGGCCATCGGAGCGGGCGGGTCGATTGCCGAGCAGCGCGTCGACCGTGCCTGGGAGTGGCAGGGGGCCGAGCGTGTGACGCAGCTCGAGTCCGGGCTGTTCCCGCGCATCGAGCAGGCGGAGCAGGGCGCAGCGTGACCGACGCGCACCTGCGCTCCCGGGGCGACGGCGCCGACGGGTCCGAGCGCGACCGCAGCTACCCACCGCTGCCCCAGGCCCTCGTCGTGCCCGTCTACGACAACCACACCCACATGGAGATCGCCGACGGCGGTCCCGACGGTGCGCTCGACTGGCGTGAGCACCTCGACCGTGCGTCGAGCGTCGGTGTGCGCGGGGTCGTGCAGGTCGGCACCGACCTGGCCACGTCCCAGTGGTCCGCGTCGATCGCCGGACGCGAACCACGCGTGCTCGCCGCCGTGGCCCTGCACCCGAACGAGGCGCCGGCGCTCGAGGCCGCCGGGCTGCTCGACGAGCACCTGGCGGGGATCGAAGCGCTCGCGGCGCTGCCCCGGGTCCGGGCCGTCGGCGAGACCGGGCTCGACTTCTTCCGCACCGCCGAAGACGGCCGTGACGCCCAGATCCGGTCGTTCGAAGAGCACATCCGCATCGCCAAGCAGTACGACCTGGCGCTGACCATCCACGACCGTGATGCCCACGATGCCGTGGTGCAGGTGCTCGACCGTGTCGGTGCCCCCGAGAAGACGGTGTTCCACTGCTTCTCCGGCGGCCGTGACCTGGCGCGGCTCTGCGCCGAGCGCGGCTGGTACATGTCGTTCGCCGGCACCGTGACGTTCAAGAACGCCCAGTCCCTGCGCGATGCCCTGATCACCGCGCCACGGCACCTGATCATGGTCGAGACCGACGCGCCGTACCTCACGCCGACGCCGTACCGCGGTCGGCCGAACGCGCCCTACCTGATCCCGCTCACGCTGCGGTCGATGGCTGAGACCATCGGCGCCGACGCCTCCATGCTCGCGGCGCAGATCGCGTCGAACACCGAGCTGGTCTACGGCGCGTGGGACGCCGAACCGGTCACGGTCGAACAGTGAGCGCGCTGCTCGGTCCTGCGGAGATCCGCTCCCTGGCGTCCCAGCTCGACGTCACGCCCACCAAGAAGCTCGGGCAGAACTTCGTGCACGACGCCAACACCGTCCGGCGCATCGTGGCAGCCGGTGGCGTGACGGCCGACTCTCGTGTGCTCGAGGTCGGGCCGGGCCTGGGGTCCCTGACGCTCGGCCTGACCGAGACCGGCGCTGCCGTCACAGCAGTCGAGATCGATGCCCGTCTGGCGGCGCAGTTGCCGGCGACGGTGGCCACGATGCAGCCGGCGGCGCAGTTGACCGTCGTGCACCAGGACGCCCTGCAGGTCGGCGCGGACGACCTGCCGACGGCGCCGACGCACCTGGTCGCGAACCTGCCGTACAACATCTCGGTCCCGGTGCTGCTGCACCTGCTGGCGACGTTCCCGTCGATCGAGCGGTCGCTCGTCATGGTGCAGGCCGAGGTCGGGTACCGCCTGGCCGCCGACCCGGGCAGCAAGGTGTACGGCTCGCCGAGCGTCAAGGCCGCCTGGTACGGCGCGTGGCGCATCGCCGGGCAGGTCAGCCGCCAGGTCTTCTGGCCGGTGCCAAACGTCGACAGCGTGCTGGTCGGGTTCGTCCGACACGACCCGCCGGGTGACGAGGTCCTGCGGGCACAGGTCTTCGCGCTCGTCGACGCGGCGTTCCAGCAGCGCCGGAAGATGCTCCGTCAGGCGCTCTCCGGCGTGCTCGGGGGCAGCGCGCACGCATCCCAGGTGCTCGAGGCGTCGGGCATCGCGCCCACGGCCCGCGGCGAGGAACTCAGCGCGGACGACTTCGTCCGCCTGGGCCGAACGGTGCTCGCCGCCGCCGAGTAGCGCAGAGCGCCGCGCGCCGCTCCCGCCCCGTGCGCGGTTCGCGCACCGTGCGCGGTTCGCGCCCCGTGCGCGGTTCGCGCCCCGTGCGAGGTCGACCGCCCGGTGCCGGGTAACAACCGGGCACCACGCGGCCGACCCCGCACCGCGATTCGGTTCGGGCCGTCCACGGATCGATCACGCTCGGCGCGCGTTCGGATGTTGCATACGGATTTCTTGCGCTGCTGGACACGCCAGACCTACCGTGCAACGACCGAGGACAGGAGCACCCATGAGCACGATCCGCCCCAAGCGCGACGAGCGGTACCACCACTCCGACGCGGTCCCGATCCGCTTGTTGAGTGCGGAGCAGATCGAGGCCGCACGTCATCGTCCCGTCGGCAGTCCGGACGCCCGCGCCGACCAGGTGCGCGAGATCCTGGCCCGTTCGACGTTCACGGTTCCACCGCAGTCAGGCCCTCGGCCCGTCTGGTACCGGTGAGGTGGTCCGGCGAACCGGGACCCCCGACGACCGCGGCGTCGTTCCCACAGAGGACTGCGCGGCGCTCCCGGCTGGTGTGGTGCTTGAGACAGGATTCGTGGTGAGTGCGCTCGAGCAGTCCGACACCGACCACGATGCGTGCTCGGAGTTCCTGGAACGACTCATCCGCGCGCGCCGCACCCTGTTCTACAACGACCTGTTCGAACTCGAGCTCCACCAAGCAGCATTCGACCTCGCCGCGCTCGAAGTGCAGGTCCGGCCGCGGCCGACGGACGCGGTCGTGCGCTTCACCGACCCGGACGTGCGTGACTTGGCGGGTGCCCTGCTGCGACGTTGGCACGCGGTCGTGATGCGCGCGGACACCGTGCACGTCGACGCCCCGAACCTGCTGGAGGACGTCCGGTACTTCATGGAGCGTCACGGCCTGTCGGCGGCACACGCCGTGCAGGCAGGTCTGGTCGTCGCGTCCGGCGCCGATGGCATCGCGACGGTGGACGATCGCTTCGCGATGGTCGACGAGACACTGCTCCGCGTCTACACCCCACGACGACTGGTCAGCGCGAGTCGGTCGCGCCGTCCGCCCGCGTGGCGGAGGACGTGAAGCACCACGTCGTCAGTGCCCCGCCAGCCGCTTGATCAGCTGCTGCTGCGTCCCGTCCCGCTCCGACCACCGCAGCGGCAGCACGTTCTGCACCAGGACCTCCGGCGACGCTCCGGCCTGCAACAGCGCCGTCACCTCGTCCAGGTACGCCTGCAGGGGCATCCCGCCGAAGTCCACCCCCTCGCCCTGGATGTCGGTGGCGACGGCCGGCGGCACGAGCTCGAGCACCGACACGGGGGAGCCGGTGAGCTGCTGCCGGAGCGACAGCGTGTACGAGTGCACGGCGGCCTTCATCGCGCTGTAGGTCGGCGTCGGGGTCAACGGCGTGAAGGCCAGCCCGGACGACACCGTCATCACCGTGGACGCCGGCTGCTCGAGCAGGTGCGGCAGGAAGGCATCGACGAGCCGGACGGTGCCCAGGAAGTTCGTCGTCACCGTGGCCTCGGCGTCGGGCAGGTGCGCCGACGACCGCAGGTCTTCCTGCCGCATGATCCCCGACATCGTGACGAGGGTGTCGAGGGACGGGTGCGCCGCGGTGACGGTCGCGGCGGCTGCGGTGATCGATGCCGGGTCGTCGACGTCGATCTGCACGGTGGCGAAGCCGTGCTCGGTGGCCAGGGAGTCCAGCAACGTCTGCCGGCGTCCGCCGATGACGACGGTGCTGCCGGCCTGCTGCAGGCGGAGCGCCAGCCCCAGGCCGATGCCCGAGGTCGCGCCGGAGATGAAGACGGTCGAGTTCGTGATGTCCATGGCATCGACGATCCGGCACACCCGAGACCCGAACCAGAGCCCGGTCATCGGGGGACCGACGATCCCTGGCTGCACGGCACTGCCCCGAGCAGACTGGGACCATGGACCGCCCTGCCCTCGCCGACTTCCTCCGCCGTCGCCGCGAGCTCCTGCGCCCGGAGGACGTCGGCCTCGGCGCCGGTGCCCGCCGCCGCACTCCTGGGTTGCGGCGCGAGGAGGTCGCAGCACTGGCGGGCATGTCCGCCGACTACTACACGCGGCTGGAGCAGCAGCGCGGGCCACAGCCGTCCGAGCAGATGATCGCAGCCGTGGCCCGGGCGCTCCGGTGCACCCTCGACGAGCGCGACCACCTGTTCCGCCTGGCCGGGCACAACGCCCCCGTGCGCGTGCACCGGAGCGACCACGTCGACCCGGCGATCCTCCGCGTGCTCGACCGGCTGCAGGACACCCCCGCGATCGTCGTGAGCGACCTCGGCGAGACCCTGGTCGAGAACCCGTTGGGCGCGGCCCTGCTCGGCAGCACCGTGGGTCTGACGGGCAACGAGCGCTACCAGCCGTGGCGCTGGTTCATGACCGACGCCGAGCCGGCCCGGTACGCGCCGGAGCAGCACGAGCGGCTCGCGCGCGCCCAGGTGGCGGCGCTCCGAGCGGCCGTCGGCGCAGCGGGTCCGGGGGACCGACGGGCGTCGGCGCTCGTCGCCGACCTCGAGACGCACAGTCCGGCGTTCCGGCAGCTCTGGGCACTGCACGAGGTGGGCAGCCGGTGGGAGGACCGCAAGACCTTCGTCCACCCGGAGCTCGGGCGCATCACCGTGGAGTGCCAGGTGCTGCAGACGTCGAACCTCGCGCAGGCCCTGCTGCTCTTCACGGCGCCGGCGGGCAGCGAGGACGCCCAGAAGCTCGACCTGCTGGGCGTCGTCGGCCAGCAGGTGTTCAGCGAGTAGCACCGCGTCACACACCTGGCAGCCCCACGGGCACCGTGCTTAGGGTGGTCTGGTGACCTCCCCGCGCGTGTACGTCATCCACGAGAACCCCGAGTGGTTCCCGCCGCTCGCCGCCGCCTTCGAAGCCGAGGGCGTCCCGGTGCAAGAGATCCTGCTCACCGAGGGACAGATCGACCTCGGTGCCGAGCCGGAACCCGGTGTCTACTGGAGCCGCATGTCGGCCAGCAGCCACACCCGCGGGCACGAGCACAGCAAGGAGTACACCCGCGCCGTGCTGGGTTGGCTCGAACGCGCCGGCCGCCAGGTGGTCGGAGGCAGCCACGTGCTCGAGCTCGAGGTGTCGAAGGTCGCGCAGCACGGCCTGCTGCGCAACGCCGGGTTCGACGTCCCCCGCACCACCGCGGTGTTCGGCACGAGCACCCTGAAGGACGCCGCCGCGAGCTTCACGGACGGCCAGGACGTGCCGTTCATCACGAAGCACAACCAGGGCGGCAAGGGCCTGGGCGTCCGCCGCTTCGACTCGCTCGCCGAGTTCGACGCCTACGTCGACTCCCCGGAGTTCGAGGAGCCCGTCGACGGCATCACCCTGCTGCAGGAGTACCTGACCGCGCGTGAGCCCTTCATCACCCGCGTCGAGTTCGTCGGTGGCGAGTTCGTCTACGCCGTCCGGGTCGACACCAGCGCGGGCAGCTTCGAGCTCTGCCCGGCCGACGCGTGCGCCGTGCCATCCGGAGAGAACGGGCCTCAGGTCATCGCCGGCGCCGTGTGCGACGTCCCCGGCACCGAGACCGCCGGCGCCCCGCCCGCGTTCAGCGTCCGGACCGAGGTCACGGCCGAGCATCCGCTCGTCCAGCAGCTGCGGACGTTCCTGGCCGACCAGCGCATCACGATCGCGGGCGTGGAGTTCATGGAGACCACGGACGGCCGCACGGTGGTCTACGACATCAACACCAACACGAACTACAACCCGGCGGTCGAGGAGACCGCGCCGGCCTCCGGCCCGCGCTCCATCGCCCGGTACCTGGGCGGCCTGCTGGCCGACGAGTACGCGACGACCGCCGCATCCGTCGCCACGGCCTGAACCCGACCACCCACCGGACGGGAGGCCCGGGTCGCCACCGGCACCGAGCCTCCCGTCCGACAGTCACCACCTGAGGAACCCTGTGCGATTCGGATACTGGACCCCGCTGTTCGGCGGCTGGCTGCGCAACGTCGACGACGAGCACATGCCGGTCACCTTCGACTACGTCAAGCGCCTGGCGCAGCGCGCCGAGCGCATCGGCTTCGACCTGACGCTCGTGCCCGAGCTGAACCTCAACGACATCAAGGGCGTGGCTGCGCCGAGCCTCGAGGCCTGGGCGCTCGCGGCGGCCATCGCGGCGACGACCGACCGGCTCGAGATCATGGCGGCGATGCGGCCGGGGTACCACCTGCCGGCGGTGACCGCGAAGCAGGCGGCGACGATCGACGACATCTCGGGCGGCCGGTTCACCTTCAACGTCGTGAGCGCCTGGTGGGCGGAAGAAGCGCGGCAGTACGGCGGCATCTTCTCCGAGCACGACGACCGCTACAAGCGCACCGCCGAGTTCGTCGAGGTCATGAAGGGCCTGTGGCGCGAGACGCCGTACTCGTTCTCGGGCGAGTACTACGAGGTGCAGAACGCGCACCTCGAGCCGAAGCCGCTCGTGACGCCGCGCATCTACGCCGGTGGCGAGAGCGAAGCGGGCAAGGCGAGCATCACGCACTACGCCGACGCCTACGTGACCCACGGCGGCACGGTGGACGAGCTGCGCACCAAGATCGCCGACATGCGCCGACGTCGCGACGAGGCCGGGCTGCCGCCGTTCGAGGCGTTCGGCATGGCGGCCTACGCGATCGTGCGCGAGACCGAGGCCGAGGCGCAGGCCGAGCTCGCGCGCATCACGGACGTGCAGCACGGCAACGCCTACGAGTCCTACCAGGACTTCATCTCCAAGTCGCAGCTCGAGCACGTGCCCTCGCTCGAGGACTACTCGGTGTCGAACCGGGGGCTGCGGCCGCAGTTCGTCGGGACGCCCGAGCAGGTCGCCGCGCGGATCCGCGAGTACGAAACGGTCGGCGTGGACACCCTGCTGCTGCAGTTCTCGCCGCAGCTCGAGGAGATGGAGCGCTTCGGCGAGCAGGTCATCCCGCTGGTGCGCTCGTCGGTGGTCACCGCCTGATGGCCTCGGTCGAGGACGGCTGGCACTTCGAGACCCGGCAGATCCGCGCCGGGTTCCGGGCCGATCCGGGGTTCGGTGCGAACGTGCCGCCGATCGCACAGACGGCGGCGTACGTGTACCCGTCGGCCGAGGACGCGGCCGACCGGTTTATGCTCGACGCGCCCGGGCACACGTACTCACGCGTGAACAACCCCTCGGCGGCGGCGCTGGAGCGGCGGATCGCAGACCTGGAGGGCGGGGTGGGCGCGCTGGCGCTGGCCTCGGGGCAGGCGGCGACCTCGCTCGCGGTGCTCGGTGTGGCGCGCGCCGGCGACCACGTCGTGTCGAGCGCGTCGCTGTACGGTGCGACCTACACGCTGTTCGCCTCGACCCTGCGCGACCTCGGCATCGCCTTCACGTTCGTGCAGGACCCGACCGACCTGGCCGAGTGGGCCGCGGCGGTGCGTCCGGAGACGCGGGCGTTCTTCGGGGAGTCGATCCCGAACCCGCGCGGCGACGTGCTCGACTTCGCCGGGGTCGCCGGCGTGGCGCACGACGCCGGGGTCCCGCTGATCGTCGACAACACGATCGCCACGCCGTACCTGGTGCGTCCGATCGAGCACGGTGCGGACATCGTGGTGCACTCGGCCACCAAGTACCTGGCCGGACACGGCAGCGCCATCGCCGGGCTCATCGTCGACAGCGGCAACTTCGACTGGGCGGCGTACCCGGACAAGTACCCGCAGCTGACGTCGACCGAGCACTCCGGGTTCGCGAGCACCGACTTCGCGGCGAAGTTCGGCCGGCGGGCGTTCATCCAGCGCACCCGGTCCAAGCTGTCGGCGGACCTCGGACCCGCGATCGCCCCGTTCAACGCCTTCCTGGTGCTGCAGGGCATCCAGACCCTGTCGCTCCGGATGGACCGGCACGTGTCGAACGCGGCGACCGTCGCCACGTGGCTCGACGGCCACGACCAGGTCGAGCACGTGCACTACGCGGGGCTGCCGTCCTCGCCGTGGCACCACCTGCAGCAGCGCTACGTGCCCCGGGGGCCCTCGGCGGTGTTGGCGTTCGACCTGGCCGGTGGGGCTGCAGCGGGGCGTCGGTTCGTCGATGCGCTCGAGCTGTTCGACCACGTCTCGAACATCGGCGACGTGCGGTCGCTCGTCGTGCACCCCGCGTCGACCACGCACGTGCAGATGACGCCCTCGGAGCGCGCGGCGTCCGGTGTCGGCGACGGGCTGATCCGGCTGTCGATCGGCCTGGAACACCCGGACGACGTCCTCGCCGACCTGGAGCGTGGCTTCGCCGCAGCGCGCGCGGGATAGGTTGGGGTCATGACCTCGCTGGCCGCACCGACTCGCGTGCGGACGCGCGCTCCCGGCAAGATCAACGTGTTCCTGTCCGTCGGCGCACTGCAGGACGACGGCTACCACGACGTCGCGACCGCGTACCAGGCGGTCTCGCTGTTCGAGGACGTGGTCGCCGAACCCGCCGACGACTTCTCCGTGACGTTCACGGGGTCGATCGACACCGCATCCGTGCCCGTCGACGGCACGAACCTGGCGATCCGCGCGGCCCGGATGGTCGCCGAAGCCGCCGGGTACACCGGCGGGGTGCGGCTCACGATCGAGAAGCGCGTGCCCGTCGCCGGCGGCATGGGCGGTGGCTCTGCGGATGCCGCGGCCACGCTGCTGGCGGTGGACACGCTCTGGGGCACCGCCCTCGGCCGTGACGAACTGCTGCGCATCGCCGCGCGGCTCGGGGCCGACGTGCCCTTCGCCTTTGCCGGCGGCACCGCGGTCGGGACGGGTCGCGGCGACGAGCTCAGCCCGGCGCTGGCCAAGGGCGAGTTCCGCTGGGTGCTCGCGCTGAGCGACGACGGGCTGTCCACACCGGCCGTCTACCGCGCGCTCGACGCCCACCGCGACCGCTACCGGGCGGACATCACCCCGGCGCCGTCCATGCCCGTGGTCGAGTCCAACGTGCTGCAGGCCCTGCGTGCCGGCGACCCCGAGCTGTTGGCGGACTGCCTGCACAACGACCTGCAGGCGCCGGCCATGCGGCTGCAGCCCGAACTGGCGCGGACGCTCGAACTCGGGGAGAAGTCCGGCGCACTGGCCGGTCTGGTGTCGGGCAGCGGGCCGACCGTCGCGTTCCTGGTCGCCGACCGGGACAGCGCGCTCGAGGTCCAGGTCGCGCTGAGCGCCGCGGGCTTCGTCGCCGTGCGTGCCACCGGGCCCGTGCACGGCGCGCGCGTGGTGCACTGACGCGTCAGTCGGCCAGCCGCTGGAACAGCACGTGGTCCTGCCATGCCCCGGCGATGCGCAGGTACTGCGGCGCGTAGCCGTACCGCTCGAAGCCGCTCTTCTCGAGCACGCGCTGTGACCGCACGTTGTGGGGCAGTGTGCCCGCCTCGAGCCGGTGCAGTCCGAGCCCGTCGAACGCCATGCGGACCGCCAGTCCGACGGCGGCGGTCGCAGCCCCGTGCCCGGCCGCGTCCTCGGCGACCCAGTAGCCCAGGGTGCCGGACTCGAAGGCACCGCGGACGATCGAGTTGACGTTCAGCCGTCCCACCACGACGTCGTCCGTGGTGATCACGAGGGGCAGCATGACTCCGCGGCCCCGACGTCGCAGGCACGAGTCGATCTCCGCGCGCTGACCGCCCTCGGTGAAGTAGGTCTCCGGACGGGCGGGGTCCCACGGAGCCAGCCAGGCGCGGTTCCGGACGAGCAGGGCGGCGAGCGGTGCGGCATCGGCCGGCGCGATCAGGTGGACGTCGTGCTGCATGGTCGCAGCATGGCACAGTGCGGCATCGGGACCACGCAGGTCAGCGGCGTCGAGCGCAGGTCAGCGACGTCGGCGGCTGGTCAGCGTGCGCGGACGTACTCGGTCAGCAGCACTTCGCCGGTCTTCCAGTGGTGCTCGGCGACGAATCCGTGCTGCGACAGCACCGACGCCGCCTGCGGTTCGATGTTGCGCGAGGTCCCACCGACGAACCAGACCGTGTCGATGTCGCCCAGGCGAGCGGGAACGGTCGTGGCGAGGTCACCGGTCTGGTTCCACAGCACGCCGGACTGCGCGCCGTCCTTACGCACACCCAGGTCGGTCATGCCGGTGAACGCCCACGGGTACGAGACCCGGATGATGTCTGCGGTCGCGCCGGGGTGCCGGTACACGCTGCCGTAGATGACGCCTTCGTCGGCGTCCGGTCGGGCGTCACGAGCGGCGGCGACGATCGACGCGGCGTTCGCCCAGGTGGAGTCCTGCTTGGACAGCGGGGTCTTGACGTCGTACGCGTTCGGGACGGACAGCAGCAGGACGGCGGCCAGCGCACCGACGAGCCAGGCCTTGGGCCGGATGAGCGTGATCGCCAGCGCCATCAGCAGCGCCACGAACGGCAGGCTCAGGCTGGCGTACTTCGGCGAGTACAGGTGTTCGCCGAGTGCGGTCGCTCCGACGAGTGCGGCCGTCGGGACGATCACGAGCGGCAGGGCGACGCGCACGGCCTGCATGCGGACCAGGGCCCGCACGGAGGCGCTGCGGCGGTGGGCCTGCACGCCGGCGGTGACGACGCCGACGATCAGCAGGGCCCACGCAACGGCGGCGTACCAGTCCATGCCGCCGAACCACGCGGTGGCGAAGACCTGGTCCTTGGTGCGGTCCGTGATGCCGGCGATCCAGCCGACCTGCTTCGACTGCGAGGCGACCTCGAGCACGAAGGGCGAGGCGATGAGTGCCGCGGCGCCGGCGGCGATCAGCCAGCGGACCGATGTCCGCCGCGTCACCAGCGGTTGCGTGGGCAGGCCGCTCCGGACCTGCATGGTCTGTGCCCGGGTCCGTCGGCGTTCGGCCAGGGCGACCCAGAGCAGGGCGACCGCGTGCGCGACTACGGCGAGCGAGAGGTAGATGTTGAACGTCACCGACACCAGCGCCAGCACGCCGTACGCCGACCACCACAGGACTGGTCGTCGTCCCGAGCGTGTGCGGCGGACGGCCGTCAGACCGACCAGGGTCAGGCAGACCGACAGCGCGGTGATGGTGGCGTAGGGTCGACCTTCTCCGCCGGCCCACTGCACGCGGGGCAGCGCGAGGAAGACGAGCCCGGCGACGATCCCGAGCCGCCGACCACCCAGCCGACGACCGAGGGCGACGACCAGCCCGGCCGCGACGCCGATCGCCAGAGCGCTCGGGAAGCGCAGCGTGAAGGGGGTGTACCCGACCAGCCAGAACCAGGCGTGCATGAGCGCGTAGTACAGACCGTGCACGGCGTCGACGGAGTGCAGTTCCGCCCACAGCTGCGGCCAGCTCCGCGTGGCACTGGTGACGGTGGCGGCTTCGTCGTACCAGACCGACGGTACCCACGAGAACGCCGCGGTCGCGACGACGGCAAGGGCGCCGATGGTGAGTTCCGGGGTGCGGACGACCGCGGCACCGACCGCGCGGGAGCCCCCTCGGAGGCGACTGCGCACCGTGGGTGCGGACAGCGACCGAGGGACGCTGATGGTGCCGGTCCGGGGAGTGCTCACGGGTCCGACGGTATCGGCGCCTGCTGGGCGGCGACCTCGCACAGCGGGGTGATCGACTGGGAACTGCACCGTGGGATTCGGAGTGCTCACAGGATCGGGCGGGTCGGGTCCACGTCCCCCCTGGCCCGCACACCGGCTAGCATCCGGGCATGAGCCGCCTGCGCATCCGTGACGCCGCCCGCTACCTCGGGGTCAGTGACGACACCGTCCGCCGGCTCGTGGATGCGGGGACCTTCACACGCTTTTCGGACGGCGCCGGACGCGCGGTCGTCGACGGGCGCGAACTGGCCGTCCACGCCAAGGCCCAGAGCGCCGCGTTGCCGGATCCCGCCGCGGGTCGGAGCTCGGCGCGGAACCGCTTCGTCGGCATCGTCACCGAGGTCGTCGTCGACACCGTGATGGCGCAGGTGGAACTGCAGTGCGGGCCGCACCGCGTGGTGTCCCTGATGAGCGCCGAGGCGGTCCGTGACCTGGGGCTCGAGGTCGGTTCCGTCGCGACGGCGTCGGTCAAGGCCACGATGGTCACGGTGGAGGCACCCCGTGACGACGAATGACGCCGTGACGCCCGCCGTGACACCCGCGGTGACGTCCGCACCGACACCGCCCGCGACGCCCGCCGCCTCGCCCGGTCTCACCCCCGCCCGGCGGCGGCTCGGCTCCCGCACCGCCGCTCTCGACGCCGGTGGGGACCGCACGCTGACCCGCCTGGCCGCCGCACGGGTCCTGGTCGTCGGCGCCGGCGGGCTCGGTGCCCCGGTCATGTCGTACCTGGCGGGCAGTGGCATCGCCCGGTTGACGATCGTCGACCCCGACACCGTCGACCCCTCGAACCTGGCGCGGCAGACGCTCTTCACCACGGCCGACGTCGGACGCCCCAAGGCCCAGGTCGCCGCCGAGCACGCCCGCGCGGTGGACCCGGAGGCCGACGTCGTCGCACTGGTCGGCCGGTTCGCCCCGCAGCTGGTCGTCGACCACGACGTCGTGGTCGACGCCGCGGACTCGGTCGTCGTCACCCGCGCCGTGTCGGACGCCTGCGCCGCCGCCGGTGTGCCCTTCGTCTGGGGCACCGTGCTCGGCTACGACGGCCAGGTGTCGGTCTTCGACGACGCGGGCGTGCTGACCGGCGCCCCGATCGACTTCCACGACCTGCACCCCGAGGTGCACCCGGACGAGGGCTCGTGCGCGATCGACGGTGTCCTGCCGGCCCTGTGCGGCGCGGTCGGCTCGGTGATGGCGGCGCAGGTCACCGCGATCGTCGCCGGACTGGGGGACCCGCTGGTCGGCCGGGTGCTCAGCGTCGACGCCCGACGGTGGCGCTGGACCGAGAGCCCGCTGCGACGTGGACCGGACTCGCATCGGCCGGACGCCCCGGCGGCCGAACCCGACCGCATCGCCCCCGCGGCGCTCGCCGCCCGGCTCGCGGACCCGGCGGACGACGTGGTCGTGGTCGACGTCCGCACGCCCGAGGAGCGCGCCGAGGGGGTCATCGCCGGTGCCGTGACCCCGGACGAGCTCGCGACCGACGCGCACGCCCGGGACACACCGGTCGTGGTCGTCTGCGCACGGGGACCGCGCGCCGTCGCGTGGGCGTCGACGGCGGACCGTCCCGCGGTGGTGCTCGACGGTGGCATGCAGGCCTGGCTGCGCGAGGGCCGCCCGGTCGTCTGAACGGCAGGCCGTGACGCGCGGACTGCAGCGCGAACCGAGCTCGCAGATGCGCTTAGGATCGTCATGAGACGTCGCAGGTGCGTCACGGATGGGATCAGACATGCGCAGGACCACGGCGATCGTCTCGGGGGCACTCGCCGCCGCCGTCCTCCTGACCGGGTGCAGCGCCCAGGGCGGATCCACCGCGAGCACCACGCCGAGCGCCAGCGCGACCCCCACGGGCTCGATCACCGTGTTCGCCGCGGCGTCCCTGCAGCAGACGTTCACCACGCTCGGCAAGGACTACCAGGCGTCCCACCCCGGCACCACCGTGACGTTCTCGTTCGCGGGCTCGAGCGACCTGGTCACCCAGATCCAGAACGGCGCCCCGGCCGACGTGTTCGCCAGCGCCGACCAGAAGAACATGACCAAGCTCACCGACGCCGGGCTCATCACCGGTGGCACGCCCGCATTCGCGACGAACACGCTGCAGATCGCCGTCGCCCCCGGCAACCCGAAGGGCATCCACGACCTGCAGGACCTGACCGCGTCCGGGCTGCAGGTCGTGACCTGCGCCGCGCCCGTGCCGTGCGGAGCGGCGACCCAGACGGTGGAGCAGGCCAGTGGCGTGACGCTCGCACCGGTCAGCGAGGAACAGTCGGTCACCGACGTGCTCGGCAAGGTCGAGTCGGGACAGGCCGACGCCGGGCTGGTCTACGTCACCGACGTCAAGGGCGCCGACGGCAAGGTCGACGGGGTCGACTTCGACGCCGCGGCGAAGGCCGTCAACACGTACCCGATCGGCGTCGTCAAGGGCTCCGGGCACGCCGCGCTGGCCGCGTCGTTCAGCGCCTACGTCCGGTCGAGCGCGGGTGAGCGGGTCCTGCGGGAAGCGGGCTTCGGCAAGCCGTGACCCGGGCGCACAGCCAGACCCGGGCGCACAGCCAGACCCGGGCGGACAGCCGGACCCGAGCGGACGGCCGGACCCGGGCACGCAGCCGGACCCCGACCCCGTGGTGGTTGCCGGTGCCGGCCGTCGTCGGCGGACTCTTCGTCGTCGTGCCGGTCCTGGCGATGGTCGGCCGCGTCGACTGGTCGTCGTTCGTCGCGCTGGTCACCGCCCCCGCCTCGCTCACCGCACTCGGCCTGAGCCTCGGCACGGCGGCGGCCGCCACGGGCATCGCGCTGGTGCTCGGCCTGCCCCTCGCCGTGCTGTTCTCGCGGGTCCGCTCCCGCTGGGTCGGCGTGGCCCGGGCCCTGGTCCTGCTGCCACTGGTGCTGCCGCCCGTGGTCGGCGGGCTGGCCCTGCTGGCGGCGTTCGGGCGCATCGGACCGGTCGGCGGGTTCCTCGCCGACCACGGCATCCGCATCGCGTTCACCACCGTGGCGGTCGTGATGGCGCAGACCTTCGTCGCGATGCCGTTCCTGGTGTCCGCCGTCGAGGGCTCCCTGCGCGTCGGTGGTGACCGGCTCGAGCGGGTCGCGGCGACCCTCGGCGCGAGTCCCACCCGGGTGCTGTTCACGGTGACGATCCCGCGGGCACTGCCCGGCATCGCCTCGGGCGTCGTGCTGTGCTTCGCGCGGGCACTCGGCGAGTTCGGCGCGACCCTGACGTTCGCCGGCAGCCTGCAGGGCGTGACGCGGACCCTGCCGCTCGAGATCTACCTGCAGCGGGAGATCGACCCGGACACGGCGGTGGCGCTGGCACTGGTGCTCGTCGTCGTGGCGGTCGTCGTGATCGGCACGACCTCGATCCGCGGCGCGCGGACGGTGCCGGCATGACCGCGCTGCGCGCCCACGTCGTCCTGCGCGACCGTGACGTGGACGTCGAGCTGGTGATCGGTGCCGACGAGTGCGTCGCGCTGGTCGGACCGAACGGCGCCGGCAAGTCCACCGTCGTCGAGGCGATCGCCGGACTCCTGCGGATCGACGCCGGCGGCATCGAGGTCGCCGGTCGATCCGTCGACGACGGGCGCCGCGCCGTGCCGTCCCACCGGCGTCGGGTCGGCCTGGTCACGCAGCGTCCCGAGCTGTTCCCGGACCGCTCCGTCGCCGGCAACGTCGGGTACGGTCCGCGTGCGGCAGGCCTGGGCGGACGGGAGGCCCGGCTCCGCTCCGACACGGCGCTGTCGGCCGTCGACGCACTCGCCCTGGCCGACCGCGCTCCGGCGACGCTGTCCGGCGGACAGGCCCAGCGGGTCGCGATCGCCCGGGCACTGGCCGCCGACCCCGCGGTGCTGCTGCTCGACGAACCGACCTCGGCACTCGACGTCGAGGCCCGGGACGACGTGCGCGCTGCCCTCCGTGCCGCAGTGGTGGGACGCCCGAGCATCCTCGTCACGCACGACCCGATCGAGGTCGTCGGGCTGGCGTCCCGCGTCGTCGTGATCGAGCACGGCCGCGTCGTCGAGCAGGGGCCGACCGACCGGGTGCTCGGACGACCGACCAGCGCCTTCGGCGCCGCGTTCTCGGGACTGGTCGTGGTCGTCGGGACCGCCACCAGCCGTGGCATCGCGCTGCCCGGCGGGGGCGAGCTGGTGTCGGCGACGCACACCGGGCCTCCTGGCCGTGCCGTCCAGGCCGCGTACCACCCGACGGCCGCCGTCGTGACGTGGGACGGCGCCGGGCCCGAGCGCACGGTGCGCGGTCTCGAGCCGCGCGACGGCCTGGTCCGGGTGCGGACGGACGACCTGGTCGCCGACGTGACGATCGCCACCGCCACCCGTCTGGCCCTGACGCGTGGCGACACCGTGCACGTCGCCGTCGACCCCGCCGAGCTGGACGTCTCCGCGCGCTGACGCTGACCTGGTGCGCGGTTGTCCGCGCCGTGCGAGGTACTTTCCGCGCACGAACCGATCAACCTCGCACCACGCGACAACCTCGCACGGTGCGAACCCTCGCACCGTGCGGGATCAGCCGCCGGCGAAGGGCGGCATCACGTCGACCAGCCCGACGCCGTCGAGTGTCGTCGACCGGTCACGGGTGCTGAGTCCGTCGACCAGGTACGAGCACCGCTCCTGCAGCACCAGCCACCGGTCGGCGTCCACGGCATCGACCCCGCGCAGTGCCTGGTCGAGCGTCTCGGCGTCGACCGTGGTCTCGTCGACCCCCACGGCCGCGCGGGCGGCGGCGAAGAACCGCATCGTGGTCATCGTCACCCGCCGATCGCGCTCATGCCACGCGTCGGGTGCACCATGCCGTCGGCGTCGTCACCGTGGTCACGCGGCTTGGCCCACATCGCCAGACGCCAGCGGTCGAGCACCTGCTCGTCCGAGGCGCCGTCGCGCATGAGCCCGAGCAGGTCGGACTCCTGGTCGGAGAACAGGCAGCTGCGCACGTGGCCCTCGGCGGTCAGGCGGGTGCGGGTGCAGTCCGCACAGAACGACTCGGTCACGCTGGCGATCACGCCCACGGTGCCGAGGTCCTCGCCCGTCGCCCGCGAGGCCACCCGGAAGCGCTCGGCCGGAGCACCGTCGCGCGGCGCCTGGTCCGGGGTCAGCACGTACTGCTCGCCGAGCATCGCGCGGGTCTCGGCGGCGGTCACCATCGACGTGCCGTCCCACGCGTGCCCAGGGTCGAGCGGCATCTGCTCGATGAAGCGCAGCTCGTGGCCGCGCTCGAGGCACCAGGTCAGCAGGTCGACGGCCAGGTGGTCGTTCACCCCGCGCAGCAGCACGGCGTTGACCTTCACCCCGAGTCCGGCGTCGTCGGCGGCGGCGATGCCCTCGAGCACCCGGGCCAGGAACGGGCGACGGGTGACCGTGGCGAAGACGTCGGGGTCGACGGTGTCGAGCGACACGTTCACCCGCTCGAGTCCGGCGTCGCGCAGTGCCTGCGCGCGCGCCGCCAGCCCGATCGCGTTCGTGGTCAGTGACAGCTCGACGCCGAGTGCCGCGCACCGGGTGACGATGTCGACCAGGTCGGCACGCAGCAGCGGCTCACCGCCCGTGAACCGGACCTTGCGGACCCCCAGGTGCTCGGCGCCGAGTCGGACCAGCCGTTCGATCTCGGCCGCGGTCATGAGCGCGTCGGTCGGGATGACCGGCAGCCCCTCGGCCGGCATGCAGTACGTGCAGCGCAGGTTGCAGCGTTCGGTCAGCGAGACCCGCAGGTCGACCGCGCGACGACCGAAGCGGTCGACCAGCCCGGGGTCACCCGCCGGTCGGGGTGGTACGGCGGTCTCGGTCCGGACCCGACGGAGCAGCCCGGTGGCCGGGAGTGCGACGGCGGTCATGGCTGCGATGATACGTCGCCGGGCGTGGGCGTCGGTCGCCCGTGGCGCATGCGGGACGGGACGAGCCGGTCGCGCCAGCGCAGCCAGTCGGCCCGGTCGGTGCGGATCACGGTGACGACCACGATCAGCAGGACCGCCCCGAGCAGCCACCACCGGTAGGCGTCGGCGTTGACCCAGAGCCCGCGCACGGTGATGGCCAGGCCGATCGAGGACCACTCCCAGCGCCCGGACAGGACCACGAAGGGGATGAGCAGGAGCGCGTACCAGGGGTACCGGGGCGTCACGGCCAGGAAGGTCACGCCGATCATCAGCACCTCGCCCGACCACGGACGGCTCGGGTCGGACAGCCGCCACGCGATGACCGCTGCGACCAGGACGGCCAGTGCCACGAGCACCGTCGCGGCGTCGCCCTGGGCCACGAGGGACACCAGGGCGAAGCGGGAGCCGTCCTCGTACCCCTCTTCGCTCAGGTACCCGGGCAGGTACCCGAGCACCTTCGCCCCGGTGGTGATGACGTAGGGCACGTACAGCAGCCCGAAGACGGCGATGCCGACGGGGATCGCCCACCAGTGCCGCCACCGGCCGAGCAGCGGCGGGTAGACGATCGCGGGGATGAGCTTGGCGGCGGTCGCGGCGCCGAGGGCGATGCCGCCCCAGATCGGCCGGCCGAACGCCACGAGCACGGCGCCGGCGGTGGCGAGCGCTGCACCGAGGACGTCGACGTGCGAGTTCGTGACGGCCTCGGACGCGACGAGCGGCGACCAGGCCCACAGTGCCGCCCACCACGCGGGGCGACCCGTGCGGCGCAGCACGACCAGCAGCCCGACCGTGACGCCGAGTGAGACGATCAGTCCGGCGACCTGGAACGGCATGTACTGCGCGGTCACCGGCACGAGCGACCGCACCAGGGCGAACCACATCTCGGCGAGCGGCGGGTAGATGGTGGGCACGTCGACGCGGTTGATCGCGACGCAGTGCCCGTCGGCTCCGTCGCCGAGTCCGTGCAACCGCGGCTTCAGGTTGTCGCACGTGCCGTTCACCTTGTCCGGGAACAACCAGTCCGGACGCAGGTGGGCCAGGGTCTCGGACTGCGGGGTGTGCAGGTACGGCGAGGTCCCGGCGTGCTGCACGATGCCGTCCCAGGCGTACCGCGCCGAGTCCGTGCTGGTGTTGGGGGGACCGACCAGTGCGGCGAGTCCCACCACGACCGCGCCACCGAGGACGATGATGGTCACCAGTCGTGCCGGGACGAACCGCAGCGCCACGACCGCGACGACGAACACCGCCCAAGCGATCAGGGTCCACGTGACGAATGACAGTCGATGACCGGACCGGAGGAACCCCAGATGCGTGATGCCGACGGCGATGACGCCCGCCAGGGCCAGCACGCCGACGACGGCGATCACGGTGGACAGGGGATGGCCGAGTCGCAGTCGCATGGTGCGTCGAGGGTACCGACGATCGTCCGCCGCTCGCTGCACGACGCCCGGTCCGCGATGGCCTCGCCGAACCGCAACGCCCGGACCGCCGTGGTGCTCGGTCGGCTGCTCGGGATCGCGTTCCTGATCTGCTTCGGCACCGGCGTCTACAGCCACTTCCTGCAGGACCCGCTGCCCTGGATGCGGTTCCCCACGCGGCCGACGCAGCTGTACCAGTTCACGCAGGGGCTGCACATCACCGCCGGCATCGCGATCATCCCGCTGCTGGTCGCCAAGCTCAACACGGTCATGCCCGCGCTGGCGCAGGACCCGCCCGTCCGCGGGGTGCTGCACCTGCTGGAACGCGCGTCGATCGCACTGTTCGTGTCGTCCGCGATCGTGCAGGTCGGCACCGGCCTGGTGAACACGTACCAGTGGTACCCGTGGCCGTTCCCGTTCCGGCAGGTGCACTACGCGCTGTCGTACGTGCTGATCGGCTCGCTCGCCATCCACATCGCCGCCAAGCTGCGGATCATCGCCCGGTACTGGCGGGCGCGCGACGCCTACGACGCGGACGGCCGGTTCGTGTCCGACGGCTCGGTGGGCAGCGAGCTGCCCGAGTACGTGGGGGAGGCCCGCAGCGCCTCCGCCACGTACCCGCGGGGGATCACGGGTCGGGTGATGCGCTGGGCTGACGGCGCCCCCGCCGCCAGCGTGACCGACGGGGCGGAGTCGCCCCGGGCCTCCCGTCCGCAGTCCGGTGCCGATGCCGGTCCGGACGCCGTCGCCGTCGCCGAGTCTCGGCCCGGCGGACATGACGCGGCCGGATCAGCACGCAATCCGTCCGCGGGGCCGAGTCTCGGCGCGACCGCGACCGCGCCCGCGCCCGCGACCGCGGGCCGGCGGGAGCGCGTCGCGCGACGCGGGTTCTTCGCGGGTGTCGCAGCCGCGACGGCCGGCGTCGTCGTGCTGACGGTCGGGCAGTCGTCGAAGCTCGGCGAGCCGTTCAACGTCTTCGCGCCCCGCAAGCGCCACCTCGGCCCGAACGCGCTGCCGGTGAACCGCACGGCACGTGCCGCCGGTGTGCTCGCCACCGCGACGGCCGCCGACTGGACCCTGACGGTGGTGGGCCCGGCGGTGACGCGGACCTTCTCGCGCGCCGAGCTCGTCGCGCTCGGGATGACCACGGTCGAGCTGCCGATCTCGTGCGTCGAGGGTTGGAGTCAGATGGCGACCTGGAAGGGTGTGCGGATGCGCGACCTGGTGCGGGCCGTGCAGGCCGACCCCGAGTCGGCGGTGCGGGTGACCAGTCTCGAACGCCACGGCGGCTACCGGATCATGGACATGGGCCCCGAGTACGCCTCGGACCCGACCACCCTGATCGCGCTCGAACTCAACGGCGGGACGCTCGACCTGGACCACGGGTTCCCGGCCCGCATCATCGCCCCGGGCCGACCCGGCGTGCTGCAGACCAAGTGGATCGAACGGATCGAGGTCCGGTCATGAGGGCCGCGCGGATCACCCTGGTCGTGCTCGGTGTGCTCGTGCTGGCCTTCGGCGCGTACACGATGGTCGAGACCGTCCGACCGAACCGGATCGGTGGGCTCGTGACCTGGCTGATCGGTGCGGTCATCCTGCACGACGCGATCCTGTCGCCGTTCGTGGTGCTGGTCGGCCTCGGACTCCGCCGCGCCGGACGCGCGCTGCGCACGTGGGTGCTGGTCGTGGTGCAGGCCGCGGTCGTGCTCGGCAGCGTGCTCGCGCTCGTGGTGCTGCCGGAGATCGCGGCGAAGGCGCACGGTGCGAAGAACCCGACCGTCGTGCCGTTCGACTACACGACACGACTGCTGGTGGTCGAGGGCGCGCTGCTCGTCGTGGTCGTCGTGGTGCTCGTCGTCGGGTGGGTGACCGCACGTCGCCGACCCGCGCCCAGGGTGGTTGAAACGACAACCACTTCGTAGGATGGAGCCATGACCGACGAGGTGCCCTGGCTGACACGTGGGCAGCTGCGCGCCTGGATGAAGCTCGTCGCCGTCATGGAACTCCTGCCGGCCGCACTCGACCAGCAGCTGCAGCGGGACGCCGACCTGACGCACTTCGACTACATGGTCATCGCGATGCTGTCCGAGACCGACGGGCGGACGCTCCGGATGTCGGCACTGGCCTCGGCGACGAACGCCTCGTTGCCGCGGCTGTCGCACGTGGTCTCGCGGCTGCAGAAGCGCGGACTCGTGACACGGTGCCCGTCGTCGGACGACCGTCGCGCCACCGACGTCCGGCTCACCGACGCCGGGTTCGCGCTCATCGTCGACGCAGCTCCCGACCACGTCCGCACCGCCCGGCAGTTCGTCATCGACGCGCTGACCGACGAGCAGGTCGAGGCGCTCGACGGCATCACCCGCTCGCTGCTCGAGCGGCTCGACCCCGAGGGACGCTTCGCCGCGGTGACGTACCCGCGCGACGACGACGACGTGGCGATCTGCGAGGAGCGGCTGACCGGACAGGCGCCACCCCTGCCGGTGCAGCCCGGGCAGGTCGCGCCGCTGCAATAGGCTCACCCGCATGAGCCAGCCCGACGCCCCGAGCGAGACCTACAGCTACCTCGGACCCGCGGGCACCTTCACCGAGGCGGCCCTCAAGCTCGTCGACGCCGCCGTGGGCAAGCCCTGGCGGAGCGTCAACAACGTCGGCGAGGCCCTGGACGACGTGGTCTCCGGCCGTTCCGTCGGCGCCGTCATCGCGATCGAGAACAGCGTGGACGGTGGGGTCAGCGCCACGCAGGACGCCCTCGCCCGGATCCCCGGGGTGCGCATCGTGGGGGAGTACCTGGTGCCCGTCGACTTCGTGCTCGTCGCCCGGCCCGGCACCGCGCTCGCCGACGTCCGCACCGTCAACGCCCATCCGGTCGCCTACGCCCAGACGCACCACTGGCTCGAGGCCAACGTCCGCGGCCACGGGCACATCCCCGCGTCCTCGAACGTCGCCGCCGCGGCAGCACTGCTCGACGAGCACCCGACCGCCGACGCTGCCGTCGCACCCCCCGGCATCACCGACCACTACGAGCTGGCCGTGCTGGCCGACTCGATCGGCGACAACGCCAGTGCCGTCACCCGGTTCGTGCTCGTCTCGAAGACCCTGGCGATCCCGACGCGCACCGGCAGCGACAAGACGAGCGTCATCGTCGAGCTGCCGGCCGACCACCCGGGTGCCCTGGTGGACATGCTCGAGCAGTTCGCGACCCGGGGCATCAACATGGGGCTGCTGTCCTCGCGGCCGATCGGCGACGAGCTCGGGCGGTACCGGTTCGTCATCGACCTGGACGGGCACGTGCTCGACGAGCGGGTCGCGGACGCGCTGCTCGGCCTGCGCCGGTTCAGCCCGCGTGTGACGTTCCTGGGGTCCTACCCACGGGCCGATCGGCAGGAGTCCGAGGTGCCGCTGCGCTACTCGGACGAGGCGTTCGTCGAGGCGCGCGACTGGCTGCGGGCGATCGTGGCGGGCGAACCCGGGGCCTGAGCCCAGCCCCGCCCAGCACGGTGCGAGGTTGCTGCCGGCGTGCGAGGGTGTGCTCGCTCAGCACGGTGCGAGGTTGCACGCTGGTGCGAGTTCGGCGGCGCCGTGCGAGCTTGTTGCGCGGCACCGGCCGATCAACCTCGCACCGGTCGCGAACCTCGCACCGTGCGCCAGCCCCAGCCCCGGCGCCCCTGCCCGCCGTCAGATGCGGTGGTGCGCCCGCACCTGTCGCGTCGACCGGGTCTGGTCGCGCGGCCCGGCGACCCGCACGCGCAGCGCCCCGCCGTGGATCTGCGCCTTGAACGCCGTGATCTTGCCGACCGGGTCGCCGTCGATCTCGAACTCGTCCGGCGCCTCGAGTCGCGCCGTGAACTCCTCGCCGCGCAGGTAGCGCAGCGGGCGTTCCTCACGCGCACGGGTGGTGATGCGCTTGCCGATCGCGGTGTGGCCCAGCGCCGAGCGTCGGACCGACCGCAGGATCGCGTTCTCCCACAGCATGCGCGCGGCGATCCGCACCCACCCGAAGAACCCCCGCGGACGCATCACGACCACGTCGAACACGCCGTCGTCGATCTCGGCGTCGGGCAGCAGCGTCGCGCCGGCCTGCAGCGTGCCGCAGTTGCCGACGATCAGCGAGTGCGCGCGCACCGAGCGGTTGCCCTCGCCGTCCAGGCGGTAGCGGAACTCGAACGCGTCGGCGTCCCGCAACGACCGGATCAGCGAGTCGACGTAGGCCAGCCAGCCCACCTTCTTCTTCAGCTCGGGCTTCGTGTTCGCGAGCATCCGCGCGTCCAGCCCCAGGCCGGCCATCACCAGGAAGCCGAACTGCTCCCGCGATCCGTCTTCACGCTCGACGCCGACCGTGCCGATGTCGATCGCGCGGTCCTCACCGCGGAAGATCGTGTGGACGCTCGCGCTCAGGTCGTCGATCGGCGCGGGGATGTTCCGGGCCAGCAGGTTGCCGGTGCCGCTCGGCAGCAGGGCGAGTGCGGCATCGGACTTCCAGACGACCTCGGCGACGGCGCGGACCGTGCCGTCACCACCGGCTGCCGCGACGACGTCGACCCCCGCCGCGATCGCCTCGCGGGCCATCCCGCCCCCCGGGTCCTCCTCCGAGGTCTCGAACCACAGCGTCTCGTTCCACCCGGCCTCGCGCTGGTACTGCTCCACCGTGCGCTGCAGGGTCGGCAGGTGCACCTTGACGGGGTTGTAGACGACGGCGGCGGTGCGGTGCTCTGAGGCGAGGGCGTCCGGCTGCGCGGGCGCGGTCTCCGAGGGCGATGACATGCATCGACCGTACCGACGGCGGCTGGGGAGCGCGCACCGGGTCGCGGCCCGGCCGCCGCCGGACGGGAGGATCGTGGCGGGCCCCGCCACGAGCCTCCCGTCCATCTGCTGGTCACCTGGCTCTGGCTAGGATGGGTCGGTGATTGACCCCCAGCTGCTGCGCGACGATCCCGATGTCATCAAGGCCTCACAGGCTGCGCGCGGCGCCTCCGTCGAGGTCGTCGACCGGGCGGTCGACGCGGACGCTGCCCGCCGCGGCGCGATCTCGTCGTTCGAGGCGCTCCGCGCCGAGCAGAACGCGTTCGGCAAGACCGTCGCAAAGGCCCCCAAGGACGAGAAGGCCGCGCTCGTGCAGCATGCCCAGGCGCTCGCCGCCAAGGTCAAGGAGGCCCAGGCCGCGGTCACCGCCGCCGAGGACACCTTCAACCAGGTCGTCCGCTCGATCCCGAACACCGTCCTGCCCGGTGTCCCCGCCGGCGGTGAGGACGACTTCGTCACGCTCAAGACCGTCGGCACCAAGCCGTCGTTCGACTTCGAGCCGCGCGACCACGCCGACCTGGGCGAGCTGCTCGACATCATCGACATCCCACGCGGCGTCAAGGTGTCCGGATCGCGGTTCTACTTCCTCAAGGGCCTCGGTGCCCGGCTCGAGATCGCGCTCATGTCCCTCGGCCTCGACCGCGCCGTGCAGCACGGGTTCACGCCGCTCATCACGCCCACGCTCGTGCGCCCGGAGACGATGGCGGGCACCGGGTTCCTCGGCGAACACGCTGCCGAGGTCTACCGGCTCGAAGCCGACGACCTGTACCTGACCGGCACCAGCGAGGTCGCCCTGGCCGGGTACCACGCCGACGAGATCCTGGCGTTCCCGTCCTCGGACGACGGCGACCAGGCCCTCCGCTACGCCGGCTGGTCGACCTGCTACCGGCGCGAGGCCGGCTCGGCGGGCAAGGACAACCGCGGCATCCTGCGCGTGCACCAGTTCAACAAGCTCGAGATGTTCTCGTACGTCCACCCGGACCAGGCCGATGCCGAGCACCAGAAACTCATGGCGTACCAGGAGTCGATGCTGCAGGACCTCGGGCTGCACTACCGCGTGATCGAGACCGCCGCGGGCGACCTCGGCACGAGCGCGGCGCGCAAGTACGACCTCGAGGCCTGGGTCCCCACGCAAGGCACCTTCCGCGAGCTCACCTCGACGTCGAACTGCACGACGTTCCAGGCCCGCCGCCTCGACATCCGCTACCGCACCGACTCGGGCAAGACGGCTCCGGTCGCCACGCTCAACGGCACCCTCGCCACCACCCGCTGGCTCGTCGCGATCCTCGAGACGCACCAGCAGGCCGACGGCTCGGTCGTGGTGCCCGAGGTGCTGCGCCCGTTCCTGGGCGGCGTCGAGGTGATCGAACCCCGATGAACGACGCCCACGGCACCGCGGCCACCAAGGTGAAGCGCTGGCTCGTCGCCCTCGACATCGACGGCACCGTCATGCGTGAGGACGGCGTCGTCACGCAGGCCACCGTGGACGCCATCCAGGCCGCGACGGCCGCCGGACACCAGGTCATGCTGTCCACCGGTCGCAGCGAGGGGATGACCGTTCCCGTGCTCGAGCGCCTGGGCGTGCAGCCCGAGTACCTGGTCTGCGCCAACGGTGCCGTCACCCTGCGACGCTCGACCGCGCCGAACGCCATCAACGGCTACGTCCGCGTGCACGTCGAGACCTTCGACCCGACCGACGTGCTGCAGACCATCCGTGGCGCCCTGGCGAACGGGGCCTACGGCGTGGAGTCGCCCGACGGGCAATACCTGCTGAGCGGCGAGTTCCCCGACGACGCCATGACCAAGCACGGCGCGCACGTGCCCTTCGAGCAGCTGCTCGGCGTGCAGGCCACCCGTGTCGTGGTGATCTCGCCGGAGCACGGGCTCGAGGAGTTCCTGCAGATCGTCGACCGCATGGGCCTCCACAAGGTGTCGTACAACGTCGGCTGGACCGCGTGGCTCGACATCGCTCCCGAGGGTGTGACCAAGGCCACCGCCATGGAGCGTGTGCGCGAGTGGTTCGACATCCCGCGCAGCCGGGTGTTCGCCGCCGGAGACGGCCGCAACGACATCGACATGCTGCGGTGGGCGTCGACGTCCGGCCGTGGTGTCGCGATGGGGCAGGCGCCGTCCGACGTGGTCGAGGCCGCGAGCGAGATCACCGGCGGAGTGGCGGACGACGGCCTGGCGGCCGCCCTGGACACGCTCCCCCGGTAGACCGGGGTCCGGTGGTCGCTTGCGCCCGGTGCGAGGTTGATCGTTCCGTGCGCGCTCGTTGCGCTGCACGGGTCGGCCAAGCTCGCACCACTCGCCAGACGAGCGATGCGGACGGGAGGCCCGGTACACTTTCCGGGACGCGGTCACGTCTCGCCACGTGGTCGCGTCGTGGAGGGTTGTCCGAGTGGCCGATGGAGCCTGTCTTGAAAACAGGTGGGCAGTGATGTCTCGTGGGTTCGAATCCCACACCCTCCGCCGTCAGTCCCACGTCACGGCAGGACGATCACCTTCCCGGTGACCCCGCCGGCCTCGGCTTCTGCGTGCAGTTCCGGCAGCTCGGCGAGCGGGATCCGGCGGGTGACCTCGACGGTCAGTTCGCCGGCGTCGACGAGTGACACCAGTTCGGTCAGGCGTCCCCGGTTCGGCTGGACGAACACCGTCGCCGCCCGGACGCCGCGCGCGTCGTCGCCAGGGGTGGCCATGGATGCGGTGGTGCTGACGACGATGCCGCCGTCGCGCACCGCAGCCACGTCCGCAGCGAACTGCGCCGGGTCGATCGGCGCCAGGTTCAGCAGCACGTCGACCTGCCCGTCCAGAGCGCCGAGCGGGTCGGTCGTGGTGTGGTCGATCACCTGGTGAGCACCCGCGGCACGGACCGCGTCGGCGCTGCGCGGGCTGGCCGTCGCGATGACGGTCGCGCCGGCGCGGGCTGCGAGCTGGATCGCGTACTTTCCGACGACGCCACCGGCGCCGACGATCAGTACGCGCTGCCCCGCCTGCAGCTGCCCTTCGTCGAAGAGTGCCTGCCACGCCGTCAGCGCGACGGAGGGCAGTGCCGCGGCATCCGCCAGCGGGAGTGTCGTCGGTGCGGGCACCAGGGTGTCGGCCGGGGCCAGGACGTACTCGGCAGCGCCGCCGTCGCGCTCCATCGGCAGGAACCCGATCACGGCGTCGCCGACCGACAGCCCGTCGACGTCGTCGCCGAGCGCGTCGACGGTGCCGGAAACGTCGTAGCCGGGCACGTGCGGCAGTTCGACCGGGATCGGCAGGAACCCGCCGCGCATGCCGCCGTCGGCCGCGTTGTAGGCGGAGGCGGCGACGCGCACGCGCACCTGCCCGGTGCCGGGGGTGGGTTGGTCGCGCTCGACCAGCTGGAGGACCTCGGGTCCGCCGAAGTCGTGGAACTGCACTGCACGCATGGTTCTGTCCTCTCGATTGTGCTTCGAGTTCGAAGCACTGAGTGACACCGTAGCACTGCTGCGAATTCGAAGCAACAACCCGTCCGGACATCCGCCGTGGAGGGCCGACGGGTAGCGTCGTTGCAATGAGCGACATCATCATCTTCGGCGGCCACGGCAAGGTCGCACTCCTCGCGACGCGCATCCTCACCGAGCGCGGCCACCACGTCACGTCCGTCATCCGCAAGCCCGAACAGGCCGACGAGATCGCCCAGCACGGTGGACAGGCAACCGTCGCGGACATCCAGCAGCTGACCCTGTCGGGGTTCGAGGACCTGGTCCGTGGCAAGGACGCTGTGCTCTGGTCGGCCGGTGCCGGCGGGGGCTCCGTGGACCGTACCTGGGCGATCGACCGCGACGCCGCAGTGTTGTCCGTCCAGGCCACGGCCCGCGCCGGCGTCGAGCGGTACGTGATGGTCTCGTGGTCCGGCTCCGAGCTCGACCACGGTGTGCCCCAGGACGACGACTTCTTCGCCTACGCCCAGTCCAAGATGATCGCCGACGCGGTGGTCCGTGACTCCGGGCTCGAGTGGACGATCGTGGCGCCGAGCACGCTGACGGACGACGAGCCCACCGGCGCCGTCGACTGGGACGGCACCGGAGCGAAGGTCGCCCGCGGCGACGTCGCCCACGTGATCGCCGACGTGCTCGAGTCAGGTGGCACTGCCGGCAGCACCTACCGCTTCAACAGCGGCAGCACGCCGATCGCCGACTTCATCCGCGCCGACCAGGCCTGACCGGTCGGATGCACCCGGACCAGGGTCGTCGAGCGCTGATCGTCGACGCCGCTGCCGTCGCGTTCGCCCGAGACGGTTACGCGACGGCGAGCATCGCTGGGATCGCGCGGGCGGCAGGTGTCCCACAGGGCACCCTCCACCGGTGGTTCCCGACCAAGCACGCGCTGGCGCTGGCGGTGATCGACGAGCAGAACGCCAGGACGTTCCAGGCGCTGGACACGGCCGACCCCTCGCCGCTCGTGACCTTGATCCGGGCCTCGCGAGGGGTCGCTGACCTGCTGATGACCGACGTCGTCGTCCGCGCCGGCATCCGCATCTCGTTGGAGCACGGTGTGCTCGCGCAGCAGACTGCGAGCTTCTACGAGCAGTGGATCGCCGGCGTCGTGGACGTCTTCCGGCTGGCCCTCGCCAGCGGCGAGGTCCGTGGCGACGTGCCGGCCGAGGCCCTCGGTGCGACGCTCGTGCCGTACTTCACCGGCGTGCAGCTCGTGTCGAACGTGCGGACGGGGCGCGCAGACCTGCTGCCCGCGGTCGCCACGATGTGGCAGGTGATGGTGCTCGGTGTCGCGGAGCGTGCCCACCAGGAGCGCCTGCTTCGGGTGGTGCGATCGACCTTCGCGGGCTGATCGTCAGACGTCGCGCAGCTCGCGATCGCGGAACCACTTCAGCAGCCACGCCGCGCTGGTGCGGTCGAACGACGGCGGGAAGTCCATCCCGCCGCGCAGGAACGGGCTGAAACCGTCCTCGGACGCCAGGTCGTGGTCGTCCAGGCTGTGGTACGCCATCGACCACCCGTCGAAGCGCCGCTCCGGGATCTCCTCGCGGATGAGCGAGGTCAGATCGGTGTGCTTCGGGTCGCGAGCGATCGCGGCGTACCGGTCGTCGACGCTCCATGCCGGACCCTCGAGCAGCTGCATGAACCGACCCCCCTTGGCCACGAGCAGCCCGGAGACGCCCAGTGCTTCGTTGCGCAGCCGCGACCCGTGCAGCAGTTCGGTCATCGTGGCGTCGTCGAACTCGGCGACGGCACGACTCATGTAGACGATCGAGACCAGCACCCGACCATCCTGCCGGATCAGACCGGTCGGCGAGCCACTCGCGACTGGAATCGGATGAGGTACCCGTCCGGGTCGGTCACCAGGAACTGGCGGACCCCGACCTCGGAGTCGCCCGTCCGGTACCACGTGGTCTCGGGCGGCATGAAGAGCGCGGTGCCGGACCGGTCGAGCGCCGCGGCGATCGTGTCGCTGTCGGGCACGGTGACCTGCAGGTTCATGCCGCGCCCGAGCGGTCGTTCCAGCGGCCCGGTGACCCAGTTACGGCCGACACCGGCCTGCTCGAGCATGAGGTGCGCCGACCCGAGTTGCAGGTACGCGAACCGTTCCTCGGGCCGGTCGTAGCGGATCGTGAAGCCGCACGCGTCGATCCAGAACCGCAGGCTGACGTCCAGGTCCGTCACCAGCAACTCCGGGACGAGCGCTGGTTCGTCGTTCACCGGGTCAGACCTCGGCGCGCTGGACGAAGACCCACTTGCTCATCGCCCAGTACCGGAACACCATCGCGATCAGCGTCCCGATCACCGGGCCGCTGACGAAGTCGGCGATCTCCTGCGTGGCCAGGCTGACGTGCGGGACCTCGAGTCCGAAGACGTACCGCGAGACCCACAGCGGTGCCGAGTTGAGGCCGATGCCGATCACACTGACGATCACGAAGTACAGCATCTCGATCCCCGTGTGCAGGCCACCGCGGTCGCCGAACGACCACTTCTTGTTCATCCAGTACGACACGACCGTCGCGACGACGGTCCCGACGACCAACGCGGTGACGGGGTGCTGGGGGATGACGAACAGCTTCAACCCGTAGTTGATCACCATCGTGATGAGGAAGCCGATGCCGCCGACGACGAGGAAACGACCCGCAGAGGGGTAGCGTCGGAACAGGGAGAACACGGCATCCATCACCTCAAGTATGCAGTTCAGCCTGGGTGCGCGGCGAATCCCTCCTGAGCACGCGTGAATAGGATCGGTCCATGTCCACCGTCCTGCTCGTCCGCCACGGACGCACCACCGCGAACGCGACGGGGCTGCTGGCCGGCCGCACTGCGGGCGTCGCCCTCGACAGTGTCGGCAAGCAACAGGCGGCGCGGACAGCGGAACGGATCGCCGAGGTGCCGGTGGTCGCCGTGGTGTCGAGCCCCCTCGAACGCTGCCGACAGACCGCGCGCGCGATCACGGCCTTCCAGCACGGCGAGCCCGAGCAGCGCATCGAGCGGGCGATCACCGAGGCCGACTACGGCGACTGGCAGAACCGGAAGCTCAGCGACCTGGCGAAGGAGCCGCTGTGGCGCGTGGTCCAGTCGAACCCGAGTGCCGTGGTGTTCCCGGGCGGCGAGTCGATGCAGACCATGCAGTCGCGGGCGGTGGCGGCCATCCGGCGCATCGACGCCCAGATCCAGGCCGAGCACGGCGCGAACGCGGTCTGGGTCGCGGTCAGCCACGGCGACATCATCAAGGCGATCCTGGCCGACGCGCTCGGCATGCACCTGGACCTGTTCCAGCGGATCACGGTCGGACCGGCATCGGTGTCGGTCGTGCGGTACGGCGAGCACCGCCCCGAGGTCGTCTCGACGAACACCGAGTCCGGCGACCTGTCCTGGCTGGCGACGGCGCCGGCACCCAGCGGCGACGCGGCGGTCGGCGGCGGTGCCGGCAACCAGCCGCCCGCGGACGCTGCGGAACCCGGCCCGGGCAGCCCGAGTTCCTGAACGGACGCAGCCGCCCGCTCCTACAATGCGGGTATGCCCACCATCGTCCACGGCTTCGACTGGCCGGACCGTCTCGTCGTCGGCACCATCGGGCTCCCCGGTGAGCGCTCCTTCTACCTGCAGGCCCGCGACGGCCGCCGGGTCGTGAGCGTCGCGCTCGAGAAGGAACAGTCCGCCGTGCTGGCCGAGAAGCTCGACGAGCTGCTGGACGAGGTCGCCACGGTCGAGGACAACCGCTTCAGCGTCCCGCCGTCCGTCCCGCGCGAGCTGTACGACGTCGACCCGCTGGACCAGCCGGTCGAGCCCGAGTTCCGCGCGGGTGCGCTCAGCCTGGGATTCGACCCCGCGACCGCGCAGGTGGTCATCGAGGCGTACCCGATCGACGACGAGGTCGAGATCGTCGCCGAAGAGCAGGACGTCGACGGCGAGATCGAGGCGGTCGTCGAGATCCCCGAGCCCGCCGAGCTGCTGCAGGTGAAGATCCCCGTCGGCACGGCCCGGGCCTTCGTCGAACGCACGCGCGAGGTCGTGGCCGCCGGTCGTCCACCCGGCGCCGCATGAGCGCAGCCCCCGACGCAAGCGGCATGGAGCTCGTCGCCCGCATCCGCGAGGCGTCGAACGCCACCTTCCTGGCCGAGCTCGACGGGCACGAGGTCGTGTACAAGCCCGTCGCGGGCGAGAAGCCGCTGTGGGACTTCCCCGACGGCACCCTGGCCGGCCGCGAGGTGTCGGCGTTCCTGGTCTCCGAGGCCTTCGGGTGGCACGTGGTCCCGCCGACGTGGCTGGGCGACGGCCCGCTCGGCCGCGGCATGGTCCAGCGGTGGCAAGACGTCGACCCCGAGCAGGACGCGGTGGACGTCGTCCCGACGGAGCAGGCCGACCAGGACGGCCGGAGGACCGTGCTCGAGGCGATCGACGAGCACGACCGGCCCGTCACCCTGGTGCACGAGGACACCGCGGCGCTGCGACGGATGGCCGTCTTCGACGTGGTCGTCAACAACGCCGACCGCAAGGGCGGCCACGTCCTGGCGATGCCGGACGGGCACCGCTACGGCGTCGACCACGGACTGACCTTCCACGTCGAGCACAAGCTCCGGACGGTGCTGTGGGGCTGGGTCGGTGAGCCGCTCACCGACGACGAACTCGCGGGCATCGACCGCGTCACCGCGGCACTCCACGGCGATCTGGGCGAGGCGCTGACCGAGCACCTGACCGTCGACGAGATCGACAACCTCGAGGCGCGCTGCGCCGCCCTGGCGGCCGTCGGTACCTTCCCGCCACCGGCCGGGTACGGCTCGGCGGTTCCCTGGCCGCTGTTCTGACGTCGGCGGGCCTCCCGTCCGCCATCAGGACCGGTCCGTCAGCCGAACCGGCCGAACCCGCCCCAGTCGTCGTCCTGGAACAGCGCACCCGGTCGCCGTGACCCGAGGTACGAGCCGACCACGGCGACCCCCAGGTCGTCGTTCTCGGGGGCGGTGACCGTGCCGTCCACCCGCCGGGCCATCCCGTCGATGAACCGGGCCAGCCCCGGGTCGTCGCCGAGCCGGAAGAACGTCGTCTGCGCGCCGAGCCGGTGCGCGTTCTCGAGTTCGCGGACGCTCAGCGCGACCGTCATCGGGTCGGGCGGGTAGCTGAAGAACACCTGCCCGTTCGGCTCGAGGTGCGACGTGGGCTCGCCGTCGGTGACGATGAGCAGGACGGGCTGTGCCGTCGGGTGCTTCCGGAAGTGCCGGTTCGCCAGCAGCAGCGCGTGATGCAGGTTGGTCCCCTTGTCCCACATCGCGTCGAGCCCGACCAGCTGCTCGACGTCCATCACCTCGGCTTCGCGACCGAACGCGATGAGCTGCAGGTCGTCGCCGCGGAACCGGGTCGAGATGAGCGTGTGCAGGGCCAGTGCCGTGCGCTTCATGGGGACCCAGCGGTCCTCCATCGCCATCGAGAACGACGTGTCCACGAGCAGGGCGACCACGGCCTGGGTGCGGGCCTCGGTCTCCTGCACCTCGACGTCCTCGACGGTCAGCCGGACGCCCGCCCCCGTGCGACCGGTCGCCGCCGTGCGGGTCACCGCGTTCGTGACGGTCCGGGGGATGTCCCACGGCTCGGTGTCGCCGAACGCCCACTGCCGCGTGGCGCCGGACGGTTCGCCCGCCGCGCCGGAGCGCCGCAGGTCACGCGCACCCTGGCGACCGGACATCTTCTGCGCGACGTCCTTCAGCAGGCTCTTGCCGAGCTGTCGCATGGCCTTCGGCGTGAGCTTGACCTGCCCGTCGGCACCCCGGCGCATGGTGCCGGAGTTCCGCAGGGCCTTCTCGAGCTGCTGCAGCGTGCGGGCGTCGACCGCGGCGTCGGCACCGAGCTGCTGGGCCAGGGCGTCGAGGTCGAGGTCGTCGAGGTCGGAGCCGGGGCTGGACTGCGCGAGCTGTTCGGCCAGCGAGTCGAGGTCGGCGATGTCCTGGAAGACCCCGGTGCCGTCGCCGAGGCCCAGACCCTGGTCGCCCTCCATGCGTTCGGATCCACCCCAGTCCTCGCCGGGGCGCAGGGCCCGCAGGTTGCCGTCGAGCTGGTTCAGCGCACCCATCAGGTCGGGGGATCCGAACGCCTGCTGCGCGAGTGCGTCGAGCTCGTCGCGCTGCTGCTGCGTCATCGAGTTCCGCATGCGCTGCGCAGCGGCGGACCGGGCTGCCAGGTCGTCGAGCAGTTCGTCGACGTTCTGCGGGTTCGACGGGAAGTACTCGCCGTGCTTGGCCATGAACTCGTCGAACTGCTCTTGCGAGTCGGTGCCGGCGCGGTGGTCCTCGAGCAGCTGGTTGAGGTCCTGCATCATCGCCTGCACGTCGGCGCGGTCGTCGTCCGAGGCGTTCTCGAGCGCCTGCTTCATGCCCGCGAACCGCTGGTCGAGCATCTCGCGGCCGAGCAGGTCCTTGATCTCGTCGTACTTCTGGCGCGCCGTGGGGCTCGTCCAGTCGTACGAGCCGAGCTCGCGCACCGCTGCGGCCGGCGACGGCGGCAGGCTGTCGAGCTGGATCTCGGCCAGGGCCCGGTCGCCGTCCTCCATCGCGACGTTGCGGGCCAGCTCGCCACGTTCGGCGAGCACGGCCTCGTCGAGCAGCTGCTTGACCTGCTGCAGCGTGCCGTCGAGGTTGTTCTTCGCGGTCAGTTCGCGGCGCTTCTCGGCGACGCGGCGCGCCAGGTCGTCGAGGCCGCGCTGGTCACGACCGCCGCGGCGCAGGAACTCCCGCATTGCGCGCTCGGGGGAGTACCCCGCCATGACGTCCTGACCGATGGCGTCGAGCGCCTCGGACAGGTCGGCGGGCGGCGCCAGGGGGTCCGGGCCGCCCTCGTACCGGCCGTACCGGGTGTCGCGGGACAGCCGGCGGTTCTGCCGACTAGCCATAGACGGCTTCGCCCCCGCCGGACTCCTTGCTGATCTTGCGCGCCAGGAACAGGCCCTCGAGGGCGAGCTCGATCGCGCCGGCACGCTCGCCGTCGTTCGTCGCGCCCAGACGTTCGCAGATCCGGTCGTACAGGTCGGACTCGCCGAGTGACGGCAGGCCTTCGAGGAACGCCCGCGCGGACACCTGTTCGCCCGTCGTGACCATCGTGCCGCCGTCGAGCGCCTCGATGAGCTGGGCCAGGTCGATCCCGCGCAGCCGGGCACGGACCGTCTCGGCGGTGGCGGTGCGGAGCAGGTGCTCGAGGACCTCGTCCGCCCGGTCTTCCTCGCCGGACTCGAACTCGATCTTGCCGCCCAGGACGTCGACCGCGGTCTCGAGGTCGATCGGACGTGCCACGGCCTCGGGCTCGCCCTGGCGTGCCGCGCGGTGCACGGCGGCGGCGGACACCGTCTCGGCGCCCGCGATCGAGAACCGTGCGCTGACGCCGCTGCGCTGGTCGACCGCGCTGGACTCGCGGAGCGCGCGGGTGAAGCGGGCGAGGATCTCGACCAGGGGATCGGGCACCTCGGCCGTCAACTGGGCTTCCTGCCGGATGACGGCGATCTCGTCGTCGAGCTCGATCGGGTAGTGCGTGCGGATCTCGGCGCCGAAACGGTCCTTGAGCGGGGTGATGATCCGACCGCGGTTCGTGTAGTCCTCGGGGTTCGCGCTGGCGACGACGAGCACGTCGAGCGGCAGCCGCAGCACGTAGCCGCGGATCTGCACGTCGCGCTCTTCCATCACGTTGAGCATGGCGACCTGGATGCGTTCGGCCAGGTCGGGGAGCTCGTTGATGGCCACGATGCCGCGGTGCGCGCGGGGGATCAGCCCGAAGTGGATGGTCTCCGGGTCGCCCAGGCTGCGGCCTTCGGCGACCTTCATCGGGTCGACGTCGCCGATCAGGTCGGCGACCGAGGTGTCGGGCGTCGCCAGCTTCTCGACGTAGCGGCCGTCGCGGTGCCACCACTCGATGGGCATCGCGTCGCCGAGCTCCTGCGCCCGACGGATGCTGGCGGTCGTGATGGGTTCGTACGGGTGCTCACCGAGCTCGGAACCGGCGATGACCGGCGTCCACTCGTCGAGCAGGCCCTGCAGGGTGCGCAGCAGGCGGGTCTTGCCCTGCCCGCGCTCGCCGAGCAGGACGACGTCGTGTCCGGCGATCAGGGCACGTTCCAGCTGCGGGATCACGGTGGTCTCGAAGCCGTGCAGGCCGGGCCACGGGTCGGTGCCCTGACGCAGGGCGGTGAGCAGGTTGTCGCGGATCTCGGCGCGGACCGTCTTCTGGACGTGTCCAGAGGTGCGGAGCTCGCCGACCGTTCTGATGGAGGGTCGGGTCACGTGATCGACGCTACGCCGGTCCACCGACGAACCGGTCCACCTGTTCGCCCAGGGCGAGCAGCGCCGGACAGGAGGCTCGTGGCGGGCCCGCCACGAGCCTCCTGTCCGGACCTGGTCACGTTCACGTTCCGTTCCACGGCGGCACTTGTCTCGCTGCGCCGCAGCCGCGATGATCGTGCGCAGGGTCTGACCGGTCGCGCTTGCGCCGTCGACCCGACACCGGCGACGGAGCCGGATCGGATAGGGGGATCCGGCTCCGCGTCGGTCCACTCCACGCGGCTGCCGGCCCATGTCGTTCCGACCGCGAACCACCGCGGCGATCCGGGCGTACGTTCTCCATCTGTGCCGGACCGGAAGGTGTCCGGCGGGTCAGGAGGGCGACGCGATGACGACCGCGAACGGGTTGCAGGACGGACAGGTCAGGAGCCTCGTCCCGGCCAGGATGGACCGACTGCCGTGGACGAAGTTCCACTGGAGCGTCATCGTCGGCCTGGGCATCTCGTGGATCCTGGACGGACTCGAGATCCAGATCGTCTCGAACGCGGGCTTCCAGGCCGACCTGGACCTGTCGGCGCAGCAGGTCACCTACCTCGGGACCTTCTACCTGGTCGGCCAGGTGGTCGGTGCCATCGTGTTCGGCCGCATGTCGGACCGACTCGGCCGACGCAAGCTCTTCATCCTGACCCTGGCGATCTACCTGATCGGCTCCGGCATCGCCGGCTTCGCGCAGGACTTCTGGTTCCTCGCGGCGTTCCGGTTCGTCGCCGGGTTGGGCATCGGCGGCGAGTACGCGGCCATCAACTCCGCGATCGACGAGCTGATCCCGGCGAAGTACCGCGGGCACGTCGACATCGCCATCAACGGCACGTACTGGGGTGGCGCGGCGCTCGGCGCGTTCGCCAACATCTACCTGCTCGACACGTCGATCTTCTCCGAGAACATCGGCTGGCGTATCGGCTTCTTCCTCGGCCCGGTGCTCGGCATCGCGATCATCTTCCTGCGGCGGCACATCCCCGAGAGTCCGCGCTGGCTGATGACGCACGGCCGGCAGGACGAGGCCGAGGCGACGGTCTCGCGGATCGAGGCCGAGGTCGAGCGGGAGTCCGGCCACCCCCTCGAACCCGTCGACGAGTCCAAGGCGATGACCGTCACCCCGATGGACAACGTCCGGTTCTCGACGATCGTGAGGGTCCTGTTCCAGCAGTACCCGACCCGGACGCTCGTCGGCGCGACGATGATGATCACGCAGGCGTTCCTGTACAACGCGATCTTCTTCACGTACGCCCTGGTGCTCACGAACTTCTTCGGGCTGAAGACGTCCGAGACCGCCGTGTACTTCTTCCCGTTCGCGATCGGCAACCTGCTCGGCCCGCTCCTGCTCGGGCGGCTGTTCGACACGTGGGGCCGTCGGCAGATGATCTTCTCGACGTACCTGATCTCGGGTCTGGTGCTCGCGGTGTCGGCGTTCCTGTTCCAGGCCGACGCGATCAGCGCCACCGTGCAGGTGCTCTTCTGGTGCGTCTCGTTCTTCTTCGCCTCGGCCGGGGCGTCGAGTGCGTACCTGACCGTCAGCGAGATCTTCCCGCTCGAGCTCCGCTCGCAGGCGATCTCGTACTTCTTCGCGCTGGCGCAGATCTTCGGCGCCGTCGCTCCGCTCGTCTACGGCGCGCTCATCGGCGACGGGACCTCGCGCGAGCCGCTGTTCTGGGGCTACCTGCTCGGCGCCGGGATCATGATCATCGGCGGCGTCGTGGCGTTGATCTTCGGCGTGGACGCTGCCCGCAAGGGCCTGGAGGACGTCACCCAGCCGCTGTCCGTCATCGTCAAGAAGGAAGACGCCAAGCGCTGATCACCGAAATACGGAATGTTTAGCGGCTGACGTCCGCGCCTGCCACAGTCACTGCATCGACCCCCGCCGGGGGTCACGACAGCGGGAGTGCAGTGATGCGAGACGGGGTGATCGCGCAGGCCGACGGCCTCGGGCGATCGGCGGGTGTCCAGTCCTCCACAGGGCACCCAGCGGCACGGACGTCCACGGATCGGCGTCCCACCGGGGCGGGCGCGGGATCGACACATGACGCTGGCGGCATGGGGTTCGGTGAAGGGCTGGCGACAGCTGTGGTCGGTCCGCGAGAACGTGACGGGCTGGGCGTCCCGCGCAGCCTGCTGCGGGACGCCGTGTTCCTGCGGCTGCTCGAGCGGATCCTGCGGGGCGAGTACCGGCGGGGTCAGCGACTGCGGCTCGATGCCCTGGCCGACGACATGCGGGTCTCGCGCACACCCGTGCGCGAAGCACTGGTGCCGCTCGAGTCGCTGCGCCTGGTGTCGGTGCAACGGTACGTCGGTGTCGTCATCGCACACTGGTCGATCGAGCAGATGAAGGAGCGCATCCGCCTGGGGTGTTCGCTGCTCGTCGAGCCGACGACGTCCGTCGGGGCGACGACCGAACGATTCGACCCGGCGTGGCTCCGCGACTGCCTGTCCGAAGCCGGCGCCTTCGTCGAACTGGCTGCTTGGCTGCTCCGCCGCACCGGCTCGTCCGTGTGCGCCGATCTGCTCGCCGCGCAGCGCCCCGTCCTCGACGTCTTCTACACCGACGACGTGGCCCTGGCGAACGGCATCGACGCGGTCGTGGACCGCCGACAGCGACTCGACCTGGTCGATCGTGCCCGTGATGCCGCGGTCCAGGACGACCTGGTGCTGTGCAGGCGCCTGGTCCGCGAGCTCGGGGAGTGCCTGATCGCCCTGCCCGACCGGTTCCGCGCGGTGGAGTCGGCATGAGCGGACCCTGACCGACCCGGCGGGCCGGCCAGATCGGCACACGCTTCCGATCACCGTCATCGCTGCGTCCGTGACTGCCCCCCGAACAGGGCACGCCGCGCCGCCCGGGTTGCCGAGCGCGCGGGCCCGGGTCGCGTATGGTCCCCGCGAGCGGCCCCCGAGGTCACTCGGAGGGAGCCCGCCCGTGACCGACCCCGACGGTCCGCACCACAACCAGACCTCGTCCGCACGAGCGAGATCAGGCGCGCGGGACGGTGTCGCCGCGTTCGACGACCTGATCGATGCGCGTCGTCGACCCGCCGTCGTGTCCGGCCCGGGGTACCGCGTCAGCGGAGCCCGTCACGGGCGCGGTGGCGGCCAGCTCGGCCTGCGACGCCTCGCGACGGTCGTCGGGATGACGGCCGCGGTGGTCGTGGTCAGCGCCACGTCGCTCTCCGCCTACGCCGCGTACGACGTCGGGCACGGGTTCCAGCAGGGCGCGGTGGACATCGGCGGGGCCGGCTCGACGGACGGCGCGTTCAACGTGCTGGCGATCGGCGCCGACAACGACCCGTCCCAGGGGCAGGCCTACGGCGACCGTGGCGCCACGCTCAACGACTCCAACGTCCTGCTGCACGTGTCCGCCGACCACACCCAGGCCGTGGCGGTCAGCTTCCCGCGCGACCTGATCGTCGACCAGCCCGCGTGCGGTGACAGTCCCGCCGTGACGAACACCCCGCTCAACCAGGCGTACGGACGCGGCGGGATGGACTGCGTCGCGTCGACGATCGAACACGTGACCGACATGCAGGTTCCCTTCGCGGCGCAGGTCAGCTTCGCAGGCGTCATCCGGATGTCGGATGCGGTCGGCGGGGTGCCCGTGTGCGTCACGGACGCGGTCGACGACCCGTACACCGGGCTGCAGCTGTCTGCCGGCGAGCACACCGTCTCCGGTGCGACGGCCCTGGCGTTCCTGCGGGATCGGCACGGCGTCGGGGACGGCAGCGACCTGTCGCGGATCTCGAGCCTGCAGCAGTTCCTGTCGTCGCTGCTGCGCAAGGTCAAGAGCGAGGGCACGCTGCGGGACCCCACCGAGCTCTACGGCCTGGCGAAGGCGGCATCGAAGAACATCACGCTGTCCACCTCGCTCGCGAAGCCCGCGACGATGGTCGACATGGCCAGGGCCTTCGACGGCATCGGGCTCGACCACATCACCTTCGTGCAGTACCCGGGCAGCGTCACCGACCCGGCCTTCCCGGGCAAGGTCGTCCCCGACCAGGCGACGGCGCAGCGGTTGATGCGTGCCGTCCGCGCTGACCGTCCGTTCAGGCTCGATGCGGGTGCGACCGGACGTGGCGCGACGGACGCGACCGGCGGTGGTGCCGGTGGGGACTCGGCAACCGGGAGCAGCGCGGACCAGAAGGGCGGAGCCTCCAGCCCGAAGCGGGGATCCGGGTCCGACGTGGGCCCGTCCCCGTCGGCGACCACCCAGCAGATGTCCGGCGTGACGGGCCAGACCGCGCGGCAGAAGACCTGCGCGGTCGCGGCCGGCTGAGCCGCGCACCCGGAGGATCCACGCCGCAAGTCACATGGGATCGCCAGGCGTTCCTGTGGCACCCTTGTCCGGTTGCCGTCCCCACGGTGCGGCCCGAGCGGCCCGCGCGTGGGTCCCGACGGAGGCGAGCAGGACGCCTTCCGTCATCGTGTCCGCCGACGACAGGAGTGCCCGTGAACGACGTCCGTGACCGATCCCACCGCCTGAACCGAGCGGCCGGGATCGCCCGACACGGACGCCTGCCACGGCGCAGCCCCTTCGGGACCGCCGCCAAGGTGCTGTCCGGCGTGGTCGCGGTCGCGCTCGTCAGCACGGCCTCGGTCGCGGCGATCGCGGCGAAGCAGGTCACAGACGACCTGGGCGAGGGCGTCGCGATCCAGGGGCAGCCCGTCGCGACCGCGAAGGCCGACGCGCCGCAGCTCGATGCGTACAAGGGCGGGTTCAACATGCTCGTCGTCGGGACCGACAACGACCCGGCGCAGGGCACCCAGTACGGCGAACGTGATGCGACCCTGAACGACGTCAACATCCTGCTGCACGTGTCCGCCGACCACACCAATGCGACCGCGGTGAGCATCCCGCGCGACCTGGTCACGCCGATCCCGGCGTGCCAGAAGCCCGACGGTTCCGGGTCGACGCCAGCGATGGCGGCACAGCCGATCAACGACGCCTGGGGTGAGGGCGGGCTGAACTGCGTGGTGCAGACGGTGCAGGGGCTGACCGGGCTGGACGTGCAGTACTCGGCGGCGGTGTCGTTCAACGGCGTGATCGAGATGTCGAACGCCATCGGCGGCGTGCCCGTGTGTGTCGCGTCGCCGATCAAGGACCGCTACACCGGGCTCGACCTGCCCGCGGGCACGACGACGCTGCAGGGGGAGCAGGCGCTCGAGTTCCTGCGGACCCGGCACGGCGTGGGCGACGGGTCGGACCTCGGCCGGATCAGCTCGCAGCAGGTGTTCCTGTCGTCGCTGCTGCGCACGGTGAAGTCGAACGACACGTTGACCTCGCCCACCACGCTCTACAAGCTCGCGCGTGCCGCAGCGTCCAACATGCAGCTCTCGCAGAGCCTGAACGACATCGGGACGATGGTGCAGATGGGTCGGGCGCTGCAGGACCTGCCGCTCGACAAGGTGAACTTCGTGCAGTACCCGGGCGACACCGGCGGCACGGGGGTCTACGCCGGCAAGGTGCAGCCGACGAAGTACCTGGCCGACGAGCTGTTCGCCAAGATCAAGGCCGACCAGTCGTTCTCGCTCGGTGCGGGCAGCACGGGCATCGGGTCCGAGGCGGCACCGTCGACGCCGGCCGGTGCTGCGACCACGCCGGCGGCGCCCGCTGCCCCGGCAACGCCTGCGCCGTCGACGCCCGCCCCGGCGACCGCCGCCCCGTCGGCACCGGCGACGTCGGACACCATCGACGGGCTGCAGGGCCAGTCCGCCGCCCAGCAGACCTGCTCGAAGGCCTTCGGCTCGTAGGTGCGGCGCGGCTTCGGCTGCGGCGCGGCGGCGCCGAGTCTCGGCCTGGCGGACACATTGCGCCTTCCGCACGCCGCAACGTGTCCGCCTGACCGAGTCTCGGCGGGTCGGGCCGGCCGGCCGGGCCGCACACGCAGAAGCGGGGACGCGGCCGGAGCCACGCCCCCGCGGAGTCGCTCCTCGGCGGGCACCGATCCATCGGGCGAGCCGGGCCCATGCCGGGAGCGACGCTGGGTGCTGTGTCGCGACAAGGGGGACGAACCCCGGAACGTGATCGTCGCGTCTCGACGACCCTACGACCCGGGGTACGTCGGGACAAGGGGAACGTGTCCCCACTTCAGGGGACCATCAACGAAGCGCGGTGCGCGGACGGGTCGAGAGTGACCGCGTCCTCCTGTATGGTGGGGAGCGCGTCCGCAAGGGCGCATGGAGACGTCGCATAGTCCGGCCGAGTGCACCACCCTGCTAAGGTGGAGTCCCCTTTTGGGGACCGAGGGTTCAAATCCCTCCGTCTCCGCACGAACCCGTTCACGACACGGCACCACGCACGACGAAGCCCCTCTGGTCGCCAGAGGGGCTTCGTCCGTACCGGGGTCGCGCGTCAGTCCGTGCTGGTGGAGTCCAACCAGCGGATCCAGCCCTCGAGCTGCGCCTTCGCGCTGTCGAGCGTGCTGTGGGTCCCGTTGACCTCGCCGCCGGTGGACCGCAGCACGTAACCGTCCCGCCACGAGACCACACCGACGAGCTGCTGCCCCGAGGATCCCTCCCAGTGGCTCTCGTCGACCTCGACCCACAGGACGCCGTCCAGGAGCGTCATCGGGAACACCCCGGGTCGGGAACAGAGCACGGGAGGACGGGTCGAGCCTGCATGGTTGCTTCCGGTCAGCATCGGACGAGAGATCGTTCCAGCGGCCGGGGGTCAGGGTCACCTGACGAGGACAGTAGTCCGGTCGACTGCGCATCGCCCGGGTACCGGTCGCGGCGCGCGTCGCGCCCCGTGGCGGGCGTCGCGCCCCGATGAGACGGGGTGCGACGCGCGTGCGGGGGCGCGATCCCGGCGTGCTCCGGACTGGAGGCCCGGTGCCGGTGAGCCGGTCTGCGCACCGGCATCGGGCCTCCAGTCCGTCTGCTGGTCACCGATCAGGCGACGGTGGCGGGAGCTCGGAAGTGCGTGCCGGGCTGACGGCGTGGTGCGAGCCTGTTGCCTCGCACCATGCTGCCGACGCCGCACCGCGTCGACCGGCGCGCCACCGCCGCACCGCGCACGCCGGCCCCTCACTGCGGCGGCGCCGTCGTCCCCCGCACCACGAGCTCCGGCGGCACCAGGGTCATCGTCGCCGGTGGGTGCACGCCGGTCCCGATCAGTGCGACGAGCCGTTCGGCGGCACATCGGCCGACCTCGACGTTGTGCGGGTCCACCGTGGTGAGGTCCACCAGCGGCGACGCGGCGAGCGGGGTCTCGTCGTGGCCCACCACGGACACGTCCTCGGGGACGCGCAGGCCGAGGGACCGGGCGGCTGCGATCGCGCCCATCGCCATGACGTCGTTCGCGGCGAAGATCCCCGTCACGGACGGATGCCGGGTCAGCACCGCGATCGCGGCCTGGTGTCCCGCCTGTTCGGAGGTGGCGCCCTCACCGACCACGACGGGTGCGATGTCTGCGGCGATCATCCGGTCGACGGCGGCGACGCGCCGGGCCGCGGCGGAGCCTCCCGTCCCGCTCAGGTGTGCGACGGAGCGGTGCCCCAGGTCGAGGAGGTGCTCGATCGCCAGGCGGGCGCCGGCGGCTTCGTCCGAGGCCACCACGTCGACGCCGAGCGGGGCGAGCGCGCGCACGCCGGCGACGACGACCGGGGTCGCATCGGGGACGTCGAGGTCGGGGGAGCTCTCGGCGGCGAGCACGATCCCGTCGACGCGGAGCGACACGAGGTCGTCGAACGGCGACGATGCCAGGTGGGCGTTGGTCGTCGCGTCGGCCAGGGTCAGTCGCAGGCCGTGCGGTTCGAGGGCCTTGCGGATGCCGTCGAGCATCGGGACGTACCAGGGGTTCCGGAAGTCGTCGACGACGACCCCGATCGTCCGGGTGCGTGTCCCCGCGAGGATCGCCGCGGCACGGTTGGGTCGGTAGCCCAGGTCGGCCGCTGCGGACAGCACGGCAGCGCGGCGCGCATCGGACACCCCAGGGTCGTCCCGCATCACCATCGAGACGAGCGACTTCGACACCCCGGCGCGGGCGGCGACGTCGATGATCGTCGGTGGTCGCCGATCGGTCACGCGGACTCCTTGACAGGACATGGGGTGGTCGGGCTACAGTCTACGCATCCGCTCTGGAACGTTCCAGAGCATCTGGGACGCGATCACGACGAGGTGCACAGCATGCCGACCACGACCACCAGCATCGGAGCCGCCGTCATCGGCGCAGGCATGGCGGGCAAGGCCCACATGGCGGCCTGGCGCAATGCCCCGACCCTGTTCGGCCCGACACTGCCGCCCGTTCGCCTGGTCTCGGTTGGCGACGTCGACGAGCCGCTCGCCGCCCGGGTAGCGGCACGGTTCGGGTACGAGCGCCACGACACCGACTGGCGGGCGATCGCCGCGGCCGACGACATCGACGTGGTGAGCGTCGTCGTCTCGAACCGACTGCACCGCGAGATCGTCGAGGGGCTGCTGGCGGCGGGCAAGCACGTTCTGTGCGAGAAGCCGCTGTCGGACTCGCTCGAGGACGCCCGGGCCATGGTCACCGCCGCCGACCAGGCAGCAGAGCGCGGCCAGGTCGCCCGCGTGGGCTTCACCTACCGTCGCGCACCCGGACTGGCGGCGATCCGCGAACTGGTCGCGGACGGCACCCTCGGCCGGGTGTTGCACGTCTCGGGCCGCTACTGGACCGACTACGGCGCCTCGCCGGGCGTCCCGTTCTCATGGCGCTTCGCCGGAGCACCCGGCACCGGTGCGCTCGCCGACGTCGGATCGCACCTGGTGTACGTCGCCGAGTTCCTGGCCGGCGACGTCCGGAGCGTCCGCGGCGGACTGTTCACCACGACGATCACCGAGCGCCCCGTGGCCGCGGGGCACGCCCTGCGCGGGCAGCACGCCGAGGTCACGGGGGAAATCGCCGCGGTCGAGAACGACGACTACGCCACGTTCGCCGCCAGCTTCGGTGACGGCGCGGCGGTCGGTTCACTCGAGGCGTCCCGTGTCGCCTCCGGGCACCCGAACGGCCTGATCGTCGAGGTGTTCTGCGAGCGGGGGGCCGCACGGTGGGACCAGGAACGGCCGTCCGAGATCGGGCTGGCGCTGCAGGCGGACGGGTCGCGCGTGGGCGGGTACCGGCAGGTCGTCCTCGGCCCCGACCATCCCTACGTCGCCGGTGGCATGGCGATGGACGCCCCCGGGGTCGGCTGGGGCCAGAACCAGATGTTCGAGTACCAGGCACGGGCCTTCCTCGACGAGGTCGTGGGCGCAGCCGACCCGCTGCCTGCCAACGCCACCTTCGTGGACGGTCTGCACAACATGGAGGTCCTGGACGCGGTGGCACGGTCTGCCGCGGCGGACGGGGCGTCCTTCCGGATCGGCACGAGCGCCGGGAGCCCCGACGTGGTCATCGCCGAGGAGCAGCACGCATGAAGCTCGGCCTGTACGACGCGATCCTGCACGACCGCCCCCTCGCCGACGCGCTCCGCGTGATCGCCGACAACGGCCTGACCGGCATCGAGCTGAACACCGGCGGCTTCCTGCCCCCGGTGCACGTCCCCGACATCGACCGCATCCTGACGGACGACCGGGCGCGCGACGACTACCTGGCGCAGTTCGACGGCACAGGGGTGTCGATCGCGGGGCTGAACTGCAACGGCAACCCGCTGCACCCCGACCCCGTGATCGGCGCCGCCCACGCCGAGGACGTCCGACGGTCGATCCAGCTGGCGGCGCGCCTGGGCCAGGACCGGGTGGTGACGATGTCCGGCCTGCCCGCGGGGGAGCCCGGCGGCACCCGGCCGAACTGGATCGTGAACGCGTGGAACTCGGCTGCCCTGGACGTCCTGGAACACCAGTGGAGCGTCGCGGTGCCGTTCTGGCAGGAGATCGACGTCCTCGCCCAGGAGCACGGCGTCAAGGTCGCGCTCGAACTCCACCCGCAGAACCTCGTCTTCAACCCGGCGTCGATCCGTGAGCTCGTCGAGCGGGGCGGACTGACCAACGTCGGCGTCGAGCTCGACGCGTCGCACCTGTTCTGGCAGCAGATGGACCCGATCGCCGTCGTCCGGGACCTCGGGCCGCTCGTGTTCCACGCCGCAGCCAAGGACGTCCGGATCAACCCGCACGCCGCGATCAACGGCGTGCTCGACAACTCCTTCCGCCGGCTGGCCCCGAGCGAGCCGCGGACGAACCTCGGAGGTGACGAGTGGGCGAACGAGTGGCCCGCGCCGTCCGCGTGGGACTTCGTCGCCCTCGGCAAGGGCCACGACCAGGCGTGGTGGACCGAGTTCCTCCGTGCCCTGCGCGAGGTCGACCCGGACATGTGGGTGAACATCGAGCACGAGGACACCGAGCTCGGACGCGAGGAGGGCGTCGCCGCAGCAGCACGCGTCCTGCTGGCCGCGGACGCGGCCCTGGCCGTTCCGTCCGGACGCGACTGAGCGGACGCGTCCGGTCGCGACTGCGTGGTCGCGACCCCGCGTCACGGACGGGAGGCGCGGTGCCGGTGAGCCGGTCTACGCACCGACATCGGGCCTCCAGTCCGACTGCCGTGGTCCGGACGGCACATCGGTGACACATCCTCCGGGTGCTGTCACCGGCCCGATGTAGCATGCGCGGACATCGAACCGAGGAGACCTGCGTGCCGGAAGCCCCCGACCTCGCCTTCCCCATCGACCGGGTCCGTGACGCCGGTGCGGCGATCATGTCCGCAGTCGCGACGGTGGTGGACGGCAAGACCGACGCCATCCGCACGGCGCTGACGGTCATGCTCGCCGAGGGACACCTGCTCGTCGAGGACGTGCCCGGCGTCGGCAAGACCGTGCTGGCGAAGGCCCTCGGCGCGTCCGTCGGCGGATCGGTGAACCGCATCCAGTTCACCTCGGACATGCTGCCGTCCGACGTCACCGGTGTGAACATCTTCGACCAGTCCTCGGGCACCTTCCGGTTCTCGCCCGGTCCGGTCTTCGCGAACGTCGTCATCGGCGACGAGATCAACCGGACCAGCCCGAAGACCCAGTCCGCGCTGCTCGAGGCCATGGCCGAGTCGCAGGTCACGGTCGACGGTGTCACCCGGCCGCTCGAGTCGCCGTTCATGATCGTCGCGACGCAGAACCCGGTCGACATGGAGGGCACGTACCCGCTGCCCGAGGCCCAGCGCGACCGGTTCATGGCGCGCATCGCGATGGGGTACCCCAGCGTCGAGGCAGAGCGGCGCATGCTCACCGCGCGCGGCAGCCGCGACCCGCTCGAGTCGGTCCGACCCGTGGTCGACGTGCAGTCGCTGCGGGGCATGATGCAGGCCGTCCGGCAGGTGCACATCGCCCCCGACGTCGAGGCGTACGTCATCGCGATCGTCCGCGCCACCCGCTCGCACCCCGACCTGGTGCTCGGCGCGAGCCCCCGTGCCACGCTGCACCTGGCGCAGGCCACGCGCGCGCACGCTGCACTGCTGGGGCGCCCGTTCGTCACCCCGGACGACGTCGCCGAGCTGGCGCCGATCGTGCTGGCGCACCGCCTGGTCCCCGTTGCCCGTGGTCTGGGTGGTTCGGCCGAGGACACCGCACGCGAGATCGTCGTGCGCGTCGTCGCCGAGACCGCTGTGCCGTTCACCGCGGCGCCCGTGCGCTCCTGATGTCCGGGTCACCGGTGCGCCTGCCGTTGTTGCGTCGTGCGGGTGCTGCCCGCTCGACGCTGGCGCGGCTGACCCGCCGGGGAACCGCGATGCTGCGTCGGACGCCGTTCCCACGGCCGACCGCGCGCGGCTGGACGGTCATCGCCGTCGGCGTCGGCCTGGTGTGCGGCGGACTCGTCGCCACGACGAGCGTCGCCGTGTCGGCCGGGCTGCTGCTGCTCGTGCTCGTGGTGCTCGGGTTCGCGATGGCGTTCCTGGTCGCCGCGCCCCTGCGCGGATCACGGGTGGCGCCCCGCGCGATGGTGCAGGTCGGCGAGGTCTACCGCGAGCGGATCACCCTGCGGGGCACGACCCTGGCGCTCGGACCTCGATCGACGTTGCTGGTGCGCGAACAGCTCGACGACGCCTTCGCCAGCGTGAGCGACGCACAGGCGTACGTCGAGGTCGGGCCGAACCTGCCGCCCGCCGTGTTCGACGTCGAGGCCCTGGCGATGCACCGCGGCCGCACCACGATCGGCCCCGTGACCATCCGTGTCGAGGACCCCTTCGGCCTGCTCCGCATCGACCGACCGGTCGTGATCCCGGAAGAGGTCGTCGTCGTCCCGTCGTCGACCCCGTTGTCGGCGATGGACACCGGCGCACTGGCCGGTGCGGTCTCCGCCGACGAAGGTCGCGTCGGGCAGGGCGGGTCCGCCGACGACAGCGAACTCCGGCCCTACCGACCGGGCGACCCGATCCGTCGGGTGCACTGGGCGCAGAGTGCCCGGCGCGGCGAACTGCACGTCCGGCAGACCACCCAGGCGCAACCCCCCGAAGCGGTGATCGCGCTCGACCTGCGCCGCGAGTCGTACCAGCAGCTCGGGCGGGACGACCTGGCCGAACTCAGCGACCTGGGCGGCGACGCGGCCTTCGAGCACGCGGTGGTCGTCGCCGCCAGCGTGGCCAGGGCGCTGGCAGCACGGACCTCGCGCGTGGTGCTCGTCACCGACGACGTGGGCGGAGCGACCCGGCACACCGGCGACGCGGGCGGACTGACCGACGTGCTGGTCGGGCTGGCCGACGTGCACGTCCGCAGCGACGCGCGCGCAGTGACCGCCGTCCTGCCCGAGGTCCGCGGTCGCGACGTGCACGGCATGACCGCCGTCGTGACCGGGCACTGCACCGCCGAGCAGGCCGCCGAACTCGTCTCCTCGACCAGCGGGTCCAGCCGGGGCATCCTGGCGACCATCGTGCCGCCGGACCCGGTGGTGCGGGGCATCCTCGACCGTGGCGGATGGCGCACCCTCGTCGTCCCCGTCGCCGGGACCGGAGCCGTGCGATGACGACCGCGACCGCGGGGGAGCGCCGCACCGACGTCCGCGAGATCCTCGAACGTGACGACGTGGTCCGCGGCCCCTCGCCCTGGGTCGTCGCCCTCGCCCCGGTCCCCGTGCTCATCGCCGCGCTGGCGTTCCGGCCGCTCGTGCAGGGCGTCGCGTGGTGGACCTCGGCGGTCGCGATCGTGGTCGTGCTGGTCGGCGTCGTCCTGACGGTGCGCCGACGACCGCCCGGCGTCCGCTTCGTCGCCCTCGTCGCGACGCTCATCGCCTGCTCGTGCGCCGCGGCGCTCGTGAACGACATCCAGCCGCTCGGGTGGATCGACGGCAACGGCGCACTCGGCCAGACCATCGCCGCCATCCGGTTGAACCCCGCCCCGCTGCCGCAGACGGATGCCATCCGCCTGGTCGTGACCGTCGCGATCGCGTGGGTGGCCGCGGCGTCGATCTTCCTGGCGACCGTCGCGCCGGCGGCAGCGCTCGCCGCGGCACCCGCGCTCGTCATCCTCATCGTCCCCGGTGTCGTCACCGGGACCCCGGCGAGCACCGGGCTCGTGGTCGCGACCGGCCTGGCGTTCCTGGCGCTGCTGTGGTTGTCGGTCCGGCCCGTGCAACGCGCACTGCCCGCGACGGTGGTCGGTGCGATCGCCCTGGTGGTCGCCGTCGGGCTGCCGTCGATCGTGCCGTTGAACGCGAGCTGGTTGTCGGGCGTCACGGGAGCGATCCAGTCGCCCATCCAGCCCGGACGCCCCGGCACGCTGCTGAACCTCGGGCAGGACCTGCGGCGACCCAACGAACTCGAGGTGTTCCGCTACCGCACCTCGGACGGGCAGCCGGAGTACCTCAAGCTCGCCGACCTCGACGACTTCGGGTCCGGTGACTGGGTGCCGACGGTCACGGACGTCAGCAACGCCCCGACTGCCGACCAGCCGCGGTACGCCGTCGGCGTCAACCCACGGCTGGCCAGTCGGGGCGACGTGACCGTCCGCATCACCGGGCTGTCGAGCAACTACCTGCCGGTGCCCGCGGGCGCCGTGTCGATCCAGTCGCAGTCCACGAACCTCGAGCTGGACCAGTGGCGGTGGATGGGGGACTCGAGCACGGTGCGGTCGACGGGACCGGCCACCCGTCGCGGCGCCACCTACCAGGTGTACGGGTCGTCCACCTTCGCCAACGCCTACCTGGACGCGGTCGACGCGTCCGGGCGGCTCGGCAGCTTCGAGGGTCGCGGCTACCAGACGCCCTCGACCGCGGAGCTCCGCACCGACCGACAGCTGCCGAAGGACCTGCCGAAGAGCATCTCCGCGGCCGCTACGCGGGTCGCCGGTGGGGCGGCGACGCAGTACGAACAGGCCCGAGCGCTGGAGCAGTGGTTCCGCAGCGACCTGTTCACCTACTCCGAGACCGCGCCCGTCGAGCAGGGGTACGACGGCGACAGCATGGACGTGGTCGCGAAGTTCCTGCAGGTACGCCAGGGGTACTGCGTGCACTTCTCGTCCGCCATGGCGGTGATGGCCCGGTCGCTCGGCATCCCCTCGCGGATCGCGGTCGGCTACCGTGCCGGCGGCACCGCCCAGGACGGCGAGTACACGGTGTCCAACCGGCAGCTGCACTCGTGGCCCGAGCTGTACATCAAGGGTGCCGGGTGGGTCGCGTTCGAGCCGACGCCCGACTCGGACGCGGCCGCCACCGCCGATCCGCAGCCGACGGCGACGCCCACCGCTGCCGCCCCCGAGACGCCGCTGCCCGCGCCCGACCAGGCCACACCGTCCACGACGGCCACGCCGACCCCGAGCGCCTCGGCCGAGGCCGGCGCCGCCACGTCCACCGGCGGGGGCAACGGCCCGTGGGGGCTGCTCGTCGGGATCCTCATCGCCCTGGCCGTGCTCGTCGCCCCGGCGTTCGTCCGTGGTGTCCGCCGTCGCGTGCGACTGAGCGAGGTGGCCTCCGGGCGTTCCCCGGCGGTCACCGCGTGGCGCGAACTGCTCGACGACGTCGCCGACCACGGGTACGCGCCCGGACTCGCTCCGCCCGATGACGCCGCCGCGGTCGCCCGGACGGCGCGGGCGGTGCTCGGTCGGCTCCGGACGACGGTGCCGACAGAGGTGGTCGGCCACCTGGAGACGGTCGTCGACGCGATCGACCAGGAGCGCTACGCCGCCGCCGGTTCCGTCGACGGCGATCGGTTGGTCGCGGTCCTCCGCACGGCGCGGGTCGCCCTGGACGCGTCCGTCACCCTGCCGGCGCGCGTGCGGTCGCGCCTGCTGCCGCCGAGCCTGACGCCCTCGTCGGCCTGGTCGCACGAGGGGCGGCGGCGCCGGACGGCCCAGTCGTAGCGCGGTCCGCGGTCCGTGGTCCGCGGTGCGCACGGTGCGAGGTTGGCGGCGTGCTGTCGTGGTGCGCACGGTGCGAGGTTGCGTCCCCGTGCGCACGTGGTGGCTCGGTGCGAGGCTGATCGCCTGCACGGGGCGGTCAACCTCGCACGGAGCGCCGTGCGAGGTTCGCGCACGGAGCGCCGTGCGAGGTTCGCGCACGCAGCACCGTGCGCGGTTCGCGGCAGCGTCAGCGCCGGCGGATGACGGCTTCGACGAGGGCTGCCACGACCTCGCCGGGATCGACCGCGTCGAGCGCGGGGGTGTCGAACACCAGACCGACGTTCGTCGCGATCAGCGCCTGCGAGAGGACGTCGAGCGGCATCCCGGGGTCCACCTCGGGATGCGCGCCGAACCACAGGCTGACGAGTCGCTCGACGCCGTCCTGCAGGACGCGGCGCTGCCGGACGAACTCGGGCATGAACTCCGGGTGGCGCGTCGCGTAGCCGCGGAACTCGGACAGCAGCGCGAACTGTTCGCGCTGGTCGTGCCGACCGAAGGCCGTGCGCACGACGTCGCCGATGTCGGTCGCGGTGACGTCGGGGTCGACCAGGTCGTCGAGTGCGCCGAGCACCAGGTTGGTCGCACGCTGCATGACCTGCGCGACCAGGTCCTCCTTCGACGAGAAGTTCGAGTAGACGGCGCCCTTGCTGAAGCCGGCCCGGGCGGCCACGTCGTCCAGCCGGGCCTCGTGCACGCCCAGCTCGGCGAAGGTCGCGGCACCGGCGGCGAGCAGACGTTCCCGGACCTCGGCCCGCGGCGTCCTGGTCGAGGTCGGGCCGGTCGAGGTGGGCCCGGTCGCGGCCGGCCCGGTCGAGGTGGGCCCGGTCGGCGGGGTGTCGTCCGGGGAGTCGGCGTCGCGCATCTGGTCCTGCTTCAGATGGGTGTCCCTGACACGGTGGCCGAGCCGTGGGACAGGCGTGGTGATGGGGGTGCCCCGTCATCCTGGTGGTTGCGGTGCGCCACCGGGAACCTGCCGCGCCGCGCGTCTGACCACGCGCGGTGCGGTGGAGCCCCCAGTGGCTGCACACCCCGTGTCGTTCCGGCCGGTACCGCCGCATTCGGGTCGCGTCGGTGTCGTCCCGGGCCCTGGTGCTCGCAACACGCCGTGCACGAAGGGCGACGTCGGGATGAGGTACGCCGGGCATCTCGATACCCGGCGGTCTCGATGATAGGCGTCGGGCCGGGCGCGTGGAAGGTCCGCGACGCGAACGGGACACCGCCCGGGCGCGTCAGTGGTCGTCGTCGGTGTGCACGCTGCCCGGGCCGCGTCGACGCCCGGGTCGGCGGAGCAGCCGCACGGCATCGGGCCGCGGTCCGCGACCTCGGCGCAGCAGCCGCACGGCATCGGGCCGCAGCCCGCGGCCCCGGCGCAGCAGCGATGCCAGGGTCGACTGCGGCTGCCAGTCGCGCCCGTTCGGCAGGCCCCACCCCCAGCGCACAGCACCCCAGCGCAGCACCAGGGACAGCACGACCGCGGCGACGATGCCGATCGTGGGGGACCCGAGCGCCGAGGCGATGACCATCACCGTCGAGGCGGCGACCGCGACCGAGGCGTACAGCGCATTGCCGCCGAACACGGCCGGCACGCGGCGCAGCAGCAGGTCGCGGCCGACCCCACCGCCGACGGCCGTGATGGTGCCCATGATGATCGCGGCCGGCCACTCGAGCCCGGCGTCGACGGTGCGCTGCACGCCAACCACGGCCCAGAACCCGATGACGGCGGCGTCGAGGAACGTGAACAGGCGGTCCCAGCCGCGTTCGGAGAACGACACGAAGAACGCGACCAGCGCTCCGGCGACGGCGACCGGCACGTACAGCGGGTCGGTCAGGGCGACGGGCGGCCCGTTCTGCAGCAGGACGTCGCGGAGCATGCCGCCGCCCAGGCCGGAGACGAACCCGACGACCACGAACCCGAACAGGTCCAGTCCCATCGACCGGGCCACGGCGCCGCCCAGCAGCGCGGACGCGAACACCCCGGCCAGGTCGAGCACGTTCGTGACGGCGGCGAGTCCGTCCGCCGAGAGCAGGTTCATGAGAACCATCAAACCCCACGCCGACCGGGTCGACGGGAAGCCAGAAGTAAGGCTAGCCTTGCCTACGTCATGCTTGCCACCCTCGTCATCGGCCTCCGCGAAGGCCTCGAAGCCACGCTCATCGTCGGCATCATCGCCGCGTTCCTGCGTCGCAACCGCGTGCCCCTGGCGCCGATGTGGCTCGGAGTCGGCATCGCCGTCGCACTGAGCATCGCCGTCGGCTTCGGGCTGCAGGCCGTCGAGCAGGCGCTGCCCCAGGCCCAGCAAGAGGGGATGGAGGCGGTCATCGGCATCGTCGCCGTCGTCTTCGTCACCGGGATGATCGTCTGGATGCGCACGCACGCGCGGCACCTGACGAAGGAGCTCGAGGCGAGTGCGACCGAGGCGCTCGGCCGCGGCACGGCCTGGGCCCTGGCGGGCATGGCCTTCCTCGCCGTCCTCAAGGAGGGCTTCGAGACCTCGGTGTTCCTGCTCGCCACCTTCCAGGCGTCCAGCGACACCGGACTGGCAGCGCTCGGCGCCGTCGTCGGCATCGCCGGAGCGGTCGCCGTCGGCTACGGCATCTACACCGGTGGCGTCCGGATGAACCTGGCGAAGTTCTTCACCGGCACGGGCGTCTTCCTGGTCTTCGTCGCCGGCGGGCTGGTGCTGACCGTCCTGCGCCGTGCGCACGAGGCCGGCTGGATCGTCATCGGCCAGCAGCGCACCGTCGACCTGAGCTGGCTCGCCCCGAACGGCTCGGTGCAGGGCGCCCTGGTCACCGGCGTGCTCGGCATCCCACCGGACCCCCGCGTGATCGAGGTCCTCGGCTGGGTCCTGTACGTCGTCCCCGTCCTGGCCATCTCGCTGTGGCCGCGCGCCTGGCGACCGGCCCCCGCCCGGGTGCCCGTGGTCCGCGGGAGCGTCGCAGCCGTCCTCGCCGTCGCCGCTGCCGTGCTGGCGCTCGCCGTCCCGACCGGCGGCGTGCACGTGCCGTCGACCGTGCCGGCCACCGGGGACCAGACCTCGGTGTCGGCCGAGGTCCACGGGCAGGCTGCGGTCCTGCGCACCCGCGGCAACGGCCGGGAGGCCCGGGTCGACTTCCCGGCATCGACCCACCGCACCGTCACCCGCGCTGGGATCACCGCCGACCGGTGGCGCACGACCACCGACGACGGTGCCGGCGGCCAGCCCGCCTCGCTGACGCTCGACGACCTGGTCGGGATCTTCGGCCGCGTGCCCGTCGGCATCTCACCCTCGACGAACCCCGGCCCGTTCCGGGCCGGCTGGTCGGTCTCGACGACGACCACCCTGTGGACCGCCGGTGGCGGTGTCCTGGACGCGACCAGCACCCAACGCTCGGTGCTGACGCTGCGTGGTGGGGGCCTCCCGTCCGCACGCACCACGTCGATCGACCGCACCGCCTTCGCCGTGCCGGACGCGCGCGTGCAGCGCACGGCCACGGCCGTCTCGGCCGCCGCCACGCGTTCCGCCGAACTCGCGCTCTGGAGCGCCTGGCTGCCGATCGCCCTGGGCACCGCCGCAGCAGCCCAGCTCGCCCTCGCCCTGCGTGACCGTCGTCGTCTGACGGCACCCGCGCACCACGACCCCGTACCCGTCCCCGCCCGCGGACCACCCGCCGGGGACCCGACAAGGAGCACCGCCCATGCCGTTCGTTGAGCGAACCGTCCGACCCCTCACCATCCTGGGCGCACTCGGCGTCGTGACCGCGCTGGCCCTGACCGGCTGTGCCGCGAACCCGTCCTCGGCGACGGACGACGCCTCGACCTCGGGCGGGGTGTCGCGCGTGTCGATCACCCTGACGAACGACGGCTCGGACAAGTGCGCCGTGTCGACCACGAAGGTCCCTGCCGGCCCGGTCACCTTCACGGTGAAGAACGAGTCCTCGACCGCGATCACCGAGGTCGAGCTGCTGCAGGACCAGCGGATCTTCGGCGAGAAGGAGAACCTGGCGCCCGGCCTGGCCGCGGTCTCGTTCACCAGCACGCTGGGCGGCGGGAAGTACCAGGTGTACTGCCCCGGCGCCGACACCGAGATGACCGACTTCACGGTCACCGGCAAGGTCGCCTCGACCGCGAACAGCAGCGCGGCCTCGCTCCTGAAGCAGGGGGCGAAGGGCTACGCGACGTACGTCGACGGCCAGGTCACCGACATGGTCACCGCGGTCGAGCAGCTGCAGAAGGACGTGGCGGCGGGCAACCTGGACGCGGCCAAGAAGGACTACGCCGACGCCCGCCCGTACTACGAGCACGTCGAGAGCGACGTCGACGGCTTCGTCAAGAAGGGCTACAAGGCCACCGACAACGCCGGCAACCTCGACTACCTGATCGACATGCGCGCGTCGAACCTCGACCCCGCCGTCGGGTGGAGCGGCTTCCACGCCGTCGAGCGCGACCTGTTCGCCAGCGGTGCGATCACGGACGACACGAAGAAGACCGCGTCCGAGCTGGCCACCAACGTGCAGCTGCTCGCGAAGCTCGTCCCGACGCTCGACTACCAGCCCGAGGACCTGGCGAACGGCGCCGCCGGCCTGCTCGAAGAGGTGCAGTCGAACAAGATCTCCGGCGAGGAAGAGGCCTACAGCCACATCGACCTGGTCGACCTCGCCGCGAACGTCGAGGGCGCCCGCCAGGCCTTCGCGTACCTGAAGCCGGGGCTCACCAAGCTCGACCCGACCCTGACCAAGCAGATCAGCACCCAGTTCGACCAGACGAACACGATGATGGACGGCTTCCGGAACGCCAGCGACCTGGGCGGCTTCGACAGCTGGACCGACGCCACCAAGTCCGAGCATGCGAACGCGATCTCGCAGCGCGTGCAGGCACTGCAGGACCCGCTGTCCCGCCTGGCCGAGAAGGTCGCCACCGCGTGAGCGAGTTCTCGCGGCGGGGACTGCTCGGTGCCGGACTCGCGGCAGCCGGGGCCGGTGTCGGCGCGGTCGCCGGTGTCGCGGGTGCGACCGCGGCCACGGGCGTCAACCCGTTCAGCGCGGCGTCGAACGGCGACGAGTCGATCGACCTGTCGCTGAGCCACCCCTTCTACGCCACCGCTGCCCGCCAGCCCCAGGGCGGCATCCGCACCGACCCGCAGCGCTACTGCGTGTTCATGACGTTCGACCTGTCGACCTCGGCCACGACCGACCTGCAGGTGCTGCTCGCGCGCTGGTCGGCCTCGATCGCACAGCTGCAGGCCGGCAAGACCGTCGGGTCCGTCGAGCCGGCGCACGGCAACGGCGTCGGCGCGGACACCGGCGAGGCGCTCGACCTCGGCCCGGCGTCGCTCACCGTCACGGTCGGACTCGGCCCGGGCGTGTTCGACGACCGGTTCGGGCTGGCCGCGCACCGACCGGCGCAGCTGCAGGACATCCCCGCACTGCCGAGCGACCGGCTGCAGGACGGCCTGACCGGCGGGGACCTGTCCCTGCAGGCGTGCGCGGACGACCCGCAGGTGGCGTACCACGCCGTGCGCGACCTGGCCCGGATCGCGCGCGGCACCGCGACCGTGCGCTGGACCGTGCTCGGGTTCGGGCGTGCCTCGGCCGGGCCGTCGCAGACGACCCCGCGCAACCTGATGGGCTTCAAGGACGGCACCCGCAACATCACCACCGACGACGAGTACGACCGCTTCGTGTGGCTCGACGACTCCGCCGGGTGGATGGCCGGCGGGACGTACCAGGTCGTGCGGAAGATCCAGATGAACATCGAGATCTGGGACGCCGACGTCGTGAGCGACCAGCAGCGGGTGTTCGGCCGGACGAAGGTCGAGGGCGCGCCGCTGTCCGGCGGGACGGAGCACACGACGCCGGACTTCCACGCTCGCGCGGCGACGGGTTCCGGGTCGGCGTCGGACGGCGACACCGCCATCGACGCCCGCTCGCACGTGGCCCTGGCAGCGCACGAGAACAACGGCGGGGTGAAGATCCTGCGGCGCGGCTACAACTACACCGACGGGCTGAACCAGTACGGGCAGCTCGACGCGGGGCTGTTCTTCGCGGCGTACATGACCGACCCGGACCACTTCACCCGGATCCAGCGGCGCCTCGGCGCGGTCGACCGGCTCAACGAGTACATCGCGCACATCGGGTCCGCGGTGTTCGCGGTGCCGCCGGCGCCCCGCGCAGGTTCGTACATCGGCGAGCAGCTCTTCCGGTAGCCGCGGGCGCCGTCGCACCGTCCGGCTGGTCACGACTCCCCGCTCGCGTTCGCCGAGTGGTCGCGGGTCGTCGGTTGGCGTTGCCGCAGGCGACGGATGGTGACCGGTCGGCGGGTGGTGCGCGGGGTGTCGTGACCGGTCGCGGGCCGGACGGGAGGCGCGGTTCGGTTCGTTCGCACCGCCTCCAGTCCGGTGGTCGTCGCCGCTGTCGCTGTCGCCGTCGCTGTCGCCCCGTCTGGCTGGTCACGACTCCCCGCTCGCGTTCGCCGAGTGGTCGCGGGTCGTCGGTTGGCGTTGCCGCAGGCGACGGATGGTGACCGGTCGGCGGGTGGCGCGCGGGGTGTTGTGACCGGTCACCGCGAGTGGCGAACAGCGAGCGGCGAACAGCGGGCGGCGACGCGCGGCGCGAAGGCGCGCGGCTGAGCCCCAGGGATGGGTGCCCTCCGTCGTTTCCCTGGAGACGGAGGACACCCGCGCCACGGAGTCACGCGAAACGGAACCACCGCTCGCGAAGAGAGGCGACCCAGCGTGGCGCGTCGCGGGGGCGACAGGGCCGAGATTACCCGTCGGACCCGGAGAACGACAGGGATCGGTGCGGACCGGATACGCCCGGAGCGGACGGCCGAACCCACCCGGACGCAGGACGCCCCCGCCGCACCCGGACATCGTGGCCTCCCACGGTGTCGCGAGTGGACGGGGGCGTCCGGCGACGTGCGGTCAGATTCGTGTGCGCCGCCGTCGTGCGACGACCATCGCCGTGATGCCGGCGAGCAGCAGCAGCCCGGCGACCAGGGCCGGGGCGGCGAGCTCAGTGCCCGTGTAGGCCAGGCCGCCCGAGCCGCGCACGGCGGTGCCACCCGTGCCGGCACCGACGACGCCACCGCTGCCCGCATCAGCACCGCCACCGGCGACGGGGCCCGTGCCTGGGTCGGTACCCGGGTCGCCCGGGTTGCCCGGGTCGGTCGGGTCGGTGCCCGGGGCGACGGCCGCAGCGAGGGGCACCGTCACGGGGAGCACGATGCGCGTCGAACCGACGGTCACGACCAGGGGTGCGTCCGTGGTGGCGGCCAGCGCGGCGAACGTGGTCTCCGCCGCACGGGCTGCCGGAGCGTCGGTGCCGGTCGGCACGGTGAACTGGAGCGATGCCCGGCCCTGCTCGTCCGTGGTGTCGACGACCGTCGGGTCGATGTCCGCCGTGGCGAGCACCTGGTCACCAGCGCTGACGGACACCGTGGTCGGCTGGTCGGCCGCGCTGCTGAAGACCAGCGACGACAGCTCCATGGCGATCGGGTCGCCCGGCTGGAAACCGCCCTCGGGCGTCGGGGTGATCTGGACGCCCACCGAACGCTGGTCGTCGGCCACGGTGACACTGGGGTTCGTCCGGAAGTACTGCACCTGCGCCTCGAGGTCGACCGTGCCGCTGTCCTGCTTGGCCGCGGCACCGGCGAACGCGGTGAAGTTGTCGCCACCCGACGCCAGGAACGAGTTCACCGTGACCTTGTACGTCGTCGCGGGGTCGATCGGGGTGCCGTCGAGCGTCATCGAGGTGATGCGTGACCCGGCCGCGGCGGTCGGGTCGTAGGCGTACGAGAAGCCCTTCGACACGCCGAGCTTCAGGAACGGCCGGCTGGCGGCGGCGGGCTGCCACTGCTGCTCGAGCGCCTGCTTCACCTGCGCCCCGGTCAGGTCGAGCACGACCAGGGTGTTCGCGAACGGCTGGACGACGGCCGCTTCCTTGTAGGTCACGTCGCCGCCGGCCAGGTCGGCACGCAGACCGCCCGGGTTCATGAACGCGATCTGGGCGCCCTGACGGTCCTGGGTGGCGCTGCGCTGGACCTCGGCGACGAAGTTGCCGAGCGTGGACTCGCCCCCGCGGTTCTCGCTGCCGTCGGTCTGCACCGCGCGGCGCATGTCGACGTCGGTCTTCCCGATGACCTCGGCCCCGCGGACCTCGGCGGCGGCGACGGCGCTCGTCACGGTCGCGGCGACGGCAGCGTCCGGTGCGTACGTGCCGTCGACCAGGCTGAGGTTCTCGACCGTCGCGGCGACGGAGCCGTCGGCCGCGACCGTCATGCGCAGGTGGCCCAGGTTGAAGCCGTACGACCCGGTCTGGATCACCGGGCGGGGGACCGTGCCACCGTCGGGCACGACGTTGTGCACGTAGGTCTGGTGCGTGTGTCCGGACAGGATCGCGGACACCTTCGGGGTGACCCCGTGCACCGCCTTCGCGAACGCCGACCCGTTGTCGAGGTCGCTCGCCGCAGCGGTGTCCGCGCCGTCGTGGACCAGGAGCACGAGCGCGTCGGCTTCGCCGTTGGCCTCGTTGCCGTCGGTGAGCTCGTCGGCGACCGCATTCACCGACGAGGTGATGTCGGCCATCTGCAACGTGGAGATGCCGGCTGGGCTGACGAGCCCGGTCAGGTCGACGGTCGCGCCGATGAACCCGATGCGCTTGCCGCTGATCTGCTGGATCGAGTACGGCTGGAACGCGGGCTCGCCGGTCGCCCGGTCGAGGATGTTCGCGGAGACGTAGTCCCACTTCGCGTTGCGCGCCCCCTCGGGCCCGATCACGCGGTCCTGCAGGTCGGCGCGGCCACCGTCGAGCTCGTGGTTGCCGATCGCGCTGACGGACAGGTCCATCTGGTTGAGCACGTCGATCGTCGGCTGGTCCTGCTGCACGAAGGACTCGAAGGTCGAGGCGCCGATGTTGTCCCCGGCGCTCACGAACGCCGACGTCGAGGGGTCGGGCCCGCGCAGCTCGTCGAGTGCTCCGGCGAGCACCGCGGCACCGGCGGCGTCACCGGCGCGCGGGGTCGGGCTGCTCAGGGACTGCGCGATGCGTCCGTGGAAGTCGTTGACGTCGTAGATGTCGATCGTCGTGTCACCGTCGGCTGCGACGGCGGCAGTGGGCAGGGACAGGGCGACGAGGACACCAGCGGTGGCCAGGGCGGCGCCGGCGGCGATGCCGCGTCGTCGGGAGGTCGGTTTCGTGTTCATCGGCAACGAACCTACGAGGATCCACAGACAACCCGCCAGGGGGTCCCGGCGAACGTCACGCGCTGTTCACATGACCGGACTGGAGGCCCGGCTGCCGTGACCGACGTCGGTCACGGCAGCCGGGCCTCCAGTCCGACCCGTCGGCTCAGCCGACGTCCTCCCACGCGCGCGAGCGCGCGCTCGCCACGACGGCGTCGATGATGCGCGCTGACCGGGCGCCGTCGGCGAAGGTCGGCAGACCGTCGGGGACCACCCCGGTGCGGACGGCGGTGTAAGTGTCCGCGACGAAGGCGGCGAAGGCGTCGAGGTAGCCCTGCGGGTGCCCGGCCGGCACGGTCGCCAGACGCCGCTGGTCGGGGGAGCCCTGCGACGGGTCCCGCACCACGATCTGGGCGCCGGTCTCGTTGCCGAACCAGGCCGACTCGGGCTGCTCCTGGTCGAAGGCGGCCGAACCGCGTGTGCCGTCGACCTCGAACCACAGCCGGTTCTTCCGTCCGGCGGCGACCTGCGAGACGACGACGTTGCCGATCCGGCCGGTCTCGGTGCGGAACGTGGCGACGGCGGTGTCCTCGGTCGTGACCTCGTCGCGGGTGCCGGCGTCGGCGATCGGGTCCGGGTCGGGCGAGCCCGAGAACGACGGGCCGGAGGCGGCCGGCCGGGTCGGGTAGACGATGTCCGTGGTGGCGCTGACGCTCGCGAAGCGCTCGCCCGTGACGAACTCGGCCAGGTCGCACCAGTGCGAACCGATGTCAGCGAACGCGCGGGACAGCCCGCCGGCGCCGGCGTCGACCCGCCACGAGGACGAGTCCTCGTCGAGCATCCAGTCCTGCAGGTAGTGGCCGTGCACCGCGAGCACCCGGCCCAGGTCGCCGTCGGTGATCCGCGACCGGACCTCGCGCACCATCGGGTGGAAGCGGTAGACGAACGGCACCGTCGCGACGACGCCGGCGTCCGCCGCGGCCCGCTCGAGCTCGGCGGCCTGCGCGCTCGACACCGCGAGCGGCTTCTCGCACACGACGTTGATGCCGGCGCGGATGACGGCGAGGGCCTGGGGGTGGTGCTGGTCGTTCGGCGTGCAGACGTGCACCACGTCGGGTGCGTCGGCGATCACCTGGTCCAGGTCGGCGTACCCGCGGGGCACGTCGAGCTGGGCGGCGACCTGCGCGGAGCGATCGGGGTTCCGGCCGAGGACCCCGAGCACCTCGGCCCCGGCGGCCTTCGCGGCGCGCACGTGCACCGCCGCGATCATGCCCGTGCCGACGACGACCACACGCAGTCGTCGTCCGGTGTCCTCAGTCGCCATGGTGCTCCCTCGCGTCCCGACGCCCGCGGTGCGCCGTCACGGTGCCCACAGTATTGGAACCACCCGTCCGTGCACCGGAACCGGTGGGTACGGTCTGGGACATGTCGAGCCTCCAGACCACCCTCCTCATCCTCGGTGCCAGTGGCGACCTGTCCAAGCGCCTGCTGCTGCCGGGCCTCGCGACGCTGCTGGAGGTGAAGGAGGACTGGGACGTGCAGCTCGTCGGAGCCGGGGTCGAGGACATCGCGGCCGACGACTGGAAGCAGCTGGTGCACGACGCGTTCGAGAACGCACAGGCGTCGAAGAACGAGGAGGACGAGGGCGCCTCGGGGTCGAAGCCGCTGTCGAAGCGCCTGCAGGACGTCGTCGACGCCTCGAGCTACCGCAAGGCCGACGTCACCAGCGCCGACGACCTGAAGACCCTGCTCGCCGACTGCCACCACGACCCGGCCGTGTACTTCGCCCTGCCGCCCGCCGTCACCGAGAAGAGCTGCGCCGTCCTGGCCGACCTCGACCTGCCCGCCGGCATCCGTCTCGCGCTCGAGAAGCCCTTCGGCACCGATGCCGCCAGCGCCGAACACCTCAACGACCTGCTGCACTCGTTCCTGCCCGAGGAGCGCATCCACCGCGTCGACCACTTCCTGGGCCGCTCGACGGTGCTGAACCTGCTCGGGCTGCGCTTCGCGAACCGCATCATCGAGCCGCTGCTGTCGTCCACCCACGTCGAGCGCGTCGACATCGTCTACGACGAGACCCTGGGGCTCGAGGGTCGCGCACGCTACTACGACAAGGCCGGTGCCCTGGTCGACATGATCCAGAGCCACCTGCTGCAGGTGATGGCCGTCGTCGCGATGGAGGCACCCGCGTCGATCGACGCCGACGACCTGCGCACGCAGAAGGAACTCGTGCTGCGCGCCGTCCGGCCGTGGGGCGGCGACCCGCTCACCGCGGGTCGTCGCGCGCGGTACACAGCCGGCACCGTGGGTGACCGCTCGATGCCGTCCTACGTCGACGAGGACGGGGTCGACCCGTCGATCGGCACCGAGACCCTCGCGCAGATCCGGCTGGAGATCGCGAACTGGCGCTGGGCGGGCGTGCCGTTCACGCTGCGGTCCGGCAAGGCCCTCGGTGCCCAGCGCCGCGAGATCGTCGTGACCTTCAAGGACTCCCCGCACGTGCCCGACGGGCTGACCGGCGTGCAGCGCCCCGACCGGCTGCGGATCTGGATCGCGCCGGACAAGATGGACCTCGAGCTCAACGTCAACGGCCCGGGCGACCCGTACACGATCGACCACACCGTGCTCGAGACCACGTTCAACCCCGGTCGGCTCAGCGCCTACGGCGAGGTCCTGGCCGGGGTGCTCGAGGGCGACGCGACGCTGTCGGTCCGCGGCGACAGCGCCGTGCAGGGCTGGAAGGTCGTCGAGCCGTTCCTGACCGCCTGGCGGGCCGGCAAGGTCGACCTGGACGACTACCCCGCCGGGTCCGAGGGGCCCGACGGCTGGGACAACATCGACTGCTGAACGGCTCCGCACCCGCGCCGCCCGCCGTCCCGGCACCGTCCGGGGCAGCGGGCGTAGCGTCCGGGACATGACCACGATCGACGACGTCCTGCAGACCGTTCCCGAACCCGCCGGAGCCGACATCCGTGTCGAGCCCGTCCGCTACGACCACGAGGGCACGGCGCTGCTCGGGGTGCTGGCGAAGGACCACGCCGTGTCCGGGCCCCGCCCCGGCGTGCTCGTGATCCACGACTGGCACGGGGTGAACGAGCACGTCGAGGCCCGCGTGACGATGCTCGCGCGCCTGGGGTACGTGGCCTTCGGCGCCGACGTCTACGGCGAGGGCGTCCGTCCGGGCGACGACACCGCCGCCGAGGTCGCCGGTTCGTACTACCAGGACCTGCCGCTCATGCGTGCCCGGGTGCAGGCGGGGCTCGACCGGCTGCGCGCCGACCCCGACGTCGACCACTCCCGCGTCGTGGTGATGGGGTACTGCTTCGGCGGGTCCGCAGCGCTCGAGCTCACCCGCACCGGCGCGGACCTGGTCGGGGCGGTCTCGTTCCACGGCGGCCTGATCGCCCACGACCCGTCCGATGCCGCGGCGATCCGGGCCAAGTTGCTCGTGCTCACCGGCGGGATCGACCCCGTCGTGCCCGACTCTGCCGTCCAGGCCTGGCAGGACGAGATGCGCGCCGTGCCCGATCTGGACTGGCAGGTCGTGACGTACGCGGGTGCGATGCACGCGTTCGCCGTGCCGGAGACCGACGCGCCCGAGAACGGTGCGCAGTACCAGGCGACGGCCGACCGTCGCTCGTGGCAGGCGCTCGAGGCGTTCCTGGCCGAGGTGTTCGGCGAGGAGCTCGCCATCGTCTGACCGCGCTCGAGCCGGGCGACACGCCGTTCGTGGCGTCGACCCCGGCACGATTGGCGCTGCGGGCCGCACCTGTTGTAGAGTCTTCCACGGCCGCTTCGGCAGCAATGCGCTCGTAGCTCAATGGATAGAGCATCTGACTACGGATCAGAAGGTTGGGGGTTCGAGTCCCTTCGAGCGCACAGTACCGTCAGTTCAGGATGACGGACTGACACCGAACCGCTGCAGGCCCCGATGCACATCGCATCGGGGCCTTCGGCGTTCCCGGGGGCGTGTCCGTCCGCACCGTTCGCGCCCCGGACCGGCGCGCGCCGAGTCTCGCTCTGGCGGACATCATCCGGGCGTTCCGGCCCGCAGACTGTCCGCGGAGCCGAGACTCGGCGCCACGAGTCGCCGCGAGCCGCCGCACGAGCCGCGCTCGGCGGATCGGCCTGGTGCCGGCGCGCCCGGCGGCGGTACCATCAGCGCGCCAGGACGCCCCTCGTCGTGAACGGAGCCTCGCGATGCCCCCTTCGACCGACCCGGTGCCCACCGGCGACGACACCGGTGCGCTCGCCGCGGACGCCGAGCTGGACACGAAGCCCGACCTGCCGACGCCGGGCCACCCGACGGTGTTCCTCGAGGACGGCCCGAGCCTGCAGGAGCCGGCCGCGCAGTAGCGGCCCGGCCACGGCCGGAGCACCGGCCACGGACATGACGGGAGGCCCGTGGCGGATCCGCCACGGGCCTCCCGTCCGACCGGGGGTCGGGTGCTACGCCATCGCGCGCACCTCGGCGAGGGTCGGGTAGTCCGTGTAGCCCTCGGCCGTCGCGCCGTAGAAGAACTGCGGGCGCGGCTCGTTCAGCTCGGTGTCGCGCTCCCAGCGGTGTGCCAGGTCGGGGTTCGCGATCGCCATGCGACCCACGGCGACGGCGTCGGCCTGGTCGGCGTCGACGAGTGCGATGGCCTCGTCGCGCGTGGTCAGGGACGAGAAGCCCGAGTTCACGATGAACGGGGCGCGGGCGGTGCGACGGACGTGCTGCACCAGGTCACCGGTCGGCTCGGCGTGCAGGACGTCGACGAACGCCAGACCCAGCGGGGCGAGGCCCTCGGCGACGGCGGTGTAGGTCGCGCGGACGTCGGCCGCGTCGTCCTCGATGACGCCCTGGATGCCGTGCTCCGGCGACAGGCGGATGCCGGTGCGGTCCGCTCCGACGGCCTCGGCGACGGCCGTGGTGACCTCGATCGCGAAGCGCGCACGGTTCTCGGGGGAGCCGCCGTACTGGTCGGTGCGGGTGTTCGACACCGGGGACATGAACTCGTGGACCAGGTAGCCGTTGGCGCCGTGGACCTCGACACCGTCGAGCCCGGCGGCGATCGCGTTGCGGGCGGCCTGGGCGAAGCCCTGCACGGCCTGGGCGACCTCGTCGGTGGTCAGCTGGTGGGGGACCGGCATGTCGGCCTTCGAGCCGTCGGCCAGGTGCGTCTGACCGGGGGCGGCGATCGCGGAGGGGGCGACGATGCGCGGGGTGTCGGAGATCGACGGGTGCGAGACGCGGCCGCCGTGCATGAGCTGCATGACGATCGTGCCGCCCTCGGCGTGCACGGCGTCGGCGACGCGGCGCCACCCGGCGATCTGCTCGTCCGTCTCGATGCCGGGCTGCCCGGGGTAGGAGCGGCCTTCCTGCACGGGCCAGGTGCCCTCGGTGATGATCATGCCGAGGCCCGCGCGCTTGCGGTAGTGCTCGACGAGCAGGTCGTTCGGGATGCCGTGCTCGCCGGCGCGGGTGCGGGTGAGCGGGGCCATGACGATGCGGTTCGACAGCTGCAGGGCGCCGAAGGAGGTGGTTTCGAAGAGCTTCACCTCAGGCCGAACGCACTGTTGCCGCGTGCAATTCCGCCTGCGCGCAGATCGGTCAGTCGCGCGGACAGACGAGCGTCGACGAGCGGACCTGGCCCTCGGGACGGATGACCTGGTGCAGCGACAACGGCCTGTGGCAGATCGGGCAGCCGCGGTCCACCGTGCGGTCGTCGACGCCCTCGGCATGCCCGGCCCCGATCTGCGACGGGCCCATCTTCTCGATCAGCGTCGTGTTCCACCGTTCGTACCACCGGCCGAAGCGTCCCACGGTTCTCCCTTTCGTTCGTGCACTCACCATTGTTGCACGAACGAGTCAGACGGTGTCGACGAGTTCGAGCAGTGCGGTGAGTTCGTCCTTCAGGGCCTCGAGTCGGGCGAGCGGCCAGCCCAGGCGTTCGGCGATCTTCACCGGCACCGCGCGGGCACGCTCGCGGAGCGCTCGGCCGGCGGTGGTCAGGCTGACCTCGAGCTGTCGTTCGTCGGTGGTGCTGCGGGTGCGGCGGAGGTAGCCCGAAGCCTCCAACCGCTTGAGCAGCGGGCTGAGTGTGGCCGAGTCCAGACGCAGCTCGCCGGCGATCTCGCGCACGGACCGGGGATCGTGCTCCCACAGCGCCAGCATCACCAGGTACTGCGGGTGCGTCAGGCCCATCGGCTCGAGCAGGTCGCGGTACAGCCCGATCACGCTGCGGCTGGTCGCGGCGAGGGCGAAGCAGAGCTGCCGGTCGAGGGCGAGCGGGTCGAGGTCGGTCTGGGCCATGCGGCCAGCGTACCGTTCGTGCACGAACCGTGGCGTGGGTGGGCGACGGACGGGAGGCCCGGTGCCGGTCTCGGGGACCGGCACCGGGCCTCCAGGGCGGTGCGATGGGCGCGGTGCGCTCCGCGCGGTGCGCTACGCGCGGTGCGCCGGGGGGTGCCCCGAGTCGTGCGTCGTGGCGTCCGGTTCGACCGGCAGCACATGCGTGCCCGTGTGGGTCGACTCGCGGGCCAGGTCGTGTCCGTCACCCGGGTGGGCGCGCTCGAGCTTGGCGCCCTCGACGTCGACGTCCGGCACGATGCGGTCCAGCCACTTCGGGAACCACCACGCGCTCTCGCCGAGCAGGTGCATCGCCGCCGGGATCAGCAGCATGCGGACGACGAACGCGTCCACCAGCACACCGAACGCCAGCCCGAACCCGATCGGCTTGATCGTGGACGAGTCCGAGAAGATGAAGCCCGCGAACACCGAGATCATGATGATCGCCGCTGCCGTGACCACCGCGCGACCGGCGTGCAGGCCGCGCTGGACGGCCACCTTCGCACTGGCGCCGTGGGCGTACGCCTCGCGCATGCCCGACACCAGGAACAGCTGGTAGTCCATCGCGAGCCCGAACAGGATGCCGATCTCGATGATGGGCAGGAAGCTCAGGATCGGTGCGGGGTCGTGCACCCCGAACACGCTGCCGAGCCAACCGAACTGGTAGATGGCGGTCAGGCCACCGAAGGACGCCAGCACCGACAGGATGAAGCCCGCCGTGGCCGTGATCGGCACCAGGAACGACCGGAACACGATGATCAGGATGATCAGCGACAGGCCGACGACCACCGCCAGGTAGAGCGGCAGCACGTTCGACAGCTTCTCGGACACGTCGATGTTGGCCGACGCGTTGCCGGCGACCCCGAGCGTGGCGGAACCGCCCGACACGGAGACGTCCTGCGTGCGCAGGTCCTTCACCAGGTTCTCGGTCGAGACGCTGTCCGGGCCGCCGTCCGGCTTGACCTGGAAGGCGATGACCTCGCGCGACTTCGAGGCGCCGATCGGCAGGACCGCGTCGACGTCTGCGTTCTTCGCGATGGCCTGGCCGATCGTGACCTCGGTGGCCGTGACGTCGTCGGACGCGATCGCCTTCGGCAGGGTCGCCACGACGAGCAGCGGGCCGTTCTGGCCGGCACCGAACTCCTTGTCGAGCGCCTTGTACGCCTTGTACTGGCTGGAGTCGACGGCCTCGGACGCGCCACTCGGCAGGCCCAGTCGCATCTGCGTGGCGGGGAGGGCGATCGTGCCGAGCACCGCGATGCCCGCAACGAGCGTGATGACGGCGCGCCAGGTCGACATCGGCTTGTTCGGCACCCGGGTCGAGCCCGTGTTGCCGATGCTCTTCTGCTCCTTGCGGCGCAGGATCCGCATGCCGATGATCGACAGCAGCGCCGGGGTGAAGGACGTGGCGATGCAGATCGCGAAGAACACCGCGACCGCACCGACGGTGCCCATCAGCCCCAGGAACGGGATGCCGGTGATGTTGAGCGCGAGCAGCGCGACGATGACCGTCGCCCCCGCGAACACCACGGCGTTGCCCGAGGTGCCGTTCGCCAGGCCGATGGACTCGTGCACCCGCATGCCCTGCTTCAGCTGGGTGCGGTGGCGGTTCAGGATGAACAGCGAGTAGTCGATGCCGACCGCCAGGCCCAACATCACCCCCAGCACGGGCGTGACCGAGATGAACTCGACCAGGCTCGAGAAGGACAGCGCTGCGAGGGACGCGACGCCGACGCCGAGCACGGCGGAGACGAGCGGGACCGCGGCGCCGATCACCGTGCGGAGCATCAGGAAGAGCACGATCGCGGCGATGATCACGCCGCCGATCTCGCCCGGCCCCAGGATCGACGGCACGCCCTGGGCGATGTCGTTCGACACGTAGACCTCGACGCCGTCGATCTTCGCGTCGTCGGCCTTGTCCGAGATCGCGGTCTTCGTGGACGCCGGGACCTCGTACGTGGACTTCGTGAACTGCACGGTCCCGATCACCGTGCTGTCGTTCTTCGACACGAAGCGGATGTCCTTCGACAGGTCCAGCAGCTTCGTGCCCTGCGTGATCTCGGTCTCGTTGTCGTCGAGCTTCTGCGTGTTCGTGTCGATCGTCTTCTGCGCGTCGGCGAGCTGCTGCTCGCCGGACGTGATCTGGGCCTGCTGCGCGTCGATCTGCGCCTGGGCCTGGGTCAGCTGCGCCTGTGCCGCCTGCGCGGCGGCACCCGAGGCTGCTGCGCCACCGGCCGCCGCGGCCTGCTGCTTCTGCGCGTCGAGCTGGGCCTGGGCGGCGGCGATCTTCGTCTTGCCGTCCTCGAGCTGCTGCTTCTGCGCGTCGAGCTGGGCCTGACCCTGCTCGATCTTCGTCCGGCCGTCCGCGATCTGCTGCTTGCCGTCGACGAGCTTCTGCCGCTGGTCGTCGAGCTGCTGCTGGGTGTCGAACCCGCTCGTCGCACCCTTGACGCCCTTGAGCTGCTCGATGTCCTTCAGGAAGTCGGCGACCCCGGTCTTCTGGGTGTCCGAGAAGGCCTTGCCGTCCTTGGTGGTGAACACGAGCGTGCCGGTGCCGCCGTTCGCGCTCGGGAACTTGTCCGCGAGCTCGTCCTGCACCTGGCTGGTCTTCGTGCCGGGGATGGTGATCGACGAGGAGATCGTTCCGGCGAAGAGGGCGTAGGTGCCGCCCGCGATGCCCAACAGGACCACCCAGGAGATGATCACGAGCCAGTGCCGCCGAGCGGAGAATCGTCCGAGGCGGTAGAGCAGACCGGCCATGCGGTGCCCCGTTCCTTTCGTAGAGGTGGTGCGGTGTGGGTGGGGCACGCCGGCGGACCCCTGGTGGTGCGTCTAGTGGTGCGTGTCGTGGTCGGCCATGTAGCCGCTGCGGACGCTGTGCACGAGGCGTGCGAGCAGGGCGTCCCAGTCGTCGAGCGCTTCCTGGTCGAGGCGTGGGCCCGTCGTCGTGAGCCAGTGCTCGGCGATGACGACGATGCCGCTCATGAGCGACTCCACGAGCAATGCCGCGTCGAGGGCATCGGCCGCCGGGTGCCGGCGGACGACCTCTTCGCGCAGCCGGTCCGACACGCGCGAGAACGCGGTCTGTGTCAGCACGGCGGCCTTCGCGTCGGTCTCCTCGTCGGGCTCACCGAGGACCATCTGCATCCGCACGATCGCCGGCGCGAGGTCAGCACCGCGCGCGGCGGACTCGAGCTCGTCGAACATCGCCGAACGGGTGCCGTCGCCGACGGGGGTGTTCGCCATGTCGGCCAGGAACCGGTCGATGATCACCGACAGCACCTCTTCGCAGACGGTGAGCAGGATCTCGTCGAGCGAGGAGAAGTGGTTGAACACGGTGCGGCGCGCGACGTCGGCGCGCGCGGCGAGTTCGTCGACACTGAAGCCCCGGCCACGACGTTCGTCGACCAGCGCACGCGCGGCCTGCAGGATCGCGGCACGGTGCTTCGCCTTGAGGGCAGCACGGCGGTCGATCGACAGGGTCACGGCGGGAACACTAAGTGCATCGATGCACTCGGTGCAACACGGCGCAGGAGACGTCCAGGCTCGTCCCCCGGATCAGTCGGCCGATCACAGAAACTCCGTTCAGCACATCGGTGCCGTGGTTGACTGGCTCTGCATGCACACCCCGTACGAAGGAGTACCGATGCCTGTTCGTCTGTCCCCGGACGCCCTCGACGAGATCGCCGCGACCGGCATCGCGGTCCCGACGTACGACCGCGCCGGGATCACCGCCGGCATCGTGCACTTCGGTGTCGGTGGGTTCCACCGCGCGCACCAGGCGATGGTGATCGACCGGCTGCTGCAGCAGGGGAAGGCCCGCGACTTCGGGATCTGCGGCGTGGGTGTCCTCGAGCAGGACCGCCGGATGGCCGAGGCGATGGCGGCGCAGGGCGGCCTGTACACGCTCGTGCTGAAGCACCCGGACGGCACTCGGGACGCCCGCGTCATCGGCAGCATCGTCGACTACCTGCTGGCCGTCGACGACCCCGAGGCCGTGATCGCGAAGATGGCCTCGCCCGACACGAAGATCGTCAGTCTGACCATCACCGAGGGGGGCTACAACTTCGACCACGTGACGGGGGAGTTCGTCGCTGACGAGCCCGGTGTCGCCGCGGACCTGCGCGGGGAAGCGCCACCGCACACCGTCTTCGGGCTGGTCGTCGAGGCGTTGCGGCGTCGTCGTGACAGCGGCCAGGTGCCCTTCACGGTGATGTCGTGCGACAACATCCAGGGGAACGGGCGTGTCGCCCGGAGGATGTTCACCGCCTACGCCCGACTGCAGGATGCGGCCTTCGCGGACTGGATGGACGAACACGTCAGCTTCCCGAACTCGATGGTCGACCGGATCACGCCCGTCACGACCGACGAGGACCGCGCGGCCGTCCGCGAGGACCTGGGCATCGAGGACGCCTGGCCCGTCGTCGCGGAGCCGTTCTTCCAGTGGGTACTCGAGGACGACCACCCCGCCGGACGACCGCCGTACCAGGACGCCGACGTGCAGATCGTCGACGACGTCGAGCCCTACGAGCTGATGAAGCTGCGGCTGCTCAACGCGAGCCATCAGGGCCTGTGCTACTTCGGGTACCTGTCCGGGTACCGCTACGCCCACGAAGCCACGCAGGACCCCGCGATCGCGACGTTCCTGCGGCGGTACATGGACGAGGAGGGCACGCCGACGCTCACGCCCGTGCCCGGCATCGACCTCGACGACTACAAGGCCACGCTCATCGAACGCTTCCAGAACCCCGAGGTCCGCGACACCCTGGCCCGGCTCTGCGCCGAGTCGAGTGACCGCATCCCGAAGTGGCTGCTGCCCGTGGTCCGCGAGAACCTGGCGTCCGGCGGTCCCGTCGCGCTGTCCGCCGGCATCGTGGCGTCGTGGGCCCGGTACGCCGAGGGCACCGACGAGTCCGGCGAACCGATCACGATCGTCGACCGGTTGGCCGACTCGCTCCAACGGATCGCGCTGACGCAGCGCGAGGACCGGCTGGCCTTCATCGAGAACCGGGCGGTGTTCGGCGACCTGGCCGACGACGAACGGTTCGTCGCCGCGTACCGCGAGGCGCTCGACGGCCTGCTGGCGGACGGCGCGCACGCGACGGTGGAGCGCCTGTCGCGTTCCTGACGCGCCCACCCACCGGACGGGAGGACCGTGGCGGCGCCGCCACGGTCCTCCCGTCCGACCGTGGTCAGCATCGCGAGCCGCTCAGTCCGACGTGATCAGCGCGCTGACACGTGCGCCGAGCGACGCCTGCATCGGATCGACGCACACGGCGCGCTCGACCACCTGACGCATGAGATCCCGCGCCGGCCCGTCCCGCTGGCCGAGCCCGATCCGGTCCGCCGCACGAGCGAGGAGGCCGTCGATGTCGCCCATCCCGCGGGCGGTGGCCTTGACGGCGGCGATCACGTTCATGAGGGCACTCTCGGCGGGCGACCACGGCGTGACCCAGGACGGTGTCGCCGCGAAGGTCCCGCGGAGTTCCAGGTCGATCCGCTGGAACAGTGACCACTCCGCGATGCGCGCGAACACGAGCCGACGTGTGGCGCCGCTGTCCGGGTCGAGTCGGACGGACTCGACCGTGCCGACCGAGGTGAGCGCTCGCGGGATCGCCTCCGATCCTGCGTCACCTTGCGCACCGACCTCCCACGCCAGGTCGACATCGCTGTACCGGTCGGCGGTGCCGGCCGCTCGGGACCCGCGCAGCGACGTGGTGGAGCCGGGCAGCGCCGCTCGGAGCGCCGCCGTCAGGGCAGCGATGTCGTCCTCGACGGTCATGCCGCGAGCGGAGCGGCCGCTGTCCACAGATCGATCTCCGCGCCCTTGCGAACCGTCAGTGACTGTCACGATGCAAGGCATGGCGATGACCACACGGCAGGGCATCTGATGTCGTTCGATCCGGGGCCGCGGATCCGGAACCGGATCGCGACCGAGCGCGCGATCGAGGCGGCGGCGGTCAGTCTCGTGCAGGTGCAGGGATACGCGAAGACGACCGCTCGCGACATCGCGCAGGCCGCGGGCACGACCGAGCGCACGTTCTTCCGGTACTGCCCCGCGAAGGTCGACGCGTTCCGCTTCGGCGTGCAGTGGGTGCTCGAGGCGGCCGGCTGGTGCATCGGCGGGCAGCCGGGCTTCGCGGACCTGGTGAGCGGTGTCGAGCAGACCCTCGGCTGGTTGGAGCGGACGCGGGGACACCCGCGCCGGCACCTCATGCGGGTCACCGAGACCATCGACGAGGATCCGGTGCTGTCTGCGGCGATGTCGACCCGCGATGCCGCCTTGGTGCCCGACCTGCGGCGGACCTGGGCCGTGGATGACCCATTTGCGGTGCCGTTGACCGTGCTCGCCCTCCGCGAGTCGCTCTCGACCTGCGCTCGCGTGGGGGAGACCCGGCTCGCCCAGACCTTCGTGGTGACCTGCCGACGGCTTGCGGACTCGGCGCGGCACTGAGCTGCGTGCCCGAGCGGATCACGCGGTCAGCGGCGAGTTCGAGTTCGTCGGCCAGGCGCACATGGGGCGTGACGGGCAGGCTGGCCGCATGCGAACCAGGAACAGGCTCATCACTGGGGCCGTCGTCCTCGTCGCCGCGGCGTCGGCAGCGGTCGTCGTCACGCAGGTGCCGTTCGGGGAGACAGCGGGACCGGCGGCAACGACGTCAGCGGAGTCCGTCGCGGCGCGAGAGTCGTCGTCGAGTGCGGACCGCGCGATCCAGCGCTCGTTCGCCGCGCTCGAGCAGTCGCACCACGCGCGGCTCGGTGTCACCGCGATCGACACCCGCAGCGGTCGTCAGGTCGCGTACCGGGCGGGGGAGCGCTTCGCCTTCGCCTCGACGAACAAGACGTTCATCGTCGCCGCGGTGCTGGCGGCCTCGTCCGACGCGGACCTGGACACCGTCGTGCACTACGACCGGAGCGACCTGCTGTCCTACGCGCCGATCACCAGCCGGTTCGTCGACACGGGGATGACCGTCCGCGAGCTGATCGACGCGGCGATGCGGTTCAGCGACAACACCGCGGCGAACCTGCTCGTCGAGCGGGTGGGCGGACCGGACGCGGTCGAGCGGTACCTGCGTGTGACCGGTGACCGGACGACGAACGTCGACCGCCTGGAACCCGACCTGAACGAGGCGACGCCGGGCGACCCGCGGGACACGACCACGCCCGCGCAGTTCGCCACCGACCTGCGGAAGGTGCTGCTGGGCTCGACGCTCGGGACCACCGACCGCACGTTCATCCGGGACACGATGCTCGACAACACCACGGGCGCCGGGACGGTCCGCGCGGGTGTGGACCCCGCGTGGCCCGTCGCCGACAAGACCGGCACGGGGGAGTACGGCGTCCGGAACGACATCGCCGTGGTCTACCCGGCGGGACGGGCGCCGGTCGTGGTCGTCGTCATGACGAGCAAGGACCAGCCGGACGCCACCGCCGACGACGCCCTGGTGGCCGCGGCGGCACGAGCCGCGATCGCCGCGCTGCGGTGACCCGTCGCGGCTGCGGTGATCCGGAGCACCGCGGCGTACGCTCCGCGGCATGGCTGACTTCACCGCTGCACAGGCCGCCGTCGTCCGGATCGAACGGTCGGAGGCGGGGCGCTGGGACCTGACGATCGTCAGCGACAGCGGGGTCCCGATGGGGCACGGCGTGTACCTGTTCGAACCCGACCGCGACGACGAGCAGGACGAGGTCGCCGGCGCGGCCGAGTTCGTCAGCGAGTACGGCTTCCGCTTCGACGCCGATGCCGTCGTCGCGGACGGCCCCGACGCCTTCTGGGCGCCGCTGCTGCCGAAGGACTGACCGGCTAGGACAGCTTCTTGCTCTCCTGCAGCCACCCCGCCAGGTCGGTCATGTACTGCGCCTGCGACGTGTAGTCGAGCGCCGGGAACGTCCAGCTGTGGACCTGGCCGGCGACGAGCGCCGGGTTGTCGGCGAAGGTCGGCTGCTTCTGCAGGTCGGCGACCTGGTAACCCTGCTGCGACAGCAGGATGACGTCACCGCGCACCTGGCCCGCGTTCTCCCAGCTGTAGATGCCCCAGTACCAGCCCTTGGGCTTCGGGGTGACCAGGTCGAGACCGAAGTCGCTGTACATCTGCAGGGTCGGCTCGTCCGAGGGACGGGTGACGTAGGCACCGTCGCCGTCCGCGTACATCGACACGACCTTCAGGTCCTGTTCCTTCGCCGCGGCGGTGAGCTGCTGCTTGGCGGTGTCGAAGCGCTTCTCGGCGGCGGTCACCGTCGACTCCTTCGCCCCGAGGGACTCGGCCAGCTTGCTGATGGTCGTGATGACGTCGAGGCCCTTGCCGCCCCACTTGACCTGGACGATCGGAGCGATGGCCGCGATCTGCTTCTGCTGCGCGATGTCCTTGAAGCCGTAGCCGGGCGCCTTCGGGTCGAGCGTGCCCGACGAGTCCGTGGGGTAGACCGACGTGACGACCAGGTCGGGCTTGAGCGCCGCGAGCTGCTCGAGGTCGATGTCGCCGTACCCGGTGCCGAGCTGGGTGATGCCCTTGGTGTCGACGCCCTTGAACCGCGCGTCCGACGCCATCGTCAGCTGCCCGAAGGTGCCGACCGGGCGCAGGCCGTAGTGCACGAACGACAGGGCGATGTCGTTGAGGACCACGACGCGCTTCGGGGTGTGGTCGACCTTGACGGTGGTGCCGGTGGCGTCCTTGTAGGACCAGGCCCCGTCGGACACCGACGTGGACCCACCCCCGCCGCCGTCGGATGACGAGCCGGTCGTCCCGGTGCTCGAGCAGCCGGCCAGGAGGAGGGCCGTCGCGGCCACAGCGGTCAGGAGTACGGATCGGAGCTTCACGTTAGGAGAGCCTAACCTAAGTCGGCGTCGGCTGCGAGCCCTGACAGGTGATCGAGGTCGTGCTCGTCCGCCTCGGGCACGACCATGGGCGCTCCCGTCACCGGATCCGGCACGACCCGGGCGTGCAGGCCGAACGCCCGGGCCAGGACCTCGGGCGTCAGGACGTCACGCGGTGCGCCGTCGGCCGCGACGCCGCCGTCGTGCAGCACCACCAGGCGGTCCGAGTAGCGGGCGGCGAGCGTCAGGTCGTGCAGGACCATCACGACCGTCGAGCCCTGGTCGCGGTTGATCCGCCGCACCAGCCGCAGCACCTCGAGCTGGTGCGCCAGGTCGAGGTACGTCGTGGGTTCGTCGAGCAGCAGGGTCTCGGCGTGCTGGGCGAGCACCAGGGCGATCCACGCGCGCTGCCGCTGGCCGCCGGACAGGCTCGCGACGTCGCGGTGGGCCACGTCGGTCAGCCCGGTGGCGGCGATCGCGTCCTCGGCGACGGCAGCGTCCTCGGGGGTCCACGGCTTCGCCCACGACTGGTGCGGGTTCCGTCCGCGCATCACCAGGTCGAGGACGCTCGTGCCGGCGGGCGCGACGGGGGACTGGGGCAGGATCGCGAGCTTCCGGGCGACGGCGCGGTTCGGCTGCGAGCGGATCGGGGTGCCGTCCAGGTGGACCTCGCCCGCGATGGGCTTGAGGACACGACCGAAGGCCTTCAACAACGTGGACTTGCCGCAGCCGTTCGCCCCGAGGAAGGTCGTGACGGTGCCGCGCTCGATCGACAGGTCGAGGTCCCGGAGCACCGGGTGGCGGTCGTAGCCGACGGACAGGCCGCGGGCCTGCAGGACCGGTGTCGTCGCGGGCGGCGCGAGGGTCGGGGCGTGAGCCGGTGCGGTCGGGGTCATCGGGACATCTCCTTGCGGTGACGGACGAGCAGCCAGATCAGGTAGGGGGCACCGATCACGGTCGTGACGATGCCGACGGGCACCTGCCACGGGAACGCCGAGCGTGCGAGCAGGTCGGCGCCGAGGACCAGGACGGCCCCGAGTGCGGCGGACAGCAGCAGCGGTGGTCGGTTCGTGCCGGCCAGACGGAGCGCGACCTGCGGCACGACGAACGCGACGAACCCGACCGGCCCCGCAGCGGCGACGGCAGCGGCGGTGAGCACCACGGCCAGGGCGATCACGAGCAGCCGGTGCCGCTGGATGCCCAGTCCGACGCCGACTGCGACCTCGTCCCCGAGCTGGCCGATGCCGAGCGCGGCGCTCGTCGCGAGGGCGATCGGGACGGCCACCGCTGCGACGATCAACAGTGGCCAGAAGGCCGACCATGAGGTGCTCGACAGGCTGCCGACCAGCCACTGCGAGGCCGCGGTCGCCTGGGTGATCTGCGCGCGCACGAGCAGGTAGCTGGTCATCGCGTCGAGTGTGGCGCTGACCCCGATGCCGACCAGGACCAGCCGGTAGCTCTGCACGCCGCCGCGCCACCCGAGGCCGTACACGACCGCAGCGGCGACCAGGGCACCGACCGTGGCGGCAACGGGGATCCCGCCGCCGAGCACCAGCGCGCTGATCGAGGCGCTGCCACCGCCCAGCACCACGGCGGCGACGGCGCCGACGCTCGCGCCGGAGGTCACCCCGATGATGTCGGGCGTCCCGAGCGGATTGCGTGTGAAGGTCTGTGTCAAGGCGCCGGCGACCGCCAGGGTCAGGCCGACCAGGGCGCCGGTGAGGACCCGGGGCAACCGGAGCGTGGTGACGATGAAGGCGTCCGGACCGCTCTCGAGTCCGAGCAGCGAGCGGATGACGACGCCGGGTGTGATCCACGTCGACCCGATGGCGACGCCGAGCACGACGAGCAGCAGGGCGACCACGACCGCGCCGATGGTCATGCCGAACACGCGCGGGCGCCAGGCGAGTCCGACGGGTCCGATCCGGACGCCCCGGCGCGCCGAGGCCGCCCCGGGCGCCACGCGGCGTCCGGCTGCGTCGGGTCCCACGGCCGCCGTGGTCGGCCCGGCCGCTCGGGTCGCCGCCGTCCGCCCGCTCACAGCGCCACCAGCGATCGCCGACGTGCCACGGCCACGAACACCGGACCGCCGATCACGGCGAGCACGATGCCGACCTCGACCTCGGCGAACCCGCCGATCAGCCGCCCGATCACGTCGGCCAGCAGCACCAGTGCCGCGCCGAGCAGCGCCGAGGCGGGCAGCGCCCACCGGTGCCCCGTGCCGACCAGGGCACGGGCGACGTGCGGCACGGTCAGGCCGACGAAACCGATCGGGCCGGCGGCGGCGGTCGCACCGGCGGCCAGCAGCGTGATGCCGCCCAGGCCGACCAGTCGTGCGACCAGCAGGTTCTCGCCGAGGCCCCGTGCCAGGTCGGTGCCGAGGCCCAATGCGTCGAGGGCGCGCACGTTGGCGACGGCAAGCACGAGCCCGACGACCAGGAACGGCCACGTCGCGCCGAGCACGTCGAGCTGTCGGCCGGACAGCGACCCGACGACCCACAGCCGGTAGGCGTCGAGCGAGTCCTGGTCGGTGAGCACGATGAACGACGTCACGGCGCCGAGCAGCGCGGACACGGCCGCACCGGCGAGGGCGAGCGGCACCGGGCTGGCGGTCCCGCTGCCCGCGATCGTCACCGAGAACACGACGACGCTGGCCACGACGGCACCGGCAAGGGCGAACCACACCGTGACGCCCGTGCTGGTGATGCCGAAGACGTAGACCCCGAGCACGACGGCCAGTCCGGCGCCGGCCGACACCCCGAACAGGCCGGGGTCGGCGAGCGGGTTGCGCGTATGGCCCTGCATGAGCAGCCCGGCGACACCGAGTGCAGCACCGACGGTCGCACCGATGAGCGTCCGGGGGACGCGGGAGCCCCAGACGATCGCCTCGTCGGTGCTGCTGCCGGTGTGCAGCAGCCCGGCCAGCACCCGCCCGGTGCCGATCTGGTTGCTGCCGAGCACCATGCTCAGGACGACCGTGACCGCCAATGCGAGCACCATGGCAACCACGAGGAGCGCTCGGCGACGGAGCGTGGCGCGGTGGACGCCGACCGAGCCGACGGCAGCGCTGACGACCGTGGAGCGGGCATCGGTCACGACGGGAACGGGGGGTGGCACGCGAACCATCTTAGGTTAGCCTTCCCTCATGGCGAAGACCCCGCGGCTCATGCCCACGAACCCCCGGCTCTTCCGTGCACGCGTGCTGCGGACCGAGCGGGCAACCCCGTCGATGCACCGCGTCACCGTCACCGGCGACGACCTGCACGAGTTCGGGTACCTCGGCTTCGACCACTGGTTCCGCCTGTTCCTGCGGCTGCCGCACCAGGACACCTTCCGCCTGCCCGAGCTCGACGGCGCGAAGTGGTGGCCGCCGTTCCTGGCCATCCCCGAGGACGTCCGCCCGCACTGCGCGAACTACACCGTCGCCGCGTTCCGTCCCGCGACCGGGTCCACCCGCGCCGAGCTCGACATCGACTTCGTGGTGCACACCGACGCCGACGGCACCCCCGAGGGCCGCGCCGCGCTCTGGGCCTGTGCGGCACGACCGGGCGACGAGCTCGCCTTCCTGGACCAGGGGTGCATCTTCGACTGCCCGGACGACGCCTCCGAGGTGCTGGTCGTGGCTGAGGAGACCGGGCTGCCCGGCGTCGTCGGCATCGCGGCCTCACTCCCACGCGACACGGTCGGGCGGATCATCCAAGAGGTCCCGACTGCCGGTGACATCCGCGAACTCGACGCTCCGGCCGGGGTCACTGTGACCTGGCTCGTCCGGCAGGACCCGCACGCGACGCCTGGTGCCGCTGCGCTCGAGGAACTCCGCCGGCACACGCCGTCCGACGACCGCGGCTACGCCTTCGTCGTGGGCGAGTCGACCCTGGCCACCGAGGGCCGTCGCCACCTGCACCGCTCCGGCCTGCCGAAGTCGCGCATCACCTTCAGCGGGTTCTGGAAGCAGGAGAAGGCCCGCGTCCTCGCCTGAGCGGACCGCCCTCGGACCGCACCGCAGACGGACGGGAGGCCCGGTGCCAGCTGGCACCGGGCCTCCAGTCCGTCGTGTGGTGGCGTCAGCCCTTGAGGCCGGAACCCGTCACGCCCTCCACGATCTGCCGCTGGAAGATCAGGTAGAGGATGATCAGCGGCAGCGCCGCCAGCAGCGCACCCGCCTGGATGTCGGCGTAGCGCTGGCCGAAGCTGCCCTGCACCGTCGCCAGACCCACCGGAATGGTCATCAGGTCCGGGTTCGACAGGACGAACAGCGGCAGCAGCAGGTTGTTCCACACGCCGACGAACGTCAGGATCGTCACCGCGGCGATGACCGGACGCGACAGCGGCAGGATCACCGACCAGTAGATCTTCCAGATGTTCGCGCCGTCGATGCGGGCTGCTTCCTCGAGCTCGCGGGGGATGCCGTCGAAGAACTGCTTGAAGATGAACACCGCGATCACGGCGGGCACCTGCGGGAAGATGACCGACCAGTAGGTGTTCAGCAGGTTGACGGAGTTGAGCTCCTGGAAGATCGGGATGATCAGGACCTGCGTCGGGATCATGATCCCGAGGATGATCAGCAGGAACGCGACGTTCCGGCCGCGGAACACCAACCGGCTCAGAGCGAAGGCCGCCATCGAGGCGAAGAACACCGTCAGCACGGCCGTGATGACGCTCGTGATGCCGCTGGCCAGGTACCAGTTCCAGATGTCGCCGGCCTGGAACAGCGACGCGTACGAGTGCAGCGTCGGGTTCCAGTTCGACAGGATCGAGTTGGCGCCGAGCGCCGCGACACCGTTGTCGGACAACGACGTCTTGAGCGCGAACAGGCTCGGGATCAGCCAGATGATCGCGAACACCGTCAGGATGATGCCCGACGCGATCGTGAAGCCCCGGCCGCTGACGCCGATCTTGGCGGCGCTGGTGGGCGCGGCCGACGAGACGCCGGAGCGGTACTTCGGGCGGTCGGTCGTGATGCTCTCGGTGGTGGTCATGTCAGGCACCGATCTCTCGCTTGGCGGCAGCGCGCTCGACGAGCTGCCGGATGACTGCGATCGCGACGATCACGATGAACAGGAGCACCGACGCGGCCGATGCGGCACCGAGACGGTTGTCGGTGAACCCGACACCGGTGATGAGCTGCAGCGAGACCTGCGTCGAGATGCCCGGACCGCCGTTCGTCATCAGGTAGACCTGGTCGAAGATCTTCAGGCTCGCGATGATCTGCAGCAGGATGACCAGCGTCGTCGTGCGGCCGAGCAGCGGGAGCGTGATCGACTTGATCTGCTGCCAGTTCGACGCGCCGTCGACGGCAGCGGCCTCGTACAGTTCGCGGGGGATCTCCTGCAGGCCGGCCAGGTACAGCACGAAGTTGAACCCGAGCGTCCACCAGACCGTGGCGAGTGCGACGCCGATCATCGCGGTGTTCGGGCTGGCCAGCACGCCGGCACCCGGGGTCATCCCGAGCAGCGACTGGATGCTGGCGAACAGGCCCGTGCTGGGCGTGAAGATGAACACCCAGATGAGCGAGATCGTCGCGGACGGCAGGATGAACGGCAGGAAGAACGCCAGGCGGAAGAACCACTGCCCGCGGTTCATCCGGTTCGTCAGCACGGCCAACACGAACGCCAGGATGACGAGCGGCGGGGTCGTGTAGAGCGTGAACTGCAGCGTGTGCCAGAGCGACGACCAGAAGTCCGCGCGGCTGAGCATCTCGGTGTAGTTCGCGAACCCGGCGAAGCTGCCGAGCCCGGTGCGGACGGTCGAGGTGTTGAAGAAGCTCGTGACGATCATCCAGACCGTCGGGCCGAGCAGGAAGGCCACGTAGAACAGGCCGAAGGGGGCGAGGAAGAGCCACCCGCTGCGACCCTGGCCGCGCGTGAGACTGGTCCGGTAGGTGCGCAGACGGCCCGGGACGAGGGCCGCGTCCGAGGCGCGGTCGAGGACTGGTGCTGTGGTCACGTCATCGTGCCTTTCGCGGGGTGTTCACGGCGTTCGTGGTGGGCAGGACCGCTCGGTCGCCGGTCACAGGGGGCTCGGGGTGTCGAGGTACGTGGACAGCTGGGACTTGATCGCGCTCATGGCGGCAGCGGGGGAGCTGCTGCCCTGTTGCACGAGTGCGAGCTGCGCACCGACGGTGTTCTCGAACGTCGAGCCGGACCCGCCGTACCAGGCGGCGTCGTCGAACACGGCGCTCTCGGCGGCCGAGGCGTAGTTCGACTGCGGCGTCAGGTTCTTGTACGCCGAGCTGTCGTACGTCGGCAGGTACGCCGGGACGTGACCGCCCTGTGCCCAGGTCAGGCTCTGCTCGAGCATCTGCTTGATGAAGAGCATCGCCGCCTTCTTCTGCTCCGGCGTGCGGTCCTTGCGGGGCAGGATGAACGTGTGCGAGTCGGCCTGGGTGGCCGGCTTGTCGAAGAGCTGCGGGATCGGCGCCATGCCGAACTTCAGCCCCTTGATGGACTGCGCCGTGCTGATCTCCCACTCGCCCTGCATGAAGAACCCGGACTTGCCGGTGAACATCAGCGTCTGCGCCGTGGCGTAGTCGAGGCCCTTGTTGAGCCAGCCGTTCTTCACCCACTTCTGGGTCATGTCGGTGACCTTGGTGTAGGCGTCCTCGTTGACGGTGAGCTTCGCGCCACCGTCGCTGATGAACGGCGTCGCACCGTTGATCTGGTTGTACATCGTCCAGAAGAAGCGCCACGGGGTGGCGACCTCGGAGACGTTCGCGACGTTGAGGGCCGTGCCGCCGGTGACCTTGGCGACCGCGGCCAGGGCGCTCTCGAACGCGTCGACACCGGTCAGGTCCTTGAGGTTGCCGTCGCCGTCGATCAGGCCCGCCTTCTGGCAGACGTCGACGTTGTAGAAGAGCACGAAGGGGTGGGTGTCGAGCGGCACACAGATGTTCTTGCCGTCGGTCTTCTGCGCCGTCCACGCCTTCTGGTTGAAGTCGCTGGCACTCAGTCCGACGCCCGCCAGGTCCTCGGACGTGATCGGGTCGAGCAGGTCGCCGTCCCACAGCGGCTTGGCGCGGGTCAGGTGCGAGATCGCGACGTCCGGCGGCTTGTTGCCGACGGTGGCGAGCGTGACCTTGGAGTAGTACGGGTTGCCCCAGGCGAACGTCGTCGCCTGCAGGGAGCTGGACCCGCCGTGCTGCTTGGCGTAGCCGCGTTCCATCTCCTGCATGCGAAGACCGTCGCCGCCGCCGAACAGGTTCCAGAAGACGAGGGTGTCGGGGTTGAGGGCACTGCCGGCCAGGCCGGCGGAGATCGGGCTGGAGCAGGCGGCCAGCGGCAGGACCGTGGCTGCCGCGGCACCGGCGGCGAGCAGGCCCCTGCGGGAGAAGCCGGCGCCGCGCAGCTGCGCAACGGGTGGGACGGGTCGGTTCGGCATGGCATCACTCCATCGGGATGGGCCGGGCTGGGACACCTGGGTCAGTGTCCCGTGAGCGCTCACATTAGCCCGCGTGTCCACCGTGCGCCAGCCCTTTCGTCGCGGTGTGGATACCGGTAGCGTTGCAGTCAGGTGAGCGCTCACTTTTCGTGACGGGGTGCCACCGAAGCCGCCGGGTCCGACCCGGCAGTCGCCGCTGGGCCCACCCGGCGGCACCCGACGACCGATCGAAGGAGATCCATGCCCCGCACACACCTCGTCCTCGACGCCGCCTTCACCGTGGGGCCGGTGCGCCGGCGGCTGTTCGGCGGGTTCGTCGAGCACCTCGGACGACACGTCTACGACGGCATCCACGAGCCCACGCACAGCACCGCCGACGAACACGGCTTCCGCAAGGACGTCATCGAGCTCGTCAAGGAGCTCGGTGTCACCACCATCCGCTACCCCGGCGGCAACTTCGTCTCCGGCTACAAGTGGGAGGACGGCGTCGGCCCGGTCGACCAGCGCCCGCGCCGGCTCGACCTGGCCTGGCACTCCACCGAGACCAACGAGGTCGGCCTGCACGAGTTCCAGCAGTGGCTCGACTCGGTCGACTCCGAGCTGATGCTCGCCGTCAACCTGGGCACCCGCGGCACCGAAGCCGCCATCGAGCTGCTCGAGTACGCCAACATCCCCGGCGGCACCGCCCGCTCCGAGGAGCGCAAGCGCAACGGCCGCGACGAGCCCTTCGGCGTCACGATGTGGTGCCTCGGCAACGAGATGGACGGCCCGTGGCAGCTCGGCCACAAGAACGCCGACGACTACGGCAAGCTCGCGGCGATGACCGCCAAGGGCATGCGGCAGATCCAGCCCGACCTCGAGCTCGTCATCTGCGGGTCCTCCGGTGCGTCGATGCCGACGTTCGGCGAGTGGGAGCGCACCGTGCTCGAGCACGCGTACGACGACGTCGACTACATCTCCGCGCACGCCTACTACGAAGAGGGCGACGACCTGGCCACCTTCCTGGCCTCGGGCGTCAACATGGACCGCTTCATCGACACGGTCACCACCGCCGCCGACCACGTGCAGGCGCACAAGAAGTCGGACAAGCGCATCGACATCTCGTTCGACGAGTGGAACGTGTGGTCCATCTCGAAGTGGAACGAGATGCAGAAGGAGTTCACGATCGACGAGTGGCCCGTCGCCCCGCGCCTGCTCGAGGACATCTACACCGTGGCGGACGCCGTCGTCGTCGGTGGCCTGCTCATCTCGCTCCTGCGCCACGCGGACCGGGTCGCCTCGGCGTCGATCGCGCAGCTCGTCAACGTCATCGGCCCGATCATGACCGAGCCCGGTGGCGAGGCCTGGCGCCAGACCACGTTCTTCCCGTTCTCGCTGACGTCGCGCCTGGCACACGGCACCTCGCTGCAGGTCATCGCGTCGGGCGACACGGTCGACGGCGGCACCTACGGGCAGGTTCCCGTGGTCGACTCCGCCGCCACGATCGAGGACGGCAAGGCCGCGGTGTTCCTGGTGAACCGCCACCCCTCCGAGAGCACGACGGTCACCATCGACCTGTCCGGGCTCGACGTCACGGGCGACGTGCACGCCGAGGGGGTGTGGGACGACGACCTGCACGCCGTGAACGACCTGTCGAACACCTCCCGCGTGGGGCTGCGCACGAACGACAGCGCTCGCCGCGAGGGTGACACCGTCACGATCGAGCTGCCGCCCGTGTCGTGGACGGCGCTGTCGATCGGCTAGTCAGCCGGATCGCGCTCAGCACGTCGGACCGCGCGTGGTGGGTCGGGTTTCCCGACCCACCACGCGCGTTTCCACTTCCCGGGGCGGGGCGGCCCGGGGCGGGAGGGGGCGGTGGGCCGGCGCCCCACGGGACGGGAGGCCCGGTGCCAGGCCGCCACGAGCCTCCCGTCCGCACCGTGCTCGGTTCGCGCCCCGTGCGAGCTTGCTCGGCTGGTGCGGCGAAACAAGCGCGCACCGGGCAGCCAACCCTGCACACGGGACCGACCTCGCACCGTGCGCGCTCAGCGCGCCGGCGCCGCCGTGCTCGCGCGCTCGACGAGCCGCACCGGCACCAGGTCGGTCACCGCGTCGACGGTCTCGCCGTCGATCTGCGCCAGCAGGGTCGCGACCGCGCGCTGGCCGACCTCGTCGAAGGACTGGTGCACGGTGGTCAGCGGCGGCCAGAACGAGTCGGACTCCGGCGAGTCGTCGAAGCCCACCACGCTCAGCGACGCGGGCACCCCCCGACCGAGCTCGTGGCACGCGCGCAGGATCCCGAGCGCGGTCTGGTCGTTCGCGGCGAACACCGCGGTGATCTCCGGCCGCGTCGCGATCTCGAGCCCGGCACGGTAGCCGGATGAGGTGTTCCAGTCGCCGTGGAACACCGGCGGCACCGTGCGCCCGGCCTGTTCGAGCGTGGCCTGCCAGGCGGCGAGCCGACGTGCGGCGGAGTACGACGACGAGGGGCCCGCGACGTGCCAGACCGTGTCGTGGCCCAGGTCGAGCAGGTGCTGCGTGGCCTGCCGTGCGCCGTCGGCCTGGTCGGTGTCGATCGCCGGGTGCTCGCTCGTGCCGGTCGAGTCGACGACGACGACGGGCACGCCGTCGGGCAGCGCGACCTCGGCGGTGTCGATGACGTGCGACTCGATGATGATCACGACGCCGTCCACGGCCTGTTCGTGCAGGCGTGAGAAGGCCGAGCGGACGCCTTCCTCGGTGCGCGAGGCCATCGGCAGCAGCGTGATCGTGAAGTCGGCGGCACCGGCGGCGTCGGCGATGGCCTCGAGCGTGCGCATGTTGCCGAACGACGCCAGCGTGAACATGATGACGCCGATGGTGCGGAAGCGGCCGGAGCGCAGTGCCCGGGCGGCGCGGTTCGGTCGGTAGCCGAGCGAGGTCATCGCGGTCTGCACCCGCAGGCGGGTGTCGGGGCTGACGTTCTCGAACCCACGGGCCACGCGCGACACGGTCTGCATCGAGACGCCGGCGGCCTCGGCGACAGCAGCCAACGAGGGCGCGCGCTTGGCACCGGGCGACAGCTCCGTCGTCACGATGATCCCTCTCGACAACTGCGGCAACCGTGCGGGGTTCCGAACGGCATCCTCGGACGCTAGCGCATGTTGACGTTGCCATGCTATCGTCTCGACGTTCGATGTTGACGTCAACATCGACGGCACCCGAACGCAGCAGACAAAGGAGTCCCATGAGCACGCTCGCAGCGCGCACGGCACCGGCGGCCTCGCCGGCATCGCCTCCGCGACGGCGGCCGAAGCCCCGAGGCCGCTACACCGGCTGGCTCTTCGTCGGACCGTTCGTCGCCGTCCTGGTCCTCATGCTCATCGTGCCGATCGGGTACGCGCTCTGGCTCAGCCTGTTCCGCGACCAGCTCGTCGGCGGCAACCAGTTCGTCTGGTTCGCCAACTACGTGCAGCTGTTCCAGGACTCGCAGTTCTGGACCGGGTTCGGCCGGGTCGCCGTCTTCCTGGTGATCCAGGTGCCGATCATGCTCGGCCTGGCGCTCGTCGCGGCGCTCGCCCTCGACAGCGCCCGTCTGTGGGGGACGAGCTTCTTCCGCATCGCCGTGTTCCTGCCGTACGCGGTCCCCGGTGTCGTGGCAGCGCTGATCTGGGGCTTCATCTACGGCAACCAGTTCGGCCTGACCGGGGCGGCGAACGACGCCCTCGGCATCGACCTGCTGCAGCCGTTCAGCCCGACCTGGGTCCTGACGTCGATCGGCAACGTCGTCACGTGGGAGTTCCTCGGCTACAACATGCTGATCTTCTACGCGGCACTGCGCACCGTTCCCGGCGAGCTCTACGAGGCCGCCGAGCTCGACGGCGCCGGCCCGCTGCGCACGGTGTTCTCGATCAAGCTCCCGGCCCTCCGCGGCCCGATGGTCATCGCCACGATCTTCTCGATCATCGGCAGCTTCCAGCTGTTCAACGAGCCGAACCTGCTGAAGACCCTCGCCCCGAACGTCATCGGCAGCTCGTTCACGCCGAACATGTACGCCTACTCGCTGTCCTTCAGCGGCCAGCAGTTCAACTACTCCGCCACCGTCGCGATCGTCATGGGCGTGATCACCGCCGTGATCGCCTACGTCGTGCAGGTCCGCGGCACCCGACAGGAGAACCGATGAGCACCCTGCAGGACCCGGCGACCGTGCCGGCCACGGTGACCGAGGCGACCACGACGCTCCGCGACGGCCGTGGCGGAGCGGGACGAGCCTCCAGGAAGGCGAAGCAGCCAGTCGACGGCCGGAAGCCGAAGCGCTCCGGGCTGCTGACCGCCGTGATGATCGTCTTCGTCGTCTACTCGTTCGCGCCGCTGTTCTACCTGCTGGTCAACAGCACGAAGACGCAGTCGTCACTGCTGAGCACCTTCGGACTGTGGTTCGGCGGGAACTTCAACCTGTGGCAGAACATCGTCGACACGGTGACGTACAACGACGGCATCTTCCTGCAGTGGTTCGGCAACACGCTGTTGTACGTCGTCGTCGGCGCCGGTGGAGCGACCCTGCTGGCCACCGTGGCCGGCTACGGCATGGCGAAGTTCTCGTTCCCCGGACGTCGCGCGGTGTTCGCCGTCGTCCTCGGCGCGATCGCGGTGCCCGGCACGGCGCTGGCCGTCCCGACCTTCCTGCTGTTCTCGCAGGTCGGCCTGACGAACACCCCGTGGGCGATCATCCTGCCGTCGCTGATCAGCCCGTTCGGCATGTACCTGATCTGGACCTACGCGGTCGACGCGATCCCCGCCGAACTGCTCGAGGCGGCACGCATGGACGGCGCGGGGGAGTTCCGGATCTTCTTCACGATCGCGCTCCGCCTGCTCGCACCCGGCGTCGTCACCGTGCTGCTGTTCGCGGTCGTCGCCACGTGGAACAACTACTTCCTGCCGCTGATCATGCTGAGCGACCCGAAGTGGTACCCGCTGACCGTCGGTCTGAACCAGTGGAACGCGCAGGCCACCGGCTCCGGCGCGCAGCCCATCTACAACCTCGTCGTCACCGGATCGCTCCTCACGATCATCCCGATCGTGGTGGCGTTCCTGTTCCTGCAGCGCTTCTGGCAGTCCGGCCTGGCGGCCGGTTCCGTCAAGGCCTGAGACCCGGACAGGAGGCTCGGGGCGACTCCGCCCCGTGCCTCCCGTCCACCCGCACCACAGCAGCACCACCCCCAACACGAAGAAGTGAAAGGCACCCCATGCACAAGCGCATCCGGCGCGGGCTCAGCGCCCTCGCCATCGGCGTCACCGCCGCCATCGCCCTGGCGGCCTGCGCCTCGGGCGGTTCGTCCGCCGGCGGCTCGTCGTCGGACATCGACTCCGCCCTGGCGAAGGGCGGCACGCTGACCTACTGGTCGTGGACCCCGTCCGCCAAGGCCCAGGTCGCCGCGTTCGAGAAGCAGTACCCCAAGGTCAAGGTCAAGATCGTCAACGCCGGCACCGGCGCCGACCAGTACACCAAGCTGCAGAACACGATCAAGGCCGGCTCGGGTGCGCCCGACGTCGCCCAGGTCGAGTACTACGCGATCCCGCAGTTCTCGCTCTCCGAGTCGCTGCTGGACCTGTCGAGCTACGGCTTCAACGACCTGAAGAGCAAGTTCGCGGCCAGCACCTGGAGCTCGGTCACGAACGGGGACAAGGTCTACGGCCTGCCCCAGGACTCCGGCCCCATGGCGCTGTTCTACAACAAGAAGGTCTTCGACGAGCACGGCATCGCCGTCCCCAAGACCTGGGACGAGTACGTCACCGCGGCCGAGAAGCTGCACAGCGCCGACCCGAACGCCTACATCGCGGCCGACTCCGGCGACGCCGGCTTCACCACGAGCATGATCGCCCAGGCCGGCGGCACCCCGTTCACCACGAAGGGCGACAAGGTCTCCATCAACCTCGCCGACTCCGGCGTGCAGAAGTGGACCAAGACCTGGAACCAGCTCGTCGAGAAGGGCCTGCTGTCCAAGACCGTCGGCTGGACCGACGACTGGTACAAGCAGCTCGGCAACGGCGAGATCGCGACCCTGATCACCGGCGCCTGGATGCCCGGCAACCTCGAGGCGAGCGTCGCCGACGCGTCCGGCAACTGGCGTGTGGCACCGATGCCGACCTACGACGGCTCGAAGGCCGCCACCGCGAACAACGGCGGCAGCGCCGAGGTCGTCATGAAGCAGACGAAGAACCCGGCCCTGGCCGCGGGCTTCCTGAAGTGGCTGAACTCGTCGAAGGAGTCCACGAAGGTCTTCATGGAGTCGGGCGGGTTCCCGTCGACCACCGCTGACCTGGAGTCGTCGTCGTTCCTCAACGAGGAGCCGTCGTACTTCGGTGGCCAGAAGATCAACGAGGTCCTGGTCGACGCGTCCAAGGCGTCGGACAACGACTTCACCTACCTGCCGTACCAGGTGTACGCGAACAGCGTCTACGCGGACACGGTCGGCCAGTCCTACGAGAAGGGGACGTCCCTCGAGTCCGGGCTCAAGGCCTGGCAGGATGCGCTCGTGAAGTACGGCAAGCAGCAGGGCTTCACGGTCTCGACCAAGTAGTCCCGCCAGCACTGACACCGGGGAGGGCCGCACGGACGACCGTGCGGCCCTCCCTCCATGACGAAGGAACCACACCATGCGCTTCGCCATCGGCGACACCGACTTCCTGCTCGACGGCGAGCCGCACCGGGTCCTGTCCGGCGCGATCCACTACTTCCGTGTCCACCCCGACCTGTGGGCGGACCGGATCCACAAGGCCCGGCTGATGGGCCTGAACACCGTCGAGACCTACGTGGCGTGGAACGCGCACGAGGCCACACCCGGCACCTTCGACTTCACCGGGGGACTCGACCTGGGACGCTTCCTCGACCTGGTCGCCGCCGAGGGCATGCACGCCATCGTGCGCCCCGGCCCCTACATCTGCGCGGAGTGGACCAACGGCGGGCTGCCGTACTGGCTGTTCACCGACGGCACCGTGGGCATCCGCCGCGACGAGCCGCAGTTCCTGGCCGCCGTGTCCCGCTACCTCGACGCCCTCGCGCCGATCCTGGTCCCGCGGCAGATCGACGCCGGCGGGCCGATCGTGCTCGTGCAGGTCGAGAACGAGTACGGTGCGTACGGGTCCGACCCCGTGTACCTGACCAAGCTCGAGGCGATGCACCGTTCGATCGGGCTGACCGTCCCGTTCACGAGCGTGGACCAGCCGATGGGCACCATGCTCGAGGACGGGTCGCTGCCGTCGCTGCACAAGACCGGGTCGTTCGGGTCCCGTTCCGCTGCGCGGCTGGAGCGTCTGCGACAGGCGCAGCCGACCGGGCCGCTGATGTGCTCGGAGTTCTGGGACGGCTGGTTCGACAGCTGGGGCGAGCACCACCACACCACCTCTGCGTCCGACAGCGCCGCCGACCTCGACGTGCTGCTGGCAGCCGGCGGGTCGGTGAACGTCTACATGTTCCACGGGGGCACGAACTTCGGGTTCACGAACGGCGCGAACGACAAGGGCGTGTACCGGCCGATCGCGACGTCGTACGACTACGACGCTCCGCTCGACGAGGCCGGTCGCCCCACCGCGAAGTTCCATGCGTTCCGGGACGTCATCGCCCGGTACGCACCGGTGCCGGAGCTGCCGGCGTGGATGGAGCCCGGTGCGTCTGACATGTCCGGCACGTCGGGCGGGTCGGGCACGTCGGGCACGTCGGGCGGGTCGGGCCTGGAGGCCCCGGTCGCCCCCGCCACGGACCTCGCCGTCCGGCTCGACCGGTCCACCCCGCTCCGTGCGCTGCTGCCGCAGCTCACGTCGTGGACCACGCACGACACCGTCCCCACGTTCGACGAACTCGGAGCGGCATCGGGCTTCGTGCTGTACCGCACCGAGGTCGACCTGCCGTCGGGCGGCGTCCTGACCGTCGGCACCGAGGTCCGCGACCGCGTCGTCGTCAGCGTCGACGGGCGACCCGTCGGTGTCCTGGAGCGCGAGCACCACGACCGGGCGATCGCACTGCCGCCCGTCACCGGCACGCTCGAACTGCTGGTCGAGGACCAGGGCCGCGTCGACTACGGCCCGCGCATCGGCGAACCGAAGGGGCTGATCGGCGGGGTCGCCGTCGACGGTGTCCCGCTGGAACGCTGGTCGGCGTCGCCGCTCGCACTCGACCCGATCGCACCGGTTGCGCTCGTCGCACTGCGCGAGGCGCCGGTGTGCGAGGGTGACGAGCTCGCCGGGCCCGTCGTGGCGATCGGGTCGTTCGACCTGTCCGACGTCGCCGACCGGTTCCTGGCCCTGGACGGGTTCCGCAAGGGTGTTGCGTGGGTCAACGGGTTCTGCCTCGGACGCTTCTGGTCGCGTGGCCCGCAGCACACCCTGGCCGTCCCGGGACCGGTGCTCCACCAGGGCGAGAACGAGGTCGTCGTGTTCGAACTGCACGCCTCGGCGTCGCGCACCGTCTCGTTGCGCGTCACGCCGGACCTGGGGCACACGGAGTCCTGACAGCGGGTCCGGGGTCGCCGGCCCGCACCTCAGGTCGAGCGTGCGTGTGCCCAGTCCCGGACCTGCAGCAGCGCTTGACGTCGCCATCGCCACAGCGGCGCGGTCTTCGTCCCGTCGTCCCGGTACGCGGGCGCGAGCATCCAGAGTTGCCGGCGACGCTGGCGGCCGGCCGCGTCCTGCCACTCCACGAAGCAGTCGTCGAGCACCGTGGTGATGCCGGCGCGCGGAGCGGTCCACGAGACCAGGAACCCGTCGTACCGCAGGGTGTCGTCGTCCAGCCGGATCGCGACCCGGGGCAGTCGGATGCACAGCCAGACGCCGCCGACCACGAACGCGACGCCGAGGACGGCGACGAACGCCCGTGCCGAGGCGCCGGGGACGAAGGCCACCGCGCCCACTGCGAGCCCGGTGCCGACCAGGACCGGCCCGAGCACCACGGCGGTCACCACCCGTTGCCACCGTGGCGCGCGGATCGCGGTGCTCATGCGGGAACGGCGAGGGTCTCGGTCACGCTCACGATCCTGCACCCCTGCGATCACGCGGCGGTCAGATTGCGCGGCGATCAGCTCGGGGGCGTCGACTCCATGACGTTCGCACCGGCGATGAACTGCCACGCGGCGTCGGCCCGCACGGCGGTGAAGGTGAGCACACCCGCGCTGTCGGGCACCACGAGCGTGGGGTCGGCGTCAGGGGCCTTCGCGAGTCGCCACGACAGCTGCACGACCGCGACGTCGGGCGCGACCTGGTGCTCGTCCACCCTGGTCGTCGTGAGCGCAGCGCCGCCCAGGCGGCTGGCGAACGCCGCCCGGTGGCCGTGTTCGATCCCCGACCGGCCGGACATGCGGATGCCGTAGATGTTGACGAACTCGGCATCGTCGGCGAACAGGGCAGCGAGTGCCCGGGCGTCGCCCTGGTTGAAGGACCGGACGAACGCGCGGGCCAGCTCGCCGGGACGGCTGTCGTCCGTTGCCGCGCGCGACGTCGAGGTGGACGTCGGAGCGTCGGGCACAGGGGACGCGGCGCAGCCGGCCAACCCCAGGGCGGAGACGATCAGGGTGGAGAGCGCGGTGGCCCGGACGACGGTGCGTGGCGTGGACATGGTCCCCCTCTGCTCGGATACTGTATTTCACAGTATCACCGGGGGGATCACGGGTCCAGCGCGTCCAGCGCGCGTTCGGCGACGCTGTTGCGGAGTCGGGCGGCCCGCCTCGCCCGGCGGATCGTCGGGCACATGACGACGGCAGCCCGTCGGGCCCCGTCACCAGATCGTGACCGTGCGCCTGTCGAGCTGCCGTCTGGCGTCGCGCCTGGCCGGCGCGGACGCTCACTTGCCGTCGAGCGCGTCCTTGGCCTTCTCGGTCTGCATGCGACCCTCGCCCATGACCTGGTCCTTCTGGCCCTGGTGCTTGAGCTCGGCGTCGTCGGTGTGCTCGCCGACGGCCTCCTCGACCTTGCCGACGATCTTCTGCGTGGCGTCCTTGGCCTTGTCTCCGAGCGACATGGTGGTTCCTTCCGGTGGGGGCATCACCGGGGACCCGATGGTGTGTCTCGGACAGTACGTGCACCCCTGTACCCCGCTCCCCAGGTCCGCGACGTGGACGGCGGAGCATGCTGATGGAACGGATGTCGTCCCAGCCCCGGACCGATCATCGGAGAACACGTGCACATCACCCGCCGCAACCTCCTCGTGGGGCTCGGTGCGCTCACGCTGCCCGCTGCCCTGGCGGGGTGTGGCTTCGTGCCGCAGGACACGGGTGGGCAGGCCGACGCGGACACGCTCGCCTTCACCACCTGGGGGACCGACGCCGAGCTCGCCGGGTTCCGTACCGCCATCGCCGCGTTCCAGCGTGCGTATCCCGGACGACGGGTCGCGTTGAACGCCGTCCCGTACGAGCAGATGTTCACGAACATCGACGCGCAGCTGCAGGCCGGCAACCCACCCGACGTCTTCCGGGTGCCGTACTACTCGTTCGGCGCCTACGCCGGGCGCGGGCAGTTGCTGGACCTGTCGCGGTCACTGAACGCCAGCGTGGGTGACCGGTTCACGGAGACGGCCTGGGCGGCAGTGCAGTCCGACGGTCGCCCGTTCGGTGTGCCCCACCACACGGACACGTCCGCGATCCTGGTCAACACCGACCTGATGCGGAAGGCCGGCATCACCGACCTGCCCCGGTCGGTGGACGAGGCGTGGACCTGGGACGAACTCGGCGACGTCGCGGGGAAGCTCCGCAACGGGCTGCCCGACGACGTCTACCCGTTCGCGTACAACTGGCAGGGCAACGGCGTGACCCGGTGGCTGAGCCTGCTGTTCCAGGCCGACGGGGCGTTCCTCGGGACCGACCAGAAGACCCCGCGGATCGACAGCGCAGCCGGCCGCGATGCCGTCGCCTTCGCCAAGAAGTTCTTCGACGAGCGGTGGGTGCCCGCGAACGACTCGATCAAGTCGGCGACCTACGCCAGTGACACCTGGTACCGCCAGCGGGTCGCGATGGTGTGGTCCGGAGCGTTCCAGATCCCCGACGCGGCGTCGACGCTCGACTTCCCGTGGACGGCCACCTACGCGCCCCGTCGTGACCGCGGTGGCAGCGACTTCGGCGGGAACGCGCTGGTCGCCACCGCGCAGACCACCAAGCCCGACCTGGCCGCCTCGTTCCTCGACTTCATCACCCGTCGGCCGCAGATGCAGGACTTCTGCCAGCGTGCGTCGCTGCTGCCCACCCGCCGCGACCTGGTCGACGGGGGACTGCGGTTCCGCGTGCGACCCGAGCTGACGGACGTGTTCGTCGACCAGGCCTCGGTCATCCAGCCCGAGGACGTCGCCCAGGTGGCCTCGCCCGACATGGCCGCCATCATCACCGTGCTGCAGAACGGCATCGAGGACGCGCTCGTCGGTGGCGTCGGAGCCGCCGAGACCGTCTCGCGCCTGCAGCGGGGCATCGCCGACGCCACCGGAGGCACCGCATGACCGCCGCGACCGATCGCCCGCTGCCGACGCGGCGGCCACGACGCTCCCGTTCCGCGCGACACGAGGAGCGGGCCGCGTACGCGTTCATCGCCCCGAACATGGTGCTGCTGGCGCTGTTCGTGCTCGTCCCGCTGGTCGGCGCCTTCGTCATCAGCTTCCAGCGCACGAACGGGTTCGGTGCCGCGGACTGGGTGGGGCTGGACAACTACCGACGGCTGCTCGGCGACGCGCTGTTCTGGCGGGCGCTGCTGAACACCGTCCTGTTCACGGTCCTGGTCACCCCGATCTCGATGGGGCTCGGTCTGCTCGCGGCACTGCTGCTCAACTCGGTGCTGCCGGCACGCGCGCTGTTCCGGTCGCTGCTCATCATGCCGATGGCCGTGTCCGGCGTCGCGACCGCCCTGATCGGGGTGCTCGTGTTCGACCAGAACTCGGGCGTGCTGGACGCGCTGCTCGGACTGGTCGGCGTCTCGCCCGTGCAGTGGCAGTCCGACCCCACCGCGGCGTTCGCCTCGGTGGTGCTCGTCACGATCTGGTGGCGCATCGGGTTCAACATGCTCATCTACCTGGCGGGTCTGCAGGGCATCGGACCGGAGCTGCCCGAGGCCGCCATGCTCGACGGCGCTGGCTGGACCCGGCGATTGCGCTCGGTGACCGTCCCGTTGCTCGGGTCGTCGACGTTCTTCCTGACGGTGCTGAACGTCATCTACTCGTTCCAGGTGTTCGACATCGTGTTCGTGCTGACCGGGGGCGGGCCGCGGAACGCGACGTCGGTGCTCGTCACCTACGCCTACGACACCGGGTTCGTCACGCGCGACCAGGGGTACGCGGCGGCGATCGGCATGGTGCTGCTGGTGCTGGCGATCGTGTTCGCGATCGCACAGTGGCGCGGCAGCCGCAACCGGGACCTCGCAGGATGAGCGCCCGCGCACGCCAGGCCCGCATCGGCCTCGCCGCCCGCACGGTCCTGGCGATCGTCGTGGCGGTGGTCATCATCGCGCCGCTGTACTGGATGGTCGTCGTCGCGTTCTCGCCACGCTCGGAGTTGCTCGGCGGCGTCGTGCGGTTCTTCCCCCGCACGCTCACGCTCGACAACCTCGACCGGGTGTTCGCGTCGTTCCCGGTCGTCGAGTGGCTCGGTAACTCGACCGCCATCGCGGTGTCGGTCGCCGTCCTGACGACGGCGATCAGTCTGCTCGCCGGGTACGCCTTCGCCCAGCTGCGGTTCCGCGGGTCGACCGTGCTGTTCTTCATCGCCCTGGCGACGCTCGCGGTGCCCGTGCAGGTGATCATGGTGTCGCTGTTCCGCATCGTCACCGGGATGCACCTGTACGGCACCTACTGGGCGGTGATCCTGCCGAGTGCTGCGTCGGCCTTCGGGGTGTTCCTGGCCCGGCAGTTCCTGCTCGGGATCCCGAAGGAGCTCATCGAGGCGGCGCGCATCGACGGGGCCGGGCACGCGGGCGTGTTCTTCCGCATCGTCCTGCCGATGGCCCGACCGCTCATCGCCGTGCTGTTCTTCATGAGCCTGCTGCAGGCGTGGAACGACTTCGCCTGGCCGCTGATCGCGCTCCGCGAGAACCGTCTGTTCACGCTGCCCATCGGGTTGCTGTACCTGCAGGGGCAGTTCAACTCGGACTACGGCGCCACGATGGCGTTCGCCCTGCTGGACGTGGTGCCGATCGTCGTGGTGTTCCTGCTGTTCCAGCGGTGGTTCGTGCAGGGCTTCGCGCGGAGCGGGATCCGGTAGCGCCGGGCGTACGAGGCGTGCACCCTGCGCCACGCGTCGGACCTCAGGGGACCAGGCGGTCCGAGCGGTAGCGGTCGAACAGGTCCGTGAAGGCCCGCTCGGTCCGCCGGTACCCGGTGAACCCGGCCTCGCGGCTCTTGCTCATGTCGGTGACGACCTCCATCGCCCGGCCGAGGTCGGCGTCGGTGTGCCACCAGGACGCCAGGCGGGTGATGTCCGGCTCGACCAACCCGTGACGCGCCGCGATCGCCGGCCACGCCGACTCGTGGGGGGCCATCTGCTGCTCGAGCGGTCGCGGCGCGTCCTGGTACCCGACGACCCGCGCCGGGTCCACGCCGAGGTGTGCGGCCAGTCGTGGCCACATCCAGCGCCAGCGGAAGACGTCGCCGTTGACGATGTTGAACGGCTCGTCGGCACCCTCGGGCGACGTCGCCGCCCAGACCATGTGCTCGGCCAGCAGTCCGGCGTCGGTCATGTCGGTCAGGCCGTCCCACTGCGCCTGGCTGCCCGGGAACACGAAGTCCAGGTCGAGCTCCTTGGCCAGGGTCGCCTGCACCGCGATGGTCAGCCCCATGTTCATCGCGTTGCCGACGGCGTGGCCGATGACGGTGTGCGAGCGGTGCACCGACCACGTGAAGCCCTGGCGCGCGGCGGCGGCCATCAGCTCGTCCTCTTGCGCGTAGTAGAAGTTCGGGGTGTCGAGCCGCGGCTCCTCCTCGTGGAAGGGCGTGTCGGGCATCTCGCCCGCGGCGTAGGCCTCGAACGGGCCGAGGTAGTGCTTCAGGCCGGTGACCAGGGCGACGTGCTCGAGCGGCGCGTGGTCGAGCGCGGCGAGCAGGTCGCGCACCATCCCGCCGTTCACGGTGATGTTCTCGGCCTCGGTGGCCTGTCGCTGCCACGCGGTGAAGAAGACGTGCGTCGGCTGCTCGTCCGCCAGTGCGGTTCGGAGCGAGTCCGGGTCGCGCAGGTCCGCGGCGATGCCACGCACACCGTCACGCGTGCCGGCGCTCCGCGACAGGGCCGAGACCTGCCATCCGTCGGCGCTCAGCCGCTGCACGAGCGCCGAGCCGGTGATCCCGCTGGCGCCCACGACCAGGGCGCGGCGGTGGGGGAGGGTGGACTGCGGTGCGGTTGCGTCAGGAGTCATCCCGGCCGACAACACGTGTCGGCCGTGGTCTGTTCCCTCAGCGCGGACGACGGATCCGGATCGGGCCCTTCGCCGTGGACGGATCGACCACCGATCCCCCCTGCGTGATCTCGACCTCGCCCCGGGCGACCATCCGGCGGGCAGCACGGCGGGCGGGCTCCATCAGGTCGCGCCAGTCGTCGCCGCCGATCGCGCGCGCGGCATCGGACGGACAGATGCTCGACGTGCGGGCACGGGCGTCGAGGAGCTGGTCGATGATGCGTTCCAGGTGCCGGTCCGTGTCGTCGACCTTGTGCCGTCGGCAGGTGTCGGAACAGTACTTCGCGTCGGCCGCGGCGTTCGACGGCATCCGACGACCGCACGACGCGCAGGTGCGCTCGGCCTGCGCAGCGGCACTGCGCGCGGCATCGTCCTCGGTACGGATCGCTCGTCCCATGACCCCATCTTCGTCCGGCGGTGCTGCGGCACGTCCAGCTGGCACTGGCACGATCAGAGCAGTGACCCCCGACACCGCAGCAGTCCGTCCGCACGAACCGGAGTGGGTGCGCCACGTCATGTGGTGGCACGTCTACCCACTGGGCTTCGTCGGCGCCGATGTCCGTCCGGACACGTCCGTCGCAGACCGTGCGGTGGAGCACCGGCTCGACCGGATCACCCCCTGGCTCGACCACATCGTCGACCTCGGGCTGAACGGCCTGCTGCTCGGCCCGGTCTTCGCCAGTTCGACCCACGGCTACGACACGGTCGACCACCTGCAGATCGACCCGCGTCTGGGCGACGACGACGACTTCGACGCACTCGTCCGCGCCGCACACGACCGGGGCGTCCGTGTGCTGCTCGACGGCGTCTTCAACCACGTCGGCCGCGAGCACCCGGCGTTCCGTGCACTCGAGGCGCAGGGGCCGGATGCGCCCACCGCCGACCTGTTCGCCGTCGACTGGTCCGGGTGGCAGCCGGGGCAGCCCGTGCCGGTCGGCGACTTCGAGGGCCACGACATCCTGGTGGCGCTCGACCACGACACCCGCGCGACCGAGGACCTGGTGGTCGAGGTGATGACGCACTGGCTGGGACGCGGCGTCGACGGGTGGCGGCTCGACGCGGCGTACGCGGTCCCGCCGGCGTTCTGGGCGCGGGTGCTGCCGCGCGTGCGGGAGCGGTTCCCGGACGCCTGGTTCAGCGGCGAGGTCATCCACGGTGACGCGGCGGCGATCGTCACGGCGTCGACGATGGACTCGACGACGCAGTACGAACTGTGGCAGGGCATCTGGCACGGCATCGCGGACCGGAACTGCCACGAGCTCGCCCACGCGATCGAACGGCACGACGCCCTGCTGCCGACCTTCGTCCCGACGACGTTCGTGGGCAACCACGACGTCACCCGGATCGCCAGCGCCGTGGGGGAGCGGTTCGCCGGGCACGCTGCGGCGGTGCTGTTCACGGTCGCCGGCACGCCGATCGTCTACGCGGGCGACGAGTACGGCTGGACGGGTGTGAAAGAGGAACGCGAGGGTGGCGACGACGCCGTCCGACCCGAGTTCCCCGCGACACCGCCGACCGCCGACACGCTGACGCACGCGTACGAGGCGCTCGTCGCCCTGCGGCGTCGCGCACCCTGGCTGCACCGTGCCCACACCGACGTCACGCACCTGACGAACACGGCGGTCGTCCTGCGCACCGCGACGGCCGACGCCGCAGTGGTGACCGCCCTGAACCTGGGCGACGACCCCGTCGAGCTGCCCGTGGCCGACGCGACGCAGGTCGAGGCGGGCGGGGGCGACCTGCGGGACGCGACCCTGCGCCTCCCGGCCGCCGGATGGGCCGTCCTGTCGGGCTGACGCCCGCCCTGCCCACCCTCCCCACAACGCGAAAGCGACAGTTCGCCACCGATGTCCGGTGGCGAACTGTCGCTTTCGCGCGGAAGACGCGCAGGAGACGCGCTGACCGCTACTTGCGCGCGGACGCCGCCCGGCGCTTGTTGAACACGTCGAACGCGACGGCGGCGAGCAGCACCAGGCCCTTGATGAGCGACTGGTACTCGGTGCCGACACCGAGGATCGACATGCCGTTGTTCAGCAGACCGATGATGAGACCACCGACGATGGCGCCCGGCACGGTGCCGATGCCCCCCGTGACGGCCGCGCCACCGATGAACACGGCGGCGATGGCGTCGAGCTCGAAGCCGTTGCCGGCACCCGGTGCCGCCAGGTTGAGCTGGCCCGTGAAGACCACACCCGCCAGTGCCGAGATGACGCCCATGTTCACGAAGAGCAGGAACGTGACGCGCTTGGTCTTCACACCGGACAGCTGCGCGGCCAGGGCGTTGCCGCCGATCGCGTAGATGTGCCGACCGAACACCGCGCTGCGCATGACGACCGAGTAGATGACCACCAGGGCACCCAGGACGACGAGCACGATCGGGGTGCCGTTGTAGCTGGCGAGCAGCAGCGCCACGTAGATCACGAGCACCGCGCCGAACGCCGTCTTCACGATGAACCAGGCGAACGGCTCGCTCTCGAGCTGGTACTTGCGACGCGTCGCACGACCGCGGAAGGCCGTGATCACCATGACCGCTGCGGCCGCGAAGCCCAGGATCATCGTGAGCGGCTCGTACCCGCTGGTGCCGAACGACGGCAGGAAGCCGGAGCCCAGCGAGCGGAACCCGGTCGGGAAGGGCGAGATCTGCTGGTTCTGCAGGACGATCTGCGCCGCACCACGGAACGCGAGCATGCCCGCCAGGGTGACGATGAAGGCCGGGATCCCGAAGTAGGCGATCCAGAAGCCCTGCCAGGCACCGACCAGTGCACCGACCACCAGGCAGAGCACGACGGCGATGGGCCACGGGATGTGCCACTGCGTGATCATCACACCGGCCATGGCGCCCGTGAAGGCGACGACCGAACCGACCGACAGGTCGATGTGGCCGGCGATGATGACCATCACCATGCCGATCGCCAGGATCAGGATGTAGCTGTTCTGGACGATCAGGTTCGAGACGTTGATCGGGGCGAGCGTGATGCCGTTCGTCGTCACCTGGAAGAAGATGACGATGACGATCAGCGCGATGAACAGGCCGATCTGTCGGAGCTGTCCGGTGAGGTAGCCGACGGCGGACTTAAGCGCGTTCATTGACAGGGGTCTCCCGTTCCTGGGTCATGTACTGCATGAGGACCTCGGGCGTGGCCTCGGAGCGGGGCACGTCAGCGGTGATGGTGCCCTCGGACAGGGTGTAGATGCGGTCGCAGATGCCGAGGAGCTCGGGGAGCTCGGAGGAGATGACGATGACGCCCTTCCCCTGGTCTGCGAGCTGGTTGATGATCGTGTAGATCTCGTACTTCGCGCCGACGTCGATGCCGCGCGTGGGCTCGTCGAGGATCAGCACGTCGGGGTCGGCGTACATCCACTTGGACAGCACGACCTTCTGCTGGTTCCCGCCGGAGAGCTTCCCCGTCACGACGTCGACGTTCGGCGCCTTGATGTTGAGGCTCTTGAGGAACTGCGACGCGACGGTGGTCTCTTCGGACGCGTTGACGAAGCCCCACTTGGCGAGCTTGCCGAGCGCCGACCCGGAGACGTTCCGCTTGATGTCGTCGATCAGGTTCAGGCCGTAGCGCTTGCGGTCCTCGGTGACGTAGGCGATGCCGTTGTCGATCGCCTGCGAGACCGTGTGCGTCTTGATCTGCTGGCCGCGCTTGTACACGGTGCCGCTGATGCCGGTGCCGTAGGACTGCCCGAACACGCTCATCGCGAGTTCGGTGCGCCCGGCGCCCATCAGACCCGCGATGCCGACGACCTCGCCGGCGCGGACGTTGAGGTTCGCCTGGTGGATGATCTCCCGCGAGGAGTCGAGCTGGTGGTGCACGGTCCAGTCCTCGATGCGCAGGAGTTCCTCGCCGATGACGGGGGCTTCACGCTCGGGGTACCGGTTCGACAGGTCACGACCGACCATCCCGCGGATGATCCGGTCCTCGGACACGTCGTCGGCGTGCATGTCGAGCGTCTCGATGGTCTTGCCGTCGCGGATGATCGTGACCTTGTCCGCGATCGCCTTGATCTCGTTGAGCTTGTGGCTGATGATGATCGCCGTCATGCCCTCGGCCTGCAGCGTGCGGATCAGCTCGAGCAGGTGCGCCGAGTCGTCGTCGTTCAGGGCAGCGGTCGGCTCGTCGAGGATGAGCAGCTTGACCTTCTTGGACAGGGCCTTCGCGATCTCGACCAGCTGCTGCTTGCCGACACCCAGGTCCACGATCTTGGTGACCGGGTTGTCCTTGAGCCCGACGCGCTTGAGCAGCTCGGCGGCCGTCAGGTTCGTCTTGTTCCAGTCGATGAAGCCGCCCTTGGACTGCTCGTTGCCGAGGAAGATGTTCTCGGCGATCGACAGGAAGGGGCTCAGCGCGAGCTCCTGGTGGATGATCACGACGCCCGATGCCTCGGAGTCGTTGATGTCGGAGAACGACACGGGCTTGCCGTCGAGCAGGATCTGGCCGTCGAAGGAGCCGTGCGGGTACACGCCCGACAGCACCTTCATCAGCGTCGACTTGCCGGCGCCGTTCTCGCCGCAGATCGCGTGGACCTGTCCGCGTTCGACCGCGATCGAGACCCCCTGCAGGGCCTTGACGCCGGGGAACGTCTTCGTGATGTCCCGCATCTCGAGGATGGTGTCCGCCATGTGGACGCCTTTCCGTCGTGCGCGCTGGGCGCGCTGGTGGAGACGGACAGGAGGCGCGGTGCGAGCGTGCGCCGCGCCTCCTGTCCGTGAGATGGGTTGCGACTACTTCAGGTCGGCTTCGGTGTAGTAGCCCGAGTCGATGAGGACTTCCTTGTAGTTGTCCTTCGTGACGACCGTCGGCTGGAACAGGTAGGTCGGGACGACCTTGACCTTGTTGTCGTAGCTCTTGGTGTCGTTGACCTCGGGCTTCTTGCCGGTGAGCAGGTCCTCCGCCATGGTGACGGACTGCTTGGCCAGCTTGCGCGTGTCCTTGTAGATGGTCGAGTACTGCTGACCCGCGATGATCGACTTGACCGAGGCGGCCTCGGCGTCCTGGCCCGTGATGATCGGGAGGGGACGGTCACTGGTGCCGTAGCCGGCGCCCTGCAGAGCCGAGATGATGCCGATCGACATGCCGTCGTAGGGCGAGAGCACGCCGTTCAGCGTGGTGCCGCCCGAGTAGGACTTGGCGATCAGGTTCTGCATGCGGGACTTGGCGGTCGCCGGGTCCCACTGCTGCGTCGCGGCCTGCGAGAGCTGGTCCTGGCCGGACTGGATCTTCAGCGTGCCGTCGGCGATGTACGGCTTCAGGGTCTCCATCGCGCCGTTGAAGAAGAAGCTCGCGTTGTTGTCGTCGAGCGAGCCGGCGAAGACCTCGATGTTGAAGGGGCCCTTCTTGCCGGTCTTCTTGCCGTCGGCGTCCAGGACACCCAGGCCCGTCAGCAGGCTGTTCGCCTGGTCGACGCCGACCTTCTCGTTGTCGAACGACACGTAGTAGTCGACGTTCTTGTTGCCCGTCAGCAGGCGGTCGTAGGAGATCACCTTGATGCCGGCCTTGGCGGCGGCGTCGAGCTGGTCGGAGAGCGCGCCACCGTCGATCGACGCGATGATCAGGACCTTCGCGCCCTTGGTGATCATGTTGCTGACCTGCTGGGCCTGCTGCTGGACCTTGTTGTCCCCGTACTCCAGGTCGACCTTGTAGCCGGCCTTCTCGAGGTCGCTCTTGACGGCGTTGCCGTCCTTGATCCAGCGCTCGGAGACCTTGGTCGGCATGGCGACGCCCACCAGGGCGCCCTTGTTGTCGGTGGAGCTGCCGGTGTCGGCGGCACCACGGCCGCCGGCGGAGCAACCGGCGAGTGCGATGGCGATGCCGAGGGCGGCGACGCCCGCGACGATCCTGCGCTTCATCATCGAAGTACCTCATGTTCCCGTCACGTCGACATCGACGTGAGCTGTGTGACCTCGGCTGCTGTGCCGTTGTCGGAGATGTGATCGCTCGGAGTGAGCGCTCACATACTGGGCTTTGTGTCACGCCCTGTCAACTCAGGACATGAGCGATCTGCAAGGGCGCGCCGGTCACGCCGGGCGGTACGGTTGCCCGATGACGACCACGGCGGCCGCGAACGGCAAGGGGCGGAAGGCTCCGACGATCTTCGACGTCGCCGAACGTGCGGGGGTGTCGCACCAGACCGTCTCCCGCGTGATCAACGGGGACCCGACCGTCCGCGACCACTTCCGCTCGCGTGTCACGACCGCCGTCGCCGAGCTCGGGTACCGGCCGCGCGCGGCTGCCCGGGCGCTCGCCGGCGGTCGCAGCAAGGCCCTCGGACTGGTGACAGCGGGGGATGCGCTCTACGGACCTTCCAGCACCGCGATCGGGTTCGAGCGCGCCGCCCGACACGCCGGCTACCACGTGCTGCTGTCGACGCTGCCCGAGGACCCGCGCCCGAACGACCTGTCGAACGCGCTCACCACGCTGCTGGCGCAGGACGTCGCCGCGGTCGTGCTCGTCGCCGCCGACAACCGCGTGCTCGACTCGCTCGCGTCGCTGACCGTGCCGGTCGACGTGCCCGTGGTCGTGTCGAACGCGGTGCAGCGGGATGCCCGGCGCGCCGAACGGCTGCCCACGGTGGCGGCCGTCGCGATCGACCAGGCCGCCGGCACCCGGATGGCGATGCGGCACCTGTTCGACCGTGGGTACCGCCGCATCGTGCACATCGCGGGGCCGACCGTGTCACAAGAGGCCGAGGTGCGCCGGGCGACCTACCTCGAGGTGATGACCGGCGCCGGACTCGAGCCCGTGGTGCTCGACGGCGACTGGACCCCGGTGAGCGGGTTCGCGGCCGCCCGGACCCTCGACACCACCGCGGTCGACGCGGTGTTCTGCGGGAACGACCAGATGGCGCTCGGGGTGCTGCACGCCTTCGCGGACGACGGGCTGCGCGTGCCGGACGACATCGCCGTGGTCGGTTTCGACGACATCCCCGAGGCGGCGCACTTTACCCCGCCACTGACCACCGTCCGGCAGGACTTCAAGGCGATGGGCGAGCAGGTGCTCGCCACCGCCCGGTCGCTGGTCGAGGGTGAGCCGCTCGACGAGATCCTGCTGCAGCCCGAGCTCGTGGTGCGCCGCTCGGCGTAGCGCGAGGTTGCTGCGCGGCGCGAGGCTGACCGCGTGGTGCGCGGTGCGAGGTTGACCGCGTGGTGCGCGGTGCGAGGTTGACCGCGTGGTGCGCGCTTGTTCCGCGGCACCGGGCGGCCAACCTCGCACCAGCGGCGAAGCTCGCACGGTGCTCGGTCGGTCCGAGATCAACACGGCGCCGCACCGTGCCGCGAACCCCGCACCGTGCGCGCCCGGCGTCAGCCCTTCAGCGCCCCGGACGACAGGCCCGCGACGTAGAACCGCTGCAGCCCGATGTAGAGCGCGATGCACGGGATCATCGCCACGACCGACCCCGCCACCAGGTTGCCGTAAGACACCTGCCCGTAGGCACCCGTCTGCAGGTTGAGCAGCGCGACCGGCAGCGTGTACAGCGAGTCCTTCGTCAGGAACGTCAGCGCCCCGAGGAACTCGGTCCACGAGGCCAGGAACGCGTACAGCGCCGCGGTGGCCGCACCGGGCAGCAGCAGCGGGCGGAGCACCGACACGACGACCCGGAAGCGCGACGCACCGTCGACGAACGCGGAGTCCTCGAGTTCGGTGGGCACCGACTCGAACGCGTTCCGCATCACGAACACCCCGAAGGGCAGGTTCACCGTCGTGTAGAAGAGCACCAGCCCGAGCAGCGAGTTCGTCAGCTTCAACGCGTTCATCTCGAGGTACAGCGGCGTCAGGATCGCCTGGAACGGCACCATCATCGTGAGCAGGACCAACCCGAACACGAGCCCTGCGCCGCGGAACCGGAAGCGGGCGAACCCGTACCCGGCCATCGTCGCCAGGACCGCGGTCAGGACGGCCGTCGACACCGACACGATCAGCGAGTTCAGGACGCCGGTCAGCAGGTGCGACGACGACCCGAACACGGCCGCGAAGTTCTGCCACCCGAGTCGGAAGAACGTCGCCGGGTCCGGCGCCGCGGTGATGACGGCCTCGGGCTGGAACGCCCGCAGGATCGCCCAGACCAGCGGGACGCCGAACACCAGCGCCGCTCCGATGCCGGCGATGGCGTACAGGGTGCGCTTGACGACGGTGTCGCGGGGGTGCTGCACGCTGCCCTGGTGGTGGCGGCGGCGTCGGCCGGGGTCGGTGGTCAGCGTGCGGGTCGAGGCGTCGGGCACGGGTGCGACGGCACGGGAGGTGGTGGTGCTCATGGCGTCAGTCCTTCTCTCGGAGTGCCCAGAACTGGAACAGGGTGACCGCCGCGATGACCACGACGAGGGCGATCGACTCGGCCGTGGCGGCGCCGAGCTGTAGGTTCACGAACCCGCGGTTGTAGATGGCGTTGACGATCGTCGTGGTCTCGGTACCGGGGCCGCCCTGCGTCAGGATGTAGAACTGGTTGAACGCGAGCAGCGAGCCGATCACCGAGATGATCACGCTCAGCGCGATCGTCTGGCGGATCATCGGCAGCGTGATCAGGCGCTCGGTCTGCCACCACGACGCGCCCTCGAGCTGCGCGGACTCGTAGACCTCGTCGGGGATGCCCTGCATGGCGGACATCAGCAGCACCATCGTCAGCCCGGACACCGCCCAGACGACCAGGACGCAGATCAGCCCGGTCGCGAGCGGGCCGTTGACCAGCCACGCCGTGCTGCCGTCGGTGATGTGCAGTGCCTTCAGCACGATGTTGACGGCGCCCGAGCCGGGCTGCGCCTCGAGCACGAGCATGAAGCTCAGGGTGGTCAGGCCGACGACGTACGGCAGGAAGAAGACCGTCCGCAGCAGGGTCGAGCCGCGCCGTCGTGCTCGGACCAGGATCGCCAGGAAGTACCCGAGCACCAGGATCGGCACGGTCACGATCGCCGTGTACAGCAGCGTGTACCCGATCGCGTGCACGAAGGTCGGGTCCTGGAACAGCGTCGCGTAGTTCTGCAGCCCGATGAACCGGTACGGGCCGATCAGCGGCCAGTTGGTGAACGAGATGTACAGCGCGAACAGCAGCGGCACCAGGACGAACACGGCGACGAACAGGATCGCCGGGGTGACGAGCAGCGCACCGGCGCGCGGCGGGTGCGTGAGGGAGTTCCGGGACGGGCCGGAGCCGCGACCGAGGGGTCGACGGCCGACGGCCGAGCGCTTCGCCGAGATGGTCGACATGACGTGCACCTCTCTGTGCAGCGGGTGGAACCGGGTGGAACGGGGTGGTCCGGGACGGATCGACGGCCGGACCGGGGCTCGGTCAGGCCTGGACCTGGTCGAGGATCCGCTGGTAGTCGGACTCGGCGGTGCGCATGGCGCCGGACACGCCGTCGCCGAACACGGCTTCGCGGAACATCGCGAAGTACGGCGACGACGGCTGGTTGACCAGCAGGTTGTACGCCAGGGTGCGCGGCGCGTACCCCTTGTCGATCGCATCGAGCGGTCCGGACGCCAGCGGGAACTGCTTGCGGTACGCCGGCGTCGCGGCGTCGGCCCTGGTGGGGAAGTACCCGCCGTCCGGCAGCAGCTGCTGTTGCTGGAGCGAGTTCGCGTACTGCATGAAGGCCCACCCGCCGGACGGGTTCGCCGCACCGTTCGGGATGCACATGTTGTCGCCGCCATCGAAGAACGACCGGCGACCGTCCGCGCTCGGGATGAGGACCGTGCGCATCTTCGCCCGCATCGCCTTCGTCGCGGCCGGCACCGCGGCGCCGTACGACGTCGGCATGATCCCGACCTTCCCCGCACGGAAGTCGGCGCCCCAGGTGGTGCCGGCATCCGAGAACGTCGCTCGGCTGAGCGAGCCGTCCTTCCACAGCTTCCGGTAGAACTCGAGCATCTGTGTCAGTGCGTCGTTCCCGGTGATGTTCGCGCGCTGCTTGCCCACCTCGCCGGACATCATGTCGACGCCGGTGGCCCACACGTGCGGCTGGGTGACGAAGCCGATGATCCCGGCCGAGTTGCCCGCGATCGTCCACCCGTACACGTCGTCGCCGGTCTTCCGGATGCGCTTCGCCGCGTCGGCCAGGCTGTCGAGGTCCTTCGTGGCGTCCTCGACGTCGAGCCCGGCCCGCTCGAACAGCTCGGTGTTGACGAACAGCTGCGAGTTGTCGGCCAGGTAGGGCAGCCCGTACAGCCGGTCGCGGTACTCCAGCAGCCGCAGGTGCCCCGTCGACAACTCGTCGAAGTAGTCCAGGCCCTTGACCACGTCGGTCAGGTCGGCGAACGCTTCGCGGAAGATGAACAGCTGCGAGTTGATGTCGTCGAGGTCGACGACGTCCGGCGGCTCGCCCCCGCGGATGGCCGTCGCGAGCTTGGTCACGTACTGGCCGTCCGGCACCGGGGTCAGCTCGACCTGCAGCTTCGGGTTGCTCTTGTTGAAGCCCGCGACGGCACTGGTCAGGCCGGCCTGGGTGGCCGCGCGGCACCAGACGTGCACGGTTCCGGTGGCCCGGACACCGAACCCGGCGACCTGCGCGTCCACCTTGGGCAGGGTGCCGGAGCACCCCGCCAGCATCAGTGCTGCTCCGCCGGCGAGGCCGCCGGCCAGGAACACTCTGCGGTCCACGGCGGTGCCTAGGCGTCCAGCGGGAGCCAGACCCGCATCGGGACGGCACCGCGGTTGGCCCACGCGTAGTACGGGATCGCGACGGCCGTGACGGACTGGAGGCGCGGCTCGGCCCCGCCGCCACCGCTCACGTCGTCGACGCTGGTCGCGGTGCGGGCCGCACCCGCGCCTCCCGGCCCGGTCGCCGTGTCGAGACGGCGGTACGGCCATGCTGCCTGGGGGTGTCCCGCCGGTGCGTGTGCCGGGATCCGCAGGGTCACGACGCCGTCGAGCAGGTCGTCGCGGGGGGCCTCGGTGATCACGGCACCGGGGTCGATCGTCAGGTCGTCGACCGTGAAGCCGTCCTGGTCGGGTTGTTCGACCGCGTAGACGAGCGGTCCGCGTTCGATCGCGACCTGTCCGCGCGCCGCGTCGATGCGGGTGTCGGCGACGTAGCGGTGCGGGGTGGTGTCGAAGACGACCTCGACCGTGTCGCCGACCTGCCAGTCCCGCTCGACGGTGTGCAGCGTGCCCGCAGTGGGGTGCTCGGTCGTGCCGTCGACGGTGACCGTCGTCGTGTCGGACCACGCCGGCACCCGGATGCCGAGCGCGAGCGGGCCCGCCTGCGTCACGGTGATCCGCACCGTGCCGTCGTGGGGGTAGCCCGTCTCGACGGACACCGGACCCAGGTCGGCGGTGGCGTACTGGTGCAGCTGGAGACCGCCGTCGGTCGCCGTCGCCAGGTAGCCGTCCAGGCTGGCGAAGGTCCGCATGATGTTGGGCGGGCAGCACGCGCAGTCGAACCAGCCGCGGCGTCCGTGGGCGGGGGAGCGGTTCTCGTCGGCGTGTGCGTGGTCGCGGTGCTGCAGCGGGTTGACGTAGAAGTACTCGGTGCCGGCCAGGCTGACGCCGGGCAGGAACGCGTTGTACAGCAGCCGCTCGACCGCGTCGGCGTACTCGGGCTTGCCGGTCGCCAGCAGCAGGCGCCAGGCCCACTGCACGCCACCGATCGCCGCGCAGGTCTCGGCGTAGCCACGGTCGGTCGGCAGCTCGTACGGGTCACCGAACGCCTCGAAGTCCCAGCGCGCGCCGAGGCCGCCCGTGATGAAGGCCTTGGTCGCCATCATGTCGGCGAACTGGCGCTCGCTCGCGGCCAGCAGCTCGGCGTCACCGGTCTCGATCGCGACGTCGACGGCGCCGGCGGCCAGGTACACGGCACGGACCGCGTGGCCCTCGACCGTCGTGGCCTGGCGGCTCGGTACCCGGTCGGAGAAGTAGGTCGGTTCGCCGCCGGCGCGCTCGATGATGCCGTGTCCGCGGGCGTCGACGAACCAGTGCGCCAGGTCGAGGTAGGCGCGGGTGCCGGTCTCGCGGTACAGCTCGACCAGGCCCATCTCGACCACGGGGTGCCCGTCGATGTCGCGCACCTGGTCGGGGCCGTCGCCGAAGGTCCGCACCAGGTGGTCGGCGTTCTTCGTCGCGACGTCGAGCAGGGCCGTCTCACCGGTTGCCCGGGACTGCGCCACGGCCGCCTGCATGAGGTGGCCGGCGCAGTACATCTCGTGGCTCCACTTGAGGTCCGTGTACCGCGCGCCGTCGAAGCGGACCTGCTGCACGGAGTCGATGTAGCCGTCGTCCGCCTGCGCCGCGGCGATGAGCGCGGTGACCTCGTGCTGCAGGTCGCGCAGGTCATCGGCGGGTTCGCGCCCGAGCTCCCAGGCGACCGCCTCGAGCCACTTGTAGACGTCGGAGTCCATGAAGATCGGCCCGACGACCTCGCCCTGCTCGGTGCCGGCGGCGATCCGCAGGTTCCGGAAGTTGCCCGCCGTCTCGAGCTGGCGGTACCCGTCGCGGACGGCATCGCGGCCGTTGCGCTGCTGACGCAGGTGCCAGAAGCCGCCGGTGATCCGCGCGTGGCCCGCAGGCAACGGTCGGAACGTCAGGTGCGCGTCCGCCGTCGGCAGGACCGGGGTCGCGGTGCGGGCACGGTGCTCGGTCGCGAGGGTGGTGCTCATGTCGTCTCCTGCTGTCGTCGTTGACACGGTCCGCTTGTCGCGGAAAACGCTTTCTGGGTGGAACGCTACGACAGGCACCTTCGGGGCGCAAGGGTGAATCGCCCGGATGATCGTATGATCGTCATCGCGACGCCGATCCGGAAAGGAGTTGCCGTGACACTTGAGCGACCCGTGCGGATCACCGACGTGGCAGCGCTCGCCGGGGTGTCGATCGGCACCGCGTCGAAGGCGCTGAACGGCACCGGGCAACTCCGCGACGCCACGCGGGAACGGGTGAAGGACGCCGCCGAGCGACTCGGGTTCGTCGGGGACGCCCGGGCCCGCGCGCTGGCATCGGGCCGGACCTACACGGTGGGCATGATCACCACCGACTCGTTCGGCCGGTTCTCGATCCCGGTGCTGCTCGGCGCCGAGGACGTCCTGTCCGCCGGGCAGATGGCCGTGCTGCTGTGCGACACCCGTGACGACCACGTGCGCGAGACCCACTACCTGCGATCGTTGGTGGCCCGCGGGGTCGACGGCATCATCGTCACCGGCCGCTCCGCCGACGCCCGCCCACCCATCGACGTGTCGATCCCGGTCGTCTACGCGTTCACGCCCTCGACGGACCCCGCCGACGTGTCGGTCACGCTCGACGACACCCACGGTGCGGGCCTGGTGGCGTCACACCTGCTGACGCTCGGGCGGCGCGACGTGGCGATCGTGACCGGCCCGGCCCGGCACAGCTCCGCGTCCCGCCGCGTCGAGGGGGCGTCCCGGACGCTCGGGTCATCGCTCGTCGCGCCCCCGCTGTACGGCGAGTGGTCGGAGCGGTGGGGTCGGCAGGCGGTCGACGTGCTGGTGCGCGGCGGGGTGCGGGTGGACGGGATCGTGTGCGGGTCGGACCAGATCGCGCGCGGCGTGTGCGACCGGCTGCGGGAGCTCGGACGGTCCGTCCCACAGGACGTCGCCGTGACCGGGTTCGACGACTGGGACGTGATGGCGCTGTCGAGCCGGCCGCCACTGACGACGGTCGACCTGCGGCTCGAGGAGCTCGGTCGGGTCGCCGGGCAGGCCCTGCTCGACCTGATCGAGGGCTCCACCGCCCGGTCCGCCGTCGTGACCCCGTCGCTCGTGCTGCGCGAGAGCACGCTCGGCGCCTGACGCGGGCGGGCCTGCGCCGTCTCGTGGTCCCCGAGGTCGCCCCGTCCCGCTCCCGCCCCGCGCCGACCTCGCCCGTCCCGGCGCCCCTCGCCCCCTTCTCGAGTGGTCGCAACACCCCGCTCGTGTCCGTCGAGTGGTCGGAGAACGTCGGTTCAGGAGCGCCGGATCGACGATGTGTGACCGGTCGGCGTCCGGCGAGCGGGGTGTCGTGACCGCTCGGGGGCCTCCGGCGGGCCTCCGGCGGGCCTCAGCGGGCCTCAGCGGGCCTCCGGCGTGGTCCGTGCGCGCCGCGTTGCGGGAGTGAGCGCTCACGTGCCAGGATGTGAGCGCTCACCCGATGACGGTGGCACGGACGACGGAGTCTCGGGAGGACACCATGGGCGAGGACCGCCGACAGCAGGTCGCGGACGGCCGGACGACCCTGGGGATCGAACTCGGATCGACGCGCATCAAGGCCGTCCTGATCGACGAACAGCACCGCCCGATCGCCAGCGGCGACCACGAGTGGGAGAACGCCTTCGTCGACGGCCGTTGGACCTACTCGCTCGAGTCCGTCGAGTCCGGACTGCAGGCCGCGTACGCCGCCCTGGTCGCCGACGTCGAGTCGCAGTACGGCGTCCGCCCGACGTCGTTCCGCGCCGCGGGCGTCTCGGCGATGATGCACGGCTACCTGGCCTTCGACGGCGCCGGCGAGTTGCTCGTGCCCTTCCGCACGTGGCGGAACACCTCGACCGGACCCGCGGCCGAGCAGCTGAGCGAGCACTTCGGCTTCAACGTCCCGCTGCGCTGGTCCGTCGCGCACCTGTACCAGGCCGTCCTCGACGAGGAGCCCCACGTCGCCGAGACCGCCCGGGTCACCACGCTCGCCGGGTACGTCCACCACCGTCTGACGGGTCGGGACGTCCTCGGTGTCGGCGACGCGAGCGGCATGTTCCCGATCGACCCCTCGACCCGCGACTACGACGCCGGGATGCTCACCACCGCCGATGCGCTGATCGGCGCGGACGTCCGCGCGCTCCTGCCCGAGGTCCTGGTCGCCGGACAGGACGCCGGCACCCTGACGCCCGAGGGTGCCGCGTGGCTCGACCCGACCGGCACGCTCGAGCCCGGCGTGCCGCTGTGCCCGCCGGAGGGTGACGCCGGCACCGGCATGGTCGCGACGAACGCGGTCGCGCCCCGCACCGGCAACGTCAGCGTCGGCACGAGCATCTTCGCGATGGTCGTCCTCGAACGCCCCCTCGGCACCCCGCACGAGGAGCTCGACGTCGTCACCACCCCCGCCGGTGACGCTGTGGCGATGGTGCACTGCAACAACGGTGCGAGCGAGATCGCCGCGTGGGCCCGCGTGTTCGGCCGGTTCTCCGACGCTGCGGCCGAGCGGACCGGGAGCGCCCGGGTCGACATCGACGACGTGTACGCGACGCTGCTGGCCGAGGCGGCGGACGCCGACCCGGACGCCGGCGGTCTGCTCTCCTACAACTACCTGGCGGGCGAGCCCGTCACCGGGGTCGCCGACGGCCGACCGGTGCTCGTCCGCAGTCCCGACGGCCGCTTCACGCTCGGCAACCTGGTCCGCGCCGAGGTGCAGGGCGCGTTCGCGACCCTGGCGATCGGCATGGACGTGCTGCACGGCGAGGACGTCGCCGTCGACCGGATGACCGCACACGGCGGGCTCTTCCGGACGCCCGGCACCCCGCAGCAGCTGCTCGCAGCCGCACTCGAGGTGCCCGTCGCGCTCGAGGAAACCGCGGGCGAGGGCGGCGCCTGGGGCATCGCGGTGCTCGCGGCGTACCTGCAGCACGCCGGGGACACCGACCTGACGACCTACCTGGCCGCGCAGGTCTTCGGCGGCGACAGCGTGCACGTGGCCGAGCCGGACGAGCGCGACGTCGCCGGTTTCCGCGCCTACCTGGCGCGCTTCCGCGCCGGGCTGCCGCTGCAGGCCGCAGCGGTGGCCGCGACCCGACCCACCGCCCACGGCGAGCCGACGGACGGAGCCGAGCCGGGCCTCCAGTCCGACGCGGCTGACCCGGCCGACCGCACCGAGAAGGAGCCGACCCGATGACCGATCCGAGCCCGCAGGACCCGACCACCCAGCAGGCGGTGGCCGCCACCCGCGAACGCGTCGCACGCCTGCACGGCGAGCTGGTCCGCTACGGCCTGGTCATCTGGACGGGCGGCAACGTCTCGGAGCGCGTCCCCGGCACCGACCTGTTCGTCATCAAGCCCAGCGGGGTCTCCAGCGACGACCTGACCCCCGAGAACCAGGTGGTCTGCACGCTGGACGGTGTCCCCGCGGACGGCTGGGGCAACGCCCACGGCCCGAGCTCCGACACCGCCGCGCACGCCTACGTCTACCGGAACATGCCCGAGGTCGGCGGCGTCGTGCACACCCACTCCACGTACGCCACCGCGTGGGCGGCCCGCGCCGAAGAGATCCCGTGCGTGATCACCGCGATGGCGGACGAGTTCGGCGGCCCGATCCCGGTGGGCCCGTTCGCGATCATCGGCGACGACTCGATCGGCCACGGCATCGTCGAGACGCTCAGCGGTCACCGGAGCCGTGCGGTGCTCATGCAGAACCACGGCGTGTTCACGATCGGCAAGGACGCGAAGGACGCCGTCAAGGCCGCGGTGATGTGCGAGGACGTCGCACGCACCGTGCACATCGCCAAGCAGGGCGGCGACCTCGTGCCGATCGCCCCCGAAGACATCGATCGACTCTTCGATCGCTACCAGAACGTCTACGGACAGAACCCTGAAGGAGCCATGCGATGACGCAGGTGAACCCCCGAGCAACGCTCGACAGCTACGAGATCTGGTTCCTCACCGGTTCGCAGGGCCTGTACGGCGAAGAGACGCTGCGCCAGGTCGAGGAGCAGAGCCGCGCGGTGCACGCCGAGCTGGCGCCGCACGTGCCCGTGACGCTCGTCTGGAAGCCCGTGCTGAAGGACGCCGACGGCATCCGCCGCGCCCTGATCGAGGCCAGCGCCGACGACAAGGTGATCGGTGTCACGGCCTGGATGCACACGTTCAGCCCCGCCAAGATGTGGATCGGCGGCCTGAACGCGCTGACCAAGCCGCTGCTGCACCTGCACACGCAGGCGAACGTCGTGCTGCCCTGGGCGGACATCGACTTCGACTTCATGAACCTCAACCAGGCCGCGCACGGCGACCGCGAGTTCGGCTACGCCCTCGCCCGCATGGGGGTGCGCCATGCGACCGCGATCGGCCACGTCTCCGACGAGCGCGTGCAGCTGCGCGTCGCGAACTGGAGCCGTGCCGCCGCCGGTGCCGCCGCGATCCGCGAGCTCAAGCTCACGCGCTTCGGCGACAACATGCGCTACGTCGCCGTCACCGAGGGGGACAAGACCGAGGCGGAGATCGAGCTCGGCGTGCAGGTCAACACCTGGGCCGTGAACGAGCTGGCCGCAGCGGTGTCCGACGCGGAAGGCGACGCGGCAGCGGTCGACGCGCTCGTCGCCTCGTACGACGAGTCGTACGACCTGGTGCCGGAGCTGCAGGACGGCGGCGCCCGTCGCCAGTCGCTGCGGGACGGCGCCGCGATCGAACTGGGCCTGCGCGCGCTGCTGGAGCAGAACGGGTCCGCCGCGTTCACGACGAACTTCGAGGACCTCGGCACGCTCAAGCAGCTGCCGGGCCTGGCGGTCCAGCGCCTGATGGCGGACGGCTACGGCTTCGGAGCCGAGGGTGACTGGAAGACCGCGGTGCTGGTGCGCGCGATGAACGTCGCCGGCGCCGGACTGCCCGGTGGTGCCTCGCTCATGGAGGACTACACGTACGACCTGACGCCCGGTGCGGAGAAGATCCTCGGCGCCCACATGCTCGAGGTCTCCCCGACCCTGTCGTCCACGAAGCCCACGCTCGAGATCCACCCGCTCGGCATCGGCGGCAAGGACGACCCGGTGCGCCTGGTCTTCACGGCCGACTCCGGTGAGGCCGTCGTGGTCGCCCTGTCGGACACCCGCGACGGGTTCCGGCTGACCGCGAACGTCGTCGACGTGGTGCCGCCGACCGAGGCGCTCCCGAAGCTGCCCGTCGGCCGTGCCGTCTGGGAGCCCCGTCCGTCGTTCCCCGTCGCCGCCGAGGCCTGGCTGACCGCCGGCGCCGCCCACCACACCGTCATGACGACGGCCGTGGGGCTGCAGGTGGTCGAGGACCTGGCGACGATGCTCGGCACCGAGTTCCTGGTCATCGACGAGCACACGACCTCGCGCGGCTTCCGCGACGAGGTCCGGGGCCAGCAGACCTGGCACCGGCTCGACCGCGGGTTCTGACCCGTGGCACGCGCCAACTGGGCGGGCAACGTCACGTACCGGGCCTCGGCCCTGGCACGCCCGACATCGGTCGACGAGCTGCAGTCGCTCGTCGCGTCGACGCCGCGCCTGACGGCGCTCGGGTCCACGCACTCGTTCAACGAGATCGCGGACACCGACGCCGTGCAGGTGACGCTGGCCGACCTGCCGCAGGTGGTCGAGGTCGACACCGAGCGACGTGTCGCCCGGGTCGCGGCCGGCATGACGCACGCGCAGGTCGCGGTCGCCCTGGAGGCCCGTGGCTGGGCACTCGCGAACCTGGCGTCCCTGCCGCACATCTCCACGGCCGGGGCGGTCGCCACCGGCACCCACGGTTCCGGGGTGCGCAACCCGTCGCTCGCGCAGTCGGTGGTCGGCCTCGAGCTGGTGCGTGCTGACGGTTCACTCGCGCGGGTGTCCGGGTCCGGCGTCGGCGCCGGGTCCGTCGTCGGCGCCGACGTCGGCGCCGACGTCGGCGCCGTCGCCGGTGCCGAGCTCGACGCCCACCGGGTCGCACTCGGTGCGCTGGGGGTCGTCACGACGGTGGAGCTGGCGATCGAGCCGTCGTTCCAGGTCGCCACGACCGTGCACACCGGGCTCGGGTGGGACGTCGTCGACGAGCACTTCGAGACGGTCATGTCCGCCGGGTACAGCGTCAGCATGTTCACGGGCTACACCGACGAGGGCGTCCGACAGGTCTGGACCAAGCGCCGCACCGATCGCGACGAACCGGTGTTCGACCTGCAGGCTGTGGGTGCCGTCGCCGGTACCGCGCCGATCCACCCCGTGCCGGGGTCCGACGTCGCGGGGGTCACCGACCAGCAGGGCGTTCCCGGGCCGTGGCACGAGCGGCTGCCGCACTTCCGCTCGGCGTTCACCCCGTCGGCGGGCGAGGAGATCCAGGCGGAGTGGCTGGTGCCCGCCGAGGCCGCCGTGCCCGCGATCCAGGCGCTCCGCACGATCGGCGACCAGCTCGCCCCGGTGCTGTTCGTGTCCGAGATCCGACGGATCGCCGCGGACCAGGCCTGGCTCGCGCCGAGCTCCGAGCGCGACTCGGTGGCGTTCCACTTCACGTTCCACCGCGACCCCGGGGCCGTCGTGTCGCTGCTGCCGGTCATCGAGGACGTGCTCGCGCCGTTCGACCCGCGGCCGCACTGGGGCAAGGTGTCGGCGGCGTCACCCGAGCGGCTGCACCAGGCCTACCCGCGGCTGGCGGCGTTCGCGGCGCTGGCGCGGGAAGTCGACCCGGCCGGCCGGTTCCGCAACCCGTTCCTGGAGCGCGTGCTGGGCTGACGGGCCGTCAGTGGCGTGGCGCGAAATGACGCGGCCAGCGCCGGGAACCGGTTCTCCCAGGCAGCGCGCGCTCGTCCGGGGATCAAGAGATCGGCCCAGACCGAGCGGAGCCGAGTCGGGTTGAGGATCGCGACGAGGTCCTCGATGCGGCCCTCTTGGATCACCGACTGGTACGCCTTGTCGACCCCGTCGTCCGTGTCGAGATACACCACCGGGTTCGGTCCCCAGTAGACATTCACGGGGAGTTCGAGCAGGCCGCGTTCCGGTCCGTGGAGGTCTTCGAGACGCGCAGGTACGGCATAGGGCTTCACATTGCTGTACAACACACGGTTCGACGTCATTGCCAGAACTCCTCGAAGCAAGCCTGGGGATCTCGTCCCGCCCATGCCAGGGGCGCGGTGTGCGGGCGAAGACATCAGGGTGGCTTGGCTGTTGTTCGACGACGAGGAGCGGTCGCGCCGCTGGCTGCGACGCGACCGCCCGTCTCACTGGCCCCTGCGGTACAGGTCGTGCAGGAACCGTGCGACGGTCACGAGCAAGCTCGCGACCCCCAGCCACGGGACCTGACGCCTGGGCCGGCGCTCGTCGTCGTCGGACATCGAGTACCTCCTGGTGTCATCACCGGCGGACACGAGGAGCAGTCGGCCAGGGGTGTGGAGCCGAGCGGGCTCGGCTACACTGACTCCCGAGTGTTCGACTCGGGGAAGTCTGTTTTCCCCTGGCTCTCCACTCGGAGAGCGAACCGAAGCCCGGAACTGTTGTCGCAGTTCCGGGCTTCACTCGTTCGCCCTGGGGTCGCACTCCGGTGGTGATGCGCCCCCACGTCCAGCCTAGCGATACTGATGTTCCAGTCGAGCTCCCAGGGGATCGAGATGGGTTCTCCGGGTGATGCACCGCCGGGGTGCTGAGCGTTCACATGTGAGAACGCAAAGGTCGACGCATGGCGAACCTCTCTCGATTCATCGGCATGGCCTCGAAGGTCATCAGCAAGCAGATGCAGCAGCGCGGCCAGGGGAGTGCCCCGGTCGGCAACCGGCAGCCGCCGCAGGGTGGCACCGACTGGCGTGACATGGTGCGGAGCGCAGCCGACAAGCTGACCGGCGACGACCGGAGCCAGCCGCAGCCGCCGCAGTACGGCCAGCGTCCGCCGCAGCAGCAGTACGGCCAGCCGCAACAGCACACCCGCCCGCAGCAGCCCGGCCCCGTCGACGCCGACAAGGTGGCGCTGGCGAAGTACGACTACCTGCTGCGCACCGCATCGCCCGACCAGCTGGAGCAGGTCCACCACGACGCGTTCGCGCGGCTCACCCCCGAGCAGCGGCAGCAGGTGCTCCAGCGCATGAACGCCGAGCTCCCGCCGCACGACCGGCCCGCGGACGCCTCGGCAGGTGGCTTGGCGCGCGCGATGACCCGCGGCGAGGTCGCACGGCCTGGCATGGCCCGCCGTGTCCTCGGTGGTGCAGCCGTCGGCGCCGGCGCGATGGCGCTCGGCGGCATCGCGGTGGCGGTCGCCGGCGGCGCGGTCATGAGCGCGGCGGCCGGACCAGTGCTGGCAGGCGCTGCCGACCTCGGCCTGGACTTCGAGGGGATCGCGTCGGGCTTCGGCGACGTCGGACTGGCCGACCTGGGCGGGGACCTGGGCGCCGGCGTCGACGGGTTGACAGAGCAGGCTTCCGGGCTCGGCGAACAGGCGTCCGGCCTCGGGGAACAGGCGTCGGGCCTCGGCAACGACCTGCTCGGAGGGTTGTTCGACCGCTGACCCCGTGTGTCGGTCCCACGGATCGGGAATGGCGGCAGGGACGCACGGCTTGGATTGTTTCGTCGTGCGTCCTCTCGCGTGCCGCCAGCCCTGCGCGGTGCCAGGATGGACGCCGCCGTGGCGTGCAGTCCGCCGCGTGCACCGCAGCAACCACCCCCTCCGAGGAGCACCACCGTCATGAGACGCCCCAAGCGCCTGACCATCACCGCCGCCGTCGCCGCAGCCGCAGCCCTGGTGCTCACCGGCTGCTCGGGCGGCGGCGCTTCGGACGACGCGTCCTCCGGCACCAGCAAGGGCGGCACGCTCAACATCCTCACGCCCCAGACCGCGCTGCACTTCGACCCGGCGACCAGCCAGAGCCTCGGCATCACGTCGATGGGCCTGGTCGCGCGGCGCCTGACCACGTGGAGCGTCGAGCCGGGCAAGACCGCCAAGGTGGTGCCGGACCTGGCGACCAACACGGGTGACTCGAGCGACGGCGGCAAGACCTGGACCTACCACCTCAAGCAGGGCCTGAAGTTCCAGGACGGCTCCGCGATCACCACCAAGGACATCAAGTGGGGCATCGAGCGCTCGTTCGCGCCGACCCTGACCGGTGGCCTGAGCTACCACAAGTCGCTGCTGGTCGGCGGCGACAGCTACAAGGGGCCGTTCGAGGGCAAGACGCTCGACAGCATCGAGACCCCGGACGACTCGACCATCGTCTTCAAGCTCAACGCGCCGTACGGTGACTGGCCGTGGTTGGCGTCGATGCCCGCGTTCACGCCGGTCCCCGAGGGGCAGGGCACGGACACCGGTGCCTACGACGCCAAGCCCGTCGCGAGCGGCCCGTACCAGATCCAGTCCAACACGCAGGGCTCGCAGGTCACGCTCGTGCGCAACAAGGAGTGGAGCGCGAAGACCGACACCGTCCGCACCGCCGGTCCGTCGAAGATCGTCTTCAAGGAGGGCCAGGACGCCTCCACCATCACGCAGAGCCTGATCGCCGACAACGGTGACGCCAAGAACTCGTTCGGCGCGATCTACCTGGGTGCCGCCGAGCTGAACCAGGTGCGCTCGAACCCCGCCGCGCAGGACCGTCTCGCCACGAGCAAGGCCGGCCCGATCACCTACATGGCGATCAACACGCAGCGCGGGCAGCTCAAGGACCTCAAGGTCCGACAGGCCCTGCAGTACGCCGTCGACCGCAAGTCCTTCCGCATCGCTGCGGGTGGTGCGCTCGCCGGGTCGTACGCGTCGACGCTCATCACGCCGGGCATCGCCGGGCGCCAGGACTACGACCTGTACAAGACGAGCGCCACGGGTGACGTCGACAAGGCGAAGCAGCTGCTGAAGGAAGCCGGGGCGACCGACCTCAAGCTCACCCTCGTCACGCAGAACGACCCGACGTACCTGGCGCAGGCCCAGGCGCTGCAGTCCGGGCTCAAGCGTGCCGGCATCACCGTGACGCTCAAGCCGCTCGACTACGACTCGTTCACCCAGGCGACGACGAACGGCACCGACTTCGACCTGTCGCTGTCGAGCTGGCAGCCGGACTTCCCGAGCGCGAACGCCAACCTGCAGCCGCTGTACGCCTCGTCGCAGATCGGTGGCGGCGGCTACAACGTGTCGAAGTACAGCAACCCCGACGTCGATGCGCTCATCGCGAAGGCGACCGGCACGGTCGACCAGCAGGACGCGCAGAAGCTGTGGGCCCAAGCCGACGAGAAGATCATGGAGGACGCCCCCGTTGTCCCGCTGATCTACGCGAAGCAGTCGTTCCTGGCCGGCTCGAACGTCGCCGACTTCCGCATCGCGGACTTCCCGGCGTACCCGAACTACCTCACGGTGTCGCTCGCCAAGTGACCGATCCGATCCTGCAGGTCGAGGGGCTCCACGTCGCGTTCGGCGACGCGGAGCCCGTCGTCCGTGACGTCTCCTTCACCCTGACGCCCGGACGGGTGCTCGCCCTGGTCGGGGAGTCCGGCTCGGGCAAGTCCGTCAGCGCGATGAGCGTGCTCGGGCTCCTGCCGCCGCAGGCCCGGGTGTCGGGCAGCACCCGGTTCCGCGGCGACGAGCTCGTGGGCGCGTCGACCGAGCAGCTGCGTGCCGTTCGCGGTGCCGGCATCGGGGTCGTCTTCCAAGAGCCGATGAACTCGTTCACGCCCGTGCTGTCGATCGGCACGCAGATCGCCGAGGCCGTCCGGGCACACCCCCGAGGCCTCGATCGTGCGGGTGTCTCCGCGCGCATCGACGAGCTGCTGCGCTCGGCTGGGCTGTCCGACCCGGACCGCATCCGCCGCGCGTACCCGCACGAGCTCTCCGGTGGACAGCTGCAGCGCGCGATGATCGCGATGGCGCTGGCCGGCGACCCGGTGGCGCTGATCGCCGACGAGCCGACGACCGCGCTCGACGTCACCGTGCAGGCGGGCATCCTCGACCTGCTGCGCGACCTGTGTCGCGAGCGCGACCTGGCCGTCCTGCTCATCACACACGACATGGGCGTGGTGGCCGACGTCGCCGACGAGGTCCTGGTGATGCGTCGCGGCGAGGCCGTCGAGCACGGCGCGGTCGCTGCGCTGTTCGGTGCACCGCAGGCCGCGTACACGCGTGCCCTGCTGGCCGCCGTCCCCGGACTGGAGGCTCGGGACCCGTCCGCCACGCCTGCCCGGCCCGCAGCCGACACGGCGGAGGCGAGTGGGGCCTCCCGTCCGGTGGTCGCGCAGGTGCGCGACGTGAGCGTCCGCTACGACCGGCGCGGTGCGCCGACCGTCTCGGGAATCGACTTCACGCTGCACGCCGGGCAGACGCTCGGCCTGGTGGGGGAGTCCGGGTCCGGCAAGTCGACCATCGGGCGGGCCCTCGCCGGCCTGGTGCCGGTCGTGGCCGGGTCCGTCGAGGTCGACGGCAGCGATCTCCGCACCGCGCGTGGACGTCGCCTGCGCGAGGTCCGCAGCCGCGTCGGGATCGTGTTCCAGGACCCCGCGTCGTCGTTGAACCCGCGACAGACCATCGGCTGGAGCATCGCCGAACCGCTGCTGGTGCACGGGGTCTCGCCGTCCGAGCGGTCCACGCGCGTGCACGACCTGCTGGTCGCGGTGCAGCTCGACCCGACCTGGGCCGAGCGGTTCCCGCACGAGCTGTCGGGCGGGCAGCGGCAGCGCGTCGCCGTCGCCCGTGCTCTGGCCCTCCGGCCCGCACTCGTGATCGCCGACGAGCCGACCTCGGCGCTCGACGTCACCGTGCAGGCGGCCGTGCTCGACCTGCTGTCCGCGCTGCAGGACGACTTCGGGTTCGGCATGCTGCTCATCAGCCACGACCTGGCCGTCGTGCGGCAGCTCGCCGACCAGGTCATCGTCCTGCGTGACGGACTCGTGGTCGAACGCGGTGCCACCGAGGCCGTGCTCGACGAGCCGCACGAGGACTACACGCGCATGCTGCTGGCCGCCGCACCCGTGGCGGACCCCACCCGCCAGGCCGAGCGTCGTGCTGCCTGGCGTCGACTGACGGAGGCTGCCTCGTGACCGCGAACGTCGTCGAACGGCCGATCTCGGCGTCGGCCGCCCGCTCGACCGGTTTCCGCGCCGTCGTCCGCCGGGTCCGGAGCGACCGGTGGGCGGTGGCCTCGGCCGTTGTCATCGTCGTCTTCCTGCTGGTCGCCGTGCTCGCTCCGGTGATCGCCGGCCTCAGCGGACAGGACCCGTACGGCTACAACATCGACGCACTCAACTCCTTCGGCGCGCCGCGTGGATCGCTCGGTGGTGTCAGCGCGGACCACTGGTTCGGCGTCGAGCCGCTCACCGGGCGCGACCTGTTCGCGATCGTGACCTACGGCGCGCGCACCTCGCTCGGCATCGGCCTGGCCGCCACGGGGATGTCGATCGTGATCGGCGTGCTGGTCGGTGTCACGACCGGGTTCTTCGGCGGCTGGTACGACCGCGTGCTGTCGCGCGTGGTCGACGTGATGTTCGGCTTCCCCTCGCTGGTCTTCATGATCGCGCTGACCGCCATCGTGCCGACGTCGTTCCCGAAGCCGCTGCTGGTCGTGCTGGTCATCGGCTTCTTCGGCTGGCCGGCCGTCGCCCGCGTGGTGCGTGGCCAGACGCTGTCGCTGCGGACACGGAACTACGTCGTCGCCTCGACCGCGCTCGGCGCCGGACGCTGGCACGTCATCCGCACGCAGCTGCTGCCGAACCTGGCCGCGACGATCACCGTCTACGCCACGATCTCGATCCCGTCGATGATCGGCGCCGAGGCCGCGCTGTCGTTCCTGGCCGTCGGCGTCACCCCACCGACACCGTCGTGGGGCCGCAGCATCGGCGACGCGATCGGCTGGGTGCAGACCGACCCGATGTACCTGGTGTTCCCGGGTGCCGCGCTGTTCCTGATCACCCTGGCGTTCAACGTGCTCGGCGATGCCCTGCGCGACGCCCTCGACCCACGGGGAGGCACCCGATGAGCGCCCTGCGCTTCCTGCTGTTCCGCGTGCTCGGCGCCGTGGTCGTCCTGCTCGTGGTCGCCGCGGTGACCTACGCACTGTTCATGCTGCTGCCGACGAACCCCGCGCGGGCGATCTGCGACAAGCCGTGCACCCCCGACCGGCTGGCAGAGGTGCAGGCGTTCCTCGGTACCGACAAGCCCTGGATCGCGCAGTTCGGTGCCTACCTGGGCGGGATCTTCACCGGGCGGACCTTCGGCGCCGGTACGTCCGCGATCCACTGCGCCGCCCCGTGCTTCGGGTACTCGTTCCAGCTGCACGACAGCGTCACCTCGCTCATCCTGACCCGGCTGCCCGTCACCGCGTCGATCGCCGTCGGTGCCGCGGTGCTGTGGCTCGTCGCGGGTGTCGCCGGGGGAGCTGCCTCGGCCCTGCGCCGCGGATCCGTGCTCGACCGCACCGTGATGGGCATCGCGGTGGCGGGGGTGTCCTCGCCCGCGTACCTGATCGGGTTGCTGTCGATCCTGCTGTTCGGGTTCGTCCTGGGCGTGCTGCCGACCAGCGGGTACGTGCCCTTCACCGAGGACCCCGTCGGGTGGCTGACGCACCTGGTGCTGCCGTGGTGTGTGCTGGCGTTCATCAGCGCCGCGATCTACGCCCGACTGACCCGCGGCGAGATGCTCGAGGCGATGTCGCAGGACTTCGTCCGCACGGCCCGCGCCAAGGGCATCCGCGAGCGTCAGGTCGTCGTGCGGCACGGGCTGCGCACGGCGATCCTGCCCGTGGTGACGCTGTTCGGGCTGGACCTCGGGTCGCTGCTCGGCGGGGCCGTCATCACCGAGAAGGTGTTCTCGATGCAGGGTCTCGGCGCGCTGCTGATCGACGCCGTGCACACGCTCGACCTGCAGGTCGTCGTCGGGTTCACACTGTTCTCGGCGTTCCTGGTCGTCACCGCGAACGTGATCGTCGACGTCGTCTATGCCGTCGTCGACCCGCGGGTGCGCCGGCGGGCGTAGGCCGCGCGTCGCTGAGACTGTCCACACGTTCGTCGTCGGTGCCCCAGCAAACAGGCGGTGCGACTGCGACGTCCTCTGGAAGGAGGACTTGTCGGCGTTCCTGACCGAGGTCGAGAGTTCGACCGTGACCATCACAGAGGGGGACTCGGGAACGACGGCGACGTCGGTCCGACAGCGAGTCGAGAAGAAGTTCATCATGATCGCGGTTGCCGCGATCGCCGTGGTTGCATCGCTGGGGATCGCGGTCCCCGCGTTCGCAGCGCAGCCCGGCACCAACACCGGCGGCGGCCCGACCGCGCAGTCGAACAGCGCGATCGCGTACGCCGAGAGCATGTGGAGCACGAGCGACGGCGGGCCGAACGCCCAGACCCGGTACGTCCTCGGAGGCAACGGGCCCAACGACTGGGACTGCTCGGGGCTCGTCTGGAAGAGCTACCTGCAGGCCGGGATCGACCTGTCCGGTGGCGCTGCGCGGCCGGTCGTGGGAGACACCTACAACGCTCTGAAGAACAAGATGGTGGCGCGATCCGCCGCCCAGCCGGGTGACATCCTGTTCTGGACCAGCGACGGCACGACCAGCGGAAACTTCCTGCACGACGGCATCTACCTCGGCAACGGCTGGATGATCGCGGCGGCCGCGCCGGGTGAAGGCGTCAAGGAACAGCAGCTCTGGACCGAGCCCGGCGAGCAGCTGCTCAGCGTCGTCGGACGTCCGGACGGATCGCTCGCGGGTACCGGAACCGGCGGCACGACCGTCCACGCGACGTCGTACGTCACAGCAGCGCAGGTCAACACCGGCGCCCTGTGGAGCGTCACCGCCAGCAAGGCGGCAACCGCCTACCCGGTGGGTGTCGCCGCGGGGACGAGTCCGTCCGTGGCTGCCCTGCCGGGCGGCAAGTACGTGACCGCGTTCCAGGCCCAGGGCGGGGCGCTGTGGACGATCACCTCGGACGGCGACGCCACGTCGTTCCCGGTCGGGATGCAGGCCCGGACCAGCCCGTCGATCATCGCGACCCCGGGAGGTGGGTACGTCATCGCCGTCCAGACGAACAGCGATGCGCTCTGGACCATCACCGACACGAAGGCCGCGACCGCGTTCCCCGTGGGGATGAAGGCGGGGACGAGTCCGTCGATCGCAGCGGTCGGCAGCGGCTACGTCGTGGCCGTGCAGACCAACAGCGGTGACCTGTGGAGCGTGACCAACACGAAGGCCGCGACGGACTTCGGCGTCGGGATGCAGGCCGGTACCAGCCCGGCCATCACCGCGACCGGTTCGGGCGGGTACGTGATCGCGGCGCAGACGAACACGGGTGCGCTGTGGAGCGTGACGAACACGAAGTCGGCGACCGCCTTCCCGGTGGGGATGCAGGCGGGGACCAGCCCGGCGATCCTGCCGAACTCGAGTGGCGGGTACGTGATCGCCGTGCAGACGAACGCCGGCTCGCTGTGGACGATCACGGACGGCAAGGCTGCGACCGCGTTCGACATCGGGATGGCCGCGGGCACCAGCCCGTCGATCGCCTCGGTCGGCAGCGGGTACGTCGTCGCCGTCCAGACGAACACGAATGCGCTGTGGACCGTCACCAACGACGACGCGGCCACCGCGTTCGCGGTGGGGATGAAGGCCGGCACCAGCCCGGCCATCCTCGCGCAGTAGGGCATCGATGGGAACGGGCCGTCCACTGCGGACGGCCCGTTCTCGCGTTTCACGAGGCCCGACGGGCCACGCGGCACGCGGCACGCGGCACGCGGCACGCGTCAGAAGTACGTGATGCCGTGCGGGGTCCGCGCCGGCAGCAACATCGCACGCAGCAGCACCGGCACCGCCGGGTCCGACGCACGCAGCAGCCCCGCGGCAGCCAGCGTCACCGGGGACACCGACCCGAGCAGCAGCGCGCCGAGCTCGGCGACGTCGAGCTGCACGTCGGACGGAGCATCGGCCGCCTCCGACTCCCGCGTCACGGTGCCCACACCGGACACCACGTCGAGTCGGTAGGTCCCCGTGGCGTGCCCGAGCGCGTCGGACACCCCCAGCACGAGCGAGCCGTCGACCGCGTACGGCCGCGAGGACAGCGTCGCCGCGACGTCGAGCACGCGCAGCCAGACGTGGTCCTCCTCGTGGTCGACGTCGTACGCACGGTTGTCGCCGAGCGCCGCGACGATCGGGTCGTCGAGCCGCGAACGGTTGTACTTGACGACGTCGTTCAGGTCGATCGACAGCAGGAACTCCCACAGCGACAGGTAGGCCTGATCGGTTGCGTACACCAGGTCGATGATCTTGACCGTGGTCTCGTCGCCCTCCTCGACGCGCCAGGTGACGTAGCCGTCGACGTCGTCCGACGCCGAGGCACGGTGGACCGCGGCGCGCACGCCCTTCGCCTTCTCGCCGTCCGGGCCGTACTCGCCGAACACGACGGGCCACGTGCCGGTGTTCCGGATCATCGACCCCGGCGTGCGTTCGTGGAACCGTGCGAAGACGTCCTTGCCGACGCCGTCGGCCAGCCAGGTGGTGGGCACGACGGTCACGATGCCCGAGGTCGGCGCGACGAAGGGCAGTGACCGGTTGCGGCGCACGCTGACGGCGCGCTCGCGGATGGCGCAGCCGAAACCGAAGCGTCGGTAGATCGTGCCCTCGGACGCGGTGAGCGAGGCCATTGCGTAGCCCTCGTCGACACCGCGCTGCAGCGCGTGGGTCATCATCGCGCGCAGGATGCCCCGACGGCGCTCGGTCGGCCGGACCGTGACCGCGGAGATGGCCTGCGTGTCGACGGACGACCCGTCGCCCCAGCTCAGTGCCTTGCGGAACCAGGTGAAGGTGCCGGCGGGCCAGGTCTCGTCGACGGACCCGGGGAGCGGGTCCTTGACGTGGACACCCAGGAAGGTCTCGTTGTCGGCGATGAAGTGCGATGCCATCCGCGCGGCCAGCTCCGGCGAAGCGGATGCCTCGTGGAAGCCGAGGCCCACGGCCTCCATCCACGGGGCGGTCCGGGCGTCGGGAGCGCCGTCGGCGTCGGTGCCGGGGGTGAACTCGCGCAGGTCGAAGCGGTCGGTGAACTCGTCGTTGATGGGTGCCACGTGCCGACCCTACCGGTGGGCCGCGCGGTCAGTCAGAGCGTGGCGCCGAAGCCCACGGCTCCACCGCAGCGACACGAACGGCCGGATGCTCAGAGCCCGACGACCACCAGCCAGGCGACGACCGACATGCCGACGGTCCGCAGCACCGCCGCCGCCACCGGCCGGTGCCGCCACGTGGCGACGAACTCGGCGATCGCCCCCGCGAGTGCGACCAACGTGGTCACCACGACGATGCCCGGCAGCGGATGCCCGACGACGCCCGCGCCCACCTGGTGGAACGCGATGATGCCCCACGGCACGATCCCGACCGCCGAACCGAGGCTGAGCGGCACGCGTGACCCGTCGCCGCCCGGTGGCCGAAGTCGGTCGTCCCGGTGCTGCACGACCGCGAACAGCACACCGGCCGAGGCGAGCGCGTAGATGCCGACCAGGGCGCCGACGTCACGCACGCCGTTCAACTGCGCGATCACGAACACGGTCACCGGCGTGGTCAGCAGCGGGTCGACGGCGCCGCCCGGACGCGGGGGCAGTACCCAACCCACGGCCAGCAGGGCGATCACGACGACCATCGCGAGTCCCACGTCCACGTGCGAGAGCGTCACGGGGTCGCGACCGTCGAGTGTCACGGTCACCGCCCGCGTGGCACGGGCACCGATCAGGGCAACGGCCGCCAGCGCGACCGCCTGGACCGCCACCAGGAGGCCGAGGGTCCTGCGCCAGTTGCCCATGGTCGAGAGCCTGCCACGCGCCTCCCACGGTGGTTCGGAGCAAGGGGACCTTGACCGCCCTGCCGCAGGCGAGGACCATCGCGCCATGAGCCTCTTCATCACCTGCCCGGTCGAGAGCGTCGAGCGCGCGACCGCCTTCTACACCGCGCTCGGCTGGACCCACGACGTCGCGATGTCCAACGACGGCGTCGCGTGCTTCACGATCGGACCGGCGCAGCAGACCGGCGCCCAGTCGGTCATGCTCGCCAGCCGCGAGATGTACGCCAGCGTCGGCGGCGTCGAGGAACTGATCGGTGGCCCGAGCACGCCGTCGAAGGTGACGGTGTCGTTCGACCTCGACAGCCAGGCGGCCGTCGACGAGCTGGTCGAGCGTGCCGGGGCGGCCGGCGGTCGGATCGGCGACACCGACGACTACCCCTTCATGTACCAGCGCCAGTTCGACGACCCGGACGGGTACCACTGGTCGCCGTTCTGGATGAAGCCCGAAGCGTCCGCCGACGCCTGATCACACCCGCGGCTGCGGGTCGTGCTGGTGCGCGGGGTCCGCAGCGAAGACCCGCTCGTACACGTCGTACACGACCGCCGCCTTCGCGTCGTTGTAGCGCAGCACCCCCGTGCCGTCGGCCGCCGCGCGCTTCGCCGCCGCGTACGCCGACCGGTCCGACGGGTGCGCCCGGAGCCAGTCGACGAACACCCGGTGCCGCCGGGGCTCGACAGCGTCGGGCGGGAACACGTGCAGGTTCGCGTTCGGCTCGGCGAAGCTCAGCTGCCGGTGCGGAGCGCCCCCGAGCTCGTCACGGAACAGCAGCCGGAAGCCGACCGCCTCGAGCCCGGGGAGCCAGGCGCCCTCGTCCACCACGTCCCGCACGAGCAGGTCGACGTCGATGACCGGTTTCGCGAGCATCCCCGGCACCGCGGTGGACCCGACGTGGGTGATCCGGCAGTCGTCGCCGAGGGCCGCGCGGACCGCCGCGCGGACGACCAGGTACGCGGAGGCCCATCCCGGGTCGTGCTCCTGCAGCGGGCCGGGTTCCGTCTGCCGGAACGCCACCCGCTCCGCCTGCCGCGCAGCGTTGCTGTCGGGGGAGAACGGACGCCACAGGGGATGCAGGACCACGCACCCATCATGCCGGTGCCACCACGCGCCGGGCCGCCGCCCTCACGGCATCCGACGCCGGGCCTCCTGGGCGACGACCTGTTCGCGGTCCGCCAGCCCGCGCAGCTGCTGCAGCGGCCGCATCATCCGCTGGTTCCCGCGCAGCTCGGGCTCCGCGCGGTCCAGGAACGCCCAGTAGCCCGCGGTGAAGGGACACGCGTCGTCGCCGAGCCGCTTGGTCGGGTCGAACCGGCAGCCGCCGCAGTGGTCGGTCATCCGGTCGATGTAGCGGCCACCGGCGGCGTACGGCTTCGTGGCGACCCGCCCGCCGTCGGCGTGCTGGGACATCCCGATGACGTTGGCCGGCATCACCCAGTCGGTGCCGTCGACGAACACGTCGGTGAACCACTCGGTCAGCTGGACGGGGTCGTACCCGCGCTGCAGGGCCCAGTTGCCCAGGACCATCAGGCGCTGGATGTGGTGCGCCCAGCCGTGCTCGGCGACACCGTCGATCGCGGTGGACAGGCAGACCGCCTCGACCTGGGACGCATCGAGCTCCCGCCACCAGCGCGGCAGCCGCGAACCGGAAGTGGGACCGGAACCGGAACCCGCACCGGGACCGGAACCCGACCCCGAACGTGCCCCCAGCGGCGCAGCATCCGCCCCGTACTCCTCGCCGAACCACCAGTACAGGTGCCAGACGTAGTCCCGCCACCCGGCGACCTGCCGGACGAACCCCTCGACGCTGGCGAGCGGCGCGGCCTGGTCCTGGTAGGCGGCCACCGCAGCCGCGATCGCCGAGCGGGGGTCGAGCACCCCGAGGTTCATCGGCACGCTCAGCAGCGAGTGCGCCATCGTCCAGTCGTTCGTCAGCACGGCGTCCTCGTAGGGGCCGAAGTCGCCCAGCCGCACCTCGACGAAGTCGGCCAGGGCCGCGTCGGCCTCGGCAGCGGTGACCGCGAACCGCCGTCGGTCGTCCTTCCCGACGAACTGCGCGACACCGTCCCGCTCCCACCGGTCCAGGTCGTCGCGGACCTCGGCGTCGACGTCGTCCTCGGTCGGCCACCACGGGTCGGGCAGCCCGAGCGTCGTCGCGCCCTTCGGCGGGGGCTGCCGGTTGTCGGCGTCGTGGCTGAACTGCCCGCCGACCGGTGCGTCCCGGTCCATCAGCCAGCCTTCGCGCCGCCGGACCTGCTCGTAGAACGTCTCCATCAGGAACCGGTCGCCACGCCCCGAGGCCCACGCGCCGAACTCGTCCTCGCTCGTCACGAAGCCGCGGCTCGGCAGGATCCGCGTCTCGTGGCCCCAGTGCCGGACCTGTCCGCGCAACCGACGCGAGGGCGGGTCGATCGCCTCCAGGTCGTCCCGCCCGACCAGGGCATCGCGCAACTGGTCGACGCGCACGTGTTCCGCCCGGTCACCGAGCTCGCGCACACGGTGTCGCAGGGCGCTCAGCCAGAGGTGCGCCTTGGCCCGGTGCATCGGTCGGGCGGTGAAGAACTCGCCGGCCTCGACCACGAGCATCGGCCCGCCGTCGTCGAACTGCGGGCCGTACTGCCCGGGCAGGACCAGGCGGGTGCGTCGGGCATCGGTCACCCCCGGGACGCTACGCGAGCGCCGGGGGCCGTGTCCGTCGGTGGCCGCCGGGCGCGCTGGGCGCACGCCGGGACCGGACTGGAGGCCCGGGTCGCCGCCGCACCGCTGCTCGCGGCGCGCAGGCGGTCAGGTGATCAGTCCGTCGCGCCGGCGGGTGGGTCGACGAGCAGGCCGACGCGGTCGGCCAGGTAGTCGGCCAGCGGCACCGCGGTCGCCGCAGTGGGGGACCAGCGGACCATCGGCACGTCCCCGTCGACGAACAGCACGCCGTCGCTGCCGACGAGTCCGTCGTCGAGCGGGATCGGGACGGCACCGTGGTTGACCGTGTCGCCCGCATCGAAGTGCCCGCGCACCGCGGCGGCCCGGTAGGCCCGACGGGTCTCCATGGAAACCGACTGGAACTGCGCGCGTCCGGGGTCGGTCACGCGGGTGATCGTGCCGGTCGCCCAGACGCGGCCGCCGGTCTCGAGCGAGGACCCGATCAGCAGGGCCCCGACCCGCCACACTCGGCCGAGCGAGCGCATGGTCGCCTCGCGGCGGATCCCGAGCACCGGCTTCGGCACGACGTACTCGCCGAGCGCCTCGTCGGGGACGTTCGCGGCCCGCAGCGTCCTGGCCGCGTCGTCGAGCAGCTCCCGCGTCCTGGCCACACCGTCCGTCACGTGGACCGAGCCTAGACGCGCGGGCCGGTCGCCCGCGCAGCCGACCGGGTAGGTGCCCGCCCGGGTGCCCGTCGACGTCCGTGACGACGACCCGCGCGGCGCCGACGGACGGCGGACACCGTCCCGCTCGTCACCATCACGGCGCCGGCGTTGATGAGGATCGCGGCCACCAGGGGGACGAGCCAGCCCCGCGAGCCGTTGACCACCTGGTTGACGTACCCGACCCGGGGGACGCTGTACCAGACGACGCCGCGCACCTGGACGGCTGCGACGGGGGCATCGGCGCGGGCGTTGGCGTCGCCCTTGACGACGAAGGTCCGCGAGCCGTCCGACGACGACGCGATCGACACCACGCGGTGGCTGATCACGGCCGGCTGTCCGGACACGATCTGGTACGTCATGACGTCGCCGACGCGGATGTCGTCGATCGGGGTGGGGCGGACGACGAGCAGCGTGCCCGGGGGCAGCGAGGGCTCCATCGACTGCGTCAGGACCGTGAGCGGTGTCGAGCCGCTCGCCTTCGGCACGACGATGAGCACCACGGCCAGCCCTGCCACGATCAGCAGCATCCCGGTGCTCAGGCCGAGCAGGACTGCGTGCAGGACCGCTCGCCACCCGGTCCGCGGCGCCGCGCCACCCGACGTCATGCGCCGCACCGGATGGACGGTCCGTTGTTCTGCGTGAACAGCGTGACCGTGCCGCTGCCGGCGACCGTGGTGGTCGGGTTCCCGTTGCTGTCGAGCGCCTTGACCACGACCGTCTGGGTGCCGGTCGTCGCGGCGGCGGCCAGGTCCTGCGGGGCGAGCGTGATGAACCCGGAGTACATCTGCGCCCGCGAGCCGACCATCGTGCCGTTCACGTACGCGGCGTACCAGGTGTCGGCGGGGCGGGACGAGTCGGGCCACCGGACGTCGACGTAGTTGTTGCTGTGGTCGGTGCAGGTCAGCGCCGCGGCGGCCGCGGACGTGGTCAGCGTGAAGCCGCCCGTGACCGTCGAGGACCGCCAGCTGCCCGCGCTCGTCGACAGGCCGATGACGACGTTCGCGGTGGCCGCCGCCGGGGCCGACGCCCGCGGGGTGCTCCGCGTGCACCACACGGCGCTCGCACCGGCCGCCAGGGACGACGTCATGCTCGGCAGCGACGCCCAGGTGCCGGTCACCGATCCGGTGCCGACGGCGGTGCTGCTCGTGCACGCGGTGGTGGAGGCCACCGGCCAAGCGACGACGTCGACCGCCTGCGCCAGGGCGGCGGAGCTGCCGGCAGTCGTGGACACCGTGGTCGTGGTGGTGCCGGCGAGGGTGCCGGTGTTCGTCAGCGTGACGGGCTTCGTCATCGCGGGCCCGGAGTCCGAGAACGTCACGGTCATCGCGTCGGTCCCGCTGATGCCGGCGGTCAGCGTGCCGATCGTGGTGCTCGACGTCGTTCCGGCGCTGGAGGTCCAGAGTGCCCACGCCGCACTCGAGCCACCGACGACGAAGGTCGCGCTGAGCACGAGCGCGAGGGCGATGCGCAGCCGGCGGGTCACGGCGCCACCTGCGTCCCGGTCACAGTGAGGGTGAACGAGGTGACGGCACCGGCCACGCTCTGCGGGGCGTTCTGGGCCAGTGCGACCTCGACGCACGCGGTGCTGCTCGCCCCCGCGGCGAGGGTGGACCAACCACTGCCGGTGTCGAACGACGCGAGGGGTCCGCTCGTGCCGCCCAGTCCGGCACGGCACGCCGACGCCGACGCGACGCCGGTGGTCTTCAGGGTCTGCGCACCGAGCACGACGGCGTCGGTGGTGCCGGCGGACGAGACCGTGGTCGCCGTGGTCGTCACGCGGAGCGACAGGGGGACCGTGCCGGTGTTCTTCACGGTGAACGAGCCGACGGTGCTCGACCCCGGACCGATCACCGTGGTGTTCATCGCCGACAGTTGGCCGACCGTCAGCGTCGCGGTGCCCGACTTGACCGTCGCGGCCCGGGTGCTGGCTGCGGCGTTCCAGAGCGCGTAGGTGCCGCCGGTGCCGAGCAGCGACAGCAGGACGCCTGCCACCAGCACGAGTGCCGAGGGCAGCAGCCAACGGTGGCGTCGGGCCGCGCGGTGGCGGCCGTGCGTCGTCGTGGTGCGGGTCATCCTCGTTCACCCCCCGGTGCATCGTGGTCGACGGTGGTGGGACCGGCGCGGTCGGCGGATCAGGGACCGACCGCGCCGGGGGTCAGGAGCCGATCGCGGTCTGCGTCAGCGTGAAGGCGAGCGCGCCGACGTTGACGGTGCCGTTCTGCCCGGTGGTCGCGGACGACGGCAGCTCGATCGTGAACAGGACCTTGACGGCCGAGGTCGCGGTCGAGGGTGACACGACGAAGGTGTTGGCGTTCGACGTGGACTGCACGACCGACGTGCTCGCCGAGGTCACCGACAGGGTCTTCGTCGTCGCCGCGACCAGGGCCGCGTCGCCGGTGATGCTCTGGGTGGCGTAGGTCAGGTTCGCCTTGAGGTCCTGGCCGGTCGCCCCGATGTTGAGGGTCTGCGTGAACTGGTACTTGTTGCCCGGCACCATCAGCACGCTGGCCGGGTTGATCGTGGCGGAGCGGCCGTTCGTGACGTCCGTCCAGACGCCGTCGTTCGCGGCGCTCAGCGTCAGGGTGCCGGAGCTGACCGCGGTCGCGGCGGTGGAGGCGTTGGCGTTCCACAGGGCGAACGTGCCAGCGCCGCCCAGGAGCAGTGCGACGCCGGCAGCGCCGGCGATGGTTCCGGTGATGATCTTGTGCAAGGAGTGTCCGTTTCCGCGCAGGGGAGCGCGCTTCGAGCCAGCGGCACGATGGTTCGGGTCGAGGTGCCGGTGGGACGGTGTCTGTCGAGCCCGTGGAACGACGGGTCGCGGCTGACCGGTGCCGGGGAGGACCGCCGGGCTCCGGAGCAGGGGGCGCTCGGGCGGGCTGGGTCGCTCCTGAGATCGACGGTACAGGTCCCCCAAACGGCCGACAACACGATCCATGCTTTTTCATGGACCCAAAACAGGGGTCATTTTCGTCCCCGAGAGTGCGGACACGATCTGTACCCCGGTCTGGTGGCCGTGCTCCAGGAATGGGCGCACGGTGCGACCGGTTGCAGGCCACGGAACGAGGAGGACCCGGATGGGCATCGTGCGGTGGTTGTTCGACGCGCAGATCGTCATCGGTGACCAGACGGTGCTCTGGCGCGAGGTGATCGGCAACGTCTTCGGCCTGCTCAGCGCGCTCGGTGGCATGCGTCGCCGGATCTGGGCCTGGCCCGTCGGCATCGTCGGCAACGTCCTGCTCTTCACGGTCTTCATGGGTGCGCTCTTCGACACCCCGAACCCGGTGAACCTGCTCGGCCAGGCCGGCCGTCAGGTGGTGTTCGTGGTCGTCAGCGTCTACGGCTGGTACCGGTGGACGCATCGTCCTGCCGAGGCGACCACCGTGATCGACCCGCACTGGGCCTCCTGGCGGGCCCGCGCGTTGCTGGCTGTCGCGCTGGTGGGCGGCACCGCCCTGCTGACGCCGCTGTTCCGGGCCCTCGGGTCCTACGAGCCGGTGTGGAGCGACGCGTGGATCTTCGTCGGTTCGCTGCTGGCGACGTACGGCATGGCGAAGGGATGGGTCGAGTTCTGGCTCGTCTGGGTCGCGGTCGACCTGGTCGGCGTCCCGCTGCTGTTCTCGGCCGGCTACTACGCCTCTGGACTGATGTACGTGGTCTACGGCGTCTTCACGCTGACCGGGTTCTTCGTCTGGATGCAGCAGCGGACGAAGCCCTCGGCCGCGCCGGTGACGGTCGGCTGACCCCACAGGCTGCACCGGAGCAGGATGGGCTGATGAGCGATGGCGCGTTCGTCACCGGGTGGCGGGTGTACCGCGCCCGTCGGTCCGAGTTCCTCGACCCCGTGCGGGTCCGACGTCGTACGGTCGTGAGCGGGATCGTCGCAACGGTCGCGGGCGCAGCCGTCGTGGTCACGCAGCTGCTGTGGGACTGGACCGGGGTGTCCGAGCCGGCGGCCGTCGGCGCCGCGGTGGCGTTCGCGGCGGCGATCGGGTGCCTCGTCGCCACGTTCCTCCGAACCAGCCGGAAGCTGCAGGCGCAGCCGTTCTCGCCACTCCCCGGGGGATGGCGCCGCGACGAGCGGATCGGCGCGCAGTTCACCGCCCGGCCGCCCGCGCTCGACCCCGAGGACCGTGACGCCGTGCTCGACCGCGCGGACCGCAGCGTCGAGCCGGCGATCGCGAGCATCGATCGTCTGCGGTGGATCCCGACGGGCTGGTTCGCCGCCTGCATCGGCGTGATCGCCGTCGAGTTCGCCTCGACCGACGGGCTGGTCCCCGTGCTGGTGCCGGTGGTGTTCGGCCTGCTGCAGGGTGGCACCGCGGCCGCGACGATCACCTGGCTGGGCCGCGCCGAGCTCACCCGACGGCGGGTCGCCATGACGCTGGCGGTGGAACCGACGCCACCGCTGCCCGTACGGAACACCGAGCCGCGCGGGTCGAAGGTCGTCCTGCCCGACCAGTGAGTGGTGACCCCCCCCGGTCTGGGACGCGACAAACCGAGCGGCATGCGGTGAGATCACAGAGTGGACACCCTCACTGACGACACGATCGTCGAAGAACAGACGATCGCGGAGCGCCTGACCCGGGCCGCCATCCGCGCCTACCGCATGTACGCCTTCACGGACGTCGATGCCGCCGTGGTCGCCGAGGTCGCGGGCGTGCCGGTCGACGTGGTCACCCGGGCGTTCCCGTCGTGGGACGCGCTGCTGCTGGTGACGTACGACTACTGGACGCAGCTGCGGGGCTCGACCCGTCGACGGAAGCCCACCTGCGCCATCGAGCACGTCCGGATGACCCTGGCTGAGGACATCGCCGACCCCGGTCTGGTGCGGGTGCTGGCCGGCGTGATCAACATCGCCGGTGCCGAGACGAGCTTCGCCGAGCTGTTCCGCAAGCGCTACGAGGACTACGCGACCCAGCTCGCCACCGCCCTGCGCCGCGACTTCGATGCCGGCGTCGAGACGTCGGTGATCGCGCCCGAGCGGGCGGCCACCCAGCTGCTTGCCCTGTACGAGGGCTTCCAGATCCAGCTGCTCGTCCGCCCCGGCATCGACGTGCTCGCCGAGTGGGACGAAGCCGTCCGTGGTCTTCGTGCGGCCTGGCGCCGTCCGCGGCCCGTCCAGGCCTGGGACCTCGACGCCGTCCCGACCTCGCCGATCCTGCCCGTCTGACCCGGCTGACGGCGCGCCCGGTCTGGCAACCACTTGCCAAACTGGAAAGTAGTTGCGATGATGGAGTCTCCGAGAGGGGACACCATGGACGACACCGCCACCAGCAGCATCGGTCCGACCGAGGCACGAGCGCTGCTCGAGAACGCCGACCGCACCAGTCGTCGCGCGCACGACGCCGTGCGCTGGCCGTACGTCGGCTTCATCACCGCACTCGGCGTGTCGACGGCGCTCGGCACGCTCGCGATGGGACTCACCACGGGGACCGCCTTCGCGGCCGTCTACGTCGGCACGCTCGCTGCGGTGTTCGCCCTGATGCTGTGCTTCCTCATCGCGATCCGGGGACGATCCGCCTTTGCACGCAGCCGCCGCTGGACCGTCTACATGGCGAGCTGGACGGTGACCTACTGTGCGGCGATCGCGGTCGTGGCCTGGGTGCACGGATCGGTCCTGTGGTCCGGCATCACGTCGGGGCTGGTCTTGGTCGTCGCGCTGGCCTGCGCCGCGTGGGAGTCGCGGTCGTGACCGTGTCGCAGGGGACCCACCCGCGGCACCGGCTCGACGACGTGTTGCAGAACGCCGTGCGGTTCTCGGTCATGGCGGCGCTCGACCGAGCGGGCACCCTCGGCTTCCGCGAGGTCCGCGATGCCGTCGAGATCACCGACTCGGCGCTCAGCAAGCAGGTCACGACGCTCGAGGCCGCCGGGTACGTCGCCGTCGGCAAGGCCTTCGTGGGCAAGACACCGCGCACTTCGCTGACCCTGACACGCACAGGGCGCGCCGCCTGGCGCGCGCACCTGGACGCGCTCCGTCAGATCGCGGGGGGCGACGCGGCGCTCTGAGCGCGCGCCGAGACGGACTGGAGGCCCGGTGCCTGCCTGCACCGAGCCTCCAGTCCGTCATCTGGTCGCGTTGCTACGCGCGCAACCAGACCGTCCCCACACCCGTCAGGGCGCCGTCTGCCACCGGCGCCGAGGCGAGCAGGAGCTCGCCGGCCGGCAGGTCGTAGGGCACGTCGGTGAAGACCGTCACGCTCGTCCACCCGTTCGGACGGCGGAAGGCCAGTACGTCGTCGCGGCCGGTCTCGAGCCACTCCAGGTGTTCCTCGGACTGCAGCTGTCCACGCAGGCCGAGCGCCTTGCGGTACAGGTTCAGTGTGGAGCCGGGGTCGGTGTCCTCGGCCTCGACACTGCAGTCACCGAACCACGCCGGCTGCGGCAGGTGCGCGCCGCCGGTGCCGAAGCCGAAGCTCGGACCGGACCGGGTCCAGGGGAGCGGGACGCGGCAGCCGTCGCGGCCGACGTCGACGCCCGGGTTCCGGAAGAACGCCGGGTCCTGGCGTTCAGCGTCCGGGATGTCCCCGACCTCCTGCAGCCCGAGCTCCTCGCCCTGGTACAGGTACGCCGACCCGGGCAGGGCGAGCTCGAGCAGGGTGGCCGCGCGGGCACGGCGCAGGCCGAGCTGCTGGTCGAGCACGTCCTGCGACCCACCGGCCAGCAGCCAGGCGCCGCCCTGCTTCTCGTCGCCCGTGCTGGGCGGCAGGGCGTACCGGGTGGCGTGCCGGACGACGTCGTGGTTGGAGAACACCCAGGTCGTCGACGAGCCGGACTGCTCGGCGAGCCCGAGGTTGAACTCGATGATGCTGCGGAACGCGCCGGCGTCGAAGTCGGCTTCGAGCAGGTCGAAGTTGAACGCCTGCCCGAGCCCCTCGGCGCTGGCGTAGCGGGCGCGGCGGTCGGCGGCGACCCACGCCTCGGCGACCGCGGTGCGGGCCGGGGTGTACTCGTCGAACACCTGGCGCCACTCCGCGTAGATCTCGTGCACGTCGTCGCGGTCCCACAGCGGGTGCGACCCGTCCTTCGGCATCGCGGACAGCTCGGCCCAGGTCGGCAGCACGTCGCCGAGGTCCTTCGACAGCCCGTGCGCGACGTCGATCCGGAAGCCGTCGACCCCGCGGTCCGACCAGAACCGCAGCGTGTGCAGGAAGTCGTCGCGGACCTGGCGGTTCGCCCAGTTCAGGTCCGGCTGCTCCGTCGCGAAGCTGTGCAGGTACCACTGGCCGTCGCCCACGGCGGTCCAGGCCGGACCGCCGAAGATCGACACCCAGTCCGCGGGTGCCTGCTCGCCGTGCTCGCCGGTGCCGTCACGGAACACGTAGCGGTCGCGCTCGGGGGAGCCCGCCGGGCTGGCGAGCGCCTGACGGAACCAGGCGTGCCGGTCGCTCGTGTGGTTCGGCACGATGTCGACGATCACCCGGATGCCGGCAGCGTGCAGCGCCGACACCATGGCGTCGAAGTCGTCCAGGGTGCCGAGCCTCGGGTCGACGTCACGGTAGTCGTCGACGTCGTAGCCGCCGTCCGCCAGTGCCGACGGGTAGAACGGGCTGAGCCAGACGGCCTCGATGCCGAGGGACGCCAGGTACGGCACCCGCTCGGTGATCCCGGGCAGGTCGCCGATGCCGTCGCCGTTCGCGTCCGCGAAGGACCGGGGGTAGATCTGGTAGACGCTGGCCTGGCGCCACCAGGTCTCGTCGATGCCGGTGCGGTCGGGGGAGGTCAGGGTGTCCGTCATGGGGGTCCTCTCGTCGGTCCGGATCGTCACTTGATGGCGCCCTGGGTCACGCCGGACATCACCCAGCGCTGCGTGAGCACGTAGACGATGATCGACGGGGCCATGGCCATCAGGTACGAAGCGAAAGACACGTTGTAGTTGTTGCTGAACTGGCTCTGGAAGATCTGCTGCAGCACCGGCAGGGTCTGGAGCGCCGGGTTCGCCGTGATCAGCGCCGGCATCATGTAGTCGTTCCACGACGCCAGGAAGGCGAAGATGCCGACCGTGGCGCTCATCGGCGCGAGCAGCGGGAACAGCAGCCGCCAGAAGACCTGGCCGACACTCGCACCGTCGATGCGGGCGCTCTCCTCGAGCTCACCCGGGATCGACCGCAGGAACGCCGTGAACAGCAACACGCTGAACGACAGCTGGAACATGACGTGCAGGATCGCGACGCCGAGCGGGTTGTCGAGCCCGACCATGCCCGTCAGCTTCACCTGCGACAGCGCGAGCACCGGGAACGGCAGGAACATCGCCGCCAGCAGGTAGAAGAACGACCAGCGGAACAGCCGGTGCTGCCAGTTGTGCGAGATCGCGTACGCGGCGAACGAGGCGAGCAGGATCGTGCCCGACACCGAGATCGCGGCGACGAACACCGACACCCCGAACGCACGGGGGAAGTCGGTCAGTTTCCATGCCTGCACGAACCCGTCGACGCTGAACGGAGCCGGCAGCGAGAATGCGTTGCCGTCGAGCGCCTGACCGGTCGTCTTGAACGCCATCACGACGGTGACGTACAGCGGGACCAGCACGGTCAGCGTGCAGACCGCCAGGATGATCGTCAGCGGCCAGTTCCAGCCGCCGTTCTTCGACCGCCGACCACGCGTGCCGTCGGCGTCGACGGACCGCATGCTGCCGGTCTGGGTGGTGCCGGGCTGCAGGGGTGCTTGGAGCGTCATGAGAACAGGGCCTTCCCGCGGCTGAGCCGCAGCTGCACGAGCGCGAGGACGACGGTGATGACGAAGAAGATCGTCGCGTTCGCCATCTGGTAGGAGTAGTCACCGCTGTTGAAGCCGTTGAAGATCGACATCGCGACGCTCGTCGTCGAGGTCCCCGGTCCGCCGGCCGTCAGACCGACGATGATGTCGTACGCGTTCAGGAAGTTCTTGAACCCGAGGATCAGGTTGATCACGATGTAGCCCGCGGTGAGCGGCATCGTGATCGAGATCAGCTGCCGCCACGACGAGGCTCCGTCGATGGCCGCTGCCTCGTACACCTCACCGGGGATCGCGAGGACGCCCGCGATGTAGATCAGGAGCGTGCCGGGGATGGCCTGCCACGTGGTGACGATGACGATCGCGACCCACGCCAGGTCGGGGTTCGCCAGGATGCTCGTCTCCAGCGGCGCGAACCCGAGCGACGTCGCCAGGGCCGGCACGCTGTTCGAGAACAGGAACGAGAACACGTAGGCGATGACGATGCCCGAGATCACCATCGGCAGCACGAAGACCGCACGCAGGGCGACCTTCGCGCGGATCCGGCTGGTCAGCGCGATCGCCAGCAGCAGCGCCAGGGCGTTGACCACGAGCACGGTGACGAGCGAGAAGCCCATCGTGAACAGGTAGGCGTTGAGGATCGCGGGGTCCGAGAAGATCGCCAGGTAGTTCGTCAGCCCGGTGAACCCGAACTCGCCGAACCCGACCGAGTCCGTGAAGCTCAGGACGATGCCCATCACGGCCGGCACGGTGATCGCCAGCGTGAAGACCACGAGCGTCGGCAGCAGGAAGGCCAGGAACACCGGCTGGATGCGGTGCGAGTGGGGTCGACGGGCGCGTGTGGCTGGTGCGCTCGCCGTGGGGAGGCCGTCCGGGGTGGAGTCCGGGCTGCCGGGGCGGGGTTCGTTCCGGCGGTTGCCGCCGGATGACGTCGTGGCGATGGCCATGGTGATCGTCTCCTCGGTCCGCAGACCGGGTCAGGCCTTCCGACGCGCGACGCGCGCCCAGTCGGCATCGAGTGTGCGGAGCTGCGGAGCGGGGGCGCCACCGAGCGCGATCGTCTGCGCGTAGTTGGCGACCGGGATCTCGGCGGGGACGAGCTGCGACGTGCCGAGGTAGAACGCGGCGTCGTCGTAGTACTGCTGCATGCCCTTGAGGGTCGGGTTGGCGACCGGTGGCGAGTCCTTGCGGGTCCCGAAGCCGTTGTTGTCGGCGTTGTACTTGTCCGCCACCTCGGACGACATCAGGAACTTCAGGAACTCGCGCGCGGCGTCCTGCTTCTTCGACGCCTTGGGGATCCAGAGCGCCAGGTCGACGTTGACCCGCACCTTCAGGTCGTTCGGGTCGTCGGTCACCGGCAGCGGGAAGGTACCGAGGTCCATGTCGGGGGACGTCTTGGCGATCTCGATGAGCGCCCACGGCCCCTGCAGGTACATGGCCGACTCACCCTTGGCGAACGCCAGGTTGCCGTCGCCGTACGCGCGGCTGGCGGCGTTCTTGTTCGACCACTTGGCGATCTGCTCGACGCGGCCCATCGGTGCCTCGAAGTCCTTCGAGAACGAGACGGGTGACGACGGGCCGACGCTGGTGCCCTCCTTCTCGAGGGCTGCGAAGGTCGACTTCACGTCGAGCATGCCGCCGATCGAGTAGTCGAACATGCCCTGGGCGATGGTCCAGGTGTCCTTGTAGGTGTTGTAGAACGGCGTGACGTCCGCCGCGAGCAGCTTCTCGCACACGGCGGTCAGCTCGCTCCAGGTCGTCGGGATCTCGATGCCCTGCTCGGCGAAGATCTTCTTGTTGTAGATCACCGATGCGGCGGTCACCGAGTAGGGCAGCGCGTTCCGCTCACCCGGGTACGACGCCGTCTGCTCCATGAGCGTCCAGAGGTCCGGGTTGATCGCCTTGGCCTCGTCCATGTCGGACAGGTCGGTCAGCGCGCCGTGCTCGACGAACGAGACCATCGCGTAGTTGTAGTTCAGGCACCCGAGGTCCGGCGGCGAGCTCCGCACGAAGTCCGCCGGCAGCGACGACGTCGAGTCGCGGACGACCCGGATCTTCGACTGGCTCTTGTGGAACTTCGCGATGACGTCGTCGAAGTACCCGATGACCTCGGGCTTCGACACGTAGAACGTGATCGTCTCGGTGCCGCCCGAGGACGAGGACATCGGCGCGCATCCGGCGAGCGCGAAACCGCTGGCGATGCCACCGGCTCCGAGCAGGAAGGAGCGTCGACTGAACCCGGCAGGCTTCCGTGTCGTGGCGTGTGCTTGCACGTCGTCTCCGTTCGACCGGGCCCGGCGTCCTTGCCGTCCTGGTTCCGCGTCCGGCTCCGATGCCGTCCGCATGACTAAATGTAGCGAGAAAATCTAATAGCGCAAGGAATGCGTGGCGCGATATCCTCGCGACATGCCCGGCACCCGCGTCACCGCCCGTGGGTCGAGCACCGAGACGGTGCTCGACCACGCCTTCGCCGCGCGCGCCTTCACGGCGACCGACGCCATGCACGCCACCGGGCTCACGCGCTCGACCGTCCTGGCCGCCTGCGACGAACTCGTCCGGCTCGCCTGGATCCGCGAACTCCGCGACGCACGCGCCGTCGGGCAGTACCGCATCGGGCGTCCGGCGAAGCGCTACGGGCTCGACGAACGTGCGGGCGTGGTCGTCGGTGTCGACGCCGGGCAGCACCGCGTCACCGTGTTCGTCGCGGACCTGCGCGGAAGCGTCCTGGCCCGCGCCGAAGGGACCCCGGGCGCGGACGACCTCGACGTGGACGTCCGCCTGGGGACCGTGTCCGACACCATCGCCTGAGCACTGTCATCGGCCGGCGTCGCCGCCGAACGGGTCCTCGTCACCACGATCGGCGTCCCCGCACCGGTCGCCGCCGACGGCACCTCGTTGCCTGGCGACGGCGGCTACTGGGCCGCGATGAACCCGGGGTTCGACGGCGTCACCGGCCACGGACTCGTCGTCGTCGAGAACGACGCCAACCTCGCCGCGGTCGCCGAGCGCGACCTGCGTGGCGATGCGTCGTTCGCCGCGCTGCTGGCGGGCGAGCGTCTCGGCACCGGTCTGGTCGTCGACGGCCGCCTGCTGCGCGGCTCGCACGGCGGGGCCGGCGAGATGCGTGTGCTCAGCATGGTCACGGGCGTCGGGTCGGCCGACGGCCTGGGTCGCGCGGCGAAGGACCTGGTGGACGCCGCCGGACAACAGGACCGGATCGCCCCCGGCACGCCGCTCGCGGCTGCCGTGCGCGCCGGCCGGACCGACGCTGCGGCCGTGTTCGCCGCCGCACGCAGCGGTGACCCCGTGGCGCTCGACGTCGTGGAGCAGCTCGGCGACCGGCTGGCGCGGGTGTGCGTCGTGCTCGCGAGCCTGCTCGACATCGACCGCGTGGTCGTCGCCGGTGCCATCGCACAGCCGGCCGGAGCCGTGATCGACCACGCGCAGACACTGCTGCACAAGTGGAGCCTGGACCCCGTGCCGGAGATCGTCGCCTCGACGCTCGGCGCGGACGTCGTCGTGCACGGTGCCATCGCCCTGGCGCTGGACGTCGTGCAGGACGACCCGCTGTCGCTCGCACTGCCAGCGGCTCGTGCGTCGTCGCACCGGCAGCCCGTCGTCGACGCGGTCCAGCAGCCCGTGCCCGTCGAGACCCCCGCTGCGGTCTAGGAACGCCCCCGGCGCCAGGACAGCACCTGACGGACGGTGACCTTCGAGCCGTACTGCGCGACCGAGTGCCGGAACAGGTACTGCGCGAACCACAGCAGCACGACGGCCACGGCGAACACCTCGACGATGCAGATCACGGACTCGAGCGGTGACAGCGCCCCGACCGCGTTCCGGACCATCGCGGTGATCGGGGTGAACGTGGGGAAGTACGTGAAGAACGCGGCCACCGGGCTGCTCGGGCTGGTCATCACGAAGAACGCCGCGTAGACCGGGATGATCAGCGCGAAGATCGCCGCCGACTGCAGGGTCGAGGCGTCCTTGATCGTCGGCACCGCCGCGCCGACGGCCACGAACAGGGCCGAGGCGAGCAGCACTCCACCGATCAGCAGCAGTGCGCCGACCACCATCCGCCACGGGTCGACCACGACGTGTCCGATGCGCCCGGCCAGCAGTGGGACGACGACCACGAGCGACAGCAGCCCGGGCACCAGGAACACCCCGATCTGCACGAGCCCGACCAGCAGCATCGCGACGACCTTGCCGCGGATCAGGTCACCAGCGGTCACCGTGGTCAGGATCATCTCGGAGATCCGGTTCTCCTTCTCCTCGACCACGACGGTCACCATGCGGGCCGCGAGCAGGAGCACCAGCCCGAAGAACGCGGCGACGTACACCAGCGGCGGGATGATCGACAGCCACCCCGGGGCCACCCGGCCGTCGGCGTAGGCGGTCACGTCGGCGGTCGGTGGTGATCGCAGGATGCTCACCGACTCCGGGTCGTCGACGTCGGCGGCGACGCTCTGCTCGAGCACGCGCTCTGCCAGCGACGAGTAGCCGCCGTTGCCGAACAGGCCGCGGTCCTTCGCGGTCACCTGGATCGCGCTGCTCGACGGGGTCTCCGGGAAGACGATCAGGGCGTCGAGGCGTCCGGCGACGACGTCCGCCCGGTCGCCGGACTCGTCCGTCGACGGTGTCCCGCCCCACCGCGCCGCGACGGACTCCGACACCAGGCCGGAGCGGTCGACGTAGTGGAACGGGGTCTTCGTCGCGGACGCGCTCGACACGACCGAGTCGGCCCCGGCGCTCTGTCCCACGCCGACCAACAGGGACACGACGACGATGACGATCGGCAGCGCGAGGGTGCCGATCCAGAACGCGGGCTTCTTGACCGCGCGGACGAACTCGAACCGGATGACGGTGCCCAGGCGGGTCATCGGGCGCCCCCGGATGCGGGGACGGGTGCGGCCTCGTCGGCGCCGGCGTCGTGGCCGTACACCTGCACGAAGATCTCGTCGAGCGGGATCCGGCGCATCTCGAAGCCCGTGACGTGCACGCCGTCGGCGACGAGCGACGCCAGGATGTCGGAGCCGTCCGCCGCAGCGGTGCTCGAGGGCACCAGGTACGCGACGTGTCCCTCGTGTCGGGCGAGCTCGTAGAGCGGGGAGCGTGGGACGGCACCGTCGAGAGCGACCTTGGCCACCGCGCCGCCGAAGCGGTCCTGCACGTCCGGGATGGTGCCGTACGCGGCAGCGGTGCCGTCCTTGAGCAGCAGGATCCGGTCGCACAACCGCTCGACCTCGTCCATGTGGTGCGTGACCAGGACGACCGTCGCACCGTCGGCCTTGCGCTCGTCGACCAGGTCGAGCAGCAGTCGACGGTTGACCGGGTCGAGGCCCTTCGTCGGTTCGTCGAGGATGAGCAGCCGCGGGCGGTCCATGATCGTGATGCCGAGCTGCACCTTCTGCTGCTGTCCGCCCGACAGCTTGTCGACGCGAAGCTTCGCCTTGTCGCCCAGACCGACGCGGGCCAGGTAGTCCATCGACCAGGCCGTCGCGGCCGACCGGGGCATGCCGCGCAGCGCCGCGAAGTACGTCATCACGTCGATCACCGACTCCTTCCGGTACAGCCCGCGTTCTTCCGGCAGGTACCCGATGCCGCCGGTGGCCGGGCGGTAGGGACGTCCGTCGATCGTCAGGGAGCCGGCCGTGGGCGAGGTGATGCCGAGCAGTGCACGGATCGTCGTCGTCTTGCCCGACCCGTTGCTGCCGAGCAGTCCGAAGGTCTCCCCGGGGGCGACGTCGAACGACAATCCGTCCACGACGGTGCGGTCCCCGAACCGCATCACGAAGTCCTGCACGTCGATGCTCGCCCCGGCCATGGAGCCCCCTTCTCGTCGCGCCGAACATACCGGGTGCGCTTGTGCCCCGGCCTCCCAGCAGCACTGCACCCTCGACGGGCACGATGGCGGAGATCGAGGGAGTCTCATGGACCGTTTCCGCAGGTTGCCACTGCCCGTGCTGCTGCCCGTCATGTTCCTGGTCGCCGGAGGGGCGTACTTCGTCATCGGCCTCGCCACCACTGGCGGGCGAGAGGGGTTCGTCGGACGACTCGTGAGCGCGGTGTTCTACGCCGCTGGTCTGACCGCAGTCCTCGGCGTGTTGATCGCCCGGCTGCGTCGTCGCGCCGGTGGTGCCGCCGAACTCAGCAGGATCCAGCGCTCGGTGAAGACCGGGTCGGTGCCGCCGGATGCCGACCCCACGAACTGGGTGCCGTCGCTCGAACGCCTGCAGCGGCAGTCCCGCAGGAACCGGTGGCTCGGTCCGCTCGTGTTCGGCTCGGCAACGGTGCTCGCCGTCTGGCTTGCCGTCACGAGCGGGCCCGTGTGGTGGTTGTTCGTGGTCGCGTTCGTCGGCTTCTTCGCCTGGACGACGTTCGAGACCCGACGAGCCCTCCGGACCCTTCCGGTGATGCTCGCAGAGCTGCGCGGCCGGCCCCTGTCGCCGACGGCCCCGAACGCCGTGCCGCGAACGACACCCGGTGCTCGGTGGAGCCTGCCAGAGCAGACGATGACCGCGGACCCGTCCTCGGCCACCGGCACGACCACCGGTTCCGAAGCGGACACCGCCGAGCGCCGCTGACCGATCCGGTTCACGAACAGCGGTGTTCGTCGACCGGATCGGCCACGGCCACGGCCCCGGACGAGGACCGCCGCGCCGCGGCCGGGGACCGGGAACCGGAGCACCGGGAGCCGGAGCACCGGCCGGGCACCCGGCCTAGGGACGCGGGATCGGGGCCAGGCGCGCGAGCTGGGTGACGTGGCCGGGCTCGAGTTCGTCGAGGGACGCGACCCCGAGCAGCCGCATCGTGCGCTCGATCTGCTCGGACAGGATCTGGATCATCCGGTCGACCCCGGCTTCGCCGCCCGCCATCAGCCCGTACAGGTACGCCCGCCCGACCATGGTGAACTTCGCTCCGAGGGCCACCGCGGCGACGATGTCGGCGCCGGACATGATGCCCGTGTCCAGGTGGACCTCGGTGTCCGCGCCCACCTCCTTGACCACCGACGGCAGCAGGTGGAACGGGACGGGCGCGCGGTCGAGCTGCCGTCCGCCGTGGTTCGACAGGGTGATGCCGTCGACGCCCATGTCGGTCAGGCGCTTGGCGTCGGCCAGGGACTGCACGCCCTTGACGACGACCTTGCCCTTCCACTGCGACCGGATCCAGGCCAGGTCCTCGTACGTGACCGTCGGGTCGAACATGTGGTCGAGGAGCTCGCCGACGGTGCCGGACCAGCGGTCGAGCGAGGCGAACGCCAGGGGCTCGGTGGTCAGGAAGTCGAACCACCACCACGGGCGGGGGATCGCGTTCACGATGGTCTTCACGCCCAGCTGGGGCGGGATCGAGAACCCGTTGCGCTTGTCGCGGAGACGGGCTCCGGCGACGGGGACGTCGACCGTGACCAGCAGCGTGTCGAAGCCGGCGGCCTCGGCGCGGGAGACCAGTGCCATCGACTTCTCGCGGTCCTTCCACATGTACAGCTGGAACCAGTTGCGGCCGTGGGGGTTGGCGTCGCGGACGTCCTCGATCGCGGTGGTGCCCATCGTGGACAGCGAGAACGGGATGCCCGCGCGACCCGCGGCCCGGGCTCCGGCACGCTCGCCCTCGGTCTGCATCATCCGCGTGAACCCGGTCGGCGCGATGCCGAACGGGTACGCCACGGGCGCGCCGAGGACGTCTCGTGAGGTCGACACCTGCGACACGTCACGCAGGATCGCCGGCGTGAACTCGATGTCCTCGAACGCCTGGCGTGCGCGGGCCAGCGAGATCTCGGCCTCGGCAGCACCCTCGGTGTAGTCGAACGCGGCCCGGGGTGTGCGCCGGGCCGCGATGTCCCGCAGGTCCCAGATCGTCAGCGCGGACTCGAGTCGACGGCGCCGGGCGTTCAGGTCCGGCTTCTTGAACTGCATGAGCGGCGCCAGGTCGTGCACCGTCGGCAGCTGCCGCTTCATGGGGGTCCGCCGGGTCGACGGTGTCCCCGGGGTCGCTGCCGGGGCCCCGGTGGCGGGGTCGACGCGGTGCTGGTCGTCGGTCGAGGTCATACAGACATCCTACGTCTCGGGGTGGATCGGTGGGCGGTTCGTGTCGTGGTCGGGGTGTAGCGGACCGGCTCGACCGTGCGCGCGACCACGGCGCGGAGCGCTTCGAGCGAGGCGCCGCCGAGTCCGGCCAGCCCGGCAGCCCGAGCCTGCACCAGGATGTTGCCGAGTGCGGTGGCCTCGACGGGACCGGCGAGCACCGGCAGTCCGGTCCGGTCCGCCGTCAGCTGGCAGAGCAGCCGGTTCTGCGACCCTCCGCCGACGATGTGCACCTGTCGGATGTCCTTGCCCGTGACGCTCGCGATCGTCGACACGGTGTCGGCGTAGGCAGCGGCAAGCGACTCGAGGATCGACCGCACGAACTCCGCCGGTGTCGCGGGCGCACTCAGGCCGTGCGCGTCGCACCACGCGGCGATCCGGGTCGGCATGTCCCCGGGGGGCGTGAAGGAGTCGTCGGCGACGTCGAACACCGGCACGGGCGCGGTGACGGCCGCGGCGGAGGCGAGCAGGGCCTCCAGGTCGACGCGGTCGCCGTCGCGCTCCCAGGTGCGGACGCTCTCGGAGAGCAGCCACAGTCCGGACACGTTCTTCAGGAACCGGACGCGGCCGTCGACGCCGCCCTCGTTCGTGCAGTTCGCCAGCCGTGCCGCGTCGGTGAGCACCGGCGCGTCGAGCTCGACACCGACGAGCGACCACGTGCCGGACGAGATGTAGGCGAAGTCCGGCTCGGTCGCCGGCACGGCGACCACGGCACTCGCCGTGTCGTGGGAGCCGACCAGGGTCACCGGCGCCGACGTCTCGAGCAGGCCGGGGAGCAGGGGGCCGAGCTGGTCGCCCGGGTCACGCAGCGCCGGCAGCAGACCGGACGGGAGGCCCGCCGCAGCCCGCAGCGTCGGGTCCCATCCACGCGTGGTCGCGTGCAACAGCCCCGTGGTCGACGCGTTGGTGCGCTCGGCAGCCTGGACTCCGGTCAGCCAGTACCCGAGCAGGTCGGGGACCAGCAGTGCGCGGTCGGCCAGGGGGAGCAGCGGGTCGGCAGCGAACTGGAACAGCGTGTTGAACGGCAGGTGCTGCAGGCCGTTGCGGGCGTACAGCGCGGCGGCGTCGATCGCGGCGTGCACGGGTGCGACCCCCTGCTGGTGCCGCTCGTCGCGGTAGTGGTATGGCAGGCCCAGCAGCCGTCCCTCGCGTAGCAGCCCGTAGTCGACGGCCCACGAGTCGATGCCGATGCTGGCGACGTCGTGGTGCTGGCCGAACGCCGTGCGCAGGCCGTCGACCACCTGTCGGTACAGCTCGACGACGTCCCAGTGCAGGGCTTGACGGTCGTGCTCGTGCAGGGCCACGGGGCCGTTCGGGAACCGTGCGACGTGGTCCGTCCGCACGCCGTCGCTGTCGACGTGCCCGACGATGACCCGGCCGCTCGTGGCACCGAGGTCGACCGCTGCCACGCTGCCGCTGGTCGTCACGGCGACTACCGCAGGAACGCGGCCGCGACGCCCGCGTCGACCGGCACGTGCAACCCGGTGGTGTGGGAGAAGTCCGACGTGCAGATCGCGTACACGGCGTTGGCGACGTTCTCGGGCACGACCTCGCGCTTGAGGATCGTGCGCTGGGCGTAGAACGCGCCGAGGTCCTGTTCGTCGATGCCGTAGGTCTTCGCGCGGTTCGCACCCCACCCGGACGCGAAGATGCCCGAGCCGCGCACGACACCGTCGGGGTTGATGCCGTTGACCCGGATGCCGTGTTCGCCGAGCTCGGCCGCCAGCAGTCGCACCTGGTGGGCCTGGTCGGCCTTGGTGGCGGAGTAGGCGATGTTGTTCGGGCCCGCGAAGACGGAGTTCTTGCTCGAGATGTACACGATGTCGCCGCCCAGGCCCTGCTCGATGAGGACCTTCGCGGCGGCCTTCGACACCAGGAACGAGCCCTTCGCCATGACGTCGTGCTGCAGGTCCCAGTCCTGCTCGGTGGTCTCGAGCAGGCTCTTGGAGAGTGAGAGCCCGGCGTTGTTGACGACCAGGTCGAGCCCGCCGAAGTGCAGCAGGGTCTCTTGGACCGCCCGGGCGATGTCGTCGGCGCTCGTGACGTTCGCCGCGACGCCGATCGCCTGGTCCGGACCGCCGATCTCGGCCGCCGCGTCCTGCGCCTTCTGCAGGTCGAGGTCCGCGATGACGACCGCCGCACCCTCGGCTGCCAGGCGCTTCGCGATCGCCTTGCCGATGCCGCTCGCAGCGCCCGTCACCAGCGCGATGCGCGTGGCCAGCTGCTTCGGGACGGGCATCCGCTGGAGCTTGGCCTCTTCGAGCGCCCAGTACTCGATGCGGAACTTCTCGGCCTCGTCGATGGGGGCGTAGGTGCTCAGCGACTCGGCGCCGCGCATGACGTTGACCGCGTTGCCGTAGAACTCGCCGGCGACGCGGGCGGTCTGGGCATCCTTGCCGTACGAGAACATGCCGACGCCGGGGACCAGCACGACGAGCGGGTCGGCGCCGCGGATCGCGGGGGACTCCGGCGTCGCGTGGCGCTCGTAGTACGCCTGGTAGTCCTCGCGGTACTGCTGGTGGAGCTCGTGCAGCCGGGCGATCTGGTCCTCGACGGAGGCCGTCGTCGGCAGGTCGAGCAGCAGGGGCTTCACCTTCGTGCGCAGGAAGTGGTCCGGGCAGCTCGTGCCGAGGGCCGCCAGCTGGGGCGCCTTCTCGCTCGCCAGGAAGTCGAGCACGACGTCGCTGTCCGTGAAGTGCCCGACGACGGGCTTGTCGTGGCCGGCGATGCCGCGGATCGTCGGTGCCAGGGCCGCCGCCCGTGCACGTCGTTCGTCGGTCGGCAGAGCACCGAAGCCGGCGCGCGGGGGACCGAACGGCTGGTCCGTGCCGTGCTGGGCGATGTACGCCTCGGCGGTGTCGATGATCCAGCGCGAGTTCGCCTCGGCCTGCTCGCTCGTGTCACCCCACGCGGTGATGCCGTGGCCACCCAGGATGGTGCCGATCGCCTCGGGGTGCTGCTGCTGGATGGCGGCGATGTCGAGCCCCAGCTGGAACCCCGGCCGGCGCCAGGGGACCCACACGACCTTCGCGCCGAAGATGCGTTCCGTCAGCGCCGGTCCGTCCGCTGCCGTCGCGATCGCGATGCCGGCGTCCGGGTGCAGGTGGTCGACGTGTGCGGCATCGACCAGGGCGTGCATCGCGGTGTCGATGCTCGGAGCAGCCCCACCGCGACCGAACAGGCAGTGGTCGAACGCGGCGACCATGTCGTCCTCGTGCTCGACCCCCGCGTACACGCCACGGAGCGCTCGGACCCGGTCGAGTCGCAGCACCGCCAGGCCCGCCGGGGTCAGCGTGCCGAGGTCGCCCCCGGAGCCCTTCACCCACAGCAGCTCCACCGGTTCGCCGGTGACCGGGTCGGTGTCGGCGCCCTTCGCCGAGGTGTTGCCGCCGGCGTAGTTCGTGATCCGCGGATCCGAGCCGAGCGCGTTCGAGCGCGCGATGAGCGCACTGACGGTGGCGTGTGCTGACGTGGGCTGCGGTGCGGGGTCCACCCGGGCCTCCTGGCTGGTGTCGGTCATGGTGCTGTGCGTTCCTTCGTCGTTCCGTGCGCCGGTCAGGCGCCCCAGCCGGCCTGCACGCCGCCGACACGGTCCTCGGCGATCTGCCGCTGGTACCCGGACTCCTGGTACGCGCGCATCGGGTTCGCGGGGAGCCCGCGGGACTCGCGCCAGGCGGCGAGGTCCGCGCGGACGTCGGTCTGGTACGCGTCCATGAAGACCTCGTTGGCGCCGAGGACGTCGTGCGATTCCTGTGCAGCGGTCAGGGCGACGCGGTCGAGCAGCAGTGCGCGGGCGGTCATCTCCTGCACGTTGAGCACGGAGCGGATCTGCCCGGGGATCTTGTCCTCGATGTTGTGGCACTGGTCGAGCATGAACGCGACGTCGGGGTTGTCGTAGCCGCCGCCGCGGACCACCTCGACCAGGATCCGGAACAGCTGGAACGGGTCGGCCGCGCCCACGATCAGGTCGTCGTCGGCGTAGAAGCGCGAGTTGAAGTCGAACGAGCCGAGCTTGCCGAGGCGCAGCAGCTGCATGACGATGAACTCGATGTTCGTGCCGGGGGCGTGGTGGCCGGTGTCCAGGCAGACCATCGCCTTGTCGCCCAGGGCCGCCGTCTGCACGTAGCTGGTGCCCCAGTCCGGGACGTCGGTGTGGTAGAACGACGGCTCGAAGAACTTGTACTCCAGCACCAGACGCTGCTGGGGGCCCAGGCGGTCGTAGATCGTGCTGAGGGAGTCGTGCAGGCGGTCCTGACGGCTGCGCATGTCCTCTTGCCCGGGGTAGTTCGAGCCCTCGGCCAGCCAGATCTTCAGGTCGCGGCTGCCCGTGGCGTCCATCACGTCGATGCAGCGCAGGTGGTGGTCGATGGCCTTCTGCCGGATCGTCTCGTCCACGTGGGTCAGGGCGCCGAACTTGTAGTCGTCGTCCTGGAACGTGTTCGAGTTGACCGTGCCGAGCTGCACGCCGTGCTCTTCGGCGTGGCGCTTGAGGTCGGCGAAGTCGTCCACCAGGTCCCACGGGATGTGCAGTGCCACGGTCGGGGCGAGCCCGGTGTACCGGTGCACCTGCGCGGCGTCGGCGATCTTCTCGTAGGGGTCGCGCGGGGTGCCGGGCGTGCTGAACACCTTGAAGCGGGTGCCGGAGTTGCCGAAGGCCCAGCTCGGCAGCTCGATCCGTTGCGCGGCCAACTGCTCGGCGATGCCGGCGAAGCTCGGGGTTGATGTCATCGTGTCACTTCCTCGTGATTGAATCGTTTCATACGGTAGTCCGTGGTGGAGCTGCTCGCAAGCGCGGCGGTGCTGTCCCGTGGTGCCGACTGCGTTCGCACAACCGAAGTCACGCCGAACCACGTCGTTCCGTGGCGCGAGGTGATTTCCGTAGTGCGAACGCGCCGCGGGCCGGCCGGCGGCCACCGGCGCGCGGCGCCGCGCTACCCCGCGGGGACCGCAGCCGGCGCGCGCACCTCGTGCGAGCCTCCCGACAGGCGCTGCTCGTCCAGGCCGGGCAGCCGCACCACGGCGGTCACGCCGTCGGGCACGGTCGTCTGCACGACGAGTTCGCCGTCGACGAGCTCCCACCGGACCGCGATCCGCCCGTGCACGCTGTCCAGCGAGGTCGACGCCCACGTCAGGCCACCACCGGGCTGCGGCGCGATGAGCACCGACTCGTACCCGGGCGTCAACGGGGCGAGGCCGCCCACCACACGGTGCATCCAGTCCGCCACGGCACCGAGTGCGTAGTGGTTGAACGAGGTCATCTCGCCGGGGTTGATGGTGCCGTCGGGCAGCATCGAGTCCCAGCGCTCCCAGACCGTCGTCGCGCCCATCGTCACCGGGTACAGCCACGAGGGGCACTCCGTCTGCAGCAGCAGCTGGTACGCGTCGTCGAGGTGCCCGGTCTGCGTCAGCGCATCGGTGATGAAGGGCGTGCCCGCGAAGCCGGTCGAGATCCGGTACCCGGATGCCGCCGCCAGCTCCGCCAGGCGGTCGCCGGCCCGGCGCTCGTCGTCCTCGGACAGGATCCCGAACACGATCGCCAGGGCGTAGACGGTGGTGCAGTCGGAACGGATGCGACCGTCCGTCACGTAGTGCTGCCGGAACGCGGCCTGGAGGCCCGTGGCCAGCTCGTCGGCCTCGCTCGCCTCGGCCGGGTGGCCGGTCAGACGGGCCGCCTCGGCCACCAGGGTCGCGCTGCGGTACGCGCACGCCGTCGCGACGACGCCCGGGTCGGCCTTGGCCTTGGCGGCGTCCTCGGGCGGGGCGTCCGGGTCGAGCCAGTCGCCGAACTGGAACACCGTGTCCCACAGCCCCTCGGGGGACAGGTGATCGCGGACCCGACGCAGGTGCGCGACCATCGAGTCGAGCTGCTCCTCGAGCACCGCGGTGTCGCCGTACGCCTGGTACAGCGTCCACGGCACCCAGACCCCGGCGTCCGACCAGATCGCGGTGGCGTCCGGGGTGCCGAAGTCCTCGGCGGGGGAGTACTTCAGCACGTCCGGCACCACGAAGGGGATGATCCCGTGGTTGTGCTGCTGCTCGAGGGACAGGTCGCGCAGCCAGTCGCCCAGGAACGCCCGCGTGTCGAACAGGTACGACGCGGTCGGGGCGAAGGCGGCGATGTCGCCCGTCCACCCCAGGCGTTCGTCGCGCTGCGGGCAGTCGGTCGGCACGCTGAGGAAGTTACCCTGCATGCCCCGCACGACGTTGTCGTGGAAGGTGTTGAGCAGGTCGTGGCTGGACTCGAACGTGCCCGTCCGGGTCAGGTCGCTGCCGACCTGCACCGCGGTCAGTGCCGTCTGCAGTTCGTCGAGCGTGCCGGGCCAGCCGTCGACCGACGCGTACCGGAACCCGTGGAACGTGAAGCGCGGCTCGAAGGTGTCTGCTCCGCCGCTCAGGGTGAAGCGGTCCGTGGCCTTCGCGGTGCGCAGCGGGCGGGTGCCGAGCTCGTCGTGCTCGAGCACCTCGGCGTGCGTGATCGTCAGGACCGTGCCCGCGAGGCCGGATGCGACCACCCGGAGCCACCCGACCAGGTTCACGCCGAAGTCGACCAGGGTGGCGCCGGACGGGCTCGTCCAGACGTCCACCGGAGTGATCTCGGCGAGCGGTCGGACGGGCGGCACGGTGTCGGCGACCAGCGCACGCTCGCCGATGTCGACGGTGTGCACGGCGCTGGTGCGGCCCCGGTGCCCGTCGACGCTCGGCAGCGTGACCGGCCCGGGCTGCAGGAACGACCCGTCGCGCAGACGGGCGTCGATGTCCTGCCCGTCGTACAGCTGGTCGGCGGTGATGGCGCTCGACAGTGCCTGCCAGTCGGTGTCGGTGCCGACGACCTGCTGGTGGCCGTCCGCGAACGTGATGCGGAGCTCGGCGAACCCGGCACGCTCGTCCGTGTACCAGCCGCCACCGCCGCCCCAGGCCAGACGTCCGGCTGCCCAGCCCCGTCCGATCACGAGCGCCAGGACGGCTGCGTCGCCGGGAGCCGTGCTGCCGAGGTGGGACAGGACGTCGTGCGAGGCGACGCGGATGCGCCACTCGTAGCTCGTCCACCCCGGTTCGAGCAGGTGGTCCGAGACGCGCTGCCCCCCGAGCCAGGCCTCGACGACGCCGAGCGCGCTGACGTCGAGCGTCGCCCGGGTGACGGCGCCGTGGCCGTCGTCGAGGGTGAACTCGCGGCGCAGGATCGGTGCGGAGTCGCGGTCGGTGTCGTCGTCCGCCGCGATGAACGATGCGGTCCAGGTGGTCATGTGTGGTTGCCTTTCAGCCCTTGACGGCGCCGCTGGTCATGCCGGCGACGATCTGGCGTTGGAAGAAGATGTACAGCACGAGCGGCGGGATCGTGATGAGCAGCACGTCGGTGAACAGCAGGTTGAGCTGGCTGACCGACTGGCTCTGGAACGCGTACAGCGTCTGCTGCACGGTGGCGTTCTCGGACCCCGGCAGGAAGTACAGCGGGTTGGCGAAGTCGTTGAACACCGCGACCGACTGCACCAGCACGACCGTGATGATGACCGGCTTGAGCAGCGGCAGGACGACCCCGAAGAACAGCCGGATCGGGCCGGCGCCGTCCAGGACCGCGGCCTCGTCGAGCTCCTTCGGGATGGTCGCGACGAACGCGCGGAACAGCAGGATGCAGAACGACAGCCCGAAGGTGGCCTCGATCAGGATCATGCCGCCCATCGTCTTGAACAGGTTGAGTCCCTGCAGCACCCAGATCGTCGGGACGATCGCGGGCGGCACGATCAGGCCGGCCAGGACGAAGAAGTTGATGACCCCGTTCCACCGTCCCGGTCGTCGCTGCAGCACGTACCCGACCATCGCCGAGAACACGACCATGATCACGACGCTGCCGACGGTCAGCACGGCGCTGTTCAGGAACGCCCGGACGATGCCGGACTCGCCGCTCTGGAACACCGCCTGCAGGTTCTGCCACAGCTGCCACTTCGTCGGCAGCGTGAAGCCGAGCTGGTTCGCCTCGGCCGGGGACTTCGCCGCCTGCAGCAGGACGAACACGAAGGGGACCAGGAACACCACGAAGCTGACGACGATGGCGATGATGCCGATGACCCACTTGCGGGTCGTGTCGGGGCGTCGCCGGCGCGGTGTGGCCGTCCGACGCGGGGTGCTGACAGCGGTCACAGTTCCGGCTCCTTCCGGTTCAGCAGCCACGACACCGGGACCATGATCGCCGTCACGACGACGAACAGGACCACGTTGCCGGCGGTCGACAGGCCGTAGAAGCCCGCCTGGTACTGCTTGTAGATCACACTCGCGATGACGTCGCTCGTGAACCCCGGTCCGCCGCCGGTCATCGCCCAGATCAGGTCGAACGACCGCAGGCCGCCGATGAGCGACAGGATGATGACGGTGCCCATCGCGGGGCGGGACAGCGGCAGCGTGATGTTCCGGAAGATCGTCCACGCGCTTGCGCCGTCGACCCGGGCCGCTTCGAAGTACTCCTGCGGGATGGCGACGATGCCGGCGATGAAGATGAGCGTCGCGATGCCGACGCCCTTCCAGATGTCGACCGCGGCGACGCTCCAGAGTGCCAGGGCGGGGTCGGTCAACCAGCCCGGGGTGGGCAGGCCGACCGATCCCAGCAGGCCGTTCACGATCCCGTGGAAGGGGTCGAGCAGCGCCTTGAACGTGATGCCGATGCCGATGGTCGACACCAGCACCGGGAAGAACACGACCGCGCGCAGGTACCCGCGGCCGAGCACCGGGGACGTGAGGAGCAGGGCGAGGGCGAGTCCGAGGACCACCTTCGCCGCGCTCGTCACGAACCCGTACTCGAACGTGTGGATGAACCCAGAGACGAGTTGCGGGTCCTGGAAGAACCGGGCGAAGTTGTCGAAGCCGATGAAGGTCTGGTCGAACAGCGTCCAGCGTGTGAGCGAGAAGTAGAACCCGGCGAAGGTCGGGACCGCGAAGAACACGACGTACAGCGCGATCGCGGGGATGAAGAACCACGCGGGGTAGAACGAACGCATCTTCCCGCGAGCCGGACCCGGCCCGGACTTCGTCGTCTGCGGCGGGGCCACCGCCGTCGTGAGCGTCGCGGTCACCGCCGTCACCAGCCCTTGATGCCGAGCTGCTGGGCCTGCTGCACGACGTCCTGGTCGTACTGCTTGGCACCGACCGCTGCGGTGGTGATCCCGGAGCCGACCTGCACGCAGATCTTCTCGAGGTTCGGTCCCTTGATGGGCGACAGGAACTCGAGCGCCGGCGTGGCCTTGCCGTCGGTCAGGTACTGCTGCACGTCGGTCGCGATCGTGGGGACCGAGGAGGGCAGTTTGCACGAGCTGATGACGTACGGGCCGGCGGGGGCGCCGGTGTCGTTCTGCACCTTGCAGCCGTCCGACGAGTTGGCGAACGCGATGAACTTCTTCGCCGCCGCCAGCTTGTCACCCGTCGAGGTCTTCGGGATGTACAGGCCGTTCGGCTCCCAGATCGTCAGCCGGGTGTCCGAGGCGGTGTCGGCCGGCAGCGGGAACACCCCGATGTCGTTCACCGCGTCCGGGCTGTCCTGCTGCAGCGTCGAGATCGCGTTCGTCAGCATCGGGTACTGCGCCCCGGTGCCGTCGGCCAGCATCTTCAGGCCGTTCGCCTGGGTCGCCGACGCGTCGTCCTCGTTGACCAGGTCCTTGTCCTTGACCTCGGCCAGGTGCTCGAAGCCGGCGAACGCCGGGTCCTTCGCGTAGGACTCCTTGTGGGCGGTGTACTTCGTCGCCCAGTCGGCCTGCTGCGCGGAGATGTTCGCGAAGTCACCGAGCACGAACAGCTGGCTGGTCCAGGTGTCGCCGTAGGTCTGCACGATCGGTGCGACCTTGCCGGCGTCCTTGATCTTCTCGCTGTTGGCGATGAACTCGTCCCACGTGGTCGGGATGCTCAGGCCCAGGTCGGCGTAGACCTTCTTGTTGTACATCACGCCGCCACCGAAGCTCGTGCCGAACGGGGCGCCGTACACGCCCTTGTCGGTGCTGACGACCTTCGTGAACTGCTTGTCGACGTCCTTCGCCCAGCTCTGGTCGGACAGGTCGACGAGCGTGTTGTCCGGGTTGAGCGCCTGCATCAGTGAGCCCGAGTTGTAGTTGAACACGTCGGCCATCTCGCCGGTCGACAGCTGGGTCTTCACCAGGTTGTCGCCCTCGGTGCCCTGCGGACGGGTGTCGAACTTGACGGTGACGTTCGGGTTGGCCTTCTCGAAGGCCGCGATGAGTGGCTTCGCGGTGGCCGCGGTGGCCGGCGAGTTGTCCGCCTGGTAGGTGATCTGGACCTTGCCGCCGCTGCTGCCGGTGTCGGCGGAGCCGCCCGACGAACACGCGGCCAGGCCGCCGATCAGGACCGTGGCGCCGCCGATGGCGAGCAGCCGCGTGGTCAGGGAACGTGCTGACATCCTTACCTCCTCGTAAGGCCCGGGGATGGGGACCCGGGTGGAAACGGACCCGGTCACCGCGTCGTCGTGGTGGCCGGTCATGCTGTTTAGAACGTTTCAATCGGAATGGAACCATGCGGATTGAAGCGTGTCAATCACCGAGTCCGATTCGTTGCAGACGGCGCGCGACGCGCGCTCCACCGGACGGGAGGCTCGGTGCCAGGCCACCACGAGCCTCCCGTCCGGTGGGTGGCGCGCTGGTGCGCGCGCGCACGGTGCGAGGTCTGCCGCTGGTGCGCGTGCGCACGGTGCGAGGTCTGCCGCCGGTGCGAGGTCCGCCGCTGGTGCGAGGTTGGCGGCCCCGTGCGGGGGAACAACTTCGCACCACCCCGCGAACCTCGCACCGGGCGCCAACCGCGCACGGTGCGAGCGGCACACGGAGCGCCGCAGTGCGCACGGTGCGAGCTTGTGCTGTGACCCGGCGCGGTCACCGGTCTGACGTCAGGGCTCGGAACGCCGGGGATCCGTCGGAGTCGCGGCCAGCCGAGCACGGTGCGCCGCCGCTGCCTGGCGTCCGAGGGTGCTCTCGCGCGGCACGAGCTCGCTGCCGAGGACGACCGTGCGGTGCACGTGCTCCCCGGGCGGATCCGTCAGCTCGGCCAGCAGCAGGTCGACCGCGACCCGGCCCATGTCCGCGCCGTGCATCGTCACCGACGTCAGCGGGACGGCCCCGCCCCACGCGATGGAGTTGTGGTCGCAGCCGGAGACCGGGATGTCCTCGGGGACACGGATGCCGGCGGCGCGCAGCTCGGTGACGACGGCCATCGCGAGCAGGTCCGTCACGCCCAGCACCCCGTCCGGGCGCTCGTCCGCGGGCATCCGGGCGATCCGAGCGCCGGCGTCGGTGCCGCCCGGTGGGTCGATCTCGCCGGCATCGACGTCGACCAGGGTGACTCCGGGATGCGCGGCGATCGCCCGCAGGACCCCGGCCCGTCGACGGGACACGGGCTGCAGGTCGGGTCGGGCGCTGACGAAGCCGACGCGCCGCGAGCCGCGCTCGATGAGGTGCTCGGTGGCGATGTACCCGGCCTGCTCGTTGTCGACGACCACCGAGCAGGCGTCGACCTCGGTCGGCTCGTAGTTGACGTAGACCACCGGGTGGCCGTGGCGGCGGGTGCGTTCGACCTGGTCACGGGACTCCTGCATCGTCGCCAGCAGGACGCCCGAGGTGCGGGTGCTCTCGAGGTAGGCCAGGTGGTCGCCCTGGGCCTGCAGGTCGTTCTCGCTGCTGGCGATGAGCAGCGTGAAGTCCCGTGCGCGGGCAGCGAGCTGCGCTCCGTTCAACAGGTCGCTGAACAGGGAGTTCTGCAACGAGGAGACCACCAGGCCGATCGACCGTGTGCTGCCGGAGACCAGGGCCCTGGCGTTCCGGTTCGGGGTGTAGCCGAGGGCGGCGATGGCGGCGTGGACCCGGGCGGCGGTGGCCTCGCGCACACGTTCGGGGTGGTTCAGGACGTTCGACACGGTGGCCAGGGAGACGCCCGCCTGCGCAGCGACGTGGTGCACGCTCGGCGGCCCGTCACGACGAGGGGGCTGCACCATGCCTCGATCGTAGATGGACCGTCGACCCGGTCCGGTCGCCCGGTCTCAGCGGTCGCGGACGGTGGACTGGCGCACGACCAGCTCCGGCGTGAACTCGACGCGCTCCAGCTCGACGTCCTGGCCGTGTTCGACCTGGCGCACGAGCAGCTCGATCGCCTGCCGCCCGAGGTCCTGCGCCGGCTGCCGCACGCTCGTGAGCGGCACGACGGCGGCCTCGGCGAACGCGATGTCGTCGTACCCGACGATGGCGATCTCGTCCGGTACAGCGACGGAGCCGCGCATGATGAACGCCTGTTCCAGCCCCACGGCGAGCAGGTCGTTCGCGGCGAACACGGCGTCGGGACGCTCGGACGCCGGACGACGCTGCAGTGCTTCGCCGACGCGTCGGCCCTCGAGCACCGACAGCGAGGTCGTCGTGAGCACCTCGAGCGTGGCCCCCGCGGCCATCGCGGCGGCGAGTGCCCCGGCGTGACGGTCGACGACCTGCCGGATGCCGAACGGGCCGCCGACGTAGGCGATCCGGCGTCGGCCGATGGCGAGCAGGTGTTCGACGGCGATCCGTCCCCCGGCGACGTCGTCGACCGACACCGACGAGAAGTGTTCGTCGTCCGCGCGCCGGTCGACCAGCACGACGGCGGTCCCCTGGTCGCGCAGTCGGGCGAGTCGGGCGAGGTCGTCGCCGGCGGGGGAGATCAGCAGCCCGGCGACCCGGCGCTCCTCGAACAGGTCGACGTACATGCGTTCGCGGTCGGTGGACTCGTCCGAGTTCCCGATGAGCACCGCCAGACCCTTGGACATCGCGGCGTCCTCGGCCCCCCGCGCGACGTCGGTGAAGAACGGGTTGCCGCCGTCGAGCACGATGAGCCCCACGGTCGAGCTGCGTCCGGCGCGGAGCTGGCGAGCGGAGTCGTTGCGGACGAACCCGAGTTCGGCGATGGCGCTCTGCACGCGCTCGACCGTCGCAGGAGCCACCTTCTCGGGGCGGTTCAGCACGTTCGACACGGTTCCGAGGGACACGCCGGCGAGTGCTGCGACCTCCCGAACGCTCACCGTCATGCCGTCATCCTGACATCCCGACGTGGTTCCGCGGTCGTGGGGTGGGTCCCGGCGCGGCGTGGGCCCCGCCATCGCGCACCGTGCGGGGTCGACGGCGCCGCGCGGGGTCCCCGGCTCGAGCACCGTGCGAGGGTGCCGCCCCGGTGCGGGGTCGACGAGCTGAGCACCGTGCGAGCTTGCTCGTCCGTGCGCGACTGGTGGCCCGGTGCGCGGTTGTTGCCCGGCACGGGCCGCGCAACCTCGCACCACCCGGGCGGGCGCACGGGACCGCCGCTTGCGACGCGCGCGGCGGGCGCGTATCGTCCTCGCAGCACCGTTGAAACGATTCACTGACGAACACGCACGAACGGAGGACCAATGGCGGTCCGTATCGGAGCCAGCAACACCACCGGCTGGAAGGCCACCGTCTCGGTGGCGATGTCGAACTACATCGAGTCCGGGTCGATCATCGCGATCGCCACGAGTCTGAGCCTGTGGCAGGCGCAGTTCCACATCGGGGACCTGCAGGTCGGGCTGCTCGCGAGCCTGTCGGCCAACGCCTTCGGCGCGGCAGCGGGTGCGATCGTCGGCGGTCCGCTCTGCGATCGCTACGGCCGGAAGTTCATCTACACGTACGACCTGCTGCTCTACATGCTCGGCATCCTGCTGGCGGTCTTCGCCGGCAGCTACGGCATGCTGCTCGTCGGGTTCATCCTGACCGGCATCGCCGTCGGAGCAGGGGTGCCCGCGAGCTGGACGTACATCGCCGAGCAGGCGCCTGCCGACAAGCGCGCCGCCCACGTCGGTACGGCGCAGCTGGCGTGGTCGATCGGCCCGATGGTCGGGTTCGCGCTGGCGATCGCCGCCGCGCCCCTCGGCCTGCTCGGCAGCCGGCTGATCTTCGCCCACCTGTTCGTGGTCGCGGCGATCGTGTGGTGGCTCCGTCGCGGCCTGCCCGAGTCCACGATCTGGAAGGACGAGCGAGCGGCGACCGGCACCGCGAACTTCTTCCACGGCATCACGCAGCTGTTCAGCCGCAAGGTCAACCTGACCGCGATGCTGTTCCTGTTCGGCGTCTACGCGCTCTGGAACACCGTCGCCGGACAGGCCGGCATCTTCCAGCCGCGCGTGTACTCGGCCACGGGCGTCACGAGCACCACCGAGCAGTACGGACTGCAGATCCTGGTGTGGGGCTGCACCGTCGCCGCGACGTACTTCGGGTTCATGCGCTTCGCCGACCGGATGAGCCGCCGCGTGCTCTACGCCATCGGGGCCGCGCTGGCGATCGTCGCGTGGGCCGTCCTGATCTACGCGCCCGCCAACCTCGGCACCCTGCTGTTCTTCGCGATCGCGTGGGGGATCTCGTCGGGCATCGGCGCGCAGGCGTTCTACGGCCTCTGGACGAGCGAGCTCTTCGCCACGCGGTACCGGGCCAGCGCGCAGGGCGTCCTGTTCCTGGCAGCGCGGGTCATGGTCGGTCTCCTGAGCATCTGGTTCCCGCTGCTGCTGAACGGCATCGGTCTGCAGGCGCTCGGCGGACTCATCCTGGGCCTGCTCGCGCTGTCGTTCCTGGTCGGCACGATCTGGGCGCCGTCGACCCGTGGCCGTTCCCTCGACGACATCGAGGCCGAGCGGTACGGCACGGTGACGAGCAGGTCCGGGACCGTCCGGACCGTGGACGAGCCGGCGACCCGGTCATGACGGGAGGCCCGGATCACGTCACGCGCGTCTGCTTCCGGCTGCAGGTGGCCGCGGAACACATGGACGCGTACCGCGAGCGGCACGCTGCGGTCTGGCCCGCGATGCTCCGGGCCATCGCGGCGGCGGGCCGACGCAACTACTCGCTGTTCCTCGACGAGGACGGCCTGCTGATCGGGTACTACGAGACCGACTCGGTCGCCGACGCCGATGCGTCGCTGGCTGCCAGCGAGGTCGCGACGGCGTGGGAGGAGCACATGCAGGACCTGTTCGACGGTGCCACCGGCCGGGCAGACCAGACCGCGCGGGTGCTGCCCGAGGTGTTCCACCTCGAGGACCAGCTCGCAGCGGCAGCGGACTGACGGCGCGGTCGAAGGACGGCCCGGTCGGCTGACGACCCGGTCGACGGTTCAGCCGGCTGATCGGGCTGCTGGCTACCGTGGGCCGCATGCAGACACCTCAGCCCGGCACGCTCCGCATCCTGCACCTGTCCGACACCCACCTGACGGGGGACGGAGCGCTGCACCAGGGCACGGTCGACACCACGGCCGCGCTCGACGCCCTGCTCGCACGACTCGACGAGGTGCCGGGCATCGGGCTGGTCGTCGTGTCCGGCGACCTGTCCGAGGACGGCTCGCCCGACTCGTACACGGCCCTGCTCGACCGCGTCGGGGGATGGGCGACCCGGCACGGTGCCGCGCTCGTCACCGTGCCGGGCAACCACGACCAGCGCGCGGGCTTCCGACAGGTGCTGGCGAACGGGCACGTCCTGGGCGAGGGCGGCCGCCCGCTGATGCACACGATGGAGCACCACCCGCCGACGGTGCCGGTGTGGGGGCAGTCACTCGTCGCCGGTCGGCGCATCGTGACGCTCGACACCAGCGTGCCCGGCGCCGGCTACGGACTGCTCACGGACGAGTCGCTCGACCGGCTGCGGACGGCCCTGGCGAGCGACGCGAACGACGCGGGCGAGGCCGGTGCCGCCCGTGGCACCGTCGTCGTCCTGCACCACCCCCCGCTGCCCGCCCCGACGGCACTGCACGAGGCGCTCCGGCTGCAGGACCCCGAGGACCTGGCCGATGCCATCCGGGGCTCCGACGTGCGGGTCGTCCTGGCCGGCCACTACCACCACCCCTTCGCGGGCAGCATCGGTGGCGTGCCGGTGCTCGTCGCGCCGGGGGTCGCGAACGACACCGACCTCACCGGCCCCTACGGCACCGAGACCGCCCACGTCGGCACGGGGGCGCTGGTGGTCGACCTGGCCGAGGACGGCACGGTGTGGTCGACCCCCGTGCACGTCCGCACCCCGGCGGACGGAACGGTCGCGGTGCACCACGACGCCCAGGCCGTCGCACGCATCATCCAGGCGGTGGGCCCGCGCTGACCGCGACGTGCGTGGCGGGCGGGCACCGGGCCTCCAGGACGGACGTGGCGACCACGGGCACGTCGCGACCCTCTGGGAAGTCCCCGGGACGCGCGGGCGGTCGCCCGGCGGCGCGAGTATCAGGGTGCAACAAGGTCTGACAGGAGTGAGCCATGCGAACCGGCAACGCAGTGCAGTACGCCCGCTACGGCGGGTTCGACGTCGTCGAGGTCGTCCCCCAGGAGCGACCGAAGCCCGGCCCGGACGAGATCGTCGTCGAGGTCTCCGTCGCGGGCCTCAACCACATCGAGCGGTTCCTGCGTGAAGGGCGCCTGCAGGACTCCATCCAGCTCGAGTTCCCGGCGCGACAGGGCGTCGACTTCGCCGGCGTCGTCGCCGCACGCGGGTCCGACGTCCGCGACCTCAAGGTCGGCGACGAGGTCATGGGGCACGCACCGCACGGTGGCTCGCACGCGACGTGGGTGACCGTGCCCCGCAGCGCCGCCGTCAAGAAGCCGTCGACGATGAGCTTCGAGGTCGCCGGCAGCCTGTACCTGGCGGGATGCACCGCGCTCAGTGTCGTGCGCTCGCTGCGGCTCGGCCCGCAGGACACCGTCGTGATCAGCGCGGCGGCCGGCGGCGTCGGGCACATCGAGTGCCAGCTCGCCAAGGAGGCGGGCGCGACGGTCATCGGCCTCTGCAGCCCCCGCAACCACGACGCGCTCCGGCAGATCGGCGTGCTGCCCGTGGCCTACGGCGAAGGGGAAGAGGACCGGATCCGCGAGATCGCCGACGGTCGCCCCATCACGGCCTTCATCGACAACCGCGAGCACGGCGAGAACAACGAGCTCGCCCGTCGCCTGGGGATCGACGACAAGCGCTTCGTCACGAGCCAGGAGCGGGGCGAGCTCGAGGTCCGGTTCCTGCGCGCTCCCGGCGACGACCACGAGGCCATGGAGATGCTGACCACGCTCGGCGACCTGGTGCAGCGGCACAAGGTGCAGTTCATCATCTCCGGGTACTACCCCTTCGAGTACATCGTCGACGCCTACGAGGACCTGGCCGAGATGCACTCGCGCGGCAAGGTCGTGGTCGGCATGCAGCCTGTCGAGACCGGTGCGCGCCTGCACTGGTACAAGTCGGAGAAGTCCCGCGACCTGCGCGACCCCGTGTCGAGCGGCGCGCCCGCCCGGCCCGCGGCCGAGTAGCGCCACACACGACGACGGGCCCCGGTGGTTCACCGGGGCCCGTTGTCGTGACACCGCTTCAGCTCAGGATGTCCTTCGAGGCGAACCGGCCGTACGCCAGGGTGCCGAACACCGCGACGTAGCAGAGCTGCAGCACGGCGTTGCTGCCGAACGAGTCGAAGGCGATCGGGTCGCGCAGCAGATCACCGAAGCCGAGCCACTGGTGCGAGAACAGGAACGGGTGCAGCCAGTCGAGCTGCGGCAGCTGGTCGAGCACCTGGGACGCCCCGGCGAGGACGACCGTGGCCGCCATCGCGCCGACGGGCACGTTCGTCAGCGACGACGCGAACAGCCCGATGGCGGACAGCCCGAGCATCGACAGCGTGACGTAGAGCGCGAGCAGCAGTGCACGGCCGGCGTAGGACCACCCGTCGACCTGGGTGCCCGACAGCAGGGTGACCGGGCCGATCGGGAACAGCAGTGCCCCGATGGCGGCACCGACGAGCACGATGACGAGCGTGGCCGCCAGGCAGAACGCCACCGCGCCGACGTACTTGACCAGGATGAAGCGCAGGCGCCCGGTCGGTGCGACGAGCAGGTAGCGGAGCGTGCCGTGACTGGCCTCGCCCGCGACGGTGTCGCCCGCGACGACCCCCACCGTGAGCGGCAGGAACAGCGGGATCGACACCGTCAGCGCGGTGAACGACACGAACAGGCCGTTGTTGGTGATGTCGCCGAGGAAGGCGGGGCCGCCCGAGTCGCCGCCCGTGGTGATCCGGACCGCGACTGCGATCAGGACCGGTACGAGCGCCAGCGCACCGAGCATCGCCCACGTGCGGCGGCGGCGGAACACGAGGGCGAGCTCGGAGCCGAGCAGGGCGAAGGTGCGCGTGCGGGTTCGGGACGGCGACGTTCGCGGCGCGTCCTGCTGCTGCGGCTGCGCGGCCGACTGCTGCGCGGCCGACTGCGCCGTCGCGTCGCCGTCCGGACTGGAGGCCGTGGTCGCGTTGGTCGGGTCAGGCAGCGACATCGAAGCCCTCCCCGGTCAGGGCCACGAACAGGTCCTCGAGGGTGCCGCCGCCGACCGCGATCCCGCGCACCCGGACGTCGGCCTGCACCAGTTCGGTGACGATGGTCTCGGTCAGCAGCGTCGCCGGCAGGTCGGCGACCAGTGCATCCGCGCCGCCGTCGTGCCGCGGGGTCAGGCCGAGCCGCATCAGGACGGAGCCGGCCTGCCCGAGGTCGGGCGTGCGGACGGTCACCGTGCGGGCACCGGCCGAGCGCAGGTCGTCGAGTGTGCCCTGCGCGACGAGCTTGCCCGTGCGCATCACCCCGGCGTGGGTGCAGACCTGCTCGATCTCGGCCAGCAGGTGGCTCGAGACGAACACCGTGGTGCCGTCGTCGGCCAGGGAACGGATGAGGTTCCGGACCTCGCGCGTGCCCTGCGGGTCGAGGCCGTTCGTCGGCTCGTCGAGCACGAGCAGCTCGCGCGGTGTCAGGAGTGCGTTCGCCAGACCCAGCCGTTGCTTCATGCCGAGGGAGTAGGCGTGCGCCTTCTTGTCGGCCGCGTGGGTCAGCCCGACCCGGTCGAGCGCCCGGGCGACCCGCTCCTTGCGCGTGCGGGCGTCCGAGGTGGGGTCGGCGGCGTCGAAGCGTGACAGGTTGGCCCGGCCGGACAGGTACGGGTAGAACGCCGGCCCCTCGACCAGCGCGCCCACCTTCGGCAGCACCGAGTGCAGTGCCTTCGGCATCGACTCCCCGAGCACCTGGATCGAGCCACCCGTGGCGGACGACAGTCCGAGCAGCATCCGGATGGTGGTGGTCTTGCCGGAGCCGTTCGGCCCGAGGAACCCGTAGACGGACCCCCGGGGCACCGCGAGGTCGATGCCGTCGACCGCGCGCTGCTTCCGGAAGACCTTCGCCAGGCCCGTCGTGCGGATCGCCAGGTCCGTCTCCGTCACGGGAACTGACCGGTCCGGTCGGGTCGGTGCCGTCGTGCTCACTTGGCGGCGGCGACCAGGGACGACACCGGCACGGCACCCGCCAGGACACGACCGTCATCGGTCAGGTACACCGACACCAGCGAGGTCTGGATCGCGCGGCCGCCGTCGACGGCTCGGGTCACCTGGTTCAGCAGCGAGGTGCCGTCGGCGTCGAGGCTGCTGGTGTCCGCACTGCCGGCCGGGAGCTCGGCGATCGTGGCCCACCCGGTGCCCGTGGTGGTCGGTGCGCCACTGCGGTCGCCCGCGTGGCCCTTCGCGCCGTCGTGGTGCTTCGCGTGGTCGGCTTCGCCGGAGAGGTCCTTCGTGGTGACCTTCGCGTTCGACGGCGGGGTGAAGTCGAACAGGCGCGAGGCCGGAGCGCCGTACGACAGGCTGGTGTACCCGACCTGGAACGCGGGGTCGGACTGGCCCGTCGCCAGGACGGTCGCGCGCAGCGGGAGACCGGTCTGCTGGTCGACGGCGAGCTGGACGCGGCCGACCAGGGTGTCGGAGGACTTGGGCGTCAGCGTGATCTGCCACGCGCGCTGTCCGGCGACCGTGGTGCTGATCGGCTTGGAGACGGTGGTGCTGGGCGTGATCGCGTCGATGGCCTGCTTCGCGATGTCGGCCGGGGTGGTCGTGCCGTTCTGCAGCGACTTGGCGGTGTCCTTCGGCAGGGTGACGTGCGTGGCTTCGCGCTGCTTCGAGTCCCAGGTCCAGACGTCGCTGCCGTTGCGGACGAGGTCCTGTTCGGCGAGCTGCTGCGTGACCTGGATCCGCTGCTTGGACGCGCCGTCGACGTACACGCGGGCGGTGTGCGACTGGGTGAGCATGCTCAGCGCGTCGGAGGCGTTGCCCTCGAGCGAGGACCCGCCCGAGCCGGTCGGCAGTTCGGGGAGCCCGAGGTCACTCGTCTGCGCGAGCTTGCCGGAGTACTGCGCGTCGGACGACTTCGCGACGCTGGCGATCACGTCGGCCGCGGTGGGGTTCGCACCGGCGAGCGGCGTGCTGGCGGCGTTGGCCAGGGCCGGAGCGGCGATCACACCGGCGACGACCACGGGTGCGATGACGGCGGGCAGCCATGCGGACTTCTTCATCAGGGATCCCCTTGCTTCGAGTCGAGAGCACAGTAGGTCCGGCAACCGACAGTCCGCTGTGCTCCGACCGGGTCCGACGCGGTCCGTGGACCTTCGTAGACTCGGGTGTGCGGCCGAGTCGGGTCGGATGGCGGCGAAGGAGACGGCATGCGGGCAGTGCTCGGTCTGGACATCGGGACGTCGAGCACGAAGGCGCTGCTGGTGCGGTTCGACGGACACGTCATTGCCGAGGTCGTCCGGCACCACGAGGTCGACCGCCCCGAGCAGGGCCTGGTCGAGATGGACGGTGCCGTCTGGTGGGACGAGTTCGGCGCGTTGACGCGCGAACTGCTGGCCATCGCACCCGACGTCGAGGTGGCGTCGGTGGGCGTCAGTGGCATCGGCCCCTGCGTGCTGCTGACCGACGACGCCGGCGAACCGCTGCGCCCGGCCGTGCTGTACGGCATCGACACCCGCACGTCGGCGATGCTCGACGACCTGACCGCCGAGCTCGGTGGCGAGGACACGATCCGGCAGCGCTGCGGTTCGGCCCTGAGCACCCAGGCCGCCGGCGCCAAGCTCGCGTGGGTCGCACGCAACGAGCCCGCGGTGTGGCGGCGAGCGGCACGGTTCACGATGCTGTCGTCGCGCGTGGTCGAGCTGCTGACGGGGGAGTACGTCCTCGACCACCACTCCGCCAGCCAGACGACCCCGCTGTACGACGTCCGCACCAACGCGTGGATCCCGGAGTGGTGCGACCGACTGGCGCCCGGCCTGCCCATGCCGCGTCTGCTCTGGTCCGGCGACCAGGCGGGGACGGTGACCGACGCGGCGGCCGCGGCCACGGGCCTCCCGGCCGGCATCCCGGTGACCGCCGGCACCATCGACGCCTGGGCGGAAGGGGTGAGCGTGGGGGAGTCCGTGCCGGGGCGGATGTTCCTGCAGTACGGCACCACGATGTTCATGATCGTGCCGACCCCCGAGCCGACCCCCGTGCCGGGGATGTGGACCACCGTCGGCACCCACCCTGAGCAGCCGAGCGTGTCCGGTGGGATGGCGACCTCGGGGGCGATCACCGAGTGGCTCCGGCGGCTGGTCGACGGCGACTGGCGATCGATGCTCGACGAGGCGGACGCGTCCGGGATCGGCGCGCGCGGGCTGCTGATGCTGCCGTACTTCGCGGGCGAGCGGACGCCGATCGCGGACCCGGACGCGCGCGGGGTCATCGCCGGACTGACCGTGCGCCACACGCGGGGCGACCTGTACCGGGCGACGCTCGAGGCGACCGCGTTCGCCGTGCGGCACAACGTCGAGGTGCTGCGCGGTGCGGGGGTGGCCGTCGACGAGCTGGTCGGTGCGGGCGGCGGGCTGCTCGGGCGGTTGTGGCCGCGGATCGTGTCGGACGTGACGGGGCTGCCGCAGACGATCCCGACGGTGACCGTGGGCGCCGCGTACGGGTCGGCGTTCCTGGCCGCGGCGCTCGTCGCGAAGGTCGACATCGCCGCGTGGAACCCGCCCGCCGAGCGCATCGAGCCGGACCCCGTCGCGCACGCGGCGTACGAGGACGGGTACCGCGACTACCGCGAGCTGTACGAGGCGACGAAGGCCGTGGTGCACCGGCTGGCGGCGCGGGGCTGACGCGGTCAGTCGCCGGGGGTGTGACGCGGGTTGACGTGGTCGCCGTCCCAGGTGAGGTCGCTGTGCTCGTCGACCTCGTGGGCCTCGAACCGGTCGTCGGCCAGCACCGCGTCGACGAGCGCACGTGAGCCGGCAACGATGGTCGAGTCCCAGTCGATCTCCGACGCGACGACCCACTCGTGGCCCTCCGGCCAGAGCAACTGCGGTCCCCTGGACACGTCGACGGGGAGGTCGGACGGCGCTCGGTCGGCCCAGCCGGGGTCGGCCAGGTCGTCGAGTGTGGTCTGCAGCAGGACGAACTCGCGACCCGGCCAGTCCAGCGTCGTCAACGCAGTGGTGGCGCGGGGCTCGGCGTACATCGCCGCGACGGCCGCCTCCCGCATCCTCGCGACGGCCGTCTCCTGCATGGCGGCGATCTCGGTGTCCGAGAGCTCTGACCCGTCCGCGTGCCCGACGTACACGCTGCTGGAGGTGTGGGGATCTCCCCATCCGTTCCAGACTGCGGCCACGACGTCCTGCGGGGTGGCCGTCGCCTGCGCCAGGTGCTCGGTCAGGGAGGCGAGCAGGGTGGGCTCGAGTCGGCCGTCCTCCACCTGTCCGATCCACCAACCGTCGTCGAACGACATGATCGACTCCTGGTCCGTCAGCCGGTGCCACTGGACGAGTGGGTGCATGGTCCGACCGGTGCGACGAGCGACGTCCGCCCAGCGCCAGGTGGCTGACTCGACGACGGGGTGCCCGCCCCAGGCATCCGTGACCCGGAGGTCCTCCCGATGTGCAGGGACGGGGTGCAAGATCCTGGCCGACGCCGCGAAGCCGGTGCCCGTGACGCCGCCGACCCGCCCCCAGGCCCCGACCCGGTCGACCAGCCACGATCCGCGCTCGACTGCCGTGATGACGTGCATGACCCGAGCGTAGGTGGCGCGGGTTGACGCTGCACAACGAGAAGCAGTCCGCGCCGCACGGATGCGTGGCGCGGACTGCTTTTCGTTGTGCGAACTGCCCTGGCCGGCCGCGGCCGCGGCCGCGGCCGCGGGCCGCGCTACTGCGCGTCGACGCCGGCCGGGGCGCTGCCGTCGTACTCGCAGATGGCGGCGACCTTCTCGGCGCTCGCCGACGAGGTGTCGAACTCGTAGCCGAGCCACTCCTTCGCCAGGCGCCTGGCCAGCTCGACGCCGATCACGCGCTGCCCCATGCAGAGCACCTGCGCGTCGTTGGACAGCACGGAGCGCTCGACGCTGTACGAGTCGTGCGCGGTGACGGCCCGGATGCCGGGGACCTTGTTCGCGCTGATCGCGACGCCGAGCCCGGTCCCGCAGATCAGGATCGCCCGGTCGGCCTCGCCGTTCGCCACCATGCGGGCAGCGTCGACGGCGACGTGCGGGTAGGCGGTGTGCCCGTCCGCGTCGACCCCGACGTCCACCACGGACGCCACCCGGTCGTCGCGCTCCAGGTCCTGCTTGATGATCTCCTTGTAGTCGAACCCGGCGTCGTCCGAGCCGATCACGAGACGGTACGTCATGCGTGCGTTCCTTCCTTGTCTGCTGCACGGTCGGCGAGGACCTCGCCGACGCGCGTGAGGATCATCCCCATCGAGGTGGCACCCGCGTCGGGCGTCCCCAGGCTCTTCTCGGCCAGCGGTCGCGCACGCCCCACCTTCGGCGTGAGGTCGGCGGTCTTCAGGGCCTCGTCACGAGCCACTTCCGCGGCAGCCTGCCATGCGGGAGCGAGCGACTGACCGGCCTTGACCGAGGAGTCCAGCGCATCGACGAACGGCAGCAGGGCGTCGAGCAGCGTCTTGTCCCCGCGCGAGGCGCCGCCCAGGTGCACGATCGAGTCCGCGAAGGCCTGGGCGGCATCGACGACGTCGCTCGCCGCGATCGCGGCGCGGTCGTCGCCGAGCGAGCGGCCGAAGGCCTCGAGCGCCGCACCCCACAGCACCCCGGAGGTGCCGCCCGCGAACTCGGCCCACGCGTCACCGGCGCGGCCCAGGACGAAGGCGACCCCGGCCTCTTGGGCGACCTGGTCGACCGCCTTGCGGGCGGCACCGATCCCCTTGACCATGCCGCGACCGTGGTCGCCGTCGCCCGCGACCGCGTCGATGCGGCCCAGCTCGTCCTCGTGCTCGCGCAGCAGGGCGTCGATCGCCTCGATCGCGGCGCGCGCGGTCTGCGCGGCCCGACGGGAGGCCTCGGTCGCGTCCGGCGCGACCAGTGCCTCGGTCTCGGCATCGGCCACTGCCTCGGCCGGCACGAGCGCCGCGACCGGCGCCGCCACCTTGCGGTAGGCGGGCGTGTACGCGTCGGCGCGCCACAGGGTCTCGAGCTCGTCGTCGAGCCACTGGAGGGTGAGCGAGCAGCCGCCCATGTCCAGACTGGTGACGAGCTCGCCGACCTCGGGGTCCACGACCTCGAGCCCGGCTTCCTGCAGCAGGGGGAGCACTCGGCCCCAGAGCAGGAAGAGTTCTTCGTACTTCGTGTCGCCCAGCCCGTTCAGGATCGGCGCGACACGGGTGCCCGCGCCCGCGGGACGCTCGGCCAGCAGCCGCTCGACGAGCAGCGCCGCCAGGTCCGTCGCGCGGAGCAGGGGGACGTCCTCGATGCCGGGCTCGCCGTGGATGCCGAGCCCCAGGCCCAGGTGACCGTCGGGAACGGTGAACAGCGGCTCGGTGGCCCCGGGCATCGTGCAGCCCGAGAACGCGACCCCGATCGTGCGGGTCGCCGCGTTCGCCGCCGTGCCGACGCGTTCGACCTGGTCGAGGTCCGCACCTGTGGCCGCTGCCGCACCCATCGCCTTGAACACCGAGAAGTCCCCGGCGATCCCACGGCGCTTCGACACGTCGTCCGCGCTGGCGACGTCGTCGGTGACTATCACGATCCGGGTGTCGATGCCCTCGGCGTTCAGCCGCTCGGCCGCCAGCCCGAAGTTCATCGTGTCCCCGGCGTAGTTGCCGAACGACAGCACGACGCCCCGGCCCTGGTCGGCGGCCTTGGCGACCGCGTACACCTGGGCCGTCGAGGGCGAGGTGAAGACGTTGCCCACCACCGCGCCCGTGGCGAAGCCCGGGCCCACGACGCCGCAGAACGCGGGGTAGTGGCCGGAGCCACCGCCGACGACGACCGCGACCTGCGGTTCGGCGTGCTCGGTCGGCAGGGCCACGACGCCGCCGTGGACACCGCGCACCCGGTCGGCGTACAGCGCGAGCCAGCCGGCGAGCTGGTCCTCGGCGAACTCGTCGGGGTCGTCGTGGATCGTGGTCATGTGCGGGGTCCTGTCGTGTCGGGGTTCAGTGTGCGCCTGCCCGGTGGGCCGACGGTCAGGCGGGGTCGGTCAGTGCGTGCGCTCGCCCTGCGGCACCTTGAGGAAGTGGATCATCACGAAGGCGCAGGCGTACAGGCCGACGAAGGTCCAGGTCACCGCCTGGCCGCCGCCGCCCAGGGCGAAGACCGCCGCGACGACACCCGTGCCGAGGAACGCCGCCCCACCGGCAGCCGTCGTGTACATCGCCATCGCCGCGCCCTTGTGGTCGGGTGCGAGCGCCGGCATGATCGCGCCCATCGGGACGAAGCCGGCGAGCAGGCAACCGAACACGCAGCCGGCGATCACGGAGAGCACGTAGCCCCAGGTCGAGCCGGCCGGGACGAGCTGCGGGACGTACCACCAGGCGACGAGCCCGATCGCCGAGCCCATGATCCCGAACCACTTGACGGTGCGCTGCCAGCCGATCTTGTCGCCGACCCAGCCGAACAGCGCGTTGACCAGGATGTTCGTCGCGTAGACGCACACGGTCATCAGCAGCCACCGGCTCTGGCCCCACCCGCGGTCGTTCGCGATCACGGCGGGCAGCACGACGAACATGCCGAACTCGGGCGCGGTGTTGATCAGGCGGACCAGGAAGCCCATCAGGACCTTCGGGCGTGTGGCCGTCAGCCGGATGCCGCTGGTCAGGACCCGCCAGGCGCTCTCTCCCTCGGGGGCGATCCGACGGAACCCGTTGGGCAGCCGCACGCCGAACAGCAGGATGAGGAACCCGATCACGACCAGGCCGATCGAGGCGACCATCGCGCCGGTCTCACCCACCGTGCCCCCGCCGAACACCGGGATCGCCCCGATGGCGAACAGTGAGCCCAGCGTCGGCAGGCCACCGGTGAAGGCCACGTAGAACCACCCGACGGCCGAACCGTTGCGCTCGACGGGCGTCGTGATGTTCACCCACACCAGGAACGCGAACGCGAAGAGCGGGTAGCCGAAGCCGCGGATGGCATAGGCGGTCGCGGCGAACGGCACGCTGCCGACACCGAGCGCGATGAGGAAGAGCACCTCGAACACGACCCAGACGGCGAAGCCGATGATCATCACCCGGCGCGGGCCGATCAGGTCGGACAGGGCGCCCGACACGTAACTGCCGATCAGGGCGGCCAGGCTGTAGAACGTCACGATCGTCGCCACCGTGGCCTCGGGGGACCCGAGCACGGCGACCATGTGCGGCGTGATGAAGTTCGACTCGACGCCGTTGCCGGTCATGAAGACCAGGACGGCGAGGAACCCGAGTGCGAGCGGACGGGGGATGCCCATCCGGTCGAGGCGGCCCTCGGGGCGGGGTGTTGTGGGCGCAGCGCTGCGCTGTGTCGTCGTCGACATCGAGAGTCTCCTGGACTGTTCCGGGTGGTCGGGTCGGGTCGGGTGGGTCAGGTCGGCTCAGGACATCGAGGGGATGATCGACACCTTGACGCTGGCGCCGGCGGAGTCGCCGACCAGGTCGAGGGCGTCCTGGAAGCGCTCGAGCGGGAACTGGTGCGTGCAGATCTCGTCCATCGGCAGCGTCTCGGCCTCGAGCAGCTTGATCGCGGCGGGCCAGGTGTGCGGGCCGAGGTGGGCGCCGCGGACGTCGAGCTCCTTGTCGTCCGAGATGATCGACCAGTCGACCGACACGGCGTCCTTGAAGACCGAGTACTCGACGAAGGTGCCGAGCTTGCGCAGCAGGTTCAGGCCCTGGGGGACCGCCGAGGGGTGGCCGGTCGCCTCGATGTAGACGTCGGCGCCGTAGCCGTCGGTCAGCTCCTTGATGATCGACACCGCGTCGTGTTCGGCGATGTTGATCGTCATGTCCGCGCCGACCTTCTCCGCCAGGTCGAGCTTGGCGTCGACGACGTCGAGCGCGATGATCCGGAGCGGGTTCTTCTGCCGGGCACCGGCGATGGCGGACAGGCCGATCGGGCCGGCGCCGGCGATCACCACGGTGTCGCCGAACTTGATGTCCCCGCGCTCGACGGCGTGGAAGGCGCACGACAGGGGCTCGGCGAACGCTGCGACCTGGCCGGGCAGTGCGCTCGACACGGGGTGCGTCAGGGCCTTCGCCGGCACCAGGACGTACTCGGCCATCGCGCCGTCGTAGCCCTTGAAGCCGAACATGTCGTGGACGTTGCACATCCAGTACGCGCCCTCGAGGCAGTAGCGGCACTCCCAGCAGGGGACGATCTGCTCGCAGGCGATGCGGTCCCCGAGGGCGACCTTGCGCTTGGCCAGGGCGTCGTCGTCGCCTGCGACGATCGTGCCGACGAACTCGTGCCCGGGGATGCGGTCGGTCTCGGCCCAGGCGGCGCGGTTCTCGTCGCCCCAGAACTTGGCGGCACCGTGGTAGCACTTCAGGTCGCTCGCGCAGATGCCGACCGCGTCGGTGCGGAGCAGCAGTTCGCCCGGACCGGGGACCGGGACGGGGCGCTCTTCGAGCCGGTAGTCCTCGGGGCCGTGGACGACGACGGCACGCATCGTCGTGGGGATCGCCGAGGTGGTCTGGGTGGTGGTGTTCGTCGTCATCGACATGAGCTGCTCCTTCATCGGGTGGCTTCGCGGACGACTGTACACCTTGCAGAACGTTTGTCCAGAACACAATTTCTGGTACGGTCCGACCATGACCGACAGCACCGAGTTCACCGACGCACTCCGTCCGGGTCCCGACACCGTCGACCTGACCAACGACTTCTCCGGGCGCACCGCGATCGTCACCGGCGGTGCGTCCGGCATCGGGAACGCCATCGCCGTCGCACTGGCGGCGCGGGGAGCGCGCGTCGCGATCGTCGACGTCCGCGCCGAGGGCGCCGTCGAGGCCGCGGCCGCCCTGCCCAACCCGCCCGACGGGTCCGGTGCCGAGACTGGTGCGGCTGCGGCTGCGGGTGCCGGTGCGTCGCACGCCGGCTTCGGCTGCGACGTCACCGACCAGGCCGGGGTCGACGCCACCGTCACCGCGGTGGCCGAGCACTTCGGCCGCATCGACGTCCTCGTCAACTGCGCAGGCGTCGCGATCCTCGCCCCGGCAGAGGACCTGGACGCCGCCGCGTGGGACACCACGATCGCGGTGAACCTGACCGGCACCCACCGCGTCACCCAGGCCGTCGGCCGCCACATGCTCGCCGCCGGCTACGGCCGCGTCGTGACCATCGCCTCGCAGGCGGCGCACGTCGGCATCGACGGCCACGCGGCCTACTGCGCGTCGAAGGCCGGCGTGATCGGGCTGAGCCACGTGCTCGCGCTCGAGTGGGGCCGCCGCGGGGTCACCGTGAACACCGTGTCGCCCACCGTCGTGCTGACCGACCTGGGCCGTGGCGCCTGGGCGAACGAGAAGGGCCTCCGGCACCAGGACGAGATCCCGACCGGCCGGTTCGCCACCCCGGACGAGATCGCGGCGGCGGTGCTGTTCCTGGCGTCGGCGTCGAGCGCCATGGTGAACGGCGCGGACCTCCGTGTGGACGGCGGGTTCACGATCCGCTGAGACCCGGCGCGGCTACGATCGCCCCATGTCCGCCGAGACCCCCACCCCGGACGGAGCCCGCCCCCGTTTCCCGCTCGACACCGTGTACCAGGCGGCGCGGATGTACTACCTCGAGGACGCCACCCAGGTCGAGATCGCCTCGCGACTGGGGGTCTCGCGCCCGACGGTGTCGCGGCTGGTCGCCGAGGCTCGCCGCGCCGGACTCGTCCGCATCGAGGTCGTCGACCCGTTCCAGGACGAGACGGTGGCGCTCGCCGAACGCCTGCAGGTGAAGCTCGGCCTGCACGCGGTGCACCTGGCAGCGGTCACGCACACCGCCACACTCGGCGCCGACCTGGCGGGACCGCTCGCCAGTGCGGTCGAGGGGATGGGGCTGCAGCCCGGCGACGCGGTCCTGATGTCGTCGGGGCGCACCGTGTACGACGTCGCCCACGCGGGCATGCCGCAGCTGCCGGGCGTGCAGCTCGTCCCGACCGTCGGCGGTCAGGCGGACCCGATGCCCTGGTTCCAGACGAACGAGATCACCCGCACCGCCGCCGAGCACTCCGGTGCGATCCCGGCGTTCCTGTTCGCCCAGGCCCTGCCGTCCCAGGCGATGCGCGCGACCCTCGACGAGGACCCCGCCTTCCAGCACGTCATCGGCCTGTGGGGTCGGGCGAAGGGCGCGATCCTGGGGGTCGGCGCCCCGACACCCACCCGCGACGCCCTTGCACGGGGCGTCCCGGTCGAGGACCAGGCGTTCGACCGCGCCGCCGGCGACGTCTGCCTGAACTTCTACGCGCCCGACGGCTCGGCGATCGAGTTCCCCGGCAGCGACCGGATGGTGCGCACGTCACGTCAGGTGCTGGCCGCCGTGCCGCACGCCGTCGGTGTGGCCGTCGGCGAGGCGAAGGTCCCGAGCATCATCGGCGCGGTCCGTGGCGGGCTGGTCAACGAGCTGGTGTCGGACGCGGCCACGGCACGCGCACTGCTCGACGCGCTCGCCTGACCGCCGCGCCGTGGGCGCGACCCGGCACCGGACGGGAGGCCCGGGGCGGGCCCGCCACGCGCCTCCCGTCCGACTACAGCCGGCCCTGGTGGCTGCGCCGCACGTCCCACAGGTGGTGCACCGGGTCGTGCGCGTAGTAGACCGCCAGCGAGGCGACCGTGAACGCGCTGCCGTCGGAGCGCAGCCCGGTGCGCTCGAGCTGGTCGTCGCGGACGTCGTCGAACGCGCGCGCTGCCCGGTGTGCCGCCTCGCCGAGCTCCCGCTCGACCGTCGCGGGGTCCTGCTGGTCGTAGGCGTCCTCGATCGCCGTGGCGTCCTGGTCCCAGTTCGCGAACGTCGGGGTGTCCTCGGTCAGCATCAGCGTCAGCCGCTCGGTCATCTTCCGGTGGACGTCGCGCACGTGCGCGGCGTACTCCAGCGTCGACCACGTCGCATCGTCCGGTCGGTCACGGACGTCGGACCGGGCGAGCGCGGTCGGCCAGCCGGTGGCGTTCGCTTCGACGATGCCGGGCACGTCGCGGATCGTCGTCGTGCTGCCGTCGTAGCCGCAGTCCGGGCACGGTGTCCCGATGACCCATGTCCAGTTCTTGGTGTCCGGTTCGATCGCCATGGCCCGATCGTACGAGATCGTGGCAGGCCCCGGCGCTTCCGCGGAACCGTGCGGATCGGGCGGGCTCCGCCGGGTGGATGACACGCCCGGTCCCTGGGAATCACCGGTCAATGACATTCCAGTTGCTCGGTAACGTCGTCGGCTGTTCGTCCGACCGGAGGGTCGGCAGTACACCCGATCGAGGAGAGACATGGGTTCCGATCCCAGCAGTACCGAGCGCCGACGGCCAGTCCGTCGGCTCCGCGAGAGCGACGTCACCGTCGTCGACAAGAGCATGATGCGCAAGGCCGTCAGCGGCATGGTCGTCGGCAACACCATGGAGTGGTACGACGTCGGCGTGTACGGCTACCTGGCCGTCACGATGGGCCGCGTGTTCCTGCCGACCGCCGAACCCGCGGTGCAGATCCTGTTCAGCCTCGGGGTCTTCGCGGCGACGTACATCGCCCGCCCGCTCGGTGGGATCGTCTTCGGCCGTCTGGGTGACCGGATCGGCCGGCAGAAGGTGCTGGCGACGACGCTCATCATGATGGCGGCGTCGACGTTCCTGATCGGGGTGCTGCCCGCGTACGCCACGATCGGGGTGCTCGCGCCGATCGTGCTCGTGGTGCTCAAGCTGCTGCAGGGGTTCTCGACGGGCGGTGAGTACGCCGGGGCCACCACGTTCGTGACGGAGTACGCCCCCGACCGCCGCCGCGGGTTCTTCGCGAGCATCCTCGACTTCGGCAGCTACATGGGCTTCGCGCTCGGTGCGACGGTCGTCTCGGTGCTGCAGATCACCCTGGGCGAGGAGACCATGACCGCGTGGGGCTGGCGCCTGCCGTTCCTGGCCGCCGGTGTCATCGGTGCCGTGGCCATCTGGTTCCGGCTGCGCATCGAGGAGTCGCCCGCGTTCCAGGCCACCCAGGCGGCGCAAGAGGCAGCGAGCGAGGCCCGCGCCGACGCCTCTGGGCAGCGCCCCACGAGTGTCGTCGCGATGGTCCGCGAGCACTGGCGTCCGATCGTCATCGCCGTGATGCTCGTCGCCGCGTCGAACACCGTCGGCTACGCCCTGACCAGCTACATGCCGACCTACCTGACCGACTCGCTCGGGTACTCCGCGATCGACGGCACGCTCCTGACGATCCCCGTGCTCGTGCTGCTCGCCGTGATGCTGCCCCTGACCGGCAAGCTCTCGGACCGGCTCGGCCGACGCGTCGTGATGTGGATCGGCGCCGCCACCACCGTCGTGCTGGTCGTGCCCGCGTTCCTGCTCATCGGCCACGGCGAGCAGTGGTCGACCCTGTCCGGACTGGCGCTGCTGGCGCTGATGACCGCGCTGTGGGTCTCGAACCAGGCGGCGTCCCTGCCCGCGCTGTTCCCCACGTCGACGCGGTACGGCGGCATGGGCTTCGCGTACAACATCGCGATCGCGGTGTTCGGTGGGACGACGCCGCTCATCGTGCAGGCACTGCTGACGGCGACGGGCGACGAGCTCGCCCCCGCGTACTTCCTGATGGCGATGAGCGTCCTCGGTGCGATCGGGGTGTTCTGCATGAAGGAGTCGTCCCAGCGGCCGCTGCCGGGATCGATGCCCGCGGTGGAGACCGCCGCCGAGGCCCGCGAGCTCGTCCTGACGCAGGACACGAACCCGCACCTGGACCTGGGGGACCTGCCGTTCGCCGCGCAGGACGCCGCGGAGGCTGCTGCCGAGCCGGTCACCGGGGCGCGCGCCGGCCGCTGACGCAGAACGACATCGCCGCTGTCGGACGACGGCGGCGATGTCGTTCCGCGTCGGAAGCCCTCCGGCCTCTCTCACCCGTGGTCGTGCAGCGCCGGCCAGACCGGGAACGGATCGGCCCACGAGCGCCAGACGTCCGGCCCGGCGAGCAGTTCGGCCGGGGTCAGGAGCGCCGAGTCGAGGGCACGCTCGATCCCGCGCACGTCGAGCCGTTCGCCGACGAACCACAGCGCCTGGCCGATCGGGGCGTCCTCGTCCCAGGACGGGTTGGCGGTCGGGTCGAGTGCGAGCATCGCGCCGAAGCTCGACCACGAACCGACGTGGTCCGGCCGCGACGCCAGCCGGAAGAACCCCCGCGAGCGCAGCACCCGGCCGCTGACCCCGGCGGCCAGGTCCTCGGCGATCACGGTGGCCAGGCGCCCCGGGTGGAACGGCAGCGGCTCGCGGTAGCGCATCGTGACCAGCTCGTCGTCGACGTCCCGCCCCAGGTCGGCGCCACTCGACAGCGCCACCATCCACCCGGCGCCGGTCGCCAGCAACCGTGCGGCACCGCCGTTCGACGCGGGCAGGTCGTCGGGGCCGCGCAGGTGGTCCAGGGCCATGATCGACGCGTACGGCGCCATCCGGTGCAGCAGCGCGACGAGTGCCCGCCGGCGTCGACCGGACAGCGGCCCGAGCCGGTCGAGGGCGATCACCGTGGCGTACTCCGCCAGCGACGCGATGCGGTCGGCGGCGACGAAGGCGTCGTCGACGTCGGACCAGAGCAGGTGGGCGACGTCGTCGGCGCGCAGGACCGTCACCGCGTGGCGGAGGACCCGGTCGTGCCCGTGCTCGGCGCGGGCGGCGTTCGCCAGGAGCATGCCGACGGCGCGGGTGTCCGCTCCGGGCGCCAGGGTCACGACGAGTCCGTGGTCGGCCTCCGGTCCGCACGCCCGGTCGAGCTGGTCCGTGCGGGCGGAGATCGCACGAGCGGCGGTGAACGCACTGCCGGCGACGTGCATCCGGTGGTCGGTGCTCCCGCGGGTGCCTCGGCGGGCCAGCAGGACGGCGACACGATCGGCGTCGGCCTGGTGCAGAGCGGAGACGAGGGTGATGACGGCGGGGCGCATGCGGACTACGCTACATGAAAACCGTTATCAACAAGGAGGATGCCGTGCAGGTCCGCAACTCGCTCAAGGCACTGAAGAAGATCCCCGGATCGCAGGTGGTGCGCCGGCGCGGCCGGGTGTATGTGATCAACAAGCAGAACCCACGGTGGAACACGCGTCAGGGCTGATCGCGTCTTCCGTAGGGTGGCAGCATGCGACTGCTCCTGATCCGTCACGGCCAGACCCCCGCCAACGTCTCCGGCATCCTGGACGCCGAGGTCCCCGGTCCCGGGCTCACCGAGCTCGGTGAGCAGCAGGCCCAGGCGTTGCCGGCGGCCCTGGCCGAGCGGGGGATCGAGCGCCTGTTCGTGTCGTCCATGCTCCGCACGCAGCTGACGGCCGCGCCGCTCGCCACCGCGCTCGGGCTCGAGCCGGTCGTGCTCCCCGGGCTCCGCGAGATCGAGGCGGGGGACCTGCAGGGCAAGCGCGACCAGACCTCGGTGCAGCGCTACCTGGCCGCCTGCTACGCGTGGGCGTCGGGGGAGCGCGAGGCCCGGATGCCCGGCGCCGAGACCGGTGAGGACTTCTTCGACCGGTACGACGATGCGGTCCGGCAGATCGAGGACACCGGCGTACAGGTCGCCGCGGCGTTCAGCCACGGCGCTGCCATCCGGATCTGGGCCGCGACGACCGCGCAGAACACCCCGAACGACCTGGGGGCCGACCGGCACCTCGAGAACACCGGTGTCGTCGAGCTCGAGGGTTCGACGGCCGAGGGCTGGCGCCTGGTCGACTGGGAGGGTGAGCCGATCGGCGGCGACGACCTGATCGACCGGACCGCGCAGGACCCGACCGGCGAGCGGTTCTAGCGAGAGCGGTGGGTCGCAACCCTGTCGCGAAAGCGACAGTCTGCCGCCGACGTTCCGGCACGATCTGTCGCTTTCGCGGGGTGTGACCCCGCCACAGACGGACGGGAGGCCCGGTGCCAGCTGGCACCGGGCCTCCCGTCCGTCTTGGTGCGGGTCTACGACGCGTGGGCCGCCGTGGCGGTGAGCGGCACGATCACGCCGTGCGCCTCGCGCAGCACGTCGAGGGTGTGCTGGATCTCGTCCGCACGCTCCTCGGTGCTCCAGCCGAGGGCACCGGCCAGCACGTCCGCCAGCTCGTCGAGCAGGTCGATCGTGACCCCGCCGACGAACGCCAGGTTCGTGCGACGCAGCACCACGTCGATCAGGTGGACGGCCTGCTCGTGCTCGGCGAAGTACGCGACCTCGGCGCGGGTCAGCGCCGGGTCGGACTCGAGCGGCTCGACCGGACCGTCGGTCAGCACGTCGACGACCTCGGCCGCACGGGTGCCGTAGCGCTCGAGCAGCCCCTCGACCAGGGACTCGTCGAGCCCGTCACGGTGCGACTTGATCCACAGGGCGCGCTGGGCGTCCGTGGTCGGGAAGTCCTTGCCGCCGCCGATGGCCATCCCGGTCGTGTCGACCTTGCGGGCGACGCCGAGCTTCTGCGTGGCCTCGGTCGACAGGTGCGCGGCGAGGGCACGGAACGTCGTCCACTTGCCGCCGACGAGCGACAGCACGGTGGTGTCACCGAGCCCGGGGATCTGGGTGTCGACGATCCGGTAGTCGCGGGACACGAAGCCGGGGGCGGTGTCCTCGTGGCGGGGGAGCGGCCGGATGCCCGAGTAGCTGTAGACGATGTGGTCGCGGGTGACCTCGATCTGCGGGAACACGTGCTTGACCAGGCCGAAGAAGTAGTCGATCTCCTCGTCGGTGGTCGTGACGGGCTTCGACGGGTCGGCGTCGATGTCGGTCGTGCCGATGAGCACGCGGCCCTTGAGCGGGTAGATCAGCACGATGCGGCCGTCGTCGTTCTCGAAGAACAGCTCGCGGCCCTTGGTCGCCTCGAGCAGCTCGTCGTTCTGCACGACGATGTGGGAGCCCTTCGTGCCGCCCATGTACTTCGTCTCGCCGCCGAACGCCTGGTTCGTCAGGTCGGTCCACGGGCCGGATGCGTTGATCACGACGTCGGCCTGGAAGGCGAACTCCTCGCCGGTCTCCAGGTCACGCAGCAGCACGCCACCGTCGCGGGTGCCGGCGGCCTCGACGTAGTTGGTCGCACGGGCGGTCGCGGCGGAGCCGGTCCCGGTGCCGGCGGCCAGGCCGTCCTTGAGCACGTCGAGCGCCAGGCGCTCCGGCTCGTGCACGCTGGCGTCGTAGTAGGTGCCCGTGTACTTCAGGTCCTTGTTGAGCGCCGGCATGTCCGACAGCGCCGCCTTCTTGGTGCGGAAGACGTGCTTGGGGACCGAGCCGCCGTCGCGCGAGAACGAGTCGTAGATCGTCATGCCGATCTTGATCAGCATCGCGCCGCGCTCCTTGGTGGAGCGCTGCTTGTGCGTGAGCATGCGCAAGGGGGCGTTCATGATGCCGGAGAACGTCGAGAAGATCGGCATCGTCGTCTGCAGCGGCTTGACGTAGTGCGGGGCGATCCGGATCAGGCCGTTGCGCTCCTGCACGCTCTCACGCACCAGGCGGAACTCGCCGTTCTCCAGGTAGCGGATGCCGCCGTGGATCATGTGGCTGGACGCCGCGGAGGCGCCGGAGGCGTAGTCGCCGCGCTCGACGAGCGCGACGTCGACACCCTGCAGGGCGAGGTCGCGGAAGGTGGCGATGCCGTTGATGCCGCCACCCACCACCAGGACCTGTGCGTTGGGGCGCTCGGTGAGGGCGGTCACCGTGCGTCGGGGCTGCGTCGTCTTCGACATGTGCGTACGCATCGCTTTCTGGGGTCGGTTCTGTGGTCTTGCATCCGATCGTGCGCCTGTCGAGAAGTCCGGGCAACCTGCGTGCACGAACGTGCAGCACCGGTGTCGGCACGCCCGGTGGCGGCTCCGATCAGGCACTGGAGGCTCGGTCGGGCTTGCAGAGGCCGTGCACGTCCGTGCATGGTTGCTCCATGTCCTCGAGTGCCGGTGATCCGGTTGTCTGACGCGGCCCAGCCGATGCGCACGCAGCAGGCGCTGCGCGCCGCACACCTGTACTACCTGCAAGACCTGACGATGGACGCCATCGCGGACGAACTCGGGACGTCGCGGTCCTCGGTCTCGCGGCTGCTCAAGCACGCCAGGGACACCGGCCTGGTCGACATCCAGATCCGGTCGCCGCTCGACCAGGCCGCGGCGCTCAGTCGGAGCATCCGGGCCCGCTTCGGGGTGCACGCGCACGTCGTCCCGGTCCCTGACCACACCAGCGACGTCGACCGGCTCGAACGGGTCGCGCTGTCCGCCGCGCGGATCCTGACGCAGTACATCGAGTCGAACATGGTGATCGGGTTGTCGTGGGGCTCGACGGTGAGTGCCGTCAGCCGGTACCTCGTGCCGAAGACCACGCACGGATCGACCGTCGTGCAGGTGAACGGCGCGGCCAACACCCGGACGACGGGCATCGTCTACGCCTCGGAGATCCTGCGGCGGTTCGGCGAGGCGTACGGCGCGCTCGTGCAGCAGTTCCCGGTGCCGGCGTTCTTCGACGACCCCGCCACGAAGGAGGCCCTGTTCCGCGAACGTTCCATCCGCCGCGTGCTCGACCTGCACGAGCGGATGGACGTGGTGGTGTTCGGCGTCGGTGCGCCGCAGGCCCCGGTGCCCTCGCACGTGTACTCCGGCGGGTACCTCGACCCCGCCGACCGCGAGGAGCTGGCGAAGGCCAAGGTCGTGGGTGACGTGTCCACCGTGTTCTACCGCGCGGACGGGTCGTGGCGGGACATCGGTGTCAATGCGCGCGCCGGCGGCCCGGACCTCGACACGATCAAACGTGCGCCACGGCGGATCTGCGTCGTCGCCGGTCGTGGCAAGGCGGCGTCCCTGCGCGGTGCCCTGGCCGCCGGGCTGATCACCGACCTGATCCTCGACGAGAGCATCGGGCAGGCGATCCTGCAGAACTGACGGGCGCCACGCGTTTGTCGGTGGCTCGTCGTACGTTCGGGTGCATGGTGCCATCCACCGAAACCACCTCGCCGAAGGCGCTGCGCACGGCCGTTGCCGTGCCCGGTGCCGAGCGGTGCGTGACGAGCGTCCCGGACCGCCGCGGGACCGCCGACGGCCGCTGGTCGAAGCGACTCGCCGGTTCGGACGTCGACCAGGCCCTCGCGTTCTTCTCGGCCGACTACGACCTGCGGACGCCTGCCGTCCGCCGGACATCGACCGCCGCCAGCTGGAGCTTCGCCGGCGTCGGTGACGAGCGGATGTCCCTGCGCAGCTCCCGGTTCCAGGTCGACCTGCGCAGCGAGTCCCTGGTCGAGGACGAGTTCATCGTCGTGTGGCTGCGTTCGGGCACCAGCAGGATCTCGTACGCCGGACACAGCATCGACCTGCAGCCGGGCATCCCCGTCGTGCTGCCGAGCGACGGTGCCTACCAGCTGCACCACCGTGACATCGCGCTCAACCTCGTGCAGCTGGACCGTTCGTTCGTGGCCGAGCTCGCGGGCGACGCCGACTTCGCGTTCGAGCCGTTGCAGCGTCCGACGGCCGAGGGCGCGCACGTCTGGCAGCAGGCCGTTCGTGCGCACTCGGCGACATGGCTCGACATGGGTCACACGCTCGGTGACACCGCGCGCCGTGCGGTCGCCGACGCGTTCGCCAGTGCCGCACTCCGGGCCTTCCCGCAGCGCACGACCTGGCGTGCATCGGTCCCCGGCACGGGTCCCGAGCACGACCGCCTCCGCCGTGCGCTCGAGTTCGTGCACGCCCACGCCAGCGAGGCGATCGGTACCCCCGAGATCGCCTCGGCCGCAGGGCTCAGCCCACGCGGCCTGCAGCAGTCGCTGCGTCGCCACCTCGACCAGACGCCCGGTGACCTGCTGCGCGGTGTCCGACTCGACGGCGCGCACACCGACCTGCGTCGGGCTGACCGCGACGAGACCTCGGTGGCGGACATCGCCCGGGCCTGGGGCTTCGGACATCTGGGACGGTTCTCGGCTGCCTACCGGGCCCGGTTCGGCGAACTGCCGAGCGAGTCGCTCCGCAGCCGGAGCTGATCCACCGAATCTGATCGCACGGATCCGGAGATCGTCATCCGGATGTTCGGCCGCAACCTGCGTGAAACGCACGAGTGGCTGGATGGTGGGTGTCACCGCGGCCCGGCCGCACCGCAGCCCACGAAGGAGTCCGCCATGCGCATCGGCGTCCCCACCGAGATCAAGAACAACGAGTTCCGCGTCGCCGCCACGCCGGCGGGTGTCGCCGAGCTGACGATGCACGGCCACCAGGTGCTCGTGCAGGCCGGGGCCGGCGACGGCTCGTCCTTCCCGGACGCCGAGTACCAGGTCGCGGGCGCGACGATCGTGCCGTCCGCGTCCCAGGTCTGGGAACAGGCCGAGCTCGTGCTCAAGGTCAAGGAGCCCGTCGCGTCCGAGTACGCGTCGATCCGACCCGGGCAGGTCCTGTTCACCTACCTGCACCTGGCGGCCGACCGTCCCCTGACCGACGCGCTGATCGCATCGGGCGCGACGGCGATCGCCTACGAGACGGTCCAGCTGCCCGACCGGTCGCTGCCGCTGCTGTCCCCGATGTCCGAGATCGCCGGACGGCTGTCGACCCAGGTCGGTGCGAACCACCTGATGCGCGCCCACGGCGGACGTGGCCTGTTGCTCGGTGGTGTCCCCGGCACGCCGAAGGGTCGCGTGGTCGTCATCGGTGGCGGTGTCGCGGGGGAGCACGCCGCGGCGATGGCGCTCGGCCTGGGCGCCGACGTCACGGTCTTCGACATCAGCCTGCCCCGCCTGCGTGCGCTCGACGCCCGGTTCGACGGACGGATCACGACGCTGCGGTCCTCGACGCACGCGATCGCGTCGGCCCTGCGCGACGCCGACCTGGTGATCGGGTCGGTGCTGATCCCCGGTGCTTCCGCGCCCAAGCTCGTCACCGACGCCATGGTCGCCGACATGCGCCCGGGGTCGGTGCTCGTCGACATCGCCATCGACCAGGGTGGCTGCTTCGAGGGCTCGCGGCCGACCACGCACGACGACCCGACCTTCCGCGTGCACGACGCCGTGTACTACTGCGTGGCGAACATGCCCGGAGCGGTCCCGCGCACGTCGACGATCTCGCTGACGAACGCGACGCTGCCGTACGCGCTGGCGATCGCCGACCAGGGGTGGGAGCAGGCACTCGAGGCCGACGCTGCCCTGGCTCGCGGCCTCAACGTGCACGCCGGTCAGGTCACGAACGAGGCCGTCGCCGCTGCCCACGGCCTGGTCGCCGCCGCGCGCTGACGCGCCCGGCCCGGCCCGGCCCGCGCGCCGACGCGGCCCGCGCCGGAGCTCACTCCCGGTTCATCGCGAAAGCGACAGTTCGCCGCGGAACATCCGCGGCGAACTGTCGCTTTCGCGTGGGGGTTGGGGTTGGGGCCGGGTAGCGGCGCAATGTCGCGGTCTCGGGCGGATCGCGCGCGGCGCCGCGCGCAGGCCCGGGCTAGCGGACCGTCAGGCGCGGGGCCGGGGCGCGGAACCCCGCGCGGGCCCGCACCACGAGGGTGACGACGACCGCGACGGCAGCGGCGACGATGGCCGCGACCGCGGTGGGCACCGACACCAGGGGTCCGTCGAGCCGCGCGACCGCGACCCACGCCAGACCCCAGGCGAGCGAGACGACCGGGGACAACCGTCCCTGACCGCCGAGTGCCACCAGCACCCCGACGACCCCGGCGACGAGCGCCACGACGACGCCCCACACGTCCTGCCCGAGCCCGAAGCCGCGGAAGCCGGCGGCGGTCAGCACCGCGGCGGTGTTGGCGGCCGTCGCGACGCAGAGCCACCCGAGGTACAGCCCGAACGTGCCGTCGGTGACGATCGCCTCGACGATGCCCGACGGTCGTGTGCGCCGCAGGATGACGAACGCCCACACCAGCACCGCGAGCAGCGCGACGATGATCGGCTCGCTCGCCCACAGGAACCCGAACTGCACGGACAGGATCCATGCGGCGTTGAGCAACAGCGACAGCACCGCGGGCACGGCCAAACGGTCGTGACGCTCCTGGTCGGCGTGACGCGGCAGGAACTGCCAGATCGCGAACGCGATGAGCCCGGTGTAGATGACGCTCCAGATGCCGAAGGCGGGGCCACCGGGGGCGATCGCCGTCGACGATGCCGACAGTGCCCCTCCGGCGGCGTCCTGGATCGGCGTGCCACCCGCGGCGCCCGACCCGATGAACGAGCCCACCAGGGCGATGACGGCGCTCGCCGCGATCGCGATCTTCCGGAACCATCGCATGGTCACTCCTCTCGTCGGCACGCCGTCGTCAGCATGCTGAAGACCCCACGCTATGCCCGGACCTGCTGGCCCTCGCAGGGAGTGCTCAGGCCGCGGGGGACGTGCGTAGCCTGGGCACGTGACCGTCGAGCTGAACACCGTGTACGTCGACCGCATCGCCCCGATGGCGAGCCCCTCGCTCGACGAGTCCTTCCGGCTGATGGCCGACCAGGACGCCAGTACCTGCATCGTCCTGTACCGCCCGGACGCCGAGGAGCTCGGGGACGTCGCCGTCGCGCTCGGACTGCACGAGCTCGCGGTGGAGGACTCGGCCGAGGGGCACCAGCGACCGAAGCTCGAGCGGTACGGGTCGACGCTGTTCGCGGTCCTCAAACCGGCGCTGTACAACGACCGGCTCGAAGAGGTGGCGTTCGGCGAGGTGCACGCGTTCGTCGGGGACGACTTCTTCCTGGCCGTCGTGCAGGCCGACCCGCGCGGACAGCAGGTCGTCCCGCGGGCCCTGCAGCGCATGAGCGGCAAGCCCGGACTGGTCACGGCCGGCCCGCAGGCGCAGCTCTGGGCGCTGATGGACTCGATCGTCGACGACTACATGCCGGTGATCGACGGGCTCGAAGAGGACATCAACCAGATCGAGGACCAGCTGTTCGCCGGGGTGCCCGGCGTGTCGAAGCGCATCTACGAGCTGTTCGGCGAGGTCGTCGACTTCCAGCGTGCCGCCCGCCCGCTGGTCTACATGATCGAGAACCTGCACCGCGGGGCCGAGAAGTACCACCTGCCGGTCGAGATGCAGCGACGCTTCCGCGACGTGCTCGACCACGCGATCCGCACGGCGGAGCGGCTCGACACGTTCCGGCAGCTGCTGCAGAACGCCCTGACGGTCGATGCCACCCTGGCGGCGCAGAAGCAGAACGACGACACCAAGAAGATCTCCGGCTGGGCGGCGATCCTGTTCGCACCGACCCTGATCGCGGCGATCTACGGCATGAACTTCACGCACATGCCCGAGCTGACCTGGACGTGGGGGTACCCGCTGGCCGTCCTGGCGATGGTCGTCTTCGCCGCGGCCCTGTTCGTGGTCTTCAAGGTGAAGCGCTGGTTCTGACCCAAGGTGCAGCGCTGGTTCTGACCCAAGGCGAAGCGCCGGTTCTGACCCAAGGTGACGCGGCGGTTCTGACATACTGAGCGCACATAGTTGCGAAACAAAAGAAAGAGCTCCGATGACGCAGCACGCGCAGCCGACGCACCACGACCGCCCCGATGCCCTCGTCCACCTGACCGCTGCCGGGGTGTCGCTCGTGCTCGACTGCACGGCCGGCCAGCTGCCCGCGATCGTGCACTGGGGTGCCGCTCTCGGGGTCATGTCGACCGACGACCTGACGAACCTGGTGGAGTCCGGCCGGGAACCCGTCGTGTCGAACGCGGTCGACGAGCCGATCCGCCTGGCCGTCCTGCCCGAGCCGCACGCCGGGTGGTCCGGCAAGCCCGGCATCAGCGGCCACCGCGACGGCCACGACTGGTCGCCGAAGTTCACGACGACGAGCCTCGACGTGCACGGTGAAGCGCACCAGACGGAACCAGGAGCCGAGCGGCAGGACGACGCCCACGAGCGCCAGATCCCTGCCCGCATCGACGCCGGCCCCGCCACGGTCATCGTCGAGGCCACCGACCCCACCGCGGGCCTGGCCGTCCGGCTGGAGATCGAACTGCTGCCCGCCGGCCTGGTCCGCACCCGGGCCGCCGTCACGAACACCGGCCAGGGCACGTACACGGTCGACGACGTCACGGTCGCCCTGCCGGTCCCGACCCGGGCGCGCGAGGTGCTCGACTTCGCCGGCCGCTGGGGCAAGGAGCGCACGCCGCAGCGCAGCGAGCTGGTGGTCGGCATCCACGAGCGTGAAGGACGCAAGGGCCGCACCGGAGCCGACGCCGCCACGGTGCTGAGCGTCGGGGTGCCCGGGTTCGGCTTCGCCCGTGGTGAGGTCTGGGGCGTGCACACCGCGTGGAGCGGCAACCACCGCCACCACGCCGAGCGCCTGTTCAACGGCAAGCAGGTCGTCGGCGGCGGTGAGCTGCTGCTGCCCGGCGAGGTCCGCCTCGGCACGGGGAAGACGTACGCAGGACCGTGGGTCTACGGTGCCTACGCCGACGGGCTCGACGCCCAGGCACGGCGCTTCCACACCCACCTGCGCAGCCGCCCGCAGCACCCGCGCTCCGACCGTCCGATGACGATCAACGTGTGGGAGGCGGTCTACTTCGACCACGACCTGGCCCGCCTGCGCGACCTGGCCGACCGGTCCGCCCGGCTCGGCGTCGAGCGGTTCGTGTTGGACGACGGCTGGTTCCGGCACCGCCGCAACGACTTCGCCGGCCTGGGCGACTGGTTCGTCGACGAGGGGGTGTGGCCGGACGGGCTGACCCCGCTCGTCGAGCACGTCCGCGCGGCGGGGATGCAGTTCGGCCTGTGGTTCGAGCCGGAGATGGTCAACGAGGACAGCGACCTGGCACGCGCGCACCCGGAGTGGATCATGCAGGCCGACGGCCGCCTGCCGATCCGCTCGCGCCACCAGCAGGTGTTGAACCTGGCGATCCCCGAGGCGTACGAGTACGTGCTCGACCGGATGACGTCGATCATCGACGAGTACCGCATCGACTACGTCAAGTGGGACCACAACCGCGACCTGGTCGAGGCCGGACGCCCGGGCGGTGGTGCCGCGGTGCACGAGCAGACCCTGGCGGCCTACCGGCTGATGGCAGCGCTCAAGGACCGGTTCCCGGGCTTCGAGATCGAGTCGTGCTCGTCCGGTGGTGCCCGCGTCGACCTCGGCGTGATCGAACACACCGACCGGGTGTGGGTGTCCGACTGCATCGACCCGCTCGAGCGGCAGCAGATGAACCGCTGGACGATGCAGCTGTTGCCGGCGGAGCTGCTCGGGTCGCACATCGCCAGTGGGGTGAACCACACGACCGGGCGTTGGCACGACCTGTCCTTCCGTGCCGGCACCGCGATCTTCGGGCACCTCGGCATCGAGTGGGACCTGTCGACGGCGACCGAGGCCGAGGAACGTGACCTGGCCGAGTGGATCGCCCTGTACAAGCAGGTCCGTCCACTGCTGCACGGGGGCGACCTGGTGCGTGTCGACCAGGTCGACGCGACGCAGAACGTCTACGGCGTGGTCGCCCCGGACCGCCGCGATGCACTGTTCTTCCTGGCCTCCCTGGGCAGCTCCGAGGTGAGCCTGCGCGGCCGCATCACCTTCCGCGACCTCGACCCGGACACGCGCTACCGCGTGGACCCGCTGCTGATCGGCACGGGTGCGGACGGCGTCCGGGCGCCGGTCTGGTGGTCCGGCGACCGCGTCTTCTCCGGCCGCGTGCTGACCGAGGTCGGCCTCGAGGCCCCGGCGCTGTCCGCCGAGCGCGTCGTGCCGTTCCGGGTGACGGCGGTCTGACGGCCGCCCACCGGCGGGAGCAGGGACCCACCTGCAGGACGGGAGGCCCGTGGTGACGTCACCACGGGCCTCCTGTCCGTCTCGGTGCCGGAAATGTCTTGACAAGCCTTTATTGCGCGGCAACACTAAGGGCATCCGGAGGCCGACGCCCCCGAGGAAACCGCGTTGACGAAGGAGTCACGATGGCCACCGAAACACCGTTGTCGTCAACCCTGACGACGAGTGCCCGGCGAAGCCGACCGGTCACGCAGAACGGCGCGGGGGTGTCGAACCCCAAGCGCCGCCGTCGGAACGACCTGTGGCTGGCGTTGGTCTTCATCGCCCCGGCCTCGGTCGGGTTCGCCCTGTTCCTGCTCTGGCCGACCCTGCGCGGCATCTACCTGAGCTTCACGAGCTACAACCTGCTCACGCCGCCGGTGTTCACCGGCCTGCAGAACTACGAGCGCCTGCTGCAGGACTCGATCTTCTGGCACTCGATGGCGGTGACGGTCGAGTACGTCCTGCTGAACATCGGGTTCCAGACCGTGCTGGCGCTGTTCATCGCGGTGATGATGCACCGGCTGACCAAGTCGACGTTCGTCCGCGGCATCGTCCTGGCGCCGTACCTGGTGTCGAACGTGGTCGCGGCGCTCATCTGGCTGTGGATCCTCGACACGCAGCTCGGCATCGGCAACGAGGTCCTCAACGCGATCGGCGTCGGGCGGATCCCGTTCCTGCAGAGCGACGTGTGGGGCATCCCGACCATCGCGTTCATCAACGTCTGGCGGAACGTCGGCTACACCGCGCTGCTCATCTTCGCCGGCCTGCAGGCACTGCCCGAGCAGGTCTACGAGGCCGGCCGCATCGACGGTGCCAGCGAGTGGAAGATGTTCTGGGGGATCACGGTGCCGCTGCTGCGCCCGATCCTGTCGCTCGTGCTCATCATCACGGTCATCGGGTCGTTCCAGGTGTTCGACACCGTCGCCATCACCACGCAGGGCGGACCGGCGAACGCCACGAACGTCGTGCAGAACTACATCTACAACCTGGCGTTCGGCCGGTTCCAGTTCGGGTACGCGTCTGCGGTCTCGGTGGCACTGCTGGTCGTCCTGAGCATCATCACCGTCGTCCAGTACCGACTCTCGCGCTCCAGCGAGAGCGACCTGGACTGACCCGGACCACGGAAGCGAGTCGACGATGACCAGCACCCTGCCCCCGGTGGTCGAACCCACGACCACCCGCGCCGTCACCACCCGTGGCGCCAAGGCCCCGCGTCCGAAGCCGAGCGTCGGCCGCGTGGTCGCCTGGATCGCGATGATCGCCGTGATCGCCGTGACCCTGTTCCCGTTCTACTGGATCCTGCGCACCGCGCTGTCCTCGAACGGCGCGATCTCCGCCGACCCCACCTCGCTGTTGCCGACCGGGTTCAGCCTGGGTGGCTTCGAGCGGGTGTTCGGCCTGCAGTCCACGAAGGAGGCGCTCGCACAGGGCGGCTCCGGCGCGGCGATCAACTTCTGGCAGTACCTGCTGAACTCGGTCATCACCGCGACGATGATCACCGTCGGCCAGGTGTTCTTCTCGGCCGCGGCGGCCTACGCCTTCGCCCGCCTGCGCTGGCCCGGACGCGACCAGGTGTTCGGCGTGTTCCTGGCCGGGCTGATGGTCCCGACGATCTTCACGCTCCTGCCGAACTTCACCCTGATCAAGTCGCTCGGGCTGGTCGACACGCTGCTCGGGATCTCGTTGCCGTCGATGCTCATGACCCCGTTCGCGGTGTTCTTCCTGCGGCAGTTCTTCCTCGGGATCTCGCGCGAGGTCGAAGAAGCCGCACTCATCGACGGTGCGGGCAAGATCCGGGTGTTCTTCCGCCTCATCCTGCCGATGGCGTCCGCCCCGATCGCGACGCTGGCGGTGCTGACGTACATCACCGCCTGGAACGACTACTTCTGGCCGCTGATGGTGTCGTACACGGACAGCTCCCGCGTGCTTACGGTGGCGCTGGGCGTCTTCAAGTCGCAGTCCCCGCAGTCCGGCACCGACTGGGCGGGCCTGATGGCGGCGACCCTGGTGGCCGCGCTCCCGATGATCGTGCTGTTCGGCGTCTTCGCCAAGCGCATCGTCAACTCCATCGGCTTCTCCGGCATCAAGTAGGGAACCCCACGACCATGACGAACTCCATCACCCGTCGCTCGCTGTTCGCCGGCGGCGCCTCGGCGCTGGCCCTCGGTGCGCTCGCCGCGTGCTCGTCGCCCGGTGCCGTCAACCCGAAGAGCGGCGCGACCGGCACCGTGTCGTACTGGCTGTGGGACGCGAACCAGCTCCCCGCGTACCAGGCCGTCGCGAAGGCCTTCGAGCAGGAGAACCCGGACATCACGATCAAGATCACCCAACTCGGCTGGGCCGACTACTGGACGAAGCTCACCGCGGGCTTCATCGCCGGCACCGCCCCCGACGTGTTCACCGACCACCTGTCGAAGTTCCCGCAGTTCGCCGACCTCGACGTGCTGTACAAGCTGGACGAGCTCGAGGCGACGTCGTCCATCCGCGACGACGACTACCAGTCCGGGCTCGCACAGCTCTGGAAGGGCAAGGACGGCCACCGCTACGGCTCGCCCAAGGACTGGGACACCATCGCGATGTTCTACGACCAGAAGGTCATCGCCAAGGCGGGCTACTCCGCCGCGGACCTGGCCGCCCTGCAGTGGAACCCCGACGACGGCGGCACGTTCGAGCAGGCCGTCGCCCACCTGACCATCGACGGCAAGGGCCGCCGCGGGGACGAGCCCGGCTTCGACAGGAACGACGTCGCCGTCTACGGGATGAGTGCGAACGGCAGCGGCGGTGACGGCTTCGGGCAGACGCAGTGGTCGCCGTTCACCGGGTCGACGGACTGGTACTACACGAACAGCAACCCGTGGGGGAACAAGTTCCGCTACGACGACGCCGGGTTCCAGAAGACGATCTCGTGGTACTTCGGGCTGGCCGAGAAGGGCTACATGCCCAAGTACGGCGTCTTCTCGACCACGACCGGCCCGGACGTGCAGCTCGGGTCGAAGAAGGTCGCGCTGTCGTTCAACGGCTCGTGGATGATCGGCACGTACGCCAACCTGCCCGGCATCACGGTCGGCATCGCACCGACGCCGTCGGGTCCGGTCGGGCATCGTGCGTCGATGTTCAACGGCCTGGGCGACTCGATCACCAAGCAGGCGAAGCACCCCGAGGCCGCGGCGAAGTGGGTCGCGTACCTGGGCAGCGACGCCGCGCAGCGGATCGTCGGTCGTGCCGGCATCGTGTTCCCGGCACGCCGGGCCGGCACGGACGCCGCGGTGGCCGCGTTCGCCAAGCGCGGGCTCGACGTCGCGGCGTTCACCGAGCAGGTCGACGACAAGACGACGTTCCTGTTCCCGGTCACCCGCAACCCGGCCGACGTGCAGGCGCTGGTGCAGCCGGCGTTCGACGACATCTACGCCAACGGCAAGCCGATCTCGTCGCTCACCGCGGTGAACGAGCAGGTGAACACGCTGCTCGCGCTCACCTAGGCGGGTGGTCCGGACCACGACCGGACGGGAGGCCCGGTGCCAGCTGGCACCGGGCCTCCCGTCCGGTGTGGGGTGCGGTGTCAGGCGCCCAGCGCGTGCATCTGGATCGCGACCGCGGCCGCGCCGCGGGCCCACTCGTTGAACCGGAACGGCTGTGCGATCAGCGTGGGGGCCGGGGTGGACCAGTGTCGAGCCGCCTCGACGGAGCGGTCGAGGGCATCGCGGCCGACCTCGGCGATCCCGACCAGCTCGCCGGACAGCAGCACGACCTCGGGATCCACGACGTTGACGACGTCGGCGACGAGCAGGCCGAGCGCCTCGGCGGCGGTGTCGACGACGGTGCGGGCCCGGGGGTCACCCTGTCGCGCGACGTCGAGCAACTCGGCGGCCGTCACCGTCCGGTCGAGCGCCCGGCTGCCGGTCAGGGCGAGTGCGCGTGCGCTGAGGACCGCCCGCGCGCAGCCGCGGTGGCCGAACTCGCACTGCAGGTCGGATGCGCCGACCGCACCGCCGAGCCGCTGGTGCCCGATGCTGCCCGCGGTCGAGTGCGCCCCGTCGACGACGGCGTCCCCGACGACCAGCCCGAGCCCGATGCCCGCGCCGACGGTCAGCAGCGCCAGGGACCGGTGGTCACGGCCCTCGCCGAACCAGTGCTCGGCGTGGGTGAGTGCGCGGACGTCGTTCTCCACCGACGCGGGCAGGCCCGTGGCGGCGGTGAGCAGGGCCGCGAGCGGGACGTCCTGCCACCCCAGGAACGGTGCACGCCGGATCGTGCTGCGGCCCTCGGTGGCGCCGCCGACTGCGACGCAGAGCGCCCGGATCCGGCTGTCCGTCGCGGTGACGTCGGCGACGACTGCGGCGATGCGCGCGACGACGGCCGACACGTCACGGTCCGGCAGGGGTTCCTCGCGTTCGGTGAGCACCCGACCCCGGTGGTCGGTCGACACCGCGAACAGTCCGTCGCCGGTGAGCTTCACGCCGATGAAGTGATGTGCGTCCGCGTCGATGTCGAGCGGGATGGACGGTCTGCCGGTGCCGGTCTGCTGGATGCCGTCGCGCTCGACCAGGACCCCGGACTCGAGCAGCGGACGGGTGATGCGCGACAGGCTCGGACCGGACAGGCCGAGCCGGGCGGCGAGCTCGGTGCGCGGGCGCGGGCCCGCACGCAGGACCTCGAGCACGACGGCCTGCGCGCTGCCGGCGAGGGGCTGCCAGGCGCGCGGGTGTCCTGGGTCGGAGGTGTCGAGCACGGTCGCAAGCCTAGGGCGCGGTGGCGGCCCGCAGGCTCGTCCCGGTGCGGGCGCGGCGCGGGCCACCGGTAGGGTTCCTGACATGCCGCACGCTGCACACGCGACACCGATCTGGGCCGTCAAGCTGGCCGTCGTCACCGCACTGGTCGGCATCGCGGGCGGCATCGCCGGAGTCGCGGTGTGGCTCGCGCTGCAGCTGATCCAGTTCGTCGCGTTCGGGTACCCGTTCGGTGGGCACCTCGAGGCAGCCGACGCCCCCTCGGCGCCGAACCGGTTCCTGGCGCTCGTCGCCGCCGGTGTCCTGACCGCGTTCGCCTGGTGGGCGCTGCGTCGCTGGGGGCGTCCGACCGTCGCGGTGACGGCAGCCGTGGGGGGCAAGCGGATGCCGTCCCTGGTGACCCTGGCGAACTCCGGCGTGCAGATCCTGGCGGTCGGGCTCGGCGCATCGATCGGCAAAGAGGTCGCGCCGCGCGAGATCGGTGCCTGGCTGGCGCAGGTCGTCACCCGCCGGGCCGGCCTGACCGAACGCGAGACGAAGATCCTGGTGGCGTGCGGTGCCGCCGCGGGCCTGGCTGCCGTGTACGACGTACCACTCGGTGGGGCGCTGTTCGCGGTCGAGGTCCTGCTCGGCGAACTCACCCTGTCGACCGCGCTGCCGGCGTTCGCCACGAGTGCGATCGCGGCACTGGTCGCACGCCTGGCGATCCCCGACGAGGTGCTGTACCACGTGCCCGCGATGCCGATGTCGCCGTCGTTGCTCGTCTGGGCGATCGTCGTCGGGCCGGTGCTCGGCCTGGCCGGGGTGGGGTTCGTGAAGCTGACGAACCGGCTGCAGGGACTCGCGCCGAAGGGGTGGCACCTGCTCGTCGTCCTGCCCCTGGTGTTCGCGATGGTCGGGCTGATCGCCGTGCCGTTCCCGGACATCCTGGGCAACGGGCGGGCGCTCGGGGTGCTGGCGATGAACACCTCGCTCGACGACGGCACCACGATGGGGATGGCGCCCATCCTGTTCCTGCTGGTGCTCGGCATCGTCCGCACGATCACCACCTCGGCCACGATCGGCGCCGGCGCGGTCGGGGGCACCCTGACGCCGTCGATCGCCATCGGGTCGGCGTTCGGCGGGTTCCTCGGCGGTGCGTGGTTGCTGCTCTGGCCGGCGGACGGCCCGGGGCTGGCGTCCTTCGCGTTCATCGGTGCCGCGGCGTTCCTGGCGACGACGATGCGGGCGCCGTTCACCGCGCTCGTGCTCGTCGTGGAGTTCACCCAGCAGGGCACCGACATCCTGATCCCGTCGCTGCTGGCGGTCACCGGGTCGGTCGCGGTCGGGTTCGTGCTCGCGCGCCGTCGCAGCGCACAGATGGCCTGACGCCCGCGCGGCCCCGCGCGGCCCGCGCGGCCCCGCGCGGCCCCGGTTGGCCCGGGCGCTCGCCGAGTCTCGGCCTGGCGGACACTGTGCGGCGTCCGGAAGCCGAGTTCTGTCCGCGGGGCCGAGACTCGGCGCCGAACCGCGCGCGCGCACCGGGGAGCCGCCGGAGGCCTACCATCGGCCGCACACGCCGGGGCAGCGGGCCCCGCGTCGGAGCGAGAGGCACGCACATGGCGGGGTTCGACGACATCACCAAGAAGGCGCAGGAGTTCCTGAAGGACGGCAAGGTCCAGGACGCGCTCAAGAGCGAGAAGGCCGAGGACGTCAGCGACAAGGTCCTCGACGGCGTGGCCGACGCGGTGAAGAAGGCCACCGGCGGCAAGTTCGACGACAAGATCGACGGCGCCCGCGACTCGGCCGACAAGCACATCGGCAACCAGTAGTCGCGCCGGCACCGACCAGCACCGACACGGCCCCGGAGCCAGCACGGCACCGGGGCCGACCGCTGCCCGGCAGCAGCCCGGCTGGACTCGGGCCGGAACAACGGGGACCATGGAGCGGTTGTCCCCGACGACAGCAGGAGGAACCATCCCCGTGACGATCCACGCGCCAGACCGCCCGCTCACCGACGCCGAGACCCGACGGATCCGCAGCGACTTCCCGATCCTCGACCAGCAGGTGAACGGCTTCCCGTTGGCGTACCTGGACTCCGGCGCCACCGCCGAGCGCCCCCGGCAGGTGCTCGATGCCGAACGCCGGTTCCTCGAGCACGACAACGCGGCCGTGCACCGCGGCGCACACACCCTCGCCGCCCTGAGCACCGACGCGTACGAGGACGCCCGCGCCACCGTCGCCGGCTTCGTCGGCGCGGCCAGCCCCTCCGAGGTCGTCTGGACCGCCAACGCGACCGACGCCCTCAACCTGGTGGCGTACGGCATCGTCAACGCCAGCCGAGGGCGCGGGGGAGCCGCGGCCGAGCGCTTCCGGCTCACCGTGGGCGACGAGGTCCTGGTGACGGAGGCCGAGCACCACGCCAACCTGGTCCCGTGGCAGGAACTCGCGATCGCCACCGGCGCGACCCTGCGGTGGGTGCCCGTCGACGACACCGGCTGCTGGAGCGCCGACGACGCCCGCGCACTGATCACCGAGCGCACCAAGGTCGTCGCGATCGCCCACGTGTCGAACGTCACGGGCATGATCGCCCCCGTCGCCGAGGTCGTGGCGGCTGCCCACGCCGTCGGGGCCCTCGTCGTCCTCGACGCGTGCCAGTCCGCTCCGCACCGGCCGCTGGACGTACGGGCGCTCGACGTCGACTTCGCCGCGTTCTCCGGACACAAGATGCTCGGCCCGAACGGCATCGGCGTGCTGTGGGGCCGTCAGCAGCTGCTCGACGCGCTGCCGCCCTTCCGCACCGGGGGCTCGATGATCACCACCGTGACGATGGAGCACACCGACTTCATGCCCGCGCCCGAGCGCTTCGAGGCCGGCACCCAGCCCGTGTCCCAGGCCGTCGCGCTCGCCGAGGCCGTCCGCTACCTGCAGGGCATCGGCATGGAGCGCGTCCGCGCGCACGAGGAGCACCTCGCCCAACGCATGCTCGACGGGCTCGCGCAGGTTCCCGGCGTCACGGTCGTCGGCCCGCCCGCCGGGGTCCCGCGCTCCGGACTGGTGTCGTTCGACGTCGCCGGCGTGCACGCGCACGACGTGTCGCAGTACCTCGACGCCCAGGGCATCGCCGTCCGCTCGGGCCACCACTGCGCCCAACCGCTGCACCGCCGACTGGGACTGACCGCGACCAGCCGCGCCAGCTCGTACGTCTACACGACCGACGAGGACGTCGACCGGTTCGTCCGTGCCGTCGGCGAGGTCCGCGGGTACTTCGGCGCCGACGCACCGACCGAGGGGGTCACCGCGTGAACGCCCTCGACTCCCTGTACCAGCAGGTGATCCTCGACCACGCCAAGGCCCGGCACGGCGACACCGCGCTGCCCGACGCCGATGCCTCGCACTTCGAACGGAACCCGACCTGCGGCGACGAGATCACCGTCAGCGTGCGCCTCGAGCCCGGCACGGACCGCATCGCGGCGATCGCCTGGCAGGGTGACGGCTGCTCGATCTCGATGGCGTCCGCCTCGGTGCTCACGGACATGGCCGTCGGTCGCACCGTGCCGGAGATGCTCGCCCTGACCGAGGAGTTCCGCACGATGATGCGCTCCCGCGGTGTCGGCGAGCCCGACGAGGACGTGCTCGAGGACCTGGTCGCCTTCCACGGCGTCTCGAAGTTCGTGATGCGCGTCAAGTGCGGCATGCTCGCCTGGGTCGCGGCCGAGGCTGCCGCCCGCGAGGCGACCGCGGCCCGCTGACCGCGACCGCCTGACGGACAGGAGGCGCGCGGCGGCCCCGCCACGGGCCTCCCGTCTCATCGCCGGTGTCGGCCTCACCCCGCCAACCGGCCCAGCAGATCGGCCAGCGTCCGCCGCTCGGCTTCGCCGAGCGGCGCGAAGAGGTCGTCGAGCACCTGGCCGGCGATCCGGTGTCCCTGGTCGAGGGCCGAGCGGCCGGCCGGCGTCAGCGCGTGCTCGATCCGCCGTCCCTGTCCCGCCGACCGGACGATCAGCCCGCGGTCGACCATGCGGGTGGCGAGCGTGCCGAACGCCTGATCGCTCTGGAACGTCGCGACTGCCAGGTCGTGGCCCGAGGCGCCGGGCATCCGGTCGATCGCCCGCAGCGCGTCCCACTGCACCAGGGTGACGCCGACGTGGTGGAGCGCCGTGTCCATCGTGCGGTGGTTGCGCCACTGCGTGCGTTTGATCGCCTGCCCGAGTCGTTCCAGGTCCGTCGTCATGGTGCTACCGTATCAACACACGTAGATAAACATGTTGAGACAGGACGCGACGATGAACCCCACCACCACGGACCCCACCCGGACCGCACTCGTGCTGCACGGGGGCGGTGGACCGATGACCGTCGCACCGATCGTGGCGCACCTCGCCCCGACGATGCACGCCGTCGCGCCCACGCACCCGGGCTGGGAGGGCACTGAGCGCCCCGAGGACATCGCCTCGGTGGCGGACCTCGCGGCGCTGTACCTGGAGCGACTCCTGACGGACGGTGACCGGGACGCCGTCGTGGTCGGCTCGTCGATCGGCGGGTGGATCGCCCTCGAGATCGCGGTGCAGGCGGCGGCGGACGACCGGTTCGCGGGTGTGCTCGGCGCGGTCGTCGTGATCGACGCCGTCGGAGTCGTGGTGCCGGGGGAGCCCGTCGCCGACTTCTTCGCGCTCGACGCCCGCGGGCTGGCCGAGGCCGCCTGGCACGACCCCGAGCGCGGCTACCGGGACCCGGCCGCGGCGACCGACGAGCAGCGTGCCGTCCAGCAGTCGAACGGTGCCACGATGGCCGCCCTCGCGGGACGCGGGATGAGCGACCCATCGCTGCTTGAGCGGCTCCGAGCGATCACCGTCCCGACGCTCGTGGTCTGGGGTGCGAGTGACCAGATCGTCACGCCGGGGTACGGCAGCGCGCTCGCAGCCGCGATCCCGGGCGCGGCCTTCGTCGAGGTCCCGGCAGCAGGACACCTGCCGCACCTCGAGGCGCCGCAGGACACCTGGGCGGCGATCGACCGGTTCCTCGCAGCGCACTGACGTGCGACGGCGGACGGTGCGGGTCAGACGACCTCGGTGACGACGACCCACACCCAGAACGCCACGACCGCAGCCAGCGCCACGGCGTGCGCGACCCGGTGCGCGGCGACGACGGCCACGAACTCCCGCAGGAACGCACTCGGCACGTAGTAGCGGGCGGTGCGGGCCCCGACGACCTCGGCGTCGCTGCCGATGCTCCGCGCCAGCATCGCCGCCCGCATGACGTGGTAGTTGCTCGTCGCCACCACCACCGACCCGGTCAGCCCCCCGTCCTGCTGCACGCGCTGCGAGAACCGCAGGTTCTCGTCGGTGTTCGTCGACCGGGTCTCGGGCAGGACCGCGGTCTCGGGGACCCCCTGCGCCACGAGGTACTCGGCCATGGCCGCTCCCTCGGCGCGGGACTCGTCGGGACCCTGTCCGCCGGACGGGATCATCACCGTCGACCGGCCCCGCGCGACCGAGTGCCGCCACACCGCGATGCCCTTGTCGAGTCGGGACCGCAGGAGCGGGGGGACCTGCCCGCGCACCAGGCCGGAGCCCAGGACGACGACCACGTCGGCCTCGCGGGGCTTGTCGACGTGCCCGTACACCAGGGCCGAGAGCAGGAAGACGAGGAACACGATGCCGACGTACCCGGCGACGGCGAGCACGAGCAGGAACGCCGCCTCGCCGAACGTCGACCCCGAGCGCAACAGCACGGCGAGTGCGGCGATCACGACGACCAGACCGAAGCCGACCACGAGTGACAGCAGGTTGCCGAGGCTGCGGCCCTCGCGCCGGAACATCCGGACGCCGTTCGCGATGAGGAACCCGGCGAGCACGACGACCCCCACGGGGAACAGCAGGATCGCACCGACCAGCAGGACCTGGACGGCGGGGAACCGCGTCGCGACCACCTCGACCACGCCGAGCACGCCGAAGAACAGCGCACCGAGCAGCAGGACGCCGTTGCGGAGCATCCGGCGGTCGCGTCGCCGCAGGGCGACGTAGCCGAGTGCGCAGACGACGGCGAACGCGAGGAGGACCACGGGACGAACCTAACGGTCGGGACTGACGGACTGACGGACTCACGGACAGGAGGCCCGGTGCCAGCTGGCACCGAGCCTCCTGTCCGCGGGGTGGGAACGCCTAGACCAGCGCGGTGAACGACGCGTCGCGCACCAGCAGGGTCGCGGCGTCGCCGTCGACCCGCTGGTCCGGGTCGCTCGACAGCCCGAGCGACCACGTCCCACCGCCCGGCTTGGCGGGCAGGGTGAACTCGATCGTCGTCTCGGACGCGTTCAGCAGCACGGCCACCGTGTCGTCGCCCTGCTCGAGTACGAGCATCACGGCGCGGTTGCCGACGTCGGCCCAGTCGGCGTCCTCGAAGCCCGCGTCGTCCGCGCGCAGCACCGACACCGTCGACGGCGAGTCACCGGGTGCCGTGCGGTACCACTCCGGACGCAGCGCCACGTGCTCCTTGCGGAAGGCGATGGCCGAGCGGGTGAACGCCAGCAGGTCCTGGTCGGCAGCGGCCCAGTCGAACCACGAGATCGCGTCGTCGTGGCAGTAGGCGTTGTTGTTGCCGCCCTGCGACCGGGCGATCTCGTCGCCGCCCAGGATCATCGGCACACCGGCGGACAGCAGCAGCGTGCCGAGGAAGTTCCGACGCTGCCGGTCGCGGTAGTCGTTCACGGCGCCGTCGTCGGTCGGCCCCTCGATGCCGCCGTTGAACGAGGTGTTGTTGCTCTCGCCGTCGTTGTTGTCCTCACCGTTCGCCTCGTTGTGCTTGTCGGCGTACATCGTCAGGTCGGCGAGCGTGAACCCGTCGTGTGCGGTGACGAAGTCGACCGAGCAGACCGGTGCGCGGCGCGACCCCTCGTACACGTCGGGGCTGCCCAGGAACCGCTGGACGGCGTCGCCCAGGATGCCCTCGTCGCCGCGCCAGAACGCGCGCATGTCGTCGCGGTACTTGCCGTTCCACTCGGACCACTCGGCGGGGAACCCACCCACCTGGTAGCCGGCGGTGTCCCACGGCTCGGCGATCATCTTGACCGTCCGCAGCACGGGGTCCTGGTGGATGATGTCGAGGAACGCCGAGCGGCGGCTGGCCTCGTTGTCCTGACGGGTCAGCGTGGTGGCCAGGTCGAAGCGGAAGCCGTCGACGTGCATCTCCTCGACCCAGTAGCGCAGCGAGTCCGCGATCAGCCCGAGTGCGGTCGGGTGCGCGACGTTGAGCGAGTTGCCCGTGCCCGTGGTGTCGAAGTAGCTCGACCCGTCGTCCTCGACCAGGCGGTAGTACGACGGGTTGTCGATGCCCTTGAACGAGAGCGTCGGGCCCATGTGGTTGCCCTCGGCGGTGTGGTTGTAGACCACGTCCATGATGACCTCGAGCCCCGCGGCGTGCAGGGCCTTCACCATCTGCTTGAACTCCGCGACCTGCTGGCCGGCCGTGCCCGAGGACGAGTACTCGTCGTGCGGCGCGAAGAACCCGATGGAGTTGTAGCCCCAGTAGTTGCGCAGGCCCTTGTCGAGCAGGGTCGAGTCCTGCACGAACTGGTGCGTCGGCAGCAGCTCGACCGCCGTCACGCCCAGGTCGACCAGGTGCTGGATCGCCGCCGGGTGTGCCAGGCCGGCGTAGGTGCCGCGGATCTCCTCGGGGACGTCGGGGTGCTGCTTCGTGAAGCCCTTGACGTGCACCTCGTACACGACGCTGTCGGCCAGGCTCGTGCCCGGGTGGGTGTCGCCCTCCCAGTCGAACGTGCGGTCGGCCACCACGGACTTCGGCATCGCGCTCGCCGAGTCGGTGTCGTCGATCTGGTCGGGGTGTTCCATGTCGTGGCCGAACAGTGCCTGGCCCCATTCGTAGGTGCCGTCGATCGCGGTGGCGTACGGGTCGAGCAGGAGCTTGGCGGCGTTGTGGCGCAGGCCGTTCGCGGGGTCCCAGGGGCCGTGCACGCGGAAGCCGTAGCGGGTGCCGACGGTGACCTCGGGCACGATGTCGTGGAAGGTGTAGCCGGTGCGGTGGGTGAGCTCCGTGCGGTGCTCGGTCCCGTCGTCGTCGAAGCGGCAGAACTCGACACGGTCGGCGGTGGTGGAGAAGAGAGCGACGTTGGCGCCGCCGTCGACGAGCGTGACGCCGAGCGGCGATCGCGTTGAAGAGGTCATGGGTCCAGTTGTACTGACGGGGCGCTGTGCTTGCGGGCGGTCCCCGTACCCCGTCGCGTACGGTGATCACCATGTGGTGGTGGATCGGGGCCGGGATCGTGCTGACGGCGTTGCTGGTGCTCTGGTTCCTGCTGCACCGGTCCACCGATCTCGGTGCGCGGTCCCGCCGGTTCGAGGGGTCGGACCCGGAGGTCGCCGAGGCCCTCCGCCAGGCCGAGATCGAAGCGGCACGGGGCCGTATGCACTTCTGACGGGAGGCCCGTGGTACGTCACGACGTCGTCCGCCGGTACACGGAACGGGCGGCAGAGTACGCGCAGCAGCTCGGCACGATGGCGCACGTCCACCCCGCTGACGAGCACCTGGTGACCAGGTGGGCGCGGGGCCTGGACGGCGCCGTGCTCGACGCCGGGTGCGGACCAGGGCACTGGACCGCGCACCTGGTCGAGTGCGGGTGCGACGCCGTCGGGGTGGACGCGGTCCCGGTGTTCGTCGACCACGCACGCCGGTCGTCCCCGGCCCTGACCTTCGAGGTCGGCGACCTCGGCGCCCTGACCGCTCCGGACGACGCGTTCGCCGGCGTGCTCGCCTGGTACTCGCTCATCCACCACGAGCCCGCGGCGCTGCCAGCCGTGCTCGCCGAGTTCGCGCGGGTCCTCGAACCCGGTGGGGGACTGCTCGTCGGGTTCTTCACCGGCGCTGCCGTGGAGCCCTTCGACCACGCGGTCACCACCGCGTGGCGCTGGTCGCCCGCGGCGCTCGCCGCAGTCCTCGACGCAGCGGGCTTCGAGGTGCTCGAGACCCACACCCGCAGCGTTCCGGGTGACCGGCCGCGCCCGCACGGCGCGATCGTCGCTCGGCTGCTGTCGTCGTGAGTCCGCGCGGCGCTCGCCGCGTCCGTTGACCGCATCGCACTCCCTGACGGACACCGCGCCCCGCAGCGACGGGGCGCGGTGTGTGTGCGGGGGTGCGACGTGCGCCGGAGGGGCGCTGTGGGCTCAACGTCAGCTCGAGGCGACCGGGTGCAGCAGGACGCGCTCGGGAGCGGCCCCGAGCAGGTCGATGATCCGCTCGTGCCGCTGCTCGACCTCGGTGTTCGACTCGGCGTAGTGACGGTCGAACGACTCCTGGTCGCGGTAGAACTCGACGATCCGGATGACGTCTCGATCCTCGTCCTCGCGCATGACGAGCCAGTCGACCGGGCCATCGGCGTCCGCTTCGTCGTGGACGTCGGTCAGCAGCTGCGCGAGCGCATCGCCTTCGCCGGGGACCGCCCGCATCATCAGCAACACCCCGGGTCTGGTCGTTTCGGACATCGGTACTCCTTCGCGGTGACGGCATCCGTCCGATGCTCGTTGGAACGGCGTTCCAGAAGAAGTATGGAACGACGTTCCACGACGTGTCAAGATGGACCGTGCCCAGCAACAGGACGCGCCCCGTGCGACGAACAGACCCGCTGTCACAGGAGCGTCTCGTCGACGCGGCGATCGAGATCCTCGACGCGGAGGGTGAGGACGCGTTGACGTTCCGGCTGCTCGCCGCCCGCCTCGCGACCGGACCGGGAGCGATCTACCACCACGTCGCGAACAAGGACGAGTTGCTCAGCGCGGCGGCTGAGCGGATCATCGCCGGCGCGATCGCCGAGGCCCCCGCTCACCCGGATCCGGCCAGCGCGATCCGGGCCACAGCACTCGCGGTGTTCGACGCGATCGACGCCCACCCCTGGCTCGGAGCGCAGCTCGTCCGGGAACCGTGGCAGATCGCCGTCATCCAGCTCTTCGAGACGATCGGGCAACGCATCCGACAACTCGGCGTGGCAGAGCCCGCGCAGTTCGACGCGGTCTCGACACTGGTGAACTCCGTGCTGGGTCTGGCCGGACAGTACGCGGCAGGAGCGCGGCTGCTCGGGCGTCACACGGACCGGACCGCGGTCCTCCGCGGGATCGCCGTCCAGTGGGAACAGCTCGACCCGGCGACGTTCCCCTTCATGCGCGGTCTCGCGGCGGGACTCGACGTGCACGACGACCGGTTGCAGTTCACCGCCGGCGTCGACCTCATCCTCGCCGGTCTCCGAACCAGCTGAGCGCAGCGGTCGCGAGTCGACAGCGCGATGACCGATGCGGCGCCACGGGTCGAGCTCCGCCCGCGCGCGACCGCTGCGTGCTCTGGTACCGTTCGGCACCCGTGCAGCAACCGGAGGAGGTGGCACCCGTGAACGAATTGACGATGGTGCTTCCCCTGGGAGTCACGGTCGGACGGCAGGTCGTCCGGGAGCGCCGCTGATCAACAGCACTCCCGAAAGGCGCGACCATGCACTTCACCGCACAGCAGACCCTCGACGACGCCGTCTCCGAACGCGCATTCACGATCGGTGACATCCCGGGCCTCCTCTGGACGCCTGCCACAGTGTCCGCATCCGAGCCCGCACCGATCATCGTGCTGGGGCAACCGGGCAGCCTCGGGACGCAACGGATGTACCCGCGCCTGGCAGCGCGTGCGCGCGCAGCAGCCGCAGATGGCTTCGCAGTGGCCACGCTCGAGATGCCCGGGACGGGTGGGCGTCCGCCGCTCCCCGGTTCGGATCGAGCCCGGGCAGACCTCGCAGCCTCACTCGCCGCAGGAACCCCGCCGACCGAAGACACCATCGACCGACTGGTCCTCCCCCTCGTCGACGCGGTGGTGCCGGAATGGCAGACCATGCTCGATGAAGTACTCGACCTCCCCGAGGTCGGTGGAGCGGTCGGTGTGTCCGGTGGGGTGATCGCTGTGGGCACCCGTCTCGCGGCGATCGACGCACGCGTCGCCGCAGCCGGTCTCTTTGCCGGCAGCTACGTGCCCCGCACGACGATCGAAGAGGCCCGCGGCGTCTCGGCCCCGCTGCACGTCCTCCTGCAGTGGGACGACGCCGGCAACGACCGAGCCCGGTCGTTGGAGCTCTTCGATGCCTTCGGCTCCGCGGAGAAGACCCTCTCCGCCAACACCGGGGGCCACACCGGGGTGCCGGCCTTCGCGGGTGACGAGGCCGCACGCTTCTTCGCCCGACACCTCGGTGGCGCCGCCACACGATGAGCGTGGCCAGCCGAGGAGCTCCTCCGAGCTCCGGATCGAACGCCCGGGGCCGGCGGGGACGGGCTCAGCGGGTCCAGGGGTCCTCGGGGCGACGGCCCGGCCGGAACCCGAAGTGCTCGAGCATCGCCACGGCCTCGGGGAACCCGTGTGCCAGGACCTCGGGTGTGTGCGCATCGCTGCCGAAGGTGAGCGCGCGTCCGCCCTCGTCGGCCCACCACTCGGGATCCACGACACCCACACCCGCAGCGTTCCCGCTGACCGGCCGCGCCTGCACGGCGCGGTCCTCGCACGCCGGCGCTGACCGGCGGGAGGCCAGGTGTACGTCCCGACGTCGTCCGCGGGTACACGGAACGGTCAGCCGAGTGCGCGGCGCAGTTCGGAATCGTGCCGACGAGGACCTCGTCACGGATCCTCACAAGCTGTCAGTGACGGACGCCTTGCAAGGGTCTGGAAACGAGCTCGATCGGGGTCAGCCGGTACCCGAGTGGCGTCGCGTGGCGGTCGCGTCTGGACAGTGCACTCCGCTCCCGATCGCGCTGACGCGATCGCCCCGAGGCGGGCAGTCCCCGGGAGCTGGTTCCCGACGCAACTCGCTGGTCGGCTCGTGCCAGAGGTCGGCATCGGCCACCACCACCAGCGCATCCTCGACGACCCTGGTGCGGACGTGCACCGCTGCGAGTGACTGCACGTGGGCGTCCATGGTCGTCAGTCGATCTCGGGCGGCGGGCCGACTCGGTGCCTATCGACCCGGACGCAGCCGCGTCGCGCGCGTCTCGAAGGACGTGTCGTCGTGTGGTCGGCGGATGCCCGTGATCCGGATGTCGCGGCGCGCAGGCGACGACGGGTCTCGGAGGTCTTCACGCGATCACCGTCGGGTCCAGGGGTCCTCGGGGCGACGGCCCGGCCGGAACCCGAAGTGCTCGAGCATCGCCACGGCCTCGGGGAACCCGTGTGCCAGGACCTCGGGTGTGTGCGCGTCGCTGCCGAAGGTGACCGCGCGTCCGCCCTCGTCGGCCCACCACTCCGGGATCCACGACCACAGCCGGCGGGTGTTCATCTCGAGCGCACGACCGGACCGCGCGATCGCCCGCATCGCCGCCCGGAACCCGTCCTCGAACGCCCGGGGGTCGAAGGGTCCCTCGGTCTCGGAGGGCCAGGCGCGGACCGCGTAGTCGATGTGCGTGAACACCTCGAACACGCTCGACCCGTCGACCATGCGCGGGACTTCGTCCAGGTACGCCCACACCACGTCGGCCGCCGGGCGGTGCCGGTAGAGCGTCATCGGCTCTGCGCGCAGCCCGTCGTGGAACGGCAGCATGTGCAGCGAGCCGTTCACCCGGTCGATCGCACCCGAGTCGAGCACGGAGGACGCCGCCGACTCCCACAGGTGCGGCTGTCCGAACTCCAGCCCGGTCAGGATCCGCAGGTCGGGGAACGCGTGCCGGCACCGGTCGATCTGCTCCCGGTAGCCGTCCAGGTCGAACACCGGCAGTCGCACGATGCCGTCCGCGTCGACGTACTTCGTCTCGTGGTGGGTGAAGTCGCCCTCGTCCACCTTCCAGGCGTCCTCGAGGTCCAGGTGCTCGGTGAACACCAGCGCCGGCAGCCCGATGCGCATCGCCCGGGCGCAGGTTCGCCACATCAGGTCTGCGGAGTCGGGTGCCGAACCGGCGTCCCAGGAGAACTGGCTGTGCACGTGCGCGTCGGCGGGCAGCGTCATGGGCTCGACCCTGCCACATCCGCACCGGTCAGAGCACGCGTTCGAGCAGCCGGAGCGTGCCGGCGATGTCGATCCGCCGGTCGAGCAACCACTGCACCTGCAGGCCGTCGAACGCCGCGATGATCAGCGAGGCGACCTGGTCGAGGTCGGCGTCGGAGTGCCGGCCGGACGCGGCGAGTTCGTCGCGGAGCAGCGTGGCGAAGTCGGTGCGCGCCTGCTCGAACCGTGCCGAGAAGAAGTCCCTGGCCGTCTCGTTCCCGGATTCGACCGACGCGCCGAGCAGCGTCGTGTACAGCGTCACGAGCGCGGGCTCGCGGACGTTGTCGTTGGCGGACGCGGTCAGCCGGTCGAACACACCCGGCAGGTGCTCGACCGCCCGCACCGATTCCTGGTCACGCTGTCGGAGGACCTCGACCAACAGGGCCTCGCGGGACGAGAAGTAGTGCCGGAGTGCCGCGTGCGAGACCCCGATCGCCTCGCCGATCGCCCGCAACGAGGCGCCGTCGATGCCCCGCGACTCGATCACCTCGAGCGTCTGGTCGAGGATCTCCTGCCGGCGCTGCACCCCCTTGGCGTAGGGGCCCCGGGGGCCGGGTGTGTCGCTGGAGCTCACGGCGACGACCCTACCGGCCGCACAGCAGCGGCCATGGAGACCGCAACAATGCGAACAAAAACTTCCACACGGGGGTTTTCGGTGCTACATTCCCGATCACCTACCAGCACTAGGTATTGGAGGGCAGCGATGCCCCTGATGACTCGAGGAGGAGTCATGTCGACACCGACGTCGAACGAGAAGCACGGGATCGCATCAACCGCGTCCCCCGAATCCACCGCAGCGGCAGCAGCGCTCGCGGCGGAGGGGATCACCCAGCCGGTCGCCACCCAGCGCGTCACCCGCGGCTACCTGTGGGGGCTGAGCCTGGCGCAGTTCGGTCTGTTCGCAGCACTGCTCACACCGGTGTTCGTGAGCATGTCGCTCAAGGCATCGCAGATCAACCCGGAGAACCCGGAGCTCGTGGTCGGCGCAGTCCTGCCGATCGGCGCATTCGGTGCCCTGCTCGCGAACCCGCTCGCCGGCGCGCTGTCGGACCGCACCCGCACCCGGTGGGGCCGTCGGCGCCCGTGGATGGTGGGGGGCCTGGTCGTCTTCATGGTCTCGCTCGTCTGGCTCGCCTTTTCGACGAACCAGCTGCAGCTCACGCTGGGCTGGCTCGTCGCGCAGATCGCTGCCAACGCGGTCTTCGCGGCGCTGACCGCGAGCTTCGCGGACAACGTCCCCGAGTTGCAGCGCGGGAAGGCGTCGAGCGTCATCGCGCTCGCGCAGAACCTGGCGATCCTGGCCGGCATCTACCTGGCCGTGTACCTGGTGGGCAACGTCCCGCTGCTGTTCATCGCCCCGGGCATCTTGGCGATCGTGCTGATCCTGGTCTACTGCTTCGTCGCGAAGGACGAACTGCCGACCTACACGCTCAAGAAGTTCACCTGGCTGAACCTGATCTCGTCGTTCTGGACGAACCCGATCAAGAACCCCGACTTCGGGCTCGCCTGGTGGGGCCGCTTCCTCATCACCTTCGGCACGTTCATGTTCACGACCTACCGCGTGCTCTACATGGAGAAGCACATCGGGCTCGAGCCGGCCAAGGCCGTCGCCGCAGTCGCCTTCGGCGTGCTGCTCTACACGATCGCCCTCATGATCGCCGCGGCGATCTCGGGCTGGCTGTCCGACCGGCTCGCCCGGCGCAAGGTCTTCGTCTGGAGCTCCACCGCACTGACCGCCGTCGGTCTGATCGTCCTGGCGCACTCGGACACCGTCGAGAGCTTCTACGTCGCCGAGGTCATCATGGGCTTCGCGTTCGGCGTCTACACCGCCATCGACACGGCGCTGATCGTCGACGTGCTCCCCAACGCCGATCGCCCCGGCAAGGACCTCGGCGTGATCAACATCGCCAACGCCCTGCCGCAGTCGCTCGCACCCGCCGTCGGCCTGTTCCTGCTCCACGTGGGCAGCACCGCCGGGCAGAACTACACGCTCATGCTCTGGGGCGCCGGCGTCGCCGTGATCCTCGGCGCGCTGGTCATCTTCCCCATCAAGTCGGTCCGCTGACCGACGCCACCAGCCTGGAGGCGCGACCTGCGTCGTCGACGCACCCCGCGCCTCCAGGCAGTCACCTGACCCACCCACGGAAAGGACCCGACATGGCTCCCGCCATCTCGTTGCAGCTCTACACGGTGAACGCCGCCCTGGCGCCCGACCTGGACGGCGGCGTCCGCCGCCTGGCCGAGATCGGCTTCGACACGGTCGAGGCGTTCGCGTTCGTCGACCGCGCTCCCGAGCTCAAGGCCGCGTTCGACGCCCACGGCATCGCCGCCAAGACAGGGCACGCGTTCCTGGTCGAGGAGTCGATCCCGCTGCCCGACGGCACCGTGATGACGGCTCCGTCCCACGCTGACACGTTCGCCGCGGCGAAGACACTCGGCATCGAGATCGTCATCGACCCGTTCGTCGGACCGGACCACTGGACCACGCGCGACGGTGTCGAGCGCGTCGCACAGCGCCTCAACGCCGCCGCTGCCGAGGCCGCCCAGCACGGCATGCGCGTCGGGTACCACAACCACGACCACGAACTCCGGCCCCGCATCGACGGCAAGCCCGCGCTGCATGTGCTGGCGTCGCTGCTCGACCCGGGCGTCGTGCTCGAACTCGACCTGTACTGGGCGTCCGCCGCCGGCATCGACGTCGTCGCGTTCGTGCAGGAACTCGGCGACCGCATCGTCGCCGTGCACGTCAAGGACGGCCCGATGCGCGAGGGCATCTCGACCGCCGAGGTCCCGACCGACCAGACCCCGGCCGGGCAGGGCGACGTCCGCCTGGCCGAGGCACTGGCCGCCGCGACGGCGCTGGAGTACGCGGTGATCGAGTTCGACGGCTTCGACGGCGACGTGTTCGACGGGGTCGCCCAGTCCTACCGGTGGCTGGCGTCCACGCTGTCCGCTCCGGCCGCAGCGGAGGTGTCCGCATGACCCGCACGGGCCGGGTCGGCATCGGGTTCATCGGTGCCGGCATGATCAGCGAGCAGTACCTGACCAACCTGACGACGTTCCCCGACGTCGAGGTCGTCCGCATCGGCGACATCGACACCGAGCGGGCGGCTGCCTCGGCGGCGAAGTGGGGCGTGCCGGCGTCGGGCACCGGCGACGACGTGCTGGCGGACGCGGACGTCGAGATCGTGATCAACCTGACGCTGCCCGCCACCCACGTCGAGGTCTCGACCGCGGCACTGCGCGCGGGCAAGCACGTGTGGAGCGAGAAGCCGATCGGGGTCGACCGGGCCTCGGCCGCGGGTCTGGTGGCGCTGGCGGACGAGCTCGGGCTCAAGCTCGGCATCGCGCCCGACACCGTGCTCGGCCCGGGGTGGCAGACCGCCAAGCGCGCGATCGCCTCCGGTGCGATCGGCACCCCGCTGACCGCGGTCACGAGCATGCAGTGGCAGGGCCCCGACGTGTTCCACCCGAACGCCTCGTTCCTGTACGCCAAGGGTGCCGGTCCGCTGTTCGACATCGGCCCGTACTACTTCACCGCCCTCGTGCACCTGCTCGGCCCGATCGAGTCCGTCGTCGCCACGGGCTCGAAGTCCCGCGACACCCGGTCGCTGGTCGTCGGTCCGAACGCCGGGCAGGAGTTCCCGGTCGAGGTGCCCACCCACGTGTCCGTGCTGACCTCGTTCGAGCAGGGCGGCAACGCGCAGTCGCTGCTGTCGTTCGACACGCCCCTGTTCCGGCACGGGGTGTTCGAGGTGAACGGCACCGAGGGCACCATCGTGCTGCCGGACCCGAACACGTTCGGTGGCGGGCACCCGATCCGCATCGCACGGCCGATCCCGGTCGGGGCGTCGTTCCCGTTCGAGCAACAGTGGGAGACGGTGCTCGACGAGGAACCGACGGTCGGACGTGGCCTGGGCGTGCTGGACATGGCGCGGGCGATCCGGGGCGGGGGAGCGCACATCGCGACCGGGCACGTCGGCTACCACGTGCTCGATGCGATGGTCGCTGTCGAGGAGTCCGTCGAGCGACGGTCGTTCGTCGAGGTCGAGTCGACCGTGGCGCCGATCCCGTCGCTGCCGGAGGACTTCGACCCGCTGGCGTCGACGCTGGAGTCCGTGGCCGTCTGAGCCGCTCACCACCAGCGTCTCACGAGTGAGACGCTGGTGGTGGGTGTCTCATTGTTGATACACTCTGCGGCATGGACTTTCGTGCAGCGCTGTCCGTGTTCCGAGAATCTGGCGGACACGGCGTGGGTGAGCTCGCGCTCCGGAGCGGGATCAGTCGACCGACGCTGTACCGCCTGTTCGGCGGAGCGGTGCCCAGAGCTGACGACCTCGCCGAACTCGCGATCGCCTGCGGATGGGAACTCGACTTCGACCTCCGCACGCTGAGTGACCCGATGGCCGGTGTCGCGGCCCGCCTCGAGCTCGGGGACGACACCGTCCGCGAGTGGGGTCGCGAAGCCGCGGACTGGCGGGGACGTCTCCGTCGGTTCGTGGAGACCAACGCTGGCGAGCCGCACGACCTCGCACTGATCGCTGAAGCCGGCCGTGCCACGGCGCCGGCGGACCGCCCCGGAGCGGCGTTCCTGCGGGGCGACCATCGTGACGTGGATCGACTCGTGTCGGCCGGCAGAGCGTCGGGGCAGCGGTGGGCGCTGTCCGGTTGGGCCGCGCTCGACGCGCTCGGCATCGACGTGGACGGCCCGACGGTCTTGTGGGTCGAGGACGTCCGGGTCACGACGCAGCTGCTCGGCGACTCCTTCCGCGCCGGCCGACGGAGCACCGCGGACCTGTTCGTGGTACGAGCGCACCCGTCGGTGTTCTCCGGCTCCACCACCGTCGACGACGTCGAGCTGGTGTCGCCGCTGCAGGCCTCACTCGATGGCATGGGTCTCGGCGGCGAACTCCGCGAGCGACTGACCGGACACCTCCGGGAGGGCCGATGACCGAGGAGCCGCCGTGGGGGGACGCGCTGGGTGGGTACGTCCGCCGCCCAGGATTGCAGCGTCACGACACCACACCGGATGACGTCGTCGCATCGCGGGTACAGGACACGACGCCGGACGAGACAGCTGCCGCGACGCACGTGCGATGGGACGCATCGCGGATCGACTTCGAGCGGATCCAGCCGTCGTCCGTCGACCGTGCCCTGTTCCGCTTCGAGCAGTCGTTGCCTGATCTGGTGTGGAACGCCGCGGCGCTCGAGGGCAACACCTTCACCCTGCCGGAGGTCCGGACGCTCCTGGACGGTGTCACCATCGGCGGCAAGAAGATCGAGGAAGAGGAGCAGGTCCTCGCGCTCGCGGAGGGGTACACGCGGGTCGACGACCTGGTGCGACGCGGGGCGTTCGCCCTGACCAAGTCGGTGTCCGACGACCTCCACGGGCGCGTCGCCCGACACGAGGCCATCGAGTCGGGGGCGTTCCGCGGTGAAGGGTCCGTCGGCGGCGGAGGCACCGTCCGGCTCGCCAGCGGCGGTTCCGTCGAAGGGGTTCCGCAGGCGCTGCTGCAGGAACGGTTCCAGCGCATCGTGGACTTCCTCGACAGCCTCAGGGACCCGCGCGAGCGCGCGCTCGGGTACTTCGCCGCAGCGACCCGATCGCAGTTCTACTTCGACGGCAACAAGCGGACCGCGCGGCTGATGATGTCCGGCGTCCTGATGGCGGGCGCCTACGAGTCCGTCAACATCCCGTTCGCGCGCCAGTTCGAGTTCAACAAGGCACTCGACACGCTGTTCTCGACCGACGATGCCACGCCGATCATGGCGTTCATCGCGGACTGCGCAGGGTGACGGACGACGATGGACCGCCAGACCTGTCCCCGATCGCGCAGCAGCTCGCTGCCGTCAGTCCTCGGGCAGCGGCGAGGGCAAGCGACCGGTCACGTTTGTCATCCTCGTCGAAGTGCTCCGCGACCGTGCCGTCGTAGGTGCCGGAACGCACGTGCACCCGCGGACCGCCGTTCGGTGTGAAGCCGAACCGCCCAGCGATCGACTCGCTGACCGGCTGCCACGCGAGCGAGGCGAGCACCGGCTCGATCGCGTTCTCGCGGCACCACGACACCACTGTGTCCGTGCCCTCGATCACCGGCAGCTCCGCCAACCAGCCCTCGACCTCCGACACCCGGTGGCCGCTCCACCCACGGGCGTCGATCGCACTGACCTGCTGGTTGGACAGCTCACCGGACGCGTACGCCGCTTCGGCGTCGTCGAGGTCGCGCTCGTGATCGAACCGACGTGCCAGGAAGCTGCTGCTCGACATCGAGGTGACCAGGGTCCCGTCGATGTCGAAGAACACGATGCCGCGGATCGTCAAGGGGCGGTGCTGGTCGCGCTGATGCCGAGGCAGTGAGCGAGGACGGCTTGCTGGACCGCCAGCAGCGCCTCCTTGAAGTGATGACCGACGAAGGCCGGATGTGCGACCGCGTCTGCGCTCACCTCGCGTCCTCGGACGAACGGTGGGCACGGCGCCAAGCGGACGCCGACCGGAGCCGTGTCCAGGAGATCCGCCGTCACCCGGTAGGGCTCGAGCTGCTGCGCGTGGCGTCCGGGCCCGTCGGTCAGCACGACGTCGGCCGAGCGGATCGCGGTCGTCAGGTCGCCGTTCCAGCGGGCTCTCGGACTCTGGAGGCCGTCCGGGCAGCACTGCACCAGGTCGAGACCGAGCACGTGGGCGGCTTCCTGCCACGCTCGGCTGATGTTGCCGTCCGCGCCGACGAACAGGAACCGCTGGTCCTGCAAGGGCCGCTCCGAGCGCAGCGCGAACAGGTCGGCCAGCACCTCGCACGGGTGGTTCTCACCGGTCATCGCGTTGACGACCGGAACGGTTCCAGCAGCCGACAACGCCTCGAGCACCTCGAGGTCGTCGTGCCGGGCGATGACGATGTCCACCCAGTTGGCGAGGTAGCCGGCGACGTCCGACAGCGCCTCGTCCTTGTCGAGGGTGGTCGACGGCAGGACGATCGGCTGCAGGCCCATCAGCGACGCGCCACGCTCGAAGGTCACCCTGGTCCGCAGGCTCGTGGGCGGGAAGAACATGACCGCGCATCCCGCGGTCACCGGCCCCGATCCGTCGCGGTAGGCGGCAGCCAGTGCGAACACCTGCTCGATGTCGTCGGTCGTCCAGTCGTCCAGTCGGATCAGGGAACGCATCCCACCACCGTACGGGGCGGGCGGGTTGGCACCCGTCCGTGCCGTCAGCGCCACGCGCCTACGCTCCGCAGGATGACGGACGAACGACGACGCGAACTCGGCACGCGTGACGCACCGGTCGAGGACGAGCTCGTGGAGTCGTTCGAGGCAACCGTGGAAGAGGGCGCGGAGCGGCTGCAGCGCACCCTCCGTGCGACGCTCATCACCGGGTTCTTCGGCGGGCTCGAGGTCGGACTCGGGGTGATGGCCTACCTGGCGGTGCTGCACGAGACGGACAGCCACCTGCTGGCGGGGTTGGTCTTCGGCATCGGCTTCATCGCGCTGTACCTGGCGCACAGCGAGCTCTTCACCGAGAACTTCCTGATGCCCGTCGCCGCGGTCGTCGCCCGCGAGGGGAGCGTCCTGCAACTCGCCAAGCTCTGGGGCGGGATCCTGCTCGCGAACCTCGCCGGCGGGTGGGTGTTCATGTGGCTGCTCGTCCAGGCGTTCCCCCAGTGGCACGACACCCTCGCCGAGGCCGGACGCCACTTCGTCGACGCGCCGTTCGGGCTGCAGAGCATCGTGCTCGCCGTGCTCGGTGGCAGCACCATCACGCTGATGACCCGGATGCAGCAGGGCACGGACTCCGACCCCGCCAAGCTCGTCGCAGCCGTCGCCGGCGGGTTCCTGCTGGCAGGCCTGCAGCTGTTCCACTCGATCCTCGACTCGCTGCTGGTCTTCGGCGCGATCCAGGGCGGGACGGACATCACGTACGGACAGTGGCTCGGCTGGTTCGGGTACACGCTGCTGTTCAACGTGCTCGGCGGTCTGGTGCTCGTCACCGCGCTGCGGCTGGTGCGGACCAAGGAGCTCATGCAGCGCCGTCGCAGCGGTTCGCGCGACGACCCCGACCGCGCCGAGCACGAGCAGCCCCCGGCATCGTGACCGGACGTCGGCGCGTCATCGTTCGTCACCATGCGTGACGCACGCCGCGACCCGTCGTAGCGTCGCGATCGTGACGGAGCCCACGAACCCCACCGAGCCCACGAACCCCACCGAGCCGCCCCGGCAGATCCGGTTCAACGCGTTCGACATGAACTGTGTCGCGCATCAGTCCTCCGGGCTGTGGCGGCACCCCCGCGACCGGTCGCGGAACTACCGCGACCTGACGTACTGGACCGAGCTGGCGAAGACGCTGGAGCGCGGTGCGTTCGACGGCATCTTCATCGCGGACGTGCTCGGCACCTACGACGTCTACGGTGACTCGAACGAGGCGGCGCTGCGGACCGGGTCACAGGTCCCCGTGAACGACCCGATCCTGCTGGTGTCGGCGATGGCCTCGGTGACCGAGCACCTGGGCTTCGGCATCACCGCCGGCACCGCGTACGAGCACCCGTACCCGTTCGCCCGCCGTGTCTCGACGCTCGACCACCTGACCAGGGGTCGCGTCGGCTGGAACGTCGTGACGGGCTACCTGCCGAGTGCCGCGCGCAACATGGGCCAGACGGACCAGCTCAGCCACGACGACCGGTACGACGTGGCCGACGAGTACCTCGAGGTCCTCTACAAGCTGTGGGAAGGGTCGTGGGAGGACGACGCCGTGGTCGAGGACCGCGAGACGGGCGTCTTCACCGACCCGGCGAAGGTGCACCCGATCGAGCACCACGGCACGCACTTCGACGTGCCCGGCATCCACCTGTCCGAGCCGTCCGTCCAGCGCACGCCGGTGATCTACCAGGCCGGAGCGTCGCCGCGGGGCATCGCCTTCGCGGCCGAGAACGCCGAGGCGATCTTCGTCGGGGCGCCGACCCTGCCGCAGCTCGCCGCCACGGTCACCAAGATCCGCGACGCGCTCGAGGCCGCGGGTCGTGACCGGTACGCGGCCAAGATCTACACGCTGCTCACCGTCATCACCGACGCCACCGACGAGCTCGCCCGGGCGAAGTACGAGGACTACCTGTCGTACGCGTCCGAACTCGGTGCCCTCGTGCTCAACTCCGGCTGGATGGGTGTCGACCTGTCGCAGTGGGACCTGGACGAACCGCTCGGTGACGTCGAGTCGAACGCGATCCAGTCGGCGGCGGCGAACATCTCGGCGGCGACCGGCGAGGACGGCAGCGCCTGGACGATCCGCGACCTGGCCCGGCACACCGCGATCGGTGGACTCGGACCGGTGGCCGTCGGCGGGGGAGCGACCATCGCCGAGCAGCTGCTCGACATCCAGCGACAGACGGACGTCGACGGGTTCAACCTGGCCTACGCCGTGACGCCCGGCACGTGGGAGGACGTCATCGAGTTCGTCATCCCCGAGCTCCGCGCCCGCGGCGCCTACCCCACCGAGTACGTCGAGGGCTCGCTCCGTCACAAGCTGCACGGTCGCGGGGACCGGCTGCCCGACGAGCACCGCGGCGCCGGCTACCGGATCGCCAGCGACGCGGTCGTAGGCTGACCGGGTGATCGAGTCGTCCGTGGTCGTGCGTGCCGCAACCCCGGACGACGTCGACGCCTGCATCGACCTGTGGTGCGCAGCCGTCGCTGCGCGAGACGGAGTTCCCGAGCACCCGGCCGTCCGGGATCGTGCCGCGTCGAAGTTCGCCGCCCCGAGCGTGGCACTGCTCGTCGCCGACGGCCCCGTGGGTGCACTCGACGGCTTCGTCCTGGTCACGGAACCGGGGACCGGGCGCCCGACCGACCCAGCGGACGCCGCGTACCTGTCGTTGCTGGCCGTGCGGCCCGAGGTGCAGGCGTACGGCGTCGGTCGGCGCCTGCTGATCGAGGCCGTCACAGCGGCACACACCGACGGACACCCGGCCGTCGCGTTGCACGTGCTGGCGGACAACGTCCGTGCGGTCCGGCTCTACGAGGCCGCGGGCTTCCACCCGACGGGCCACGAGTTCCCGCACGCCGTGACGGGCGTCCCGACCCGCACCTACGTCACCCGCTGACGGACAGGAGGCCCGGTGCCAGCTGGCACCGGGCCTCCTGTCCGTCGTCACGTGCGCCGCGCCGGGGGCGACCTGGCCCACCGGTCCGCCGACGAGACGTCGTCGTGCCGCACGGGCCGCGGCGGCTGCTCGCCGTCACCGGGACGGACGGGACCGTCCGACGGTGTCGGCCGGGGCGCGAGGCCGGTCGTCGTGCGGAACCCGTCGCGGACCACCTCCGCGAAGAGCGCGTCGACGATGACGGACTCGGCGTCCCGGAGCAGCGCGTCGTCGACCTCGGGCGGCTGCACTGCTGCCACGAGTTCCACGGTCGCTCCCTGGTTGCGGGATCAGCCGGCGAGGGCCTGCTGGTCGGTCGGCGCGCCGCTCGTGACCTGGATCTTCCGGGGCTTCGCCTTCGGGGTGACCGGGATCACGAGGGACAGCACGCCGTTGTCGTAGTGCGCGGAGATGGCATCGGAGTCGACGCCCTCGCCCAGGCTGAACTGGCGCAGGTACGAACCGTGCGGGCGTTCCCGCAGCAGCCACCCGCCGCCGTCGGTCTGACCGGGGGCGGTGCGCTCGGCGCGGATCGTGAGCAGCTGCCCGTCGACGTTGATGTCGACGGAACCCGGGTCGATGCCGGGCAGGTCGGCGTTGAGCACGTACTGGTCGCCGTCGCGGTGCAGGTCGACCGGCATCGGCCTGAGCGTCTGGCGGCCACCCAGCAGGGCGCCGGTCAGGCGGTCGAGTTCCGAGAGAGGATCGAACGTCACAGCCATGATGAAGATGTCCCCTTCCTGATGTCGAGTTGTGGTGTCCGGGGGTTCGTCACCGGACACGATCAGACGGTAACGCCGTCGCGGATCCGGTTCCTCGAACGGCGCTGGAACATCGCTTCGAGCTTGCTCGGAACGCCTCAGACCCGCCACTTCGGACGCGGGGCGGCGAGCTCGCCGGCCTGCATCGTCGGGTAGGTGATGAGTTCGAGCGTCGAGCCCCACGGCGTGCCGACGTAGACGAAGCGGTTGCCGCAGCCGCTCTCGTTCCCGCCCAGGTCACGGGGCTCGGCGTAGCGCCGGCCACCCACGGACTCGACCCGGGCGAGTGCCGCGTCGAGGTCGTCCACGTAGAAGGCGACGTGCTGCCAACCGAGGTCGCTCGGTCGGGCGGCACCACGCTGGCCGCGCCCGTGGTACTCGAACAGCTCGAGCCCGGGACCGTTCGGCAGCGCGAGCATCCGCAGCGCCCCCTGGGCCATCGTGTGCGGGATGCCCAGACGCTGCTGCACGTCGCGTGTCCTGCGGACCGGTTCGCTGCGCAGGAAGCGGTCGTACAGGACGACGGCGTCGAACCCGCGGACGAAGAAGTCGGTCGCGGTGTCGATGTCGGGCACGGTGAGCCCGATGTGGTCGATGCCTCGGATCGTCCCGGTGGGGACGGCTGCGGCGGACGCGGCGGTGGATGGTGCGCGCGGTGCAGTGGTCGTCATGGCCGTCTCCCCGGACGTCGGCTGTGGTGGACTCGACGAGTAGACCGCCTGGTCCGCCGAGCGGCAACGGGAGTCGGTGCGCCGTGCGGGGAACCGTCGTGATCCTGCGTGATCACCACTCACTGAGCAGGCGTACAGCGCGCCCGTCAGTCGGCGGCGAGCAGGGGAACCAGGCGTTGCCGCAGCGCGAGCACGGTCGGGACGACGGTCGCGAGCGCCACCAGCACGAACGCGGTCAGACACATCACCGACAGCACCGGGATGCCGAAGTCCGGTCGGACGAGCGGGTGCCCCGTCGCGAGCACGGTCGTCAGTCCGGCCCCGACGACCAGGACGACCGCGACGGCCTCGATCAGGGCGGTCCCGGTCAGCACGACCGCCTCGGACAACGCCGTCAGCACGACCCCGCCGTGCGTGCCCCCGGCCGAGCGGATGAGCGCGTGCTCACGGTCACGCACGCTGCTCGACATGGACACGCTCGCCGTGGCGCCGCCGAGAGCGGTGGCGATGGCGCCGCCGACCAGCAGGACGAGCGCCTGCAGGCCGAGCGCGCCACCTGACGCCGGAGCATCCCCGGCACCGGCGGCCGATGCGCTGCCGGTCACCGTGTCGACCGCGGTGAGCACGGCCGGCAGGGCGATCGCGATCACCATGACGGTCACGGTGCTGGTGCTGCGGGTCAGGTCGTACCGGACGGTGTTGCGCGCCAGGTACCAGGACGCCGAGCGGCGCGGTGGCACCAGCGCGGTCCAGGACCGGAGGACGAGCGGCGTGAGGACCGGTGCGACGGCGACGACCACGACGACCGCTGCGAGTGCGCCGTACATCGCGTTCGAGCCGGCGTCGCCGAGCGGGACGGACCCACTCGAACCGATGCCGAGGACGGCGACCGCCAGGGCCGCGACCGCGAGCACCCAGCGGGTCGCCGTCATCCGGGTGGCCGACCGTGACGGGCCGCGCAGGGCCTCGATGGCGAGCACCCGGCCGGCCGCCCGCGTCGACCGGCGTGCGCCGAACGACGCGAGCAGGACGACGACCGCGACGCAGCAGAGCGCATCGACGGCGGTGTACACCACCGGGATCCGCGGCAGACCCGACGCGGACCCGAGTGCCCAGTCGAGCACCGGCCCGACGAACAGGAACCCCGAGAACCCGCCGACGAGCCCGCCGACCGCGGACACGAGCGCGATCTGCAGCTGGACGACGGCCGTGATCCGGCGCGGGGACACCCCCGCCAGCTGCCACAGCGCGTACTCGCGACGCTGTAGCTCGACGGTCAGGTTGGTGACGGTGTTGACGACGGACACGACCGCGACCGACGTGACCACCACGACGCCCGCGCCCAGGCTGGCGTACGCGGCGAAGAACAGCTGCGCTGCCTGTGCCTGGTCGAAGCCGGGCGGCAGCTCGGTCAGGCCGGAACTCCGGACCAGGTCGGCGGGGTCGAGTGCGAGCATGTCCACGCCGGTCTGGACGACACCGGCGGCCAGACTCAGCGCCGCACTCGCGACGATCGCGACGAGCAGGGCGCCGATCCAGATGCGGCGGTGGGTGGCCATGCTGGCCAGGGTCAGGCGGATCACGTCGGTCCCTCCTCAGGCTGCCGCGAGCATCGGGACGAGGCGCTGGCGGAGCGCGAGCAGCGTCGGTACCACCGTGGCCAGGATGACCAGCACCAGCGCGGCACCGAACACGCCGGCGGCCGGTGGCACGCCGAAGTCGGGGCGGACCGACGGGTTGTGCGCGGCCAGGCTGGCGGCCAGGCCGAAACCGGTGACCAGCAGCACGACGGCTGCCTGCACGAGCGCGGTGCCGGCGAGGATGACGCCCTCGAACACGGCGGACAGCAGGACGCCGCCGGGGGTGCTGCCGGCGGACCGGACCAGCGCGTGCTCGCGGTCGCGCACGCTGCTGGCCATGTACACGTTCGCCGCGACACCGGCCAGGGCGATCACGAGCGCTCCGCCGACCAGCAGCAGCAGGGTCTGGTCGCCGATGATGATGCTCTGGGAGGCGTCTGGCGTGTCCGGAGTGGCTCCGGTGCTGGTGAAGACCGCGTTGGCCGCTGCCAGTCCGCCGGGCAGCGCGATCGCGATCATCATGACGGTCACGGTGCTGGTGCTGCGCGTGAGATCGTACTCTGCGGTGTTGCGGGCGAGGAACCACGAGGACGACAGTCGCGCGGGGACGATCGACGTCCACAGCCGCAGCAGCGGCGGCGTGACGAGTGGCGCGAGGGCGACGAGCGTGACCGCCGCCGTCAGGGGGAACATCGCCGAGGGGACGGCGGCCTGGTCGAGCTGCAGGTCACCGATCGACAGGCTGTTCGACACCGTTGCCAGCAGCAGCAGGGCGGCCAGGATCCACCGGATGATGGTCATCCGTCCGGCGGCGCGACCGGGACCACGAAGTGCCTCGATCGCCTGGACCCGACCGGCGCGGCCCGATGCGCGGAGTGCGCCGAGCACGGCGATGACGACGACGACCAGGGTGGTGAGCACCGCGTCGAGCGGGTCGTACAGTGGCGCGACGGGTGGGAGTCCGGAAGCCGCGTCGAACCCCGCCGTGAAGACGCGCGGTGCGACGGCGAAGCCGACGAGTGCGCCGACGGCGGCGCCGACCAGGCTGACCAGGGCGACCTGACCACGGACGATCGCGGCGATGCGCGTGGGGGAGACACCGGCGAGCTGCCAGAGCGCGTACTCACGACGCTGCAGGTCCACGGCGAGGTTGGTGGTCGTCGCGACGACGACCATCGCGCACACCCCGGAGAACAGGACGATCACGCTGCCGAAGAACACGAAGAAGTACTGGATCGCGTCGGCAACCTGGTCGATGGCGTCGGCCGGGACGCCGTGCAGCCCTGATTCGCGGACGAGCGCGACGGCGTCCAGCGAGCCGATGTGGATGCCGGTGTGGATGACGGTGGCGGCGAGGCTGAGCGCCAGGCCGGTCGCCACGGCGACGATGAGCGTGCCGATCCAGATGCGCCGCTGGGCGAGCATGCCCGCCAGGGTCAGGCGGATCATGCTGCGGCCTGACCCGCGGGGCGATCGTGCACGGCGCGGAACACGGCGTCGGCGGTCGGGTGCGTGAGCTCCTGGTGGACGGCACCGTCGCGCATGACGAGCACACGATCGGCCAGGGCGGCGGCGTCCAGGTCGTGGGTGACCATGACGACCGACCGGCCGTGGTCGGTCTGCGAGCGCAGCAGCTGCAGCACGGCGTCACCGCTGATCGTGTCCAGCGCGCCCGTGGGTTCGTCGGCGAAGACGAGACCGGGCTGCATCGCCAGGACGCGAGCGATGGCGACGCGCTGCTGCTGACCGCCGGACAGCGCACTCGGGCGGTTGTGCTGGCGGTCGAGCAGTCCGACGGCCTGCAGGGCCGCGTCGATCTGCGCCGAGCGCACGTGGCCACGGGCAAGGCGGGCGGGCAGCGCGACGTTCTCGCGGGCCGAGAGCGAGGGGATGAGGTTGTAGGACTGGAACACGAACCCGAGCTGCTCGCGCCGCAGCTTGGCGAGCGCGGAGCGGTTCAGACGGCCGATGTCACTGCCGGCGATCCGCACCGTGCCGCTGGTGAGTGGTTCGAGGCCGGCCAGACAGGTCAGCAGGGTGGACTTGCCGGAGCCGGACGGCCCGACGATGCTGACGAACTCGCCCTGCTCGATGGAGAGGGAGATGTCGCGGAGGATCTCCACCGGGGTGGGGTCGGAGAGTCCGGGGAAGGACTTGTGGACGCTCGTGGCGTCGAGGATGGCAGGCATGGGCGCTCCTGGTCGAGGACAGAAGCCATGAGTCTGACATGTGGAATTTCACAAACTGCTGTGCGTCGCGGTCAGGCTGGCGGTACCGGCACCCACGCCGGGTACGTCGCGGATCGACCGTCGCCGGAGGATCGCCGGGTGATGCGCCGCCCGAGCCACGGTGCGACGTGCTCGCGGTAGTAGCGCAGCTCGGTGCGCAGCCGGCGTCGTGGGAGTGCGGGGACGACGGGCTCGGTCGCGAGCGGTCCGTCGGCGATGGCGTTCAGGGCCAGGTCGGCCACACGCTGGTGTCCGACGGGGTTCATGTGCAGCCGGTCCGCCGACCAGAACTCGCCCCGCCCCAGGTGCGGGTCGCGGGACACGTCCACGAACGGCAGGTCCCGTCGTGATGCGAGCTCGCCGACGGCCTCGGCCCACGCATTGCCACGGCTGTTGATGAGCGACCCGAGGGGGAGTCCGGCACTCGGGTCCGCGGGGCTGAGCAGTGCCAGCCGGATGCCCCGAGCGGCGACGGCGTCCGCGGCGTCCTCGAGCAGGTCGATGAGCGGCTGCACCGCGTACCGCGGGCGGAGCATGTCGTTCCCGCCACCGCAGAACGTGATGAGCGTCGGTGCCGGGTCGAGTGCGAGCGCCGCGCCGAGCTGCCCCTCGAGCACGCCGGCCAGCAGGCGACCGCGGACGGCGAGGTTGGCGTACTCGACCGGACCTGGGTGCATCCGCGCCAGACCGCTCGCGAGCCGGCCCGTCCAGCCCGGGAACGGCACGTCGCCGTCGTCGCCCAGGCCCTCGGAGAAGCTGTCGCCGATCGCGACGTACCGGATGGTGTCCATCGCACCATCATCGTGCACGCGGCTGTGCAGGATGGTCGTTCAGTCCGTGGTGGTCCGGCGCTCGACCAGACGGTCGTTGGCCGCCGCGGCCGCGCTGCGCATCCGCGTGAGGAAGTCGATGACCACACGCAGGTCCTGCGGCGGGGTGGCCAGCACGGTCGTGGCGATCTCCGCGCCGGCGAAGGCCAGGAACCGCTGACTCTCGGCGTGCGCCGACGCTGTCGCGCGGAGGGTGATGCGTCGGCGGTCGGCACTCTCGCGGTGTCGTTCGACGTGTCCGGCGCGCTCGAGTCGGTCGAGCAGGATCGAGGTGGCGCCGCTCGTCATCCCGATCCGCCGCGACAGGGCAGCGGGGGACATGGGCGCACCGGCGACCTCGGCCCAGATGACCTGTCCGAGCGCGTTGGCGTCGGACACCGGCAGGCCGATCCAGGACGACAGGTGGTGGTTCAGCTCGGCGAAGGTCACCGCCCAGTCCCGCAGGCCGTGCATGACGGCGACCTGGTCCTCGGCCCAGGGGTGGGTCAGGGGGTCGATCTCGGGCATCCAGGTTCCTTTGCTGCAAAGTCGCTTTACTGTAAAGCATGACAACACCACACGCAGTGATCTCCGGAGCGAGCATCGCAGGTCTGTCCACCGCCTGGTGGCTCCGACACATCGGATGGGACGTGACCGTCGTCGAGCGAGCGCCGGCCTTCCGTGACGGTGGCCAGAACGTCGACGTCCGCGGGGTCGCCCGGGAGGTCCTCGACCGCATGGGCCTGACGGAGGCGATCCGCAGCAGGAACACCACCGAGACCGGCACCGTCCTGGTGGACGCCCACGGACGGGTCACCAGCGAGCTGCCGTCCGACGGACCGGACGGTGCGACCGCGGAGCTCGAGGTCCTGCGTGGCGACTTCGCGCGCGTGGTCCTCGAGGACCTGCCCGCCGGAGTCGCGTTCGTCTACGGCGAGACCATCGACGACGTCGACGACCCCGCGGGAGACGACGGCACCGATCGGGTGACCCTGACGACCACGTCGGGCCGGGTCCTGCACGCCGACCTGTTCGTCATCGCCGAGGGCGTGCGGTCCCGGACCCGTGACCTCGTCTTCGACCAGGCGGACGACGTCGATCCGCGACGGCTCGGTGTGACGATGGCCTTCGGGACGATCCCGCGCACCCCCTCGGACGACGACCGGTGGCGGTGGCACAACGCCGTCGGCGGTCGGCAGGTCCACCTGCGTCCGGACCCCTACGGCACCACGCGGGCGATCCTGGCGTTCACCAGCGGCGAGGGCCTGGCCGGTGCCGCGCGCGACGAGGCCCTGCCGGTGCTCCGCGACCGCTACGCCGGCGCCGGATGGGAGACCGCTCGCGTGCTCGACGGCTTCGCGGCGTCGGACGACGTGTACGTCGACGACCTCACCCAGATCCGGATGCGCCGCTGGCACCGTGGCAGGACGGTCGTCGTGGGTGACGCAGCGTGGTGCGTGACGCCGATGGGCGGCGGGGGCGCCTCGCTCGCGCTGACCGGGGGCTACGTCCTGGCCGCAGCACTGTCGTCGCGCGGCACCGACGTCCCCAGTCGCCTGGACCTCGACGCGGCGTTCGGGGGGTTCGAGCGGTGGATGCGTCCGCTGGTCGACCAGATCCAGGGCATCCCGAAGGGCATCGTCCGGTTCGCCTTCCCGCGGACGCGCCTGGGCCTGGCCGTCCGCGGACTCGCCGACAAGGTGCTGTTGTCGCCGGCCCTCCGGCCCGTGGCCGCCCGGTTCACCCAGGTGGCCGACACGGACGTCCCGCTTCCGGAGATCCACTCCCACGTGGGGTGACGCTGGGGGCGGGGGTCAGCGGCGCAGGGTCGCGCGCGGGTACTCGCCGTGCCGTTCCAGGTAGGCCGCCGAGAACCGGCCGGCGTGTGCGAACCCCCATGCGCGGGCGACGTCGGCGATGCTCGTGGTCGCCGGGTCGCCCTGCCGCAGGGCATCACGGACCCGGTCGAGCCGCACCTGGCGGATGTAGCCGTTCGGGCTCACGCCGAGCTGTCGCTGGAAGGCCTGCTGCAGTGCGCGCAGGCTCAGCGCGGCGACCTCGGCCAGGTCGGTGCTGGTGATCGGTCGGTGCGCGTGCTCGTGCACGTACTCGACCGCGCGACGGATGTGGGCGTTCCGGGGGAGCAGCAGGTCGCCGGGCAGTGACGAGGTCACGAGTGGGTACAGCTCGAGCAGGGCCAGGGCACCGAGTCGTCCCATCTCGGCCTGCAGCAGCGGCGACGCCTGCCGGTCCATGACCGTGTGCGAGATCAGCGCGACGGTGTTCTTCCAGATCGCCATCGCGCGGTCGTCGGGCCGGATGGTGTGGTCGAGGTGCACCTGACCGGCCTGGACCCCGCGTTCGCCGGCGAGTTCCTCGAGCGCGGACCGGTTGACCTGCACCAGTCGCTGGTCGTAGTCCCGGTAGGTGAAGGTCGCACCGTGCTGCGGCCAGAGCTGGGGACGTCCCACCTCGCTGACGATCCGGGTGTCGCCGTCGCCGATCGACCCCGTGCCGCGGGTGACCCACTGCACGACGAAGTCCGTCGTCGGCACCATGACGCCCTCCAGGTGTCCGTCGAACCGGATCGCCCGCAGGGTCATCGCGGAGTCGCCCACGGCCGAGTAGCGGAACCCGAACGGCTGCGCGGTGGTCTCGGCGCGCCACTCGTCGGCGTCGTACGCGCCGACCAGGAAGTCACGGGCCTGCTCGATGTCGTCCGACCGGGTGTCGTCGTGCACCAGCGTGCGGTCGTCAGTCATGGGGCATCGTGCGTCTGACTGTGCCGGACCCGACCTCGATCGGCACGCCCGATGTCCGGGAAGCGTGGCTCGCCTGAGCGCTCTCGCATCGCGGACGTTCCGACCGGCACGGAGCGATGTCCACAATCCGGCTGCCCGGCACCCCGGGACGTCCGCGATCCGAGGCGTCCTGCGCCCGGCCGGACACCCCTGGGACCGACTCGTAGGTTCAGATCGACACTGACGGCATCCGCCGCGACGACCAGGAAGAGGACCATGAGCACCGTGACCGCAGCACCGATCGAGTCCGCCGCAGGGCCCAAGGCCGCGTTCGACGCGGTCGCGATCAGGGCACGACGCGCGCACCACCGCGGCACCTTCAGCGAGGTCCGCGACGCGCATCGCCACCGCGCACTGCAGGTCGCCGCCGTCAGCAGCGGCATCGTCTCGGTCACCGTCCTGGCCTCGGCCGCCGTCGTGCTGGGCCTGTCCGCATGAGCGCCACGCCGAGCACCAGCACCCCGCCGCGCGTCCCGACCGTCCGGTCGTACGACGAGACGCTGACGCAGCCGATCGACATGGCCGCGCTGCTCGCCGAGCAGGAGCCCTTCGATGCCTGACCGCATCGCGCTCGACCAGCTCCGCCGCGACCCGGCCGAGTGGCGTCGCCGGGGACTGACCCCACCCGCCGACCTCGAGGCGATCGTCCGCTCACGCGTGGGCCACGGCGTGCCCGCGGAACCGACCTACGCCGACTTCTTCACCGGGTGACCCCCGGCAGGCAGTCCACCACCACCGCCCGCAGCTCGAGCAACCAGGACCAGGCACCCGCCACCATGACCCTCACGCTGACACCTCCCGCTCCCGAGACCAGCACGCAACGCACTGCGTCGAAGGCGGCGGACGAGCTGTTCACCGAGCACGGTGTCGTGCCCGTCACCATGGCGGACATCGCGACCCGTGCGGGGCTGAGCGTCGAGGAACTGCGCGCGGCGTACCCGACCAAGCAGCTGCTCGTCGTCGCGGTCCTGCGACGGTGGCACGGGGCCTGGCGTCGCGCGCTGGCACACATCGCCGAGGCGTCGGACGACCCCCGTGACGAGATCCTCGGCATCTTCAGCTACCTCGAGGAGTGCTTCGCCGACGAGGGCTGGCGGGGCTGTGCGTTCATCAACGGCCACGCCGAGCTCGGTCGTCAGGACCCGGTGATCGCCGACCTGGCGGCGGAGCACTTCCGCGACGTCGAACACCACCTGGCGCTGCTGTGCGCCCGTGCCGACCTGCCCGCCCACATCGCCGAGACGCTGTCGCTGCTGGTCGAGGGCGCCCGGGTCGAGTCCGCGGTGCAGGGCTCGGCGAAGCCGGCCCGGTCCGCGCGCCTGGGTGCCGCGATGCTGATGTCGGTCTTCGAGGAGCGGTCCGCGTTCTGACCCACACACGCACATGACGAACGGGAGGCCCGGTGCCAGCTGGCACCGGGCCTCCCGTTCGTCGTGTGGTCGCGCGCCCGGATCAGGAGGGCGCGCGACCGGTGGTCACGCCAGCTCGCGCCGGCGGGCCAGCCGCACGATCGCACCGGCGACGACGCCGCCGATGATCGGCGCGACGATGAACACCCAGAGCTGCTCCAGGGGAGCAGCGCCGCCGTAGACCGCGCTCGCAATCGAACGGGCCGGGTTCACCGACGTGTTGCTGATCGGGATGCTGACCAGGTGGATCAGGGTCAGCGTCAGCCCGATGCCGATCGGCGCCAGCGCCTGGTACTCGCGCTTCGCGGTCACCGAGAGGATCACCGCGACGAAGACGCCGGTCAGGACGGCCTCGGTCAGGAACACCGCACCCAGGCCGTAGCCACCGGGGCTGTGGGCGCCGAAGCCGTTCGACGCGAAGCCGGCGTCCTGCGCGGCCGCGAAGGCCCCGCGCTTGCCGGACAGCACGATGGCGATGACGCTCGTGCCGGCCAGGCCACCCAGGACCTGGGAGACCAGGTAGCCGGGGACGTGCTTGGCGTCGGTGCGACCTGCGGCGAGCAGCCCCAGGGTGACCGCCGGGTTGAAGTGGCCGCCGGAGATGTGCCCGACGGCGGCGATGCCGGCCATGACGGTCAGGCCGAACGCCAGCGCGACGCCGAGGAACCCGACACCGGAGGAGTTGTTCGCATCGCTCGGGAAGTTCGCGGCGAAGAGCGCCGTGCCCACGCCGCCCAGGACGAGCAGGAACGTGCCGAAGAACTCGGACAGGTACCGGGCGAGTGGGCTCCAGTCGGCGGCGTCCTCACGCCGCTGCTCGGAGGTGGACTCGCTGACGGGTTCGTTGCGCGGGCTCATTCGACGCGCGACTCCTGCTTGTCGTCGTTGTCGTCGTCGTCGTCGTCACCCGGGATGTAGACGTCCTGGATGGTGACGTTGACCTCGGCGACCTCCATGCCGACGATCTGCTGGAGCGCACGCGTCACCGAGCTGCGGACACCGTCGGCGACCTGCTGCAGCGCGACGGGGTACTCGGCGACGATGGTGATGTCCGCGGCGACCTGCTTCTCGCCGACCTCGACCTTGACGCCCTGGCCGTGGTCGTGCTGGCCGATGGCGTCGCGGATGGCGCCGATGGCACGGGCTGCGCCGGAGCCGAGGCCGTGCACGCCGTTGACCTCGCGGGCGGCGATGCCGGCGACCTTCTCGACGACGGTCTCGTCGATGTGGGTCGCTCCGGCGACGCCGTTCGAGCCGGCGTGCTGGCCGCTGCGCGTGGCAGCGGCGGTGCTCGGGGTGGTGGTCGTGGTGTCAGCCATGTCGTTTCCTCTCGTTGATCCGCCGGGCGTTCCCAGCGGTTGCTGTTCACGAGGGAGACGGGGCGAGGTCGACGGAAGTCACACGGTCGTGGACTCTTCGAGGGTTCTCCCAGAGAAGCGCGCCGGATCGGCCGCCGTTGTCCCCCGATGGCGCACGCGTCCGCGGGAACCGGCTGGCGCGTTGCGGGTCAGAGCACGGCCTTCGGGACCCGGTGCAGCGTCACCGACCCGACCGCGGCGAACGGGTGCAGCGGGTCGGGTGCGACCGATCCCGTGGGGCCGCCGAGCTTCGAGTCACCGACGGCGCTGAGCACCGCGTACGCGTCCTCGGCGCTCCACCCGTGCTCGTCGACCAGGAACGCGAAGGCGTCCTCGTACCCGCGACGGACGCTCTCCTGCACGGGGTCGCCGAGCCCGACGAACAGCCAGGCGTCCTCGGTCTCGATGCGCGGCGCCCGGAGCGTCGGACCGCCCTTGACCAGGTCGACGGAGACGATGGCGGTGCCCTGGGCCTCGATCGCGACGAAGGACGACTCGCCCTCCGCCATGAGCGCGTGGATGTCCCCGATGGACAGCAGCGCACCGGGGACCCGGACCGGCAGCGACACCGTCGAGCCGGGGCGGGCCTCGGTGACGTCCATGTTGCCGCCCTCCGGGTACGCCGGCATGATCGTCGAGTTCTCGCCTGCGGCCGGAGCGGTCCCGATGCACCCGATCATCGGACGCACGGGGAAGGCGTGGCGGTCGGTGACGTGCACGAACCCGTCCTCGATCGGGCAGCGGCGCGCGAACACCTCGTCGCCCATCCGGTGCTGCAGCGCGCCCGACCCCGGCAGCGACACGGACCAGCCGTGGGTGGTGAGCTCGATCGCGTGGATCGTCACCAGCAGGGTGTCGCCCGGTTCGGCCCCCTCGACGGACACGGGGCCGGTGACCGGGTTGATCGGCGCCCGCAGCTGCGCCATGTCGTGGTGCTCGTCGAGTTCGGCGTAGACCGCGTCGGTCGTCTCGAAGCCGATCGTCTCGCCGGTGCCGGGCGTCACGCGCAGCACGGGCCGGCGATCGGCGGCGAAGCCCGGCCGGCCGAGCGTGTTCGGCAGGAAGTGGTCGGGGGTCATGCGACGTCTCCCTCGGCGCCGACCTCGGTGGACCGGCCGGTGCGGCGGTAGTACAGGAACACGCCGGCACCGACGACCAACCAGATGATGCCGCCGACCTTGGCCTCGACCGCGGCGTTGAGCAGCACGTACCCGATGATCAGGAACCCGATGAGCGGCACGACCAGGTGCAGCAGCCAGTTGCGCGAGCGGCCCTTGACGATGTGGTGCACGAACACGGACACGTGCAGCAGCATGAACCCGAACAGGGCGCCGAAGTTGACCAGGGACGAGATCGTGTCGATCTGGCCGACGAAGAACAGCACGAGGACCGCCGACAGCACCGACACGACGATGATCGCGTTCTGCGGGACCTTCCGCCCGTTCAGCCGGTGCAGGAAGGCTGGCAGCTGGCGGTCACGGCTCATCGAGAAGAGCAGCCGGCTGGTGGCGGCCTGCGCGGCCATGGCGTTCGCGATGCCGACGGCCAGCACGTTGACGGCGAAGAAGGCCGTCGCCCACCCGCTCGAGGACGCCTGCTGCACGATGGTGAAGAACGCGTTGCCGGCCTCGCTGTCCGAGAACGACGCGCGGCCGCCGGCCAGGGCGCTGGCCAGCCAGGTCTGCACGACGAACAGGAACGCCACGATCACGAGCGCCAGGATCATCGCCGTGCCCGCACCGCCGCGGCGTCCGGTCGACTCCTCGGACAGGGTCGAGATGCCGTCGAAGCCCAGGAAGCTCAGCACGGCGATCGACAGGGCCGAGGCGATGAGCGGCGCGGACACCTTGGCCGGGTCCCAGACCTGGTCGGTGCTGAACGACGCGTCCGGGACGGTGCCGCCGGTCAGGGCCGTGACGGCGATGACGACGAAGACCACCACGAAGACGAGCTCGATGAGCAGGAAGATGCGGTTCGCCAGCTTGAGCGAGGACACCCCGAGCAGGTTGATCACGGTGTTGATCGCCACGAACACCAGCGCCCACAGCCACCGCGGGGTGCCCGGGAAGATCCCGACCATGCTCTCGGCCGCGAACACGTACAGCAGCGTCGGGACGAGCAGGTAGTCGAGCAGGATCGCCCAGCCGGCGAAGAAGCCCGCGGTGGGGTGGATGCCCCGGCCGACGTACGAGAACACGCTGCCGGCCAACGGGATCGACTTCGCCATCTGCGCGTAGGCCAGCGCGGTGAAGATCATCGCGACGAGGCCGACCAGGTAGACCAGCGGCACCATCCCCGAGGACGCGTTGTAGACGGTGCCGAAGATCGCCCACGGGGCGATCGGCACCATGAAGACCAGCCCGTAGATCAGCAGGTCGGTGGTGGAGACGGAGCGCTTGAGCTCCTGTTTGTAGCCGTACGCCTCGAGCTGCTGCTGCGCGGAGAGCTCGGTGTGCTGCTGCGACATGTCGGGTTCCGTTTCGTGGGAGGGACGGTGCTGGGGTGGGGGTGGGACGGGACGGACGGGAGGCTCGTGGCGGGGTCCGGCAGGGGCCTCCAGGCCGGTGGGGTGGTCGGCTCAGTCGTCGTGCGCGGCCAGGAAGGCCGCGACGACCCGGCGGAACTCCGCCGGCTGTTCCAGGTGCGAGCAGTGGCTCGCGCCGGCGAAGACGTGCTGGCGCACGTCGGCGATGCGCTCGACGAAGGGCGCCCACGTGGCGGGGGTGGCCTCGTCGTGCTCGCCGGCGACCACCAGGGTGGGGACCGTGACGGCGTCGAGCCGGTCGATGACCGTCCAGTCCCGCATCGTGCCGATGACGTGGAACTCGTTGGGGCCGTTCATGGTGTGGTAGACCGTCGGCTCGGCCTCCATCTGGGTCTCCGAGTCGACGAAGTCCTGCGGCATCGGGACGACACGGCACACGTGGCGCTCGTAGAAGACCTGCGTCGCGGCCAGGTACTCCGGGTCGTCGGTGGTGCCGGCGTCCTCGTGCCGGGTCAGGGCGTCCTGCACGTCGGCGGGCAGCTGCGCGCGGAGCTCGGCGGCCCCGTCGACCCAGAGCTGCATCGACGCGGGGGAGTTGCAGATCGCCAGGCTGCGCAGGTGTGCGGGCTGACGCACCGCGATCTCGGCGCCGAGCATGCCGCCCCACGACTGTCCGAGCACGTGGTGGTCCCCGAGCCCCAGGTGGGCCGCGAGCGCGGTGTACTCGTCGACGAACAGCTGCGGGGTCCAGAAGTCCGTCGGCGCGTCCGGGCGGTGACTCGACCGGCCGCAGCCGAACTGGTCGTGGTGGATGACGGTGCGGCCCGTCTCGTCGGCCAGGGCCGCCAGGTTGCGCAGGTAGTCGTGCGCCATCCCGGGGCCGCCGTGCAGGACGACCAGGGGCAGGGCGCCGGGCGTGGGGACGTCGGGCTCGGTGATCCGGTACCAGGTCTCGCCGTCCTGGAAGGGCATGGTCGCTTCGGTGGTGCTGGGCATGCGGGTCAGCATGGACCCGGAAAAGGTCCCAGGCAAGACCTTTTCACCTGCTTTAACCTGGCCGTAACAGGGGAAGGCGGGTGCGGGTGTCCGATCGAGGGACCGAGACGCGGGTCGACGAGGTCGAGGACCGGCTGGTCACCGCCGTCGCCGTGGGCGAGTACCTGCCCGGCGCCGGGCTGCCCCCGGAGCGGGAACTCGCGGCGCTGCTGGGCGTCGCACGCGTCACCGTGCGCGGGGCACTCGCGCGGCTGGTCGACCGCGGACTGCTCGAGACCCGCCGGGGTCGCGGCGGCGGGACCTTCGTGCGGACGCAGTGGCCCGACTCGTCGTCCCAGGCGGTCGGCCGCGTGCTGCTGGCGCGGTGGGCCGGCATCCAGGACACCGCCGACGCGATCGCGTTGCTGCACGGGGCCCTGGCGACGGCCGCAGCCGAGCGTGCGACGGCGGTGGACGCCGGGACCATCCGGGCGCACCTGGCCTCGTTCCGTGATGCGGCGTCCGGGCTCGAGAAGCAGCAGGCCGACGCGTTGCTGCACCGGGCGATCATCGACGCGGCGCGCAACGACGCCCTGCGCACGGCGCTCGCCACGTTGGAGTCGCAGATCTCGATCGCAGCGCCGGCGCACCTGTGGGGGACGGTCGACGGCATGGCCGACATGGAGCAGCGTGCGCTGCGCGAGCACGAGGAACTCGTCGACGCCGTGTGCGACGGGCGGGCGGCCGAGGCGGGCGTGATCGCGCGTCGGCACGTCGGGATCGACGTCGAGTTGCTGGAGCGCGCGATGCTCCGGGCCGGGCAGGTGCCGCAGGGCTAGCAGCGCTGCGCCGTGCGTGCTGCCCGCCGCCCGCTGCCGAGACTCGGCCAGGCGGACAGTTTCCGGCATACGGACGCCGAAAACTGTCCGCCGGGGCGAGTCCCGGCAGCACGCTCGCGCTGCTGCGCGGCCATGGGTAGGGTGTCGAGCATGCAGTGCCGCTGAACCGTCTCCGATCCCCACCCGCGCCGACTCCCGGCGCTCTTCGAGAGGTTCACCATGTCCGCACACCTGCCCCTGTTCGGCAAGACCGCCCTGGTCACCGGCGTTTCACGGCGCCGCGGCATCGGGTTCGCCGTCGCCACCGAGCTCGCCACCCTCGGGGCGAACGTCGTCATCCACCACCACCGGCCGCACGACCTCGACCTGCCGTGGGGTGTTGACGACCTGGACGCGGTCCGGGACGGCGTGCGCGGCGCACTGGTCGAGGGTGCCCGGTTCGCGGACGTGTCCGCCGACCTGTCCGATCCCTCGACCGTGCCCGAGGTCATCTCGGCCGCGGCGGCACTCACCGGCGCGATCGACGTGCTGGTGTGCAACCACGCCAAGAGCGGGGACGACGGCAGCATCCTCGACATGACGCCCGAGCGGCTCACCGCGTTCTGGGAGGTCAACACGCGCGCGACGATGCTGCTGACCGCTGAGTTCGCTCGACGTCGCGCACCCGTCGCCGAGGAACCCCGACGCCCGGGGGACCGGATCGCGGGGAACGGCCCGTACGCCGAGGCCCAGGGGCACGTGTTCTGGATGACCTCGGGCCAGATCCACGGCGCGATGCGCGGTGAGGTGGCCTACGCGGCGAGCAAGGCCGCCCTGGCCGGGGTGACCGCCACGGTCGCCGCGGAACTGCTCGAGCTCGGGATCGTGCTCAACACGATCAACCCCGGACCGGTGAACACGGGCTACATGGACCCCGAGACCACCGACCGGTCGCTCGAGGACCTGGAATCGTACGTCGCGAGCACCCCGTTCGGGCGGGTCGGGCGGCCCCAGGACCCGGCAGCGCTCATCGGCTGGTTGGCGACGTCGCGCGGCAGCTGGGTCGTCGGGCAGGTGCTGACCTCGGACGGCGGGTTCGGACTGTGAGCGCGGACGCCGACCGTGACGTGCTCGAGCTGCTCGAGTACGCGGCGGCGCGTCTCGTCGAGCGGATGGTGGGGCTGACCGACGACGAGTGGTCGTGGACGCCGGTACCGGGCGATCCCGACGTCTCGATCCGGTGGCGGCTCGACCACGTCACGGCCACGCTCACCGACGAGCGGGACCGGACGTGGCTGGGCGTGCCGGCGCGCGCCGAGGGCGACCCGTCCCGGCCCGTGTCCTCGGCAGCTGCAGCGCGGGCGGCGCTCGGCGACGCGATCGCCGCGTTCACCGACCTGGTGCGCGAGCGGGCGGGCACGCTCGGTGAGCCGATCGGCGCCGTCGCCGGACCGTACGGTGATGCGACCCGGCGGTCGTTCGTGCTGCACGTCGTCGACGAGCTCGTCCACCACGGTGCCGAGGCGGCGCTGCTGCGGGACCTGTACGCGGGTGGTGCTGCCGGGCAGCCGTCGACCTGATCCGTGTCCGTCGGCCCCGGGTGTGTTCCGTGGGGGTCAGGGCCGGGCTGGATCGTCGTCGTCCTGGCCGTCGGCGAACGCGTACGAGCCACCGTCGAGCGTGCGCACGAGCAGTCCCAGGTCGACGCCGTCGCGCCGGATGGTCGACACGTCGGCCGCGAACATGGCGATCGCGGCGTTCAGCACGGCTTCGGGGACGTTCGTGCGTCGCCCCAGCCGCTGCGCCACGGTGTCGAGGACCTCGGTGCAGACGCGGTGCCGGGCGGGCTCGTTGACGGTCAGCGGGTCGATGCGCTCGAACTGCAGGAGCGCCGAGGGGTCGAGCAGGTCACGCAGGCCGGCGGCGGTGTCGCTTGCTCATGGTGACCATGATGGCCCGGGTCGCAGCCGCCGCGCGGACCGGGGGACGGCACGAGCGGCCCGGCGACGTCCGCCGGACCGCTCGTCCTGGACGCTGCGATCAACCGCAGTGTGACTTCCACACCAGCGGGAAGTCGAACCAGTAGCCGCGCCCGCATCCGCCGCTCTTGATGAACTCGGCCGCGCCGGCCACGAGTGCGCCGAGCGCCGCGCACGACACCTTCGACAGGTCGAGACTGATGCACACGGCGGCCAGGTAGACGCCGGCGCCGACGGTGATGATCACCCGGACGACCTGACCGGAGATGAAGTACTCGTGGTTGTTCCACCAGTGCTTGCTCTCGGTGATGCCCCCGGCGGCGCCGGTGCTCGCGGCCGGTGCAGACGTGACCTGACGGACGTCGTTCCTGGTGAGGTGTCCCGCGGTGGACTCGGCGGCCGTGGTGCTCGAGGCGTCGAGGTCGGCCCACGGGGCGACCCGGTGGCCGTTGGCTGTGAACCCAGTGGTGGCGAGCTGCTCGAGCGCCGCTGTCGAGACCCGACCGGCGTCGAGGTCGGCGGCGACGGTGCCACGCTCGATCGAGGTGATGACGGCGGTCTGCGCGGCGGTGTGGTGGTCGGCGGTGTCGGCGAACGCTGCGGGTCCCGGCGCGACGAGGACGGCGAGCAGCGCTGCCGCCGTGACGACGGCGGCCGCGAGCAGGTTCTTCGGCGCGCGTGTGGTGGTGCGTGGTCGGACGGAGTGTTCCATCATCGGAGCCCTTCGAGATCCTGATCGGGTGACGATCACCCGGCACCGATGGTCCGGTCGGCGGGCATCGTCCAGGCAACCAGTCGAGGGCGTCGACACGAACCATGGGGTCCGGCCAGACGAACGTCTGATGAAACGGCTCTCAGTGCAGCGTGCAACTCCACCCCGCCGGAGGCCTCGGGGCTGAGCGTCTTCTCGGCCCCGGGGCAGTGTGCCGACGAAGCCCTGGGAGCCGTGGGAGGTGTCTGTCCTGCTCCATACGATCGTCTTGCGACATCGATGTCACCCCGAACGGAACGAGGCGGTCTTGACCACACAACCGATGCACTGGAACGACCACGTCCGCCAGCAGGCGGTGGAACGGCTCGGCGATCCCGGCGGGATGGTCGTCGCGCCCACGAAGGTCGGCTACATCGTCATGACGACCGACCGCCGTGGCCTCGAGCGGAAGTTCGACGCCAAGCAGCGACCGCTCTCGAAGCCCGGCGTCGTGCTGGTCAGCTCGCTCGAGATGCTGCACGAACTCGCCGAGACGAACCCGGAGATCGATGCCCTGTACCAGCGGTGCTGGGACGAGGACGTGCTGCTCGGGTGCATCCTGCCCTGGCGCGCGAGCGGCGAACGGCGCATCCCCGCGGACGGGTCCCGTGACCTGGTGATGGACGCCCGATCGACGTCGTGCTTCGTCATCCGGTTCGGTGTGCCGGCCGAGGCGATCGCGCGCGACCTGTGGGAGCGGCACGGTCTGCTGTCGTTCGCCAGTTCCGCGAACCCGTCCGGGCAGGGCAACCGCGGCGTGCTCGCCGGCATCGGGGAGCGCATCTCCGCCGCTGCCGACCTGCTCGTCGAGGCGGACGACTACGTCGCGTCGATCCAGCCGGACCGTGATGCCGACACCCGGTGGGAGCAGGGCGTCATGGTCTCGATGGTCGACCCGGACGGACACCTGGTCCCCGAGCAGCACGGGGCCCGGTCGGTGACGCCCGCGCCGTCGCTGATCCGGAAGGGCCTCGACCTCGACCGGATCATGCGGTTCCTGTCCGACCGGTTCCCGAGCTGGGACCACCGCCACGGCCAGTACCACTGAGCCGTCCGACGACTCCGCCTCCCCGACGCACCGAGCCACATCCCTGAACCGTCGCTCTGGAAGGACATCGTCATGCCTGTTCCTCGTCTCCGCACACCACTCCGGCGTTCCCGCCTCGTCGCGATCAGCGCAGCGCCCCTGCTGGTCACCTGCGCCGTCCTGGGGGCCACGCCGGCCGCGTGGGCGGCACCGACGACCACATCCGATGTCGCCGCGCACCACGCGGTGACGGTCACCCTGTCGACCCAGATGCGTCGACAGGGTGACGTCGTGACCTCGGTCCTGCTGCAGGGGCCGGACCCCGTGACCGGTCGGCCCGGGTGGTCGCGCTGCGTCGACCTGCCGCAGTCCGGGCTGCCGGTCTGGACCAGCCTGCAGGTCCGGCTGGCGTACCCGGCGACGTACACGACGTCGGCCTACAGCGACTTCGCGTGCTCGAACGGGTACGACTACCGCTGGTCGACCGGCCCGATCTCGACACGGTTCCAGCACTGGGTCGTGTACACGTTCCGCTCGCCGAAGATCACCCTGCGCTGAGCCGCACACCCGGGCGCCGCACGACCGCATCGGCCGTCCGGTGCCCCGGGAGTGGGTCGCACGCGCGTGGTCAGCGCCGCGGACCGCCCACCCGTCCGGCGAAGCGGTACCGGAAGTCAGCGTCGCCGTCGACCGTCACGACCAAGTCGTAGTACCCCCAGGCATCGAGCGGCCAGTCGATCGCGGTCCGGCCACCGTGCCCGGCACGGGCCGTGGCCCGGTGCGTCACGAAGTCGTTGGCCACGACGGTGAAGCGCACCTCGGGACGTCCTGCGTTCTCGAGCACGACGCGGAGGCGTGGGGTACGACCCGGGATCTGGTCCAGCTGGGCGTGCGGTACGGCGACGTCCGTGCCCGACCCCGCCACGACGGTGCCGGCGAACCGCCGCAGGAACCGGTCCGGTCCGTACACGCTGACGTCGTACCGCCCGGCGGTGGCAGCCGTCTGCCACGTCCACCGGGCCTCGGCCCCGCCGGCGAGCGTGTGCGGTGTCGCGGCGAAGGGGAGCGTGGTGTTCGGGTACACCAGGTGGCAGACGCCCTGGTCGCCGTCGTTGCCCATCACGACCGTCACGATCCCGGAGGCACGGTCGACCGTGACGTCCGCGCGCTGGCGGTAGGGGAGCGGCCGACGACGGACGACCCCCGTCTCCTGCACCGGCATGACCTGGGCACCCGGAGCGGGCTGCTCGATCGGGGGCTTCGCCGCGTCGGCGTCGGCCGCGGCGACGAGCGTGGCGGTGTGCGTCAGGTCCGGCACCACGTCCGTTCCGGGAACCGAGGTGTCGGGCGCGGTGAAGTCGAAGCAGCTCAGCAGGTCACCCGACACGGTCCGGCGCCAGGCGGAGATGTTCGGTTCGGTCACCCCGGTCACGTGCTCGAGGAACCGGATCACCGACGTGTGGTCGGCGACCTGCGAGTCGATCCACCCGCCGCGGCTCCACGGCGACACCACGGTCATCGGGACGCGGGCGCCCAGGCCGACGGGCAGCCCCTCGACGTACTCGTCCGGGGTGCCCGGCTCGGGGAACGGCGGGACCACGTGGTCGAAGTAGCCGTCGTTCTCGTCGTAGTTCACCAGCAGCACCGTCGACGCCCAGGTCTCCGGGTTGCTGAACAGCGCCTGCACCACGGCGTTCGTGAAGTGCGCGCCGTAGTCGGGGCTGGCGGCCGGGTGCTCCGACCAGCCGTACGGCGCGACGACGTAGGAGACCGTGGGGAGCGAGTTCGTCGCGCAGTCGCGGCCGAAGTCCCCGAGCAGGTGCCCGACGTCGAGCCCCTTGCCCGAGTTCGGCTTCCAGCCGTCGTGCAGACCGCCCGACGTCGCCAGGGCACGCCTGGCCGGGTCCGTCGACGCGAGGGCGTCGTGGTACTGCTGGAACAGCCACAGCGGGTTGTCGCCGTAGTCACCGACGTACGGGTCGCTGCCGCTGTCGCCGACCTCGTCGTTCGCGTACGTCTTCCACGACACCCCCGCGGCGGACAGGCGCTCGCCGTAGGTGCCCCAGCGGTACACGGGCTCGTAGTCCGCCGGGTTGTCCGTCGCCGGACCGCCGAGGCCGCCGCTGGCGTTCACGGTCGCGCTCCACTGGTACAGGCGGTTCGGCGTGGTCGGCCCGTTGACCGAGCAGTGGTAGTCGTCGCAGATCGTGAAGGCCCGGGCGAGCGCGCGCTGGTACGGGATGTCCTCGTCGGTGAAGTACCCCATCGTCTGGGCGCTCTTGGCGTCGACCCACCGGTCCCAGGCGCCGCCGTTCCACGCGGTGTGGCCACCGGACCAGGAGTGGTCGAGGCCGCCGGCGTTCTGCGCGTTGTACTTCGTGGTGTCCAGGTGGAAGGGCAGCATCACGCCGCCGTCGGTGCGGGCGGGCGCGGGCTGGTGGAACACGTCGCCACCGCCGGGGAACTCGAGCGCCTGCTTGTCCGAGAACCCCCGGACCCCGGGCATCGTGCCGTGGTAGTGGTCGAACGACCGGTTCTCCTGCATCAGCACCACCACGTGCTGCACGTCCCGCACGGTGCCCGTCCGACGTGCCGTGGCTGCTGCGGCGGGCGCTGCTCCGCGACCGAACGACGCACCCGCGGCGACACCGGCGGTGATGGCAGCGGCTCCGCCGAGCAGCAGGGTCCGACGACTCAGGCCGGAGCGGACCGTCTGGGGGTGCGTCGCGTCGGGCGTGAGCGGCGGGGCGGCGAGGGGACCGACGGCGGGAGCGTGGCGCACGGGCTTGGAGGTGCTCATGGTGCAACTGGCCTTCCTGATCGAGGACGGGACGTCGTCGACCAGGAGAGTGGCGTGGACTGAACCGGGCGTGGCGCTGATGTGACGCGGGGGCGGCGAGCCCATGAGAGTCCTCGGAGTGTCGCCACGCCCCCCGCTCTGGGGCCCTGCCCTGCCCCGCCGTCAGTTCCTGCGGTTCCGAAACATCCTCACGCAACCACCCCGAGGAGCGGAACCACATGACCATCACTGCCCCGTACCCGACGTTCGCCGGTCCGGTCACGTTCCCCGAGCCTCCCGTCCGGCGGCAGCGCGTTCCCGCCCGGCCGCAGCTGCCGGAGTCCGGTGGCGCTCTGGTGCGCCGCGCCGTGGCCGGGGACGACCGCGCGTTCGCGACCATCGTCCGACGCAACGCCGAGCTGTTGCGCGGGGTCGCGACGCGGATCCTGCGGGGCTCGAGTGAGGCAGACGACGTGGTGCAGGAGACGTTCATCGCCGCCTGGCGTCATCTGGACGGCGTGACGGACGGTGACGCGATCACGGCGTGGCTCGTGACGACGGTCCGACGACGGGCCTTCGATCGCCTGCGGAGCGCGGCGGTGCAGCGGCGTGCCGACCTGGACGAGTCCGTGCCGGCATCGTCCGAACTCGCACCGGGTGACGTGGCGGAGCGGGCCTCGTTGGTCGTGGCCGCGCAGCGCGTGCTCGACGGCATGCCGGCCGTGCAGCGGCGGTGCTGGGAGCTCCGGCACCTGGAGCGACACTCCTACGACGACATCGCCGAGGCGATGGGGCTGCCCAAGTCGACGGTGCGCGGGCTGCTGGCGCGCGCCCGGGTCGTGGTGGAACAGGCGCTCGCGCCCTGGCGGTGAGCGGTCCGTGCCCGCTCCGTCAGTTGATGCGGAGTTCCGTGACCATCGGGCAGTCGAACGGGTCGCGGGCGCTCAGCCCGACGCGGTTGAGGTACCGGACCACGATGCCGTAGGAACGCAGCAGGGTGGTCTCGGTGTACGGCACGTCGAGGGTGTCGCAGTGTGCGCGGACCAGATCGCGGGCCTGGCGGAGGGCTGGGCGGGGCATCGACGGGAACAGGTGGTGCTCCACCTGGTAGTTCAGGCCGCCCATCAGGAACGACACCCACCAGCCGCCGCGGATGTTGCGGGAGGTGCGCACCTGCCGCGAGAAGAAGTCGACCTTGGCGTCGTGGGCGATCGTCGGCATGCCCTTGTGGTTCGGGGCGAACGACGCGCCCATCATCACGCCGAACACGGCGAGCTGCACGCCGAGGAACGCGCAGGCCATGCCGAACGGCAGGAACCAGAAGACGACGGTCAGGTAGACGGCGAACCGTGCCACGAGCAGGACGCCCTCGGTGATGCGGCCGCGCGGGTCCGGTCGTCCGTCGGCGCCGCGCAGCACGGAGACGACGGCGTGCCGGTGCAGGTTGATGCCCTCGAGGGTCAGGAGCGGGAAGAACAACCATCCCTGGTGACGGATGACGGCGCGCATCGGACCCGTGACCTTCGCCGCGTCCTCGGGGATGAAGACCACGCCGTCGGGGGCGATGTCCGGGTCCTTGCCGACGGTGTTCGGGTTGCCGTGGTGGCGGGTGTGCTTGTTCATCCACCACGAGTAGCTCAAGCCCACCACGAAGGTGCCGAGGCCGCGTCCGGCGCGGTCGTTCCACTTGCGCGACTCGAAGACCTGCCGGTGCGCCAGCTCGTGCGACAGGAACGCGAACTGGGTGAAGATGATCCCGAGTGCCCCCGCGACGATCAGCTGGAACCACGAGTCGCCGAGTGCGGCGAACGCGACCCAGCACGCGGCGAGTGCCACCACCAGGCCGGCGAACATCGACCAGTAGAACCCGCGGCGTCGACGCAGCAGGCCGGCGTCCTTCACCTGGGCCAGCAGTGCGGCGTAGGTCGAGGTGCCGCCGGTGCGCTTGCCGTCGCCCGGACCGGTGGACCGGTACGGGCTGGCGGCCGGAGCCTGGGTGGACAGAGGCAGCTCGGTGGTCATGGTTCTCCCTGGTCGTCGTCCGGCCGGTGGCCGCAGGTCGGGCGGCCGGGGGCTGGGGCTGCACCCACCACGCTATGGCGCGTGCGATGCGCGGTGCAACTCTGAGCAGTGGTCATGGATGTCAGTTGCTCGCCGACACGGTACGGTCAGACCGCACGGACTGACAGGAGTCATGACCCATGCCCCAGACACGCGAGGGTCGACTCATCGACACGTTCGTCACGCTGACGGACAGCCTGATCGCCGACTACGACGTGGTGGACGTCCTGCAGACGCTGGTCGACCGGGCCGTCGAGCTCTTCGACGCCGCTGCCGGCGCGATCCACCTGCTCGACGAACAGGGCCGACTCGAGGTCGTCGCGTCCACCAGCGAGCGCGGCGAGTTCATCGGCCTGCTGCAGCTCGACGCCGGCGAGGGGCCCTGCATCGCGGCCGTCACGACGGGGGAACTCGTGACGAGCGAGGACGTCGAGGGGTTGCGGCGACGGTGGCCCCGGTTCGCCGCGGCGTCACAGGAGCGGGGGTTCCCCGGCGTCCACGCGATCCCGCTGCGACTGCGTGACGAGGTCATCGGGTCGCTCAACCTGTTCCGCGAGACCGAGGGTGCCCTGAACGGCGCGGATGCCCGTGCTGCGCAGGCGCTGGCCGACGTCGCGACGATCAGCGTGGTGCAGCAGCGGACGATCGCCACGGCGCAGACCACCGCCGACCAGCTGCGCCGCGCGCTGGAGAGCCGTGTGGTCGTCGAGCAGGCGAAGGGGTACCTGGCACGGGCGCTCGGGGTCGAGATGGAGGCCGCGCGGGAGTTGCTCCGCCGGTACGCGCGTGCCAACCAGCGACGACTGAGCGACGTCGCGTCGGAGGTGGCCACGGGGGAGCTCCCGCTGGACGCGCTGACAGCCGGCACGCCTGACGCGCCCCGGTCGAGCTGACCCGCCCCGGTCGCGCTCGGGATGCACACGACCCCGGTCGCCACTGGCAACCGGGGTCGTGTGCGTCGTGCAGGACCCGCTAGATGCGGCCCGCGCGGCGGCGGTGTCGGGCGATGACGGCCATGCCGATGCCGGCCGCGAGCAGTGCGCCCGCGATGCCGAGGGGCACGGTCGGGTCACTGCCGGTGAAGGCGAGCTGGCCGGTCGGGGTGTTCCCGCCGCCGCCTGCCGTGGCGGTCGGGGTCGCCCCGGGTGTGGCCGGGGTCGTCGCGGGAGCGGACGGCGTCGGGGTGGGTGACGTCGTGGCGGTCGGCTGGACGGTGATCACCACGGTCTGGGTGTCGTTCGGCGGGGTGCCGTTCGACGCGGTGATCGTGACCGTGGACGAGCCCGGCGTGGTCGGGGTGCCCGAGATGACGCCCGTGGTGCCGTTGATCGTCAGGCCCGCGGGCAGTCCGGTCGCGGTGTAGGTCGGTGTCGGCGTGCCCGTGGCGGTGACCGGGAAGCTGTACGGGGTGCCGGCGGTGGCCGTGGTGGGGGTACCGGACGTGATCGTCGGTGACTCGGACGTCGTGCCCGTGGGCGGGCAGCCGGTCGAGGCGGTGATCGTGTTCGTGTCGAGGGTCACGGCGCCGACGCGGGCGAGCAGGCGACCCTGCACGGTCGCACCGGTCGTGGCCGTCACGGACTGCTGTGCCAGGACGGTGCCCTGGAACTGTGCGCCGGTACCGACCGTGGCCGAGCTGCCGACCTGCCAGAACACGTTGCACGAGCTCGCGCCACCGGTGATCGTGATCTCGCTCGCGGACCCGATGGTCAGCGTCGAGGCGGCCTGGAACACCCAGACCGAGTTCGCGCTGCCGGCCAGGGTCAGTGCGCCGTTGTTCGCCAGCGCCAGCGCGCCACCGGAGTAGACGCCGGGGGAGAGCGACAGCCCGTTCAGTTCGGTGAGGCCGGTCTGTGTCGGGGACAGCGACGCGGCGACGTTGTACGCCGTGGTCGTGTCGCGCTGGGCCTGCGTCGCTGCGGCGTCGGTCTGGTGCGTGGTGCCGTTGACCGTGCCGTTCGGAGCGCCACCGAAGCCCGTGATCGACGTGCCGGGGGACAACCCGAGGTCGCCGTTGATGACGGACGGTCCGGTGTTCGTGACGGCGCTGGCGCCGAGGACGCCGTAGGTCGCGGCGGTGCCGAGGTTGATCGGGCCGCTGATGACGGTCGCGGCCGAGGCGGCAGAGGTGGTCATCATCGCCATCGAGGCGGCGAGACCGATGCCGGTGAGGGCGATGATCGTGGGTCGGAGGAAACGGGACGTGGCCATGTGGGCGCCTGTCTGAGCGGGAGAGGCACTGGGTTGCACGTCGACGACGTGAGAACGTTCTCCGGTCGGGCCAGTGTGCGCCTGTCAGTGACCGTTCTGTGGTGATACAGGAGATTGCCGGGTCGCGGGGGACAGCTTTGTCGGGCGACTTGCCGACGGGGTACGCGTCGGGGTACGAGCCAGGCCGGAGGCGACGCCAGGCCGCGTGCTCAGGCCGCGGGGACGAGCCGTTCGGCGTCCGTGAAGCCGAACGACACCAGCAGTGGGACCCACAGCGCACGCAGCCGTCGCGCGAGTTCGGCGTCCGACTCGCGCCGACCGGTGGTCACCAGGCCGAAGGTCGCCTCGAGCAGCAGGTGGTGGGCGTGCTCGGGCAGCGACGCCTCGGGGATGCCCGCCCGGGTGGCCGCGGCGGCGAGCTGCGCGCGGATGAACGTCGACCAGATGAAGCCGCGTGGCACGGGCAGCTCGGAGTGCAGCAGCTCGTGCAGCAGCCGCACGGCGCCGGCAGCGACGGGGTCGGTCCGGGCCTCGATGCTGGTGGCCAGGAGCATCGCCGTGAGGCGCTCGATCCCGGCCGGGTCGTCGAGTTCCGCCTCGGTCGCCGCCCAGCGTTCCTGCTGCCGCTCGACCACCGCCGTCGCCAGGGCGAGCTTCGACGGGAACAGGTGGTAGCCGACCGCCGACTTGGGCTTGCCCATCGCCTCGGCGACCCGTGAGAAGCTCGCGCCCTCGTACCCGTGCGCGGCGAAGGTGCCGCCCGCTGCCAGGACGATCGCCTCACGCGACGCCGCCATCGCTGCCTGCCGTTGGTTCACACTGCCTCTCCGTCTCCGGACCGCCGCCGGACCTGGCTTCCGAGTGTAGGAGCAAGCGAGGCTCACCTCCGGCAGAACGCCGCCCATGCCAGGCGCAGTCCCGTCCGGTGGACCGCGTCCAGCGCGTCGTCGGGACGTTCCTGCTCGTCGCGGACCCGTGCCGCACACCCGGGATCGTCGGCGATGGCGGCCGCGGCCCCGACGGCGTCGACGAGCGCATCGTCGATGGCGGTGACCTGCCGTCGGAGCGATCGGATGTCCGCCGCGACCGTGGGTGCGGTCCAGGGATCGTCGGTCCACCGCGTGAACAGGGCGCGCTGCACGAACTTGCTCGCGTCGATCTGCGACCCGACGACGCGGGCGACGATCGCGGGGTCGTGGCCCCGGCGTGACGCCGCGGCCTCGGCACGATCCAGGACGGCGCGTTCTCGCTCGGGGTCGGAGATCGGCAGGCCGAGCAGCCACTTGTGCTCGGCGATGCGACCCGCCAGTCGCAATCGCGCGAGGACCAGAGGGCGCACGGCGGCCAGTCCGTCGGCGACGATCCGGTCGTGCACGCTCGGGCTCCTGTCGATCGTCGCGGCGTCAGACGATCGTCTGATGAACACGACGGTACATCGACACGCGGGCCGTGGGCGCTGAAGGAGCGCTCAGTCCGCCCGCAGCTGCTCCACGAGCGACGCGTTCCGCGCCCGGATCAGGTGCGGCAGGTACCGCCCGAGCACCAGGATCTCGGCCAGCCGCCCCAGCGGTCCGAGCGGTGCGCGGAAGACGATCTCGTCCACCATCCGCGTGCCGCGGGCCGACGGCTCGAACCGGTGCTCGTGCCGGAACCGGGCGAACGGACCACGCACCTGCTCGTCGACGAACCGGTGTGGAGCCTCCAGTGCGGTGATCCGCGACGTCATCCGCCAGACGATCCCGAGGTGCCGTGCGCGCCACGTGACGGACTCGCCCAACGCGATCGTGCCGCTGGTCGTGCCGGCCACGGCGCGCTCGCCGCTGTCCACCATCGACCGCTCGTGCGCGCCGATGTCGAGCGAGATCGCGCACGCGCGCTCCGGTGGCACGTCGAGCTCGGTCACGATGCGGAACGACACGGTCATGCTCCGATCCTGGCGCAGGGCAGGATGGCCTGGTGACGACGACGATGGAAACGGCCAGGAGGCTCGCCCCCGGTCTCGCGGTCGCGACCGGCATCGCCGTGGTCGCCACGGTCATCGGCCGGTTCCTGCCCGTCGTCGGCGCGCCGGTCAGCGGCGTGGTGCTCGGCGCCGTGATCGGCATGGTGCGCCGTCCCGGTGAGCGCTTCCGACCGGGGATCACCACCGCCAGCAAGTTCGTGCTGCAGCTCGCCGTGGTGCTGCTCGGTGCGCAGCTGTCCCTGCTCGAAGTGGCCCGTGTCGGTGTCGAGTCGTTGCCGGTCATGCTCGGCACACTCGTGGTGTGTCTGCTGGCGGCCTGGGGTGTCGGGCGGCTGCTCGGGGTCGTCGGCAACCTGCGGACGCTGATCGGAGTCGGGACCGGCATCTGCGGGGCGTCGGCGATCGCCGCGGTGACCCCGGTCATCGGCGCCGTGTCGGTCGAGGTCGCGTACGCCGTGTCGACGATCTTCCTGTTCAACGTGGCGGCGGTGATCGTGTTCCCGGTCGTCGGGCACGCCCTCGGCATGAGCCAGCACGCGTTCGGGCTGTTCGCCGGCACCGCGGTGAACGACACGTCGTCGGTCGTCGCCGCGGCCAGCACCTACGGCACGCAGGCGGCGAACTTCGCGGTCGTGGTCAAGCTCGTGCGGACGCTCATGATCATCCCGATCGTGCTCGGGCTGGCGTGGTTGGTCGGGCGGCGCGAGGAAGCGGCGGCCCGGCTCACCGCCGAGCGCGCCGGGGACCACGGTGCCGCTGCGGTCCCGCGACAGCCCTGGACGCTCCGCCGGGTGTTCCGGCTCGTCCCGTGGTTCCTGATCGGCTTCGTCGTCGCCGCGGCCGTGAACTCCACCGGGGTCCTGCCCGGCCCGGTCCACCCGGTCATCTCGACCGTCGCCGCGTTCCTGATCACCGTGGCGCTGAGTGCGATCGGCCTGTCCACCGACGTCGCGGGCTTCCGCCGCGCGGGTTTCCGCCCGCTCGTGCTCGGCCTGGTGCTCTGGCTCGTCGTCACCGGGTCCAGCCTGGCGCTGATGACGGTGACGGGCGCGTTGTAGCGTCGTGGGCATGCGCTTCCCCTTCGCGGTGATCGACGGCCACAACGACCTGCCGTGGGAGCGGCGCGAGTCGCACGGCTCGGGTGTCCAGGGGATCGACACCGAGCGGGACTCCCTGCACACCGATCTGCCGAAGCTGCGGGCGGGTGGGGTCGTCGGGCAGTTCTGGTCCGTCTTCGTGCCCGCCGACGAGCCCGACCCGGTCCGCACGACCCTGCAGCAGGTCGACCTGGCGCAGCGGATCATCGAGCGGTACCCGGACGACCTCGCGCTCGCCCGCACCGCCGGCGAGGTCCGCGCGGCCGTGGCCTCCGGGCGCATCGCGTCGTTGCTCGGCGCCGAGGGCGGGCACTCGATCGGCGACGACCTGGCGGTGCTCCGCAACCTGGCACGCCTCGGCGTGCGGTACATGACGCTGACGCACAACGACGACACCCCCTGGGCCGACTCGGCCACCGGTGCCCGAGCACACGGCGGGCTGACCGACCGGGGGCGCGAGGTCGTTGCCGAGATGGAGCGGATCGGGATGCTCGTCGACCTGTCCCACACGGCCCCGGCCACGATGCGCGACACGCTCGACGTCGCCACACAGCCCGTCGTCTTCAGTCACTCGTCGACGATCGCGGTCGACGACCACCCGCGGAACGTCCCCGACGACGTGCTCGGACGACTGGCGCACAACGGCGGCGTCGTGATGATCACGTTCGTGCCGAAGTTCGTCTCGCGGGCATGGGCCGACTGGGAGGAGTCCGGTTCGGTCGGGGACGGCCCGCTCGTGACGGTGTCCGACGTGGCCGACCACGTCGAGCACGCGCGCGAGGTCGCCGGCGTCCGGCACATCGGCCTGGGTGGTGACTACGACGGAACGCCCGTGCTGCCGCCGGACCTGCGCGACGTGTCGCGCTACCCGGTGCTGGCGGCCGAGCTCGAGCGACGGGGCTGGGGTGCCGGGGACCTGCAGGCGCTCGCGAGCGGCAACGTGCTGCGCGTACTCGAGGCGACCGATGAGCGCTTCGCGCGCACGGCCTTCGTCCGGTAGCGGGCAGCCGACGGCTCTTGCAGGGCTGAGGTGATCGCACCCGCCGTGCATACCGAGGACGTGCACATCGTGACCCTGTGGGACCACTCTCGGGTGATGGCCGACGACCACCCGCTGCCCTCCGACTACATCGAGACCTTCGAGCTCATCAGCATCCAGGTCCGCACCGCTCGTTCCCGCGTGCAACTCGCCGCGAACGCGCAGCTCATCCACCTGTACTGGTTCATCGGGTCGGTCCTGCTCGATCGTTCGGCACGTGGGCGATGGGGGAGCGGTGTGCTGCCTCGGCTGGCCGACGACCTGCGGCGGGCCTTCCCGGACGTCAAGGGGTTCTCGGCGACGAACCTGAAGTACATGCGTCAGCTCGCGGCCGCATGGCCTGAGCAATCGTCATTAGGTCAACAGGCCGTTGACCAATTGCCCTGGGGTCACGTCACGGTGCTCCTGAGCGTCCGGGATGCCGACGACCGAAGGTGGTACATCGACCAGTGCTTGCGGCACTCATGGTCGCGGACGACGCTGCAGCACACCATCAGGAACCGGCTGGCCGGGCGCAAGGGCGCCGCGACCACGAACTTCGGGCGGCTGCTCGACCCGGACAGTGCCGACCTGGCCCAGCAGCTCACGCGCGATCCCTACGTCCTGGACTTCCTCGCGGTTGACGGCGACCGTGACGAGCGGGCGGTCGAGTCGGCCATGGTCGACCGCATCGCGGACACGCTCCGCGAGCTCGGCACGGGCTTCGCGTTCGTCGGCCGCCAGGTGCACCTCGAGGTCGACGGCAACGACTTCTTCATCGACCTACTGTTCTTCCACGTGGAGCAACTGCGGTACGTCGTGGTGGAACTGAAGCGCGGCGACTTCCGCCCGGAGTACCTGGGTCAGCTGTCGTTCTACGTCGCCGTGATCGACGACCGCCTGCGGCTCCCACCGCACGCGGAGACGGTCGGTCTGCTCCTGGTGACCGGGAAGAGCGATGCGGTGGTCCGGTACGCGCTCGGGTCGTCCGCAGCTCCGGTCGGTGTCGCTCGTTACGACCTCCTGCCCCCGGACCTGCAGCGAGCACTGCCGTCGGAAGCCGACCTCCGCCGAGCGCTCGACGGGTGCGGCGCCTGACCGGACAGGAGGCGCGGCGCGGCCCGCGCCGACCGCCCGCGTCACGGACAGGGCCACGTCGGGTCCGGTGGCTAGGATCACAGCGCACGCCGCGCCTCCTGGACGGACCGCGGGCGACACGAACCTGAGGACGGATCCGATGACGGGCACCATCTACGACAACATCTCGCAGGCCTTCGGCAACACCCCGCTCGTGCGGCTGAACCGGCTGCCCGCCGAAGGCGGCGCCGAGGTGCTGGCCAAGCTCGAGTTCTACAACCCGGGCGCCAGCGTCAAGGACCGCCTGGGCGTCGCGATCGTCGACGCGGCCGAGCAGTCCGGCGATCTGCAGCAGGGCGGCACGATCGTCGAGGGCTCGTCCGGCAACACCGGCATCGCCCTCGCCCTGGTCGGCGCTGCCCGCGGCTACCGGGTCGTCATCACGATGCCCGAGACGATGAGCGTCGAGCGTCGCGCCCTGATCCGTGCCTACGGTGCCGAGGTCGTGCTGACGCCGGGCTCCGAGGGGATGAAGGGCGCCGTCGCGAAGGCCGCGTCGATCGTCGACGAGACCCCGGGCGCGATCCTGGCGCACCAGTTCGAGACCGCCGCCAACGCCGCCATCCACCGGAAGACCACGGCCGAGGAGATCCTCCGCGACACCGAGGAGCACGTCGACGTGTTCATCGCGGGCGTCGGGACCGGCGGCACGATCACGGGCGTCGGCCAGGTGCTCAAGGAGCGTGTGCCCGGCGTGCAGATCGTCGCCGTCGAACCGGCCGACTCGCCCCTGCTGACCAAGGGCACGGCCGGCCCGCACAAGATCCAGGGCATCGGCGCGAACTTCGTGCCCGAGGTCCTCGACCGCTCCGTCATCGACGAGGTGTTCGACGTCGAGCTCGACGATGCGCTCCGGGTCGCGCGCGACCTCGGCACGCAGGAGGGGATCCTGTCCGGCATCTCGTCGGGCGCGATCATCCACGCGGCCCTGGTCATCGCCGCACGGCCCGAGAACGCCGGCAAGCGCATCGTCGCGATCGTCTGCGACACCGGCGAGCGGTACCTGTCGACCATGCTGTTCGAGGGGCTCACTGCGTGACGCAACGCCGACCGGGCGTGCTGCGGACGGTGCGAGAGGACCTCGCCGCGGCACGCCGGGGGGATCCCGCTGCCCGCGGGGACCTGGAGAACGCGGTGGTCTACTCGGGGCTGCACGCGATCTGGGCGTACCGGATCGCGCACCGGTTGTGGATCGCGCGTGACCTGCCCGGATCGCGGTTCGCGGCCCGGATCGTCGCGCAGACCGCGCGTGCGCTGACCGGCATCGAGATCCACCCCGGCGCGCGGATCGGCCGGCGGTTCTTCATCGACCACGGCATGGGCGTGGTGATCGGGGAGACCGCGGTGGTCGGGGACGACGTCCTGGTGTTCCACGGCGTGACGCTGGGCGGCCGCGGGGGAGCGCACGGACCCGGCGCCAAGCGGCACCCGACCGTGGGGGACCGTGTCGTGCTCGGCGCCGGGTCGTCGTTGATCGGCGCGATCACGGTCGGCGCGGACTCGGTCGTCGGTGCGAACACCGTCGTCACGAAGGACGTTCCGCCGGGGTCGGTCGTGACGGGTGTCGCCGGGACGGCCCGTCCGCGCTCCGGCGGCGAGGGCGTCCCGAGCCTCTGACCACGGGGGTCAGCTGATCTCGCAGGCGATCCCGTCGCCGTCGGCGTCCGACTTCTTGTTCGCGTTGTAGAGCGCGTCGTCCTTCTTGACGGTCCCCTTGAGCGCGCGGTACGTGACCTTGCCGTTCGAGGTGACGCGGTTCTGCGTCACCGACTTCTTCGCGATGCCGCCGGAGTACACCTTGTGGATCGCGTCGCAGTTCTTGTAGACGGTCGCGGCGGCTTCGGCCGAGGTCGCGGTGCCCAGGCTGACGGTCGCGGCGAGCGCGAGCGCCGTGGCGGTGACGCCGATGGTCTTGATGCGCTGCATGGTCCCCCCAAGGGTCGTTCGTCGCCACGTCGGGTACGTGACGATCGATCGTATCCACGAGCCGGCGGTCATCGGCACCCCCTGTCCGGGGTCTCGGGCATGCTGGTGGGATGGACGGCGCGACGTTGCACGAGGTGGCGGTCCGCACGGCGATGGGGCTGCCGGCGGTCGCGGAGACGCAGCCCTTCGGCGAGGGTGCGTTCGTGTACAAGGTCGTCGGCAAGATGTTCGTGATGACCTCGGAGCTGCGCGGCGTCCCGATCGTCAACCTGAAGTGTGCGCCACCGCACGGCGCGGCCCTGGTGCGCGACCACGACGAGATCACGCCCGGGTGGCACATGAACAAGCGGCACTGGATCACGCTGGCGCCGGGGGACGGCATCGACGAGACGTTGGTCGAGGACCTGGTGGCGAACGCCTACGACCTGGTCGTCGCCGGACTCCCACGGGCCGCGCGGCCGATCGACCCGACCCGCGGGCGCGATCGGTCCTGAGGCAGCGCGACGGGTCCTGCGGCAGCGCGACGGGTCCCGGACCGGCAGCGCGGTGGGCGCGACACCTGGCAGGCTGGGGCCATGCTCTGGCGCACCGATGCGATGGTCCTCGACGCGGCGACCACCGCCGCAGCCCGGCTCGGGGACCGACACCGACCGGACGACCCGACGCACACGGTCGCCGCGGCGGCGATCGACCTGTCCGGACGCGTGCACGTCGCTGCGAACGTGTTCCACTTCACCGGCGGCCCGTGCGCCGAACTCGCCGTGCTCGGGGTGGCCGCTGCCGTGTCCGACGACCCGGTCATGGCGATCGTGGCGGTCGGTGACGGCGGGCGGGGTGTGCTAGCTCCGTGTGGGCGCTGCCGGCAGGTCCTGCTCGACCTGCAGCCGCAGACCCTCGTGCTGGTGCCCGGACCTGGCGGCCCACATGACGAGCCACAGGCCGTCCCGGTCCGCTCGCTGCTGCCCCGGCCCTACGCCTGGCCGGACACCCCGGCACCGCGGGTCGTGCGGTTCAACACCCGTTACCGGGACGCCGTGCTGGCCGGCCGGAAGACGGCGACGATCCGCCACGACGACCCGCAGGGCACCGGCCCGACCACGTTCGTCTTCGAGGACGAGCACGCCGAGGTGTTCGACACCGCGCGCGCCGTGGTCACCTCGGTCGTGCGCAAGCACGTGGCGGAGATCGACGACGACGATGCCCGTGACGAGGACGCCGGCTCGGTCGCGGCCCTGCGCGAAGGACTTCGCGGGCACTACCCCGCTCTCAGCGAGGACGACGTGGTCGAGGTGGCGCGCTTCAGCGTGCGGGGCTGACGCCCGCGGACCCGACGCCTGCGGACCGGACGCCCGCGGACCCGACGCCGGCCGTGTTCCGTGCCAGCGCCTTCGTCACCTCGCGCAGCACCTTCGGCGCGAGCGCCCGCCCCCCGGCCTCGTCGAGCACCGCCTGGGCGCGCTCCGGCGACAGTCCGGCGAACAGCTCGCCGATCGTGACGCCGTGCGCCGGGCGCTCGACGACCACCACGGGGTCCCCGGCAGCGACGGGCCCGGACTTCAGCACCCGCAGGTACGCACCGGGTCGGCCCTCGGCGGCGAACCGCTTGACCCACTGGTCGACTCCCATCCGGCGGGCGAAGGTGCCGCAGGGGATGCGGGGGATCGTGACCTCGAGCAGCAGCGTCTCGCCGATCCGCCAGCGCTCGCCGGTCACCGCACCCGTGACGTCGAGGCCCGACGTGCGGAGGTTCTCGCCGAACAACCCCGGCGCGATCGGCCGGTCCAGCTGCTCCGCGAAGAACGCGGCGTCCTCGTCGGCGTAGGCGTACACGGCCTGGTCCTCGCCGCCGTGGTGCTTGCGGTCCGCCTGCACGTCGGCGTACAGGCCGAGCGGGCGGACGCGCACGGGGCCGTCGACGGGGCGCTTGTCGATCGCGGTGATCCCGATCGTGCCCCGGTCGGGCAGCAGACGGTCGACGCGGCAGACGGCGGTGACGAGCGACATGGGCCCAGCTTGCCGCACCGGGCGGTGCGAGCGGAACCTGGCAGTTCCCTGTCGGGCGTGACGTTCCGTCCGGGACGATCGTCACAGGGACAGCGCGGCCCCCGATGCGTCCACCCGGCGCAGCGCCCGCCCCCACGATCAGGAGCACACCATGAGCATGACGAACACGACGAACACCGCTGGCCGCACCGTCATCGAAGACGCCGTCGTCGAGAAGGTCGCCGGCATCGCCGCACGCCAGGTCCCCGGGGTGTTCGCCCTCGGCGGCGGCACTGCCCGTGCGATCGGCGCGGTCCGCGACGCGATCGGGCAGCGTGACCACGGCCAGGGCATCAAGGTCGAGGTCGGCGAGCGCCAGGTGGCGGCCGACGTCGTCATCGTCGCCGAGTACCCGGTGCCGCTGCAGCGCCTGGCCGACGACGTCCGCTCGTCCGTCAGCCGTGCACTCGAGCAGATCGTCGGCATGGCGGTCGTCGAGGTGAACGTGACGGTGCAGGATGTCCACATGCCCGAGGACGACGCCGACGACGCCGCCGAGACGGAGTCGCGCGTGTCCTGACCCAGCCCGCACCCGTGACCTGGAGAAGCAACCGTGCACCACCAACCACCGCGGACGGCCCTGGTCGACCTCGATGACGGCGTCCTCGCCGGTCGGTCGACCGACGGGGACGTCCGGGCCTTCGAGGTCCTGATCCGCCGACACACTCCGCTGCTCCGCGCCTACGCGCGCCGCACCCTGGGATCGACGGACGAGCTCGACGACGTCGTGCAGGAGACCTTCATCACCGCGTGGAACCGGCTCGACTCGCTCGAGGACCGTGCCCACGTGAAGGCCTGGTTGATGCGCATCCTGAGTCGCAAGTGCCTGGACCGCATCCGTGCGCGTCGCGACCACGACGACGTCACGGAGATCGAGGTCGCAGCCCCCGCGGACGGCGCTCCCGAACGCGTCGCCGAAGCCCACGACCGCGAGCACGCCGTCGAACTGGCCCTCGAGTCCCTGCCCGAGGCGCAGCGCCGGTGCTGGTTGATGAAGGAACTCCTCGGGTACTCGTACGAGGACATCGCCGCCGAGCTCGACGTGCCGCTGTCGACCGTGCGCGGGCTGCTGTCCCGCGCCAGGAAGAACATGATCAGTCTGATGGAGGGCTGGCGATGACCGAACTGCCCGACGACGCCGCACTCGCGTCCCTCGAACCCGAAGACCTGGACGGACACTCGATCGACGAACTCGCCGACTACCTCGACGCCGGGATGCAACCGGCCGACCCGAGCATCGACGACTCGCCCGCGTGCCAGAACGCCCTGTCCGCGATCATCCGGCTGCGGCACGCGTCGCTCGGGTCCCTCGAGACCGCCGCCCGCTCCGAGGCCCCGGCCGACGAGTCGTGGATCGGTGGTGTGCTCGCGAACATCTCGATCGAGGCGCGCTCCGGCCGTGACGTCCCGCTGCGCTCCGAGTCGGTCACCGAACACCCGGTGATGACCGAGGGAGCCATCCGCTCGCTGATCCGCCGTGCCGGTGACTCGGTCCCCGGCATCGTCGTCGCCCGGTGCGCGATCGAGGGTGACGTCACCGAGCTGCTGGCTCCGGTCCGTGTCACCGTCGAGGTGGCGATCATGGCCGGCCCGGCGATCCACGCGACCGCCGACCTGGTCCGCGCCGCCGTGGACCACACGCTCCGCGAGCAGACGGACCTGGTCGTCGAGTCGATCGACGTGCTCGTCCGCGACCTGCTGGTCGGCAAGGACGCGCAGGACGCCGAGGGCGACGCGACGGAGGCCGACGCGACCACGACCGAGACCACCGAGACCACCGAGACGGAGGCGGGAGCATGAGCGACACGAGCGACACCGAACAGACCAACGAGAGCTGGTCGTCCCAGGCGGTCGACGCCGTCGAGGCGGCGGTGCTCGAGGTCCCCGGCGTCGCGGAGCTCTACCGCGCGAAGCCGACGCTGCAGAGTGCCGCCGCCGCGGTCCAGCGCATCTCGGAGCAGGGCACCCCGCCACGGGTCGTGGTCGACGGCGACGTGCTGCGCGTGGTCATCGGCACGGACGGGTTCGCCCCGGCGCCGCAGGTCGCACGTGCGGTGCACGACGCGGCGTTCGCCGCCGCCCGCGCTGCCGGCCACACGCTGTCGCGCGTCGACGTGCGTGTCGCTCGCGTCGGCTGACCCGACCGTCCAGCGGACCGACGGGATCGTCCAACGGACCGACCCGACCGTCCAGCGCACTGACGCGACCGTCGACCGGCCTGGAGGCGCGTGGCGGCGCCGCCACGCGCCTCCAGGCCGTCAGGCGACCGGGCTGCGGTCCGCGACCTCCAGCACCACGACGATGCCGACGACCGCCACGGCGGCCACCGCCAGGGACACCGCGGGAACCGCGGTGCTCGCCACGATCACCAGCGTGAGCAGGACGACGGCGACGTTCCACCGGGGCGCGAGCGACGGCCGGAGGGCCAGCGCCCACACCGCCGCGACGAACAGCGCGACCGGGACGGCGATCGTGGCCGCGACCGAGGCGCGGGACAGGTCGGCCTGGCCGGCATCCGCGCTGACCGCCACCTCGATCCCCGCGGGCAGCGCGGCAGCGGCGGCGAACACCAGGTAGTGGCCGTACCCGAACACCAGGGCGCTCGGCAGACCGCGGATGTGCTCGTGCTGTTCGCGCGAGAAGTAGATCCACCACAGCCCGGCGACGATGACCAGGCCGCCGGCGGCCAGGGTGAGCAGCGGGCCCAGGTGTTCGGCGTGCCGCAGCCCGTCGATGACCGCGTTGGCCGATGCGACGAGCCCCTCGCCCAGCACGATGAGCGTGAACAACGAGTAGCGCTCGGCGATGTGGTGCGTGTGCCACGGGGTCGTCTCGCCCCGCGACTCGGCCACCACCGGCACCAGCAGCTCGAGCAGGATCAACACCGGGATGACGATCGACCGGGCTGCGGGCGGGACCGCGAGCAGGGCCACCCAGAGGGCCTGCACGACGACCACGCCGAGCACGTAGGTGGTCGCGGTCGACCGGTACCGCGGGGCCGACACGGCCGCGCGGACCCACTGCGCGACGAGCGCCAGGCGCATCACCACGTAGCCGATCACGACGACCACCGGCGCCTCGCCGCGCATGGCGGGACCGACCCCGGCGGCCAGCACGAGGACCCCTGCCATCTGCACGAAGGTCGTCACGCGGTACAACCAGTCGTCCGTGTCGAACGACGTGGCGAACCAGGTGAAGTTGATCCACGCCCACCAGATCGCGAAGAACACGAACGCGTACGACAGGATCGCCGAGGTGACGTGCCCCTCGGTCTCGATCTCGTGCAGGTTGGACGCGGCGAAGCCCACCGCGACGACGAACACCAGGTCGAACAGCAGCTCGAGCGGGCTGGCGGCACGGTGGCCCTCGGCGGGGTCGCGCGGCCGCATGCGGCGGAGTCCGATCGTCGTCACGGTGCATGCCTACACGACGATCACGGCTCAGTAGTAGTTCGTCGCCTGCGAGTGGCTCCACGCCGCGCACGGGCTGCCGTACGCGTCCTTGATGTACTTGAGCCCCCAGGTGACCTGCGTGGTGGCGTTGGTCTGCCAGTCCGACCCGATCGTCGCCATCTTCGACCCGGGCAGGGCCTGCGGGATGCCGGTCGCGCCGGACGGGTTGTACGCCTGGTAGTCCCAGCCCGACTCCTTCGTCCACAGGCTGTTCAGGCACTGGAACTGGTCGGCGCCCCAGCCGTACTGCGACGACGCGAGCGCGGCCGCGGTGGCCTTCGCCCCGGCCGGGGTGTTGGCGGCGGCCTGGGCGGCTGCGGCCTGCGCGGCGGCAGCAGCCGCGGCGTCGGCGTCGGCCTTGGCCTTGGCGGCGGCTTCGGCGGCGCGGGCAGCGGCGGCTGCGGCGTCGGCATCCTGCTGGTCCTGGTCCGCGCTGGCCTGGGCGACGTCCTGCGCGGTGTCGACGGTCGTCTGGATGCGGTCGCTGATTGCCGCACCGGACAGGCGCTGGTAGTCGGACAGCGACGCGATGCGCCGCTCGAGGGTCCGGGTGTCGGTCTTGTCGTTCGCGTCGGCGACCACCGTCTTCGCGGTGCTGATGGTCGCAGCGGCCTGGGCACGGTCGAGCGCGGTGCCGCTCAGGGCCGGCGCTGCCGTGGCCGAGGACGTCGGGATGCCGATCGCCTCGCCGATGGCCGGCTGCGTGCCGACGGTCAGGGCGCCGCCGGCGACGACGAGCACCGCGGCGCCGCTGGCCAGCAGCACGCCGCGCTTGCGGAGCGTGCGCCGGATGCGGCGAGAGGGGCTGTCGAGCGCTGCTCGACGGGTGGTCGGGGACGTGGGGGAGTGCGGGTGCGGTGCTGGCATCGTTTCCGGGTGCTCGGACGGCGCGCTCGTGGGCGCTGCAGCATCGCAGGCGGCACGATCGTCGCCGATGGTGGAGACCGGACGGTGGTGTGGGGCCCGTCCGTCCGCCGGGCAACCGTGTGGGGCGGCTGCCGCGTCGGCGGAGGGGCCACGATGGAGGACGAGCCTGAGCGACCTGTCCACGAGCCCTGGCAGAACCGTCCGTCCACCCGCCGGTAACGGTTCGGTAACGGACCGTTCGACGCTAGGAGCTGGGCTGTTCCTGGGAGCGCTGCCCCTCGCCCTGGGCGACGCGCTCGAGGGCGTCGAGGGCACCCGCGATGGCGGCGAGGTCGGCGGCCGGCAGATCGTGGATGAGCTCGGCGACGATGCCGGTGCGCTGCGTCCGAGCGTCCTCGACTGCGGCCACGCCGGCGTCGGTGATGCTGACCATGAACGCACGGCCGTCGGTCGGATCGGCTTCGCGCTCGATCAGCCCACGCTGCTCGAGTTCGGTCAGGATCCGCGTCATCGTGGGCTTCGTGACGACCTCGAGCCGCGACAGGTCACCCGGTCGAAGGGGCCCCTCGCGCTGGACCGTGGCGAGCGCGGACACGATGCCGTACCCCAGCGAGGCCGCGTCGGAGCGGGCACGACGGTTGATCCGCCCGACCGCCGCAGCCAGGCGTGCGGCGATCTCGTTGCGGTCGGTCTGCCGCCTGCTCATCTGGTGCTCCGGGGGTCGTCCGTTGGTCGCCACGATGCTACCGGGGCGACCTGCGGCGTGGTGTCTGTGTGGATGCTCAGTCTCGTGTCGGCGATCCGCGGTCAGTGCTTCTCGCCGGGGAGCTGGTGGATGGCCTCGGTGGCGAGCTCGGCCGCGATGTTGTCACCGTTCTCGGTCGCCGTGCGCAGCCGCTTGAAGTCGGCGATCATCCGGTCCCAGTCCACGAGCTCGTCCAGGTTCGGCAGGCGCAGGCGGAAGGCCAGCCCGTCCATCGTGTCGGTGCACACGCGCTGCAGGTTCTCGTTGCCGCACTCGGCGACGTACCGGGCGAAGACCCCGAGGGCGTCCTTGTTGACGCCGCTGACGTCGTGCGACTCGAGTTCGGCGATCGTCCGGTCGAGCGCCGCCAGGATCGCCTTGCGCGAGGTCGCGGTGAGCCGGGGGACGGCCAGACGGACGACGCCGCCGAACAGGACGCCGAGGGTCTGCAGCGCCTCGATCACCTCGTCCGGGTTCGGCGTCGTGATGCGCGTGTACCGGTTCGGCGCCATCTCGATCAGGCCGGCGCGGGCGAGCTGACTGAGGGCCTCGCGGATCGGGGTGCGGGAGACACCCAGCCAGGCGATCAGTTCGTCGTCGTTGAGTCGCTCGCCGGGCTCGAGTGTGCCGTCCATGATCGCCGCGTGGATCTTCTGGCGGACGGTGTCGCGGAGCAGCTGGTGTTCGGTCGGTGCACTGCTGGGGACCGGCATGGCGTTTTCCTTCGGGTTCGGGTTCCGTGGGGCCACACGGGTCGGTGCGGACGCATCACCGACGATACCTGACATACGAACGGTGTTCTGGTCGGATCGCGGTGTGTCAGTCCGTTCCCCGCACCCGCAGGACGGCCCCGAGTCGCCGCGGAACCGCTCAGCGGACGACGTCGCCCCACGCGAACCGCTCAGCGGACGACGTCGCCCCAGGCGTACCGCACGGTCGTGCCGTCCAGCACGAGCAGCGAGTCCGGCGCCCGGTCGAACAACCCCGACATCCCCACGGCGTCCGGCAGGTCGCCGTCCAGGCGTTCCAGCGTCGCGCGCCGCAGCGTCAGCGGCGGGTGCTGGCGCTGCCAGAACACCGTCTGCGCCAGGTGCCGTGCGTGGATCCCCGCGCGCGTGGTGAGCTCGGTCGCCAGGGGCGCGTCGTCGACCTCGCCGGCCACGACGCGGATCGAGGCGGCGTGACGGGGCTGACCCGGGCCTCCTGACCGGAGGCCCCGGGAACGCGCGTCGCGCAGGCTGCGGAACCGGCCGAGGGGCGAACCCGAGCGCTCCGGGTGCCGTACCGACCGGTACCGCAGCGAGTCCCCGCGACGCCGACCACGGGCGTGCGCGAACGTGTAGGGCACGCCGAGCAGCGCGTGCGCGGCGACGATGGCCGGCACGTTCGCGGTGTCGACCGTGCGGTAGACCACCCCGCGGCGTCCGTGGTCGTCGACGGTCAGGATCTCGATCGTGACCTCGGTCATCGACCCCAGACGCCCCGAGGGCGGGAACGGCGGCACCCGGGTCTCGCGGAAGACGTACGTCGTCAGGCCGGCCCAGGCGCTGCCGTCGACGACGTCCGGACGGGTGCCCCGCGGCACCATGTGCGCCAGCGACGCGGGGTCGTGCCGCCAGTGCGCGAAGACGACGTCCTGCCAGGCGTGCACGGTGACCGGCCGGTGGACCAGCGGGACGGACGCCCGCTCGCGCGAGGGCTGGGTCATCGCCGGGGCGCGTGCCGACCGACGCGCAGGGCCCAGACGACCAGCGGGGCCTGCAGGGGGAGTCGCAGCACCGACACCAGGCGCATCGCCCGCGACGACCGGGGACTGTCGAGCAGCTGCTTCGCCATGGTGACGTTCGCGGGGAAGACCGCCAGGAACAGCGCGGCGGCCGCCATCCCCGAGGCCCGACGCGTCGCGGGGACCAGCAGGCCGGCCGCGATGCCGAGCTCGGCGGCCCCGGAGAGCAGCGTGGTGGTGCGCGGCGGCAGGCCTTCGGGCACGATGCGGTCGTAGCCGCGCGGCCGGACGAAGTGCGTGATGCCGGCACCGCCGAGCAGGAGTGCGAGTGCGCCGGCGGTCCTGGTGGCGCGTCTGGCGCGTGCTGAGCGTCGTCCCATGGCCCCATCGTGGCCCGCCCGGTGCCGGTTCCTCCCAGTAGCACCCCAGGATCCAGAAGCACCCCAGGATGCGCCGGACCCTCCGTCAGACCAGGGCCGTCGCCACCAGGTCGAGGACCACCGCTGCGACGTCGGCCTTCGTGCCCTCGGCCCGGCGGACCACGTCGCCACCGGGAACAATGACCTCGATCGCGTTCTCCTCGCGCTCGAAGCCCTCGGACCAGCCGACCCGGTTCACGACGAGCATGTCGGCCGGCTTGCGGGCGATCTTGGCGCGGCCGAGCTCGATGCGGGCGTCACGGTCGGGTTCGGTCTCGGCGGCGAACCCGACGACGATCTGCCCGGTCCGGCGGTTCGCCACCAGGTCGGCCAGCACGTCGGGGTTCCGCACCAGCTCGAGCGACATCGTCTCGCCCTGGGTGTCCTTCTTGAGCTTCTCGGGCAGCACCTGGGCCGGCCGGTAGTCGGCCACCGCTGCGGTCATCACGATCACGTCGGCCTCGGTGGCAGCGGCGTGCACGGCGTCGGCGAGCTCGAGGGCGGACCCGACGGCGACGATGCGCGCGTCGAGTCCGGCGAGCAGCCCGCCGTCGATGTTGGCCGCCACCAGGGCGACCTCGGCTCCGCGGGCCGCGGCGGCCGTCGCGATCGCCACGCCCTGTCGGCCGCTCGAGCGGTTGCCGACGAAGCGGACGGGGTCGAAGGGCTCGCGGGTGCCGCCGGCGCTGACGACGACGCGGACGCCCGCCAGGTCGCCCTGTTCGCCGCGGGCACCGGTGCTGCCGACCGCGCCGGTGGTTCCGGTGCTGCCGGACTGGAGGCTCGGTGCGGCCCCGTCGGGTCGGCTCGCGGTGGTCGTCCGGTCGAGCACCGCCAGGGCGGCCGCCAGGATGTCCTCGGGTTCCGACATCCGGCCGATGCCCGCGTCGTCACCCGTCAGCGCGCCGACCTCGGGGCCGACCACGTGCACGCCGCGGCTGCGCAGGGTCGCCAGGTTCGCCCGGGTGGCGGGGTGTTCCCACATCTGCGGGTGCATCGCCGGTGCCACGACGACGGGTGCCTCGGTGGCGAGCAACGTCGTGCCGAGCAGGTCGCCGGCCAGTCCCGCGGCCATCCGGGCGAGCGAGTCGGCGGTGGCGGGGGCGACGACGACCAGGTCCGCCCGACGGCCGAGCGCCACGTGGCGGACCTCGGCGACGTCCTCGAACACGCTCGTGGTGACCGGGTTCCGGCTGAGTGCTTCGAGGGTGGGGAGCCCGACGAAGCGCAGCGCCCCCTCGGTCGGGACGACGTGCACGTCGTGGCCCGCCTTCACGAAGCCGCGGATGACCTGCACCGCCTTGTAGGCCGCGATGCCTCCGGTGATGCCGACGACGATGGTCCTGCGTGCTGCGGGTGCTCCGTTCACACCGCCCACGCTACCCGGGGCGGCGTGGAAGGATCGAGCGCATGTGCACCGTCGTCATCCGCGTCGATCCCGCGGCCGAGTGGCCCGTGACCATGCTCGCGATGCGCGACGAGTCCCCGAGCCGGCCGTGGGACCCGCCCGCGGCGTGGTGGCCCGAGCGCGACCCGGCCCTGCGCGGCGTCCGTGACCGTGAAGCCGGCGGCGCCTGGCTCGCGGCGTCGGACCAGGCCGGGCTCGCCGTCGTGCTGAACCGGTGGGAGGACGTGCCCGCGACCGACGGCACCTGGACCACCCGCGGGGTGCTGCCCCTCGACGCCCTGCAGGGAGCGCTCCCCGGTCACGACGACACCGTGCCGACCACGCGGGCCTTCAACCTGGTGCACGCCACGGCCTCGGGTGCGTCGGTCGTGTCGTGGGACGGGTCGCGCGTCCGCACCACCGAGCTCGGCCCCGGCGTGCACATGGTCACGCACGGCGAGCCCGACGACCCCGCGGCGCCCCGCGTCGGTCGGTGGCTCGGAGCGTTCCGCGCCGTGGCCGCACCGGACGGGCCGCCCGCCCTGGCGCCGTTCGACGAACTCCGGGCAGCGGACGCGGGGACCGACGCGGGCGACGGCTGGAGTCCCTGGTTCGGGCTGCTCGCCGAGTCCGCTGCCCTGCCCGCCGACGACCCGGACGCGATCCTGCGGGACACCGTCGAGCCCGAGGGACACTTCGCGACGCTGTCGATCGTCGCCGCTGCCGTCAGCCCAGGCCGGACGGTGCTGCAGCATGCCCGCCTGGCCGACCCCGGCGACATCCGCGGGTCGGTGGAGCTGCACCGCGCCTGAGCCGTGAGCGCCGGCGGCGCCGGGGGCGCCGGGGCGCGAGCGGTGCCTCCGCATCGCGCCCCCTGGCGGACACCGCGCCCCGGTGCACCGGGGCGCGATGCCCGTGGCGGGGTGCGATCGCGCCGCCCGCCCGGCGGCGGCGGGCCGGTGAGGGCCGCACCGCCCGCCCGGCGGCGGCGGGCCGAGCGCCGCGTGAGCTCGCGCGACCCCGCACCGGCGCGAGCCCGCGCGGCGCCGCACCCGGCCGCGCCGGCGTGGCGGAGGCGCACCGGGCCTCCCGTCCGGTGTCTGAGCGCACCGGAAGCGGACGGGGTACGCGCCCACCGCCTCGCCGCGGTCCACGGGCGTAGCGTCCCCGGCCGTGACCCCACCACCCCGTACCCTGCTCGCCGCCGTGCTGGCGGTCGCCGCGGCGCTCACGCTCGGCGCCTGTTCCGAGGACTCCTCGGTCGCCGCTGCACGGACTCTGGTGCCCACGGCGTCCGCGCGACCGTGGGACCACGCAGCGCACGTGCGGGTGGTCGTGGTGGGGGACTCGATCAGCGGTGGACACGGGCTCACCGAGTCGCAGGCCTGGCCCGCGCTGCTGGCCGAACACCAGCACTGGGCGCTCACGAACCTGTCCTGCGACGGTGCCGGTGTCGCGGCCCTGGGTGACGACGACGACTGCGCCAGCGCCTACCCGACCCTGATCAAGCGGGCGGTGGTGCTCCGGCCGCAGGTGGTGCTCGTGCAGGCGAGCTCGAACGACCTGGGCATGGACGACGCCGAGATCCGCAGCGCCACGAACCAGGTGGTGGCCGACGTGCACCGCCGGCTGCCCGGGGCGCGGTTGATCGGGCTCAGCGCGATCTGGAACCAGGACGCCCCGCCCGCGCAGCTCGCCGTCATCTCGAAGGCCCTGCGCAAGGCCATCCAGCACGAGGGCGGGCAGTACGTCGACATCGGCACACCGCTGCGCGGGCACCCGAGCTGGATGCAGTCGGACGACGTGCACCCGACGGTCCAGGGGCAGCAGGCGATCGAGGCGTCGGTCGCCGCGGCGTTCACGCGCGACGACGTGCAGTTCTGACGGAGCGTCTGACCCGACCGGCCGCCGGGGGCTGGCTCAGGCAGGTGGCTTCGTGCCGGTCAGGTCCTCGGCCACGGCCCACAGGCTGCGCGCCAGGTCCGTGCTGCGCGCCGATCCCGGGATCGACACCGTGGTCGTCGGCCCGGTGATGCCGAGCGGCCCCGACGGGCCGTAGTAGGCGCCACCGACGGCAGAGCGCCCGACCGCGGCGAACAGCAGCGGTTCGCTGCCCTGCTCGACGCCCTGCGTGAAGGGCCAGGCACGCTGACTCGATGACACCGGCTTCGACCGGCCGAGTGAGCGTCCCGCCGACTGCAGGTTCGTGCGCGTGTAGCCCGGGTGCGCGGCGGTGGACACGAGCGGCCAGTCGAGCTCGACCGACAGCGTGTGCAGGTGCAGCGCGAGCAGCAGGTCGGCGAGCTTCGACTGGGCGTACGCGCGCCACGGGGAGTACCCGCGCGTCCACTGCAGGTCGTCGAAGCGGATCCGGCCGGGGATCGCCGCCAGGCTCGACATCGTCGCCACGCGCGGTGCCGCGGCCCGCAGCAGCGCCGGCATCAGCAGGTTCGTCAGCGCGAACGGACCGAGGTAGTTCGTGCCGAACTGCAGCTCGAAGCCGTCGACGGTCTCGAACCGCTTCGGCGGCGCCATCACGCCCGCGTTGTTCACCAGGACGTCGAGGGGGCGGTCGTCCGCGATGATGCCCGCCGCGAAGCGCCGCACGCTCGCCAGGTCGGCCAGGTCGAGCTCACGGACCTCGACGTCGGCGTGCGGGAACTGCCGGCGGATCGATGCGGCCGCCTCGTCGCCCTTCGCCGTCGTCCGCACCGCGATCACGACCGACGCGCCGGCCTCGGCGAGTCGGGTGGCGGTCTCGCGGCCGGTGCCGCTGTTCGATCCGGTCACGACGATGCGGCGTCCGGTCTGGTCGGGGATCTTCGGCATGCGAGGGACGGTACACGCGGGCGCTGGACCGTCCGCCGCGGGCGCTGGACCGTGCGCCGCGGGCGCTGGACCGTCCGCCGCTGGCGCTGGACCCGGCGATGCGATCGTGCTAGATTCATGCAAACGCATTCACTTGGAGGACGCGATGAGCAACGCATTCGGTACCGGTCGCCCCTCGGACGTGCCGCCGCCCGCCCCGGACCGTGTCGGCCCCGTGCAGATGGGCCTGGACACGTTCGGCGACGTCACCGAACTCGCCGACGGCTCGATGCAGTCCGACGCGCAGAGCATCCGCGACGTCGTCGACCAGGCCGTCCTGGCCGACCAGGTGGGCATCGACTTCATCGGCGTCGGCGAGCACCACCGCGAGGACTTCGTGGTGAGCGCCCCCGAGGTCGTCCTCGCCGCCATCGCCGCCCGCACCGAGCGCATCCGCATCGGCAGCGCCGTCACGGTCCTGTCGAGCGACGACCCGGTCCGCGTGTACGAGCGCTTCGCGACCGTGGACGCGCTGTCGAACGGCCGCGCCGAGGTCATCCTGGGCCGTGGCTCGTTCACCGAGTCCTTCCCGCTGTTCGGCTACGAGCTCGGCGACTACGAGGTCCTGTTCGAGGAGAAGCTCCAGCTCTGGGCAGCCCTGCGCGGCGGCGACGCGGTCACGTGGAGCGGCACCAAGCGCGCGTCGCTGACCGACCAGGACGTCTTCCCGAAGCTCGAGCACGGCCCGATCCCGACGTGGGTCGGCGTCGGCGGTTCGCCCCAGTCGGTCATCCGCGCCGCGTCGTACGGCCTGCCCCTGTTCCTGGCCATCATCGGCGGGCAGCCGGCGCAGTTCGCCCCGTTCTCGCGCCTGTACCGCCAGGCCCTGACGCAGCTCGAGCTCCCGCAGCAGCCGATCGCGATGCACTCGCCCGGGTTCATCGCCGCCACGGACGAAGAAGCGGCCGAGCGCTACTGGCCCTACCACAAGGCCGTCACCGACCGCCTGGGTCGGGAGCGCGGCTGGCCGCCTCTGGACACCGCGCAGTACCAGGCCGGGCTGTCCGCCGGCGGGTCGCTGTACGTCGGCTCGCCCGAGACCGTCGCGCGCAAGATCGCCCGCAACATGCGCATCCTCGGGGTCACCCGGTTCGACATGCGCTACGCCACGGGGCGCCTGCCGCACGCCGACATGATGCGCTCGATCGAGCTGTACGGCACGGCCGTCGCACCGCGCGTGCGCGAGCTGCTCGCCGAGCCCGTCCCCGTCCCGTAGCGCGCTTCTGCGCGCGTTCGAGGGAGCAGCTGTCGTCGGGTCGACGCGACCCACACGACGGTTCCTGCTCCCTCGATGGCCGTCAGCCGACCTGACGGACGGGAGGCGCGCCTCCAGTCCGTCACGGAATCTCTCGGGGGTGCCGGGTACCGTCCACGGCATGCCGTCGCGTCCTGCAGTCACCGAACGTCGTTTCCGTGGTCGGATCATGGGCGTCGGGACGACGTCCGGCGTCCGCCTGGTGATCGGGATGTGGGACCGCTCCCCGTTCGGTGCGTTCACGGACGTCTTCGTGGAGCTGCCCGACGGGTCGAGCGTGCTGCTGGCCCCGGACGAGATCGTCGCCGCCTACGTGTCCGGCACGTACCGCTTCGACGCCGTCGACGTCGTCCCCGTGCACGCACGCCGGACCACAGCCGGGCTGGAGCTCGACGCCGGACAGCTGCACGCCTCGATCGACGTCGGCACGATCTCGCCGCTCGGCCGCGTGCTCCGGGTCGTGCCGAAGCCCATCGCCCGCGACCCGCGCTGGCTGCGGGCGATCGACCCGATCGCGCGGCTCGTCGCACCCGGTGCCGGCACCGCGGGGTCGGCCGGCAACGGTCGCCGCGAGTACTACGGCGTGACCGGGGCGCACGACGTCACCGGCGTGCGCGGGACCTGGGCGGGGGAGCCCCTCGGGACGCTGGCGCCGCTCGACCCGCCGGTGCGCTTCGGGTTCGCGTCGATGCCGCGCATCCCGCAGGTCGTCGACGTCGAGACCACCATCCTCGAGCCAGCCTGACGCGGCGCCCCGCTGGCGGCGGCCCGCGCTGGCGGCCTGCGCTGGCGGCCTGCGTCGCCGAGTCTCGGCTCCTCGGACAGTCTGCGCCGTCCACTCGCCGCGATCTGTCCGCTGGGCCGAGTCTCGGCGCCGCCGGGTCGGCCTGGCTGGGGCCGAGTCTCGGCGCGGCCCCACGCAGCTGGCACGGCTGGCCCCGAGCGTGCACGGACCACGTGCCGGACGCGTCCAGACTGCGGGGGCAGACTGGACCGAACGGTACGGCCCCGCAGGGCCCGGCACGTCCGGCGACACGGGGCGCACGATGCGAAGGAGCACCATGACCGACAACCAGACCGACCAGCGGGCCGCCATCTCGGACATCGTCCACGGAGCCCGGACGGCCCTCCTGACCACCGTCAGCGAGGACGGCAGCCTGCACGCCCGCCCGCTCGCGGTGCAGGACAAGACCTTCGACGGCACCCTGCGCTTCCTGGTGCAGGACGGCAGCGAGAAGGTCGACGACATCGCCAGGAACCCGCACGTGAACGTCGCGATCGAGTCCCAGGGCGGCTACCTGTCCATCGCCGGCACCGCCACGGTCAGCAAGGACGACTCGGTCATCGACGACCTGTGGTCCCCGTTCGCCGAGGCCTGGTTCCCGGACGGCCGCGAGGACCCGAGCATCCGACTGCTCACGGTCGAGGGGGACTCGGTCGAGTACTGGACCCAGGACACCGGCCCGGTCGGCAGCCTCGTGCAGACGATGAAGGCCGCGCTCGGCAAGCAGGACCGGCCCGACGTCGGGTCGCACGGCACGATCGAGCTCTGACCGCGGCGCGGCGCTGCTCGGTCCGTTCCGGCGGGCCGAGCAGTGGCGCTCGGTGGCCTCCGGCGGGCCGAGCAGTGACGGTCGGGGGCCTACGGCGGGCCGAGCAGCCACAGCACCGCGATCAACACGGGCTGTCCGGCAAGGGCGCAGGTGACCAGGGTCCACCGCATCCACGGCCGGGCGACCAGCTCGGGGGACCCGAACAGGGGCGCGAGCGGCATGAGCAGCCGGGGCGTCGACGCCATCGGGAGCGACACCGCGAAGACGTACAGCGCGTACGCGCCGGCGAACACGACGGTGGTGAGCCCGAGCTTCCGGGTCGACCGACGGGCGAGCCACACCGGGTAGGCGATCAGGAGTCCGATGACGACGACCACCCCGATGGTGCCCGTCCAGGTCGCGGCGGTCAGGAACCACGGCGTCAACGGCACGAAGTCCACGCGGCCGATGAACGCCACCCACCACGACATCTCGGTCGCCAGGTAGGCGTCGGGGCGGCCGGTGACGTGCGACGCGATGAGCGGCCACGCCACACCGGCGAGCACCATCACGACGCCCGCGGCGACGACCTGCGCCTGTTCCCGCAGCGGGAAGTCGTCGAGCACCCGTCCCTGGCTGCGTCGCGCCCGGATCCACCGCACCAGTGCGACCACACCGAGCGTCAGTGGGATCGCGAGCGCACCCGGCCGGGTGAACGCGGCCACCACGCCGAGCACGGTGAGCAGCCCGTACCGCCGGTGTTCGAGCGCCAACAGCGCGCCGAAGGTGAGCGCCAGGAACAGGCTCTCCGCGTAGCCGACCTGCAGCAGGAACGACAGCGGACCACACGTGAAGAAGAACACCGCCCACAGCGCCGCCGCGTCCCCGGCACGGTCGCGCACCAGGCGGTGCAGCAGGAACGCCGCGATCAGGCCGGCGGCGAGTGCGATGAGCGGCGCGGCGACCTCGAAGGTCATGCCCGTCCACACCGTCACGAACCGGATCAGGAAGGGGAACGTCGGCAGGAACGCCCAGGCGTTCTGCGCGACGTGGCCGGTGGCGTCGAGCGGCAGCGTCGAAGGGTACCCGTGCAACGAGATCTGCTCGTAGTACTGGCCGTCCCAGGCGGTCAGGAACCGCAGGAAGCCGTGGTCGTTGCCCCAGATCGCGTTGTCCGGCATGGCCCGCCCGGCCAGCGGGTAGACGATGGCCAACCAGGACGTCGACACCAGGCGTCCGCCGAACCAGACGAGCACCACGGTGGCCCACACGGGCAGACTCGTGACGACGTCGAGGACACGGCGACGGCCGGAGGCGATCGACGACGGGGCGGACGGCACTCCCCGACGATAGCGGCCCGTTCCTGGGGGGCCCGCGCAACGCGCACTGGAGGCCCGACCCGCGTTGTGCAGGCCGGAACCCGCCACCACGTGGCCGGCTGGGTCCGACGCGGTCGCCCTAGCCTGGAGCTCCCGTCCGCCACCTCGCAAGGAGTCCCACGTGCCGAAGACCGCCATCGTGACCGACAACGCCCCGAAGCCCGCCGGCCCCTACAGCCAGGGCATCGTCGCCGGCGGGTTCCTGTACACCGCCGGGTTCGGCCCGCAGGACCCGGCAACCGGCGCGATCGCCGACGACGTCGCCGGTCAGACCGCCCAGGTGCTGGCGAACATCAGCGCGGTGCTGGCCGAGCGCGGCGCCACGCTGGACGACGTCGTGAAGTCGACCGTGCACCTTGAGCACTCCGACCGTGACTTCGCGGCCTTCAACGCCGAGTACGCGAAGCACTTCTCCGAGCCGTACCCGGTCCGCACCACCGTGCAGTCGCACCTGGCGTCGATCCTGGTCGAGATCGACGTCGTCGCGCTGCTGCCGGGCTGAGCGAGCGCGCGTGCCCCCGGTCACCGTTCTCTGCGGAGTCCGCGGCCGGGGGTCGCGTGCGTCAGGGCGCCGTCGGCCAGCACGGGCACCCCGGCGACCAGGACGTCGTCGATGCCCTCGGCCAGGCGCATCGGGTGCGCGTAGGTCGAGCGTGCAGCCACCCGGGCGGGATCGACCACGACCAGGTCGGCGACCGCTCCGGGCACCACGACGCCACGGGCACCCAGGCGGTGGCGCTCGACGGCCGTCGCGGACAGGTGCTGCGTCGTCTCGGGCCAGCTCAGCCGACCGGGCAGCGTGTACTCCTGCAGGGTGCGCGCGAACGTGCCGTACGCCCGGGGGTGCGGGTGCGTCCCGACGAAGATGCCGTCTGAGCCGGCCATGTGCCCGGGCAGACGGAACAGCGGCGTCAGCTCGTCGGCCGTCCTGGGCCGGGGAACCCGCATCACGGCGGTGACCTGCAGTGCCGAGTCGACCAGCACGTCGAGCGCCAGGTCGAGCGGGTCGCTGCCGGTCAGCTCGGCGGCCTCGGCGAGGGTCCGGCCCTGCAGTGCGTGGAACTCGGGCGCCGGCACGTGCGACAGCATGACCTGGTCGGCCCACCCGGTGCCCAGGTCGGCGCGGGCGAGCACCCGGTCGAGCACCCGTCCTCGAACGTGGGCCCGGCCAGCGGGGTCGGCGACCGCCCGCGCCAGGTCGGGTGTCCCCGGTCGGGCGAGCTCGGCGGGCAGCAGCAGCATCGACAGGATCGTGCACCCGCGCGAGTACGGGTACGCGTCGAACGTCATCGGTGCGCCGGACCGTGCCAGCGCGTCGAGCGCTCCCACTGCCAGGTCCACCGGCGCGTGCAGGTGGGACACGTGCGCCCGGACGCCGGTCGCCCGGACGATCTCGGCGATCTCGTCGAGCCCGGCGCGGGCGTTGCCCTCGTAGCCGCCGCGCATGTGCGACACGTACAGCGCATCGGCGTCCGCGACCTCGACACACAGCGCGATCAGCTCCGCGGTGTCGGCGTACAGGCCCGGCACGTAGTCGAGCCCGGTCGCCAGCCCGACCGCGCCGGCGTCGAGCCCGTCCCGCACCATCGTCCGCATGGCCCGGCGTTCGTGGGGTGCGGCGGGCCCGGGCTCGTCGCCGCGCACCGCGTGGCGGACGGTGCCGGCGGGCACGAGCACGGCGACGTTCAGCGGCGTCGTGTCGTCGTACGTGGCGAGCAGCCCGCCGATGCCGGTGCCGTCGTGGCGCGGGTGCGGTCCGTCGATCGCGGCGAAGTACGTGTCCGCGTACACGCCACCCCCGGGTGCGGGACCGACGCCGTCCTGCCCCGTGACGATCGTCGTGACGCCCTGCCGTAGCAGCGCGAGCTGGACCTGCGGCTCGAACACGAGCGACCCGGCGTGGGAGTGCGCGTCGACGAACCCCGGCAGCACCAGGCGCTCGCCGCAGTCGATCACGACGGCGTCCGCGGGGACGGCGAGACCGGGGCCGACGTCACTGATGCGGTCGCCCTCGACGAGCACGTCCGCGCGCACCACGTCGTCCGCACCGACCACCGATCCGCCGCGCAGCAGGACCGGGCGTCGGGGGTCCGGGGCGTCGTCGGTCATCGGCGCATCGCCGCCACGAGCCGCTCGGCACGGGTCCGCAGGGCGTCGAGGTCACCCGAGGTCAGCGCGTCGCCGACGAGAGGGGAGCCGAGTCCGACGGCGACGGCGCCGGCGTCCAGGTAGTCGCACGCGTCGTCGATCCCGATGCCCCCGGTCGGGATGACGTCGACGAAGTCGAGCGGGGCGAGCACCTGGCGAAGGAACGCGGGGCCGCCGAGCTGCGCGGCTGGGAACACCTTGACGGCCCGGGCGCCGAGCTGCCAGGCGCGCACGATCTCGGTCGGGGTGGCCGCACCCGGGTACCACCCCAGGCCGCGCTCGTGGGCGCGCTCCCCGATGGCGGCGTCGGTGTGCGGACTCACCGCGAACGACGCACCGAGCGCGGCGGCCTCGTCGAGCTGTCGGGGGTCGAGCACCGTCCCGACGCCGACCGTCGCGGCGCTGCCGTGGCGTTCGACGGCCGACGCGATGCCCTCGCGCCACCCGGGGGTGTTCGTGGTGATCTCGATCGCCCGGACGCCGGCCTCGACCAGGGTGCGGACGACGTCGTCGACGTGCTCGCCGTTCCCGCCCCGCAGGATCGCGATGGCGGGACCGGCCTGGTGCCGGTGCCGGGCCGGGGCTGCGTCGGTTCGGGTGGTGTCGGTCATGGTGTCGTTCCTTCGCGGTGGGGTCAGCGGTCGACGCGGTCGTGCACGGCGTGGTCGATGCCGGTCGTGTCGACCAGGCCGAGGGCGGTCGGGTCGGGCCGGCGCCAGTCGCCGTCGACGGTGCACGCGAGGGCCCCGGCGTCCGCGGCCCGGTCGAGCGCATCCGCGGGGACGGCACCCGCCAGGTCCGCGGCGAGCCACGCGGCGACGAACGCGTCACCGGCACCGACGGGGTCGACCACGGTGACCGGACTGGCACGACGGCGGTGCAGGACGCCGTCGATCGAGGCCACGGCGCCGCGGGACCCGAGCTTCACGACCGCCCGGCCGTTCGCCAGTGCTGCGAGTCCGTGGGCGAGCGACTCCTCATCGCCCGGGCGTTCGTCGTGCCCCAGGACCAGGCGGGCCTCGTCGTCCCCGGCGAACACGACCCGGGCCTGCGCGGCGACCGCCCGGTACCACCCGCGGCCGGTGGCGTCCTCGACGAGCTTCGGCCGGTGGTTCACGTCGAACGACACGGGCACACCGGCGTCGGCGGCGCGGACGATCGCCGCGTGCACGGTCTCGCGGGCGGTGTCGGACAGGGCGAGCGTGATCCCGGAGACGTGCAGCAGCCGGGCCTGCTCGACCAACCCCGAGGGCAGGTCACCCGGGTGGAGGGCCGACGCCGCCGAGCCCCGGCGGTGGTAGGTCACGCGGGTGCGCCCGTCCGGCAGGCGTTCCTTGAGCATGATTCCCGTCGACCGTGCGGCGTCGCGGACCGGGACGACGTCGACGCCCTCGGCAGCGACGTCCGTCAGCACCCGGTCACCAGCGGGGTCGGTGCCGACCCGGCCGACCCAGGTCACGGCGACCCCGGCGCGGGCCAGGCCGATCGCGACGTTGCTCTCGGAGCCGCCGGTGTCGACCGCCACGGTGTCCAGGTCGGCCAGCGCACCGCGGCCGGACAGCAGCAGCATGGTCTCGCCGAACGTCAGGACGCCGGTCACCGTGCGCTCCGGGCGAGGGCGAGCTGGGCCGACGACGAACCCAGCGCGACCGAGATCTCGAGCGCGGTGCGGACGACCCCGCTGCCGAGCGACCGGACGGCCGACGCCGGGAAGCGTGCGGCCAGGCCCGAGATGCTCATCGCGCCGACGACCTGGTTGGCGTGCCCGAGCACCGGGGCGGCGACGCAGCGGATGTCGGGCTCGTTCTCGCGGTCGTCGATCCCGAAGCCGCGGTCGCGTGTGCGGGCGACCTCGCTCCGCCAGCGGTCGTCGTCCGTGATGGTGTGCTCGGTCGTTGCCGGGACGGGGTGCTCCACGACCCGGTCGAGCAGCTCCGGCGGCCCGAACGCCACGATGGCCTTGCCCGACGCGGTGTTGCGCATGGGCAGGCGGTTGCCGATCCGTGACGCCATCCGGACGGTCCCGCGCGTCTCGACCTTGTCGACGTAGACGATGTCGGTGCCGTCGGGGACGACCAGGTGGCAGGTCAGCCCGGTCTGCTCGGCGGTCCGGCGGAGGAACGGCGCGGCAGCGGTCCGCAGGTCGATGCCCTCGAGGTAGCTCTGCCCGAGCAGCAGCGACCCGAGCCCCAGCGTGAACCCCGCGTCGGGCGTCCGGCGCAGCAGGTCGTTCTCGAGCATCGGCGCGGTCAGGCGCAGGACCGTCGACTTCGACGTGCCGAGCGCGGTGCTCAGCGTCGTCAGGCTGACCGACGGTTCGCCGCTCCGGGTGCGGTCGGCGACCAGGTCGAGGATCCGCAGCCCCCGGCGGAGCGACAGCGCGGCGTTCCGGGGCGGCAGCCCGGTGGTGTCCATCAGAACCACGTCGCGATCGTCTCGACCACGACGTCGTCGTCGTCCAGCACGTGCACCTGCCGCCACTTGTCGAACACCGTGCACGGGTGCGAGATGCCGAACACGACGACGTCACCCGGCGTCAGGGTCGCCCCGTCGGCCAGCGCGAGGTAGCAGTGCTGGTCGTCCAGGCGGGTGACGGTGACCGTCCCGGGTGCCGGAGCGGTCGGCGTGACGGGCTCCGCGCCTCCAGACCGGGCCGACGGGTCGGCGGCGAAGCGCCGGACCTGGCGGACCACCGGCAGCCCCTCGTCGAAGGAGATGTCCCGCTTGCCGACGGCCACGAGCGCCAGCCCGGGTTCCGGGCACGACGTGACGCGCCCCCAGACCTCGATCGCGGCGACCAGGGCGCCCTCGGTCGGGTGCCGCCGGAACGGCGTGCGCGCCGCGTAGAAGCCGTCGTCGTGGGTCAGGGACGCGCCGGAGCGGAGCAGGACGTCCAGGTCGTCGGGTCGGTTCGCGACGGCGTCGGTCACGGCGTCGAACCAGGCGCTGCCGCCCATGCTCAGCAGCGCGCGCTCGCCAGCGACGAGGGGGCGGACGGCCGCGGCGACGTCGAGGACCCCGGACACGTACGCGCGGGCGGCGTCGACGCCGGGCAGGCCGCCCTCGTACCCGGACACCCCGCGCAGCACCAGCCCGGCATCGGATGCGGCTCGGGCCACCGCCAGCGCGTCGGAGGCCGACCGCACGCCCGTCCGGCCACCGGCGAAGCCGACCTCGACGAGCACGTGGACCCGGCCCCCCACGGCGATGCCGGCTGCGGCAGCCGCTACGACGCCGTCGTGCGAGTCGACGTAGCAGAGCACGTCCGAGTCGGGATCGACGCTGCGGCGGGAGGCGAGCCAGGCCAGGCCGGCGGGGTCGAGGACCTCGTTCGCCACCAGCACGTGCCGCAGCCCGTGCTCCCAGGCGACCATGGCCTGCTGCACCGAAGCCACCGTGACGCCCCATGCCCCCGCGTCCACCTGTCGCCGGGCGAGCGCGGGGGCCATGTGCGTCTTCATGTGCGGTGCGAACCGGAAGCCGTGCCGCTCGACGTAGGCCTGCATCACGGCGACGTTGGTCCGGAGCGCGGCGTCGCGGAGGGTCATCACCGGCAACAGTGCATCGTGCAGCACGTGGTGCGGGAGCGGGCTCGCCGGGTCCCAGGCGCCCTTCGCCGTCACGGTGGCGGGGGTGGTCGACATCGATCCTCCTTCGTCGCCTCCACGGTCGTGCAGGGGCACCCGCGGGGACAACAGCCTCGGCCTCAGCGTTCCACGTTGCAGAACCGCACGTCCAGCGAGCGGGTCCGGCCTACGCTGAGACGCGATGACGACGACGACACCAGCCAGACGACGGACGGGCAGCGCTGCGGTCGCCGTGCTCGTGGCCGGCACCTACTTCATGGAGCTGCTGGACGGGACGATCCTGGCGACGGCAGCGCCCGCGATGGGCCGTGACCTGGGCGTCGACTCCGCCGCCATCGGCATCGCGATCACCGCCTACCTGGTCACCCTCGCCGTGTTGATCCCCGTCAGCGGGTGGTTGACCGACCGCATCGGTTCGCGCACGGTGTTCGTCGGCGCGATCGCCCTGTTCACGATCGCGTCCGGACTCTGCGCCGCGTCGACCGGGCTCGTCGACCTGACGATCTGGCGCATCGTGCAGGGCATCGGCGGTGCGCTCATGGTGCCCGTCGGCCGGCTCGTCGTGCTCCGGAGTGCCGGACGCGAGCAGCTCGTCACCGCGATCGCGATCCTGACCTGGCCGGCGCTGGCGGCACCGATCATCGCGCCGTTCATCGGCGGGCTGCTCGTCGACACCCTGACCTGGCACTGGATCTTCCTGGTCAACATCCCGCTCGGCGTCATCGCGCTCGTCGCGGCGATCGTCCTGGTTCCCCAGGAGCGGGCCGCCCAGCGGATCCCGTTCGACTGGCTCGGATCGCTGCTGGCGTGCTTCGGACTCGGCGCGCTGGTCGTGATGGCGTCGCTGCTGTCGCTCGACGTCGTCCCCGTCGTGCCGGCGGTGCTGGCCGGTGTCGTGGGCGCGGTCTGCACCTGGCTGGCGATCCGGCACTTCCGCCGGGCACCGCACCCGATCATGGGCCTGGACGCGTTCCGGCTCGAGACGTTCCGGGTGTCGCACGCGGGCGGCAGCCTGTTCCGCCTGGCCGTCTCGGCGGTGCCGTTCGTCCTGCCGCTGCTGTTCCAGGACGCGTGGGGGTGGACGGCGCTCGAGGCCGGTTCCGCCGTGCTCTGGGTCTTCGTCGGCAACCTCGGCATCAAGCCCGCCACCACGCCGCTGCTGCGCTGGTTCGGGTACCGGCCGGTCATCATCGTGTCCTCGGCCGTCGCCGCGCTGAGCGTCGTCGCGATGGCGTTCCTGGCGCCGACGACCCCGTTCTGGCTGCTCGCGGTGCTGCTCGTCGTGAGCGGAGCCGCACGGTCGGTCGGCTTCACCGCGTACAACACGATCGCGTTCGCCGACGTCGAGCAGGCGGACATGACCCCGGCCAACACGCTGTCGTCGACCCTGCAGCAGACGGCGGCCGGTTTCGGTGTCGCGGTCGCCGCGGTGGTCATCCGCGCCGCGGCCGGGCTCGGCGGGTCCGGTCCGTACGTCGTGGCGTTCTGGGTGATCGCCGTGCTGCTCGTGGTCGCGTGTCTGGAGGGCGTGCTGATGAGCCGGACCGCCGGCGAGACGGTGCGACCGGCGCGGCGGGTCCGGGCCTGACACGTGCGGGTCTGAGCCGCCCGGGCTCGACATGTCCGGGCCCGACCCGTCCTGCCGCACGCGCGTCGGCCGTGCACGTCGCGCGCGGCGTCCGTGCGCTTCCCGGCCCACCGCACGCGCCGTTCGTGCCCACGTCACGCGCCGGAAACCCGCCAGACGCTACAGTCTCAGCAACCGCTTGCGGACGACGAGTAGCGTTCACGCGGCAGAGCGAGCAGGTGGACAGGGACCCGGCTCCGGAAGGAAGGCAGCATGACCGTGCCAGACCAGCAGGGAACCGTCCAGGACGACACCGACGTCCAGGCCCGGACGATCCGCGTCGTCAGTTACAACCTGCGCGAGCACACCGCCAACAGCGAGCTCGCTGCCCTGGCCGAGGCCTCCGACGCCGACGTCCTGTGCGTGCAGGAGTGCGACAGCAACGACCTGGCGACCTCGGTCGGCGGGCTGACCCTGGCCGCATCGACCAAGGCGAACCGCCTGGGCCTGGCGATCTACAAGCGCGACGACCGGTTCCAGGTCAAGGACTTCAGCATCCACTCGCTGCAGAAGTCCCTGCACGACCGGGTCCTGGCACCCGCGCACGAACGGCTCATCGCGATGCACCTGCACGACGAGCACGCCGGCACCGACGTCATCGTCGCCTCGTTCCACGCCTCGCCGTTGACCGCGACGAACTCCCTGCGCCGCAAGCAGATCGAGGCCGCGCACCAGTTCGTCCGCGACCTGTCCAGCGAGGCCCCGGCGATCATGGTCGGCGACTTCAACTACCCCTGGTTCCAGACGAACCTGCGCCGGAAGATCGAGTCGCACGGCTTCGCGCTGTCGCTGTCCGACCAGCCGACCTACCTGCGCTACCGCAAGTTCACGGGCCACTTCGACTTCGCCACGAGCGTCGGACTGCACATCGCCGGTGTCGAGACCCTGCCCGCGGGCATCTCCGACCACCGGCCGATCCTGGTGCGCGCGCACTACGAGGAGCCCGCGGCCGCAGCCGACACCGCCGCCTGACGCGGGCCGTTCGGGTCGGGCACTTCCGTGGGCATCGCGCCCGACGCGGTGCGACCAGTCGTCTGATCGCGCCCAGACCAGCGGCTCCAGTGGTCGCGACACCCCGTCGGTGCAACGCCGACCGGTCACGTTCTGTCGTCCGGACGCGTGGAGAGCGACAGTTCGCGACCGCTCGGCGGACGTGAGCGGGGTGTTGCGACCGGTCGGGGGTGGCGGGCGAAGCGTCCCGACCGGTCACGACACCCCGTCGGTGCGACGCCGGCTGGTCACGTTCTGTCGTCCGGGCGCGTGGAGAGCGACGGTTCGTGACTGCTCGGCGGACGTGAGCGGGGTGTTGCGACCGGTCGGGGGTGGCGGGCGAAGCGCCCCGACTGGTCACGACGCCCCGTCGGTGCGACGCCGACCGGTCACGTTCTGTCGTCCGGACGCGACGGGAGCGACGGTTCGTGACCGCTCGGCGGACGTGAGCGGGGTGTTGCGACCAGTCGGCAGGCGGGACCGCGAGAACGCGGGAACCCGGGAACCCGGGAACCCGGGAACCCGGGAACCCGGGAACCTACCCACACGCCGGACGGGAGGCGCGGTACCAGCTGGCACCGGGCCTCCCGTCCAGACGGGGTGCGTCCACCGCACCCCGCGCGTCAGCGACGCAGCGTCGCCCGGGCCAGGCGGTTGCCGACGAACTGCCCGAGCTGCACGATGACCACGATCGCGGCCACCGACACGTAGACGATCCACCAGTCGTAGCGCTGCGACCCGTAGGTGATCGCGTACTCGCCCAGACCGCCCCCGCCGATCAGTGCGCCCTGCGCCGTCATGTCGACGATCCCGATGAAGATGAACGTGTAGCCCAGGATGAGCGGCCCGAGGCCCTCGGGGATGAGCACGGTCAGCAGGATCGACACTGGGTGCGCGCCCGACGCCCGCGCCGCCTCGACCACACCGGGGTCGACCCCCAGCAGGTTCTGCTCGACGATCCGGGCGACCGCGAACGACGCCGCGAGCGAGATCGCGAACGTCACCGCGGGCACGCCGATCGTCGTCTGCACCACCACGCGCGACAGCGGCGCGATCGCCGCCAGGAAGATGACGAACGGGATGGGTCGGACGATGTTCACGACCAGGTTGATGACCGTGTACGCCGTGCGGCTGCCCATCAGGTTTCCCGGGCGGGTGGCGTACAGCGCGAGCCCGAGTGCCAGCCCGATCACGCCGGCGATGACGAGCGACACCAGCGACATGACGATGGTGTCGCGGACCGAGGACAGGAAGACGTCGAACGTGTCGATGACGCTCTGGAAGGAGTTGTTCACGCTGCGGCCTCCTCGTCGGTCGTGACACCGGCGGCCCGCAGGTCGCGGACGACGTCGTCGATCGCGCTGCGGTCACCCGACGGGGCGACGAGCTCGTACGTCAGCGACCCGATGCGGCGTTCGCGGATCTCGCCGACGCCGCCGTAGACCAGCTCGGCGGTGACCCCGGCGGACCGGAACACCTGGTCGATCCGGTTCTGCAGTCCGGCCTCGTCGGTGATCTGCACGCTGACCAGTCGGCCCGCGTGCCGCTCGCGCAGGCGCACGAGGGTCTCGGGGGAGGGTCGGTCGTGCAGCGCCGTGCGGACGAAGCGCTTGGTCGCGGCGTTCGTCGGTGCGGAGAACACGTCGTAGACGTCGCCGACCTCGACCACGCGGCCCTGCTCCATCACGGCGACCCGGTCGGCGATCTGCCGCACGGCGTCCATCTCGTGCGTGATGACGATGATCGTCACGCCGAGCTCCCGGTTCACGCGGCGCAGGAGCGACAGCACCTCGGAGGTGGTCTCCGGGTCGAGGGCGCTCGTTGCCTCGTCCGCAAGCAGCAGCTCGGGGTTCGACGCCAGCGCCCGGGCGATGCCGACGCGCTGCTTCTGCCCGCCGGAGAGCTGCTCGGGGTAGGCGTACGCCCGGTCGAGCAGGCCCACGAAGTCCAGCAGTTCGGCCACGCGGCGGTCGCGCTCGTCCTTGGCGACACCGGCGACCTTGAGCGGGTACGCCACGTTGCCGGCGATCGTGCGGGAGCGGAACAGGTTGAACTGCTGGAAGACCATCCCGATGCGGCGTCGCGCCTGACGGCGGTCCCGCTCGGGGATCGCCGTCAGCTCCTGGCCCGCCACGGTGACCGTGCCCGAGGTGGGCAGTTCGAGGGCGTTGACCAGACGGACCAGGGTGGACTTGCCGGCGCCGGAGTACCCGATGACGCCGAGCACCTCGCCCTGCTCGACGTCGAGGGAGACGTCCTCGACCGCCACCACGGTCTCGCCGGTGTCCGCTCGGCGGTAGGACTTGGAGACGCCGCGGAGTTCGACCAGGGCAGCCACTACTTCGTTGCCGCCTTCGCGTCCTGCTCGACGGTCGTGAGTTCCTTCTGGAGCGTCGCGGGGCTCGCGTCGCTGGTCACGGCGTCGGGGTAGTCCTTCGCGAACACCTTCTGCACGGCGTCGTCCTGGAACAGCTTCGCCAGCGACAGGTACGTGGCGTTGTCCTTGTCGGCGTCGCGCACCGTGAAGACGTTGACGTACGGGGCGGCGGAGGCGCTCTTCGGGTCGTCCTGGAAGATGGCGTCCTTCGTGTCGAGCCCGGCCGAGGTGGCGTAGTTCACGTTGACGACCGAGCCGTCCACCGAGCCCTGCTGCAGCGCGTTCGCGGTCTGCGAGGCGTCGAGCGGCTGGACGTCGACCTTGTGCGAGGTGATGTCGGCGACCGTGGAGAACGCGTTGCCGCCGCCCTTGAGCTCGAGCAGGTTCGCGGACTGCAGCACCAGGAGCGCGCGGGCCTCGTTGATGGCGTCGTTCGGGATCGCGATCTTCGCGCCGTCCTGGAACTCCGACGGCTTGGCGACCTTGGTCGAGTACAGCGGCAGCGGGTACACGGCCGTCGCGCCGATCGGCTGCAGGTCGTCGTCCGAGGTCACGTTGTAGTTCGCCAGGTACTGGATGTGCTGGAACTGGTTGATGTCGATCTGCTTGTCCTTGAGCGCGGGGTTCGGCAGCGAGTAGTCCGAGAAGTTCTGCAGCTTCACGGTCACGTTGAGCTGCTGCTTCGCGAGGTCGACGTACGTGTTCCAGTACGGCAGCGACTTGTCCGCGACACCGATCGTCACGGTCTTCGGCGCGGCGTCCGAGCCACCGGCAGCGGCGTCCGACGATCCACCGGAGCGGACGGCGACGGCGACGACGGCGATGATGATCGCGACGACGACCACCGCGGCGGCGACGATCCAGCCGACCGGGCGCTTGCGCTTGGGCTTGTCGGGCAGGGCGGGTGCGGTCATGGGGTGCTCCTCGTGGGCTGGCGGGGGTCACACGCTCGTGGACTGCACCGAGTGTGCCCGGCGGTGCACACGGGGGCGATTCGCGTTCCGCCGTGTTACGACCCGTACCGGGAGACGGCCTGCGCCGGAAGACGGGCGTCGCGTGCCGGCGTCGCGTGCGGGCGCGGCCGCCGCGTGCAGGCGCCGCGGGCAGAATCGGACGGGTGCGCAGCATCGAACTCGTCCTCGACGACGCCTCGGACCGGGCGGTCCGCAGGCTCTGGCAGGCGCTCGTCGCCGCGGAGCTGCCGAGCCTGGGGCACGCCGGCACCAACGACCCGCACGTCACCCTGGTCGCGGGGGAGTCGGTGCCGGTTCCCGGACCGCTCGACGAGCCCCTGCCCACCGCACTGCGCGTCGCGGGCGTGCTGCTGTTCCCCGCGGGGCCCGGTCGGCACGTGTTCGGGTTGGGCGTGGTCGTCGACGAGTCCCTGGCCCGCTTCCACCGGGCCGTGCACCGTGGGGCGCCGGACGCGGTCGACTCGTCGGCTCCTGGCCGGTGGGCGCCGCACCTGACCCTCGCCCGGCGGATCCGCGACGTCGACCTGGGCGCGGGGCTCCGGGCGATCACTGCCGACGCGCCCCTGCCCGAGGTGCTGACGGTGGGCGGTCTGCGGCACTGGGACGGCGACACGAAGGTGACCACGCCGTTGGCGTGAGGTGTCGTGCGGTGGCGGGTGGAGCCTCCAGGCGGGTCCGCGGGGTCGCGTCGCGACGTGTTCCGTGGTGCAGACGGGAGGCCCGGCTCAGGTCCGGAGCACCCGCTCGCCGAACGCGGATGCGAACGTCCGGTCCGGGTCGGCGCGGCCGACCAGCGCACGGAACGCGGGCAGCCGCGGGTAGAGCGCCGCGATCGCGTCGGCGCCGAGCGAGCTCATCTTGCCCCAGTGTGGACGGCCGCCGAGGGGTGCCAGGCGCGCCTCGAGGTCGGGCAGCAGCGCCGCCACCTGCTCGGGGTGCTTCTTCCACGTGAAGGCGATGCAGAACACGTCCTGACCCTGGGTCGGGCTGAGCCACAGGTCGTCGGCCGCCATCGTGCGGAGCTCGGCGACGTGCAGGTGCGGCTGGATGCGGTCGGCCAGGCCCCGCAGGGCGTCGAGGGCGGCGGCCGCGTGCCGGAGGGGCACGAAGTGTTCGCTCTGCACCTCGGAGCCGTGCGAGGGGACGGACGCGATCGGGAAGTGTGGCAGCCGGTCCCACCACGGGCCCATCGACCCGTCGCGGGCGGTGCGGTGCGCGTCGCCCGGGGTGCCCGGCAGCCGCGGGACGCCGAACAGGTCGTCGGGGACGTGCTCGGCGCGGGACTTGACGAGGACCTCGCCGATCGCACCGGGTCGGGGGCCCGTGTCGTCGTCGTTGCCGAAGCGCGTGTACGCGCAGACCGAGTACCCGGCGGCGTGGATCTCGGCGGCGTGGTCCAGGAACGTGCGCCACGGGAACGGGCCGTAGGCGTCCTGGCGCATCCGGTAGGTCGGTTCGACGGCGAGCGTGACGCGGGTGACGATCCCGAGCAGCCCCAGGTGCAGCACCGTGCCGGGGAAGTCGGGGTCGGTGTGGGAGACCGTGCGGGTCGTGCCGTCGGGCCCGAGCAGCTCGAGCCCGCGCACGGCCGTGCTGAGCGAACCGAGTGTGGTGCCGGAGCCGTGCGTGCCGGTGGCGATCGCGCCGCCGACCGAGATGTGGGGCAGGGAGCCCGTGTTGTGCAGGGCCAGGCCGAGCGCGTCGAGCTCGGGGGCGACGTCGCCGTACCGGGTGCCCGCGCCGAGGGTGACCGTCGTGCCGTCCGCTGCCCGGTCCACCTGCAGGTCGGTCGGCACCTGCGTCAGGTCGAGCAGCACCCCGGGGGTGTCCGCGACGTCGTTGAACGAGTGCCGGGTGCCGAGGCCGTGCACGCGTGGCTCGCGGGCGACGATGGCGGCGGCGTCGTCCAGCGAGGTCGGGCGTTCGACGCGTGCTGCGCCGTACGTCACGGTGCCGGACCAGTTCAGTTCGCTCGTCGTCGAGGGCATGCGCTCACGATGCCACGCGCGGGTGACAGGAGCGGGGCGGTGGGGTTCCGGGCCCGCGGCGGCCCGCCGGGTGTCGCGGCGGGCCGGGTGTCGCGTGTTGCACCCCCGTACGAACATCGCGCCCCGGGGTGACGGGGCGCGGTGTTCGTGCGGGGGTGCGAAGCGCGCGCGGTGGCGCGGCGCGGCCGCGGCGGCCCGACGGGCTAGTGCGCGGGCGGGGGCGTGGGGGTGCCCTCGGGGGTGACCGGCTTGCGCACGAAGCACGCGGCCAGGATCCCGAACAGCGAGATCACCCCGCCCACCAGGAACGCCGTGCGCACACCCGAGGCCGTCGCCGACGCCAGGGCATCCGCACCGGACCCCGCGCCGACGGTCGCCGCGCCGATGGTCAGCAGCGTGACGAACAGCGCGGTACCGGCAGCGCCCGCCAGCTGCTGCGCCGTGCCGAGCACCGCGCTGCCGTGCGAGTAGAGCTTCGGGGGCAGCCCGCCGAGCGCCGCGGTGAACAGCGGCGTGAAGGTCAGCGCCAGGCCGAGGCTCAGGACGACGTGGGCGCCGAGGACGAACCACACGCTCGTGTCCGTGCCGACGGAGGACAGCGCCCACATCACGACACTGATCACGATCGTGCCCGGGATGAGCAGCACGCGCGGACCGTGTCGGTCGTAGATCCGGCCCACGACGGGGGAGAGCAGCCCCATCAGCAGTCCGCCGGGGAGCAGGAGCAGTCCGACGTTCAGGACGTCGAGCCCGAGCACACGCTCGAGGTAGATCGGCAGCAGGATGAGCGTGCCGAGCATCACCAGGAAGGCCAGGCCCATCCCCACGATCGGGACGGTGAAGCCCTTCGTCCGGAACGTGCGCAGGTCGAGCAGGGCACGGTCATCGCGCTGCAGCCGCGTCTGTCGCAGGATGAACAGCGTCAGCGCGACGGCGCCGACCACCAGGGCCGCGACCGGCAGCACCGGGCCGGTCGTCGCGATCTCGGCGATGCTCGACAGGCCGTAGACGATGCCACCGAACGCGAACGCGGACAGGATCACGGACGCCACGTCGAGCGGAGCCCGACGCGGGGTGCCGACGTTCCGGACCTTGACCAGGCCGAGGACCAGCGCGGCGATCGCGATCGGCAGCACGAAGCCGAACAGCCAGCGCCACGAGAACGCGTTGAGGATCAGCCCCGAGATGGTCGGGCCGACGGCCGGTGCCACCGAGATGACGATCGAGATGTTGCCCATGATCCGGCCGCGGTGCGCGGGGTCGACGAGGGTCAGCACGGTGGTCATCAGCAGCGGCATCATGATCGCCGTGCCGCTGGCCTGCACGATGCGGCCGATCAGCAGCACCGAGAACCCGGGGGCGATCAGCGCGATGAGGGTGCCGGCGGAGAACAGGCTCATCGCCGCGACGAAGACCGAGCGTGTGGTGAACCGCTGGATCAGGAACCCGGTGATCGGGATGACGACCGCCATCGTGAGCAGGAACCCGGTGGTGAGCCACTGTCCGGTCGCGGCGCTGATGTCGAGGTCGTCCATCAGGCGGGGCAGGGCCACACCCATGATCGTCTCGTTGAGGATCACGACGAAGGCGGACACGAGCAGCAGCCCGATCACGAGCCGGTCGTCGGCGGCACTCCGGACCGGCGGCTGCGCGAGACTGCCGGTGCGCGGCGCGGTGTCGATGGCGTGGTCGGTCATGGGGTGTGGCTCCGAACGAGAGTCGGTGGAACGGGCGTCGAGGGAAGGTGCGTCGAGACGACGTGCATCGACCGGACGAGCAGTCGACGGGCGGTGCACCGGTGCAGCACCTGAACGGATTCGATCATTCCACGACACGCCGACATCGACGCATGAACGGTCAGTGCAGGATGTCGAACGACTCCGCGTCGCCGTGCGGCACCACCGCGCGTGTGGTGACGGTGGTCACGGTCGCGCTCGGTGGGCCGGCGTGCAGCAGTTCGACCAGCGCGTCGACGGCAGCGGACGGCCCCTCCGCCTCGACCTCGACCGTGCCGTCGAACAGGTTGCGTGCGTACCCCACGAGCTCGAGACCGTCGGCCTTGCGTGCCGTCCAGTACCGGAACCCGACCCCCTGGACGGTCCCCGTCACGACGGCGTGGACCCGTGTCACCGTTGTCATGCCAGCCACGCTAGGCCGGACGTGTTTCCGGATCGTCTCGGCCGTGTCACGAAACCGCGACGTGGTGATAGTGTCTTCTCAACCCGAACACTTCGGGTCGGAATGACCTGAACACGATGGGCGGTGGGGACGATGGACGAGGGCATCCGCGTCGCGGTCTCGACCGTGATCGTCGCGCTGCGCCCACACCCCGACACCGGCGTCCCGGCGCTGTGGATGCCCCTGGTCCGTCGCACCACCGAGCCGTACCGGGGTTCGTGGGCGCTGCCCGGCGGCTGGGTCGGACCGGACGAGGGGCTCGAGGACTCGGCGGCCGCCCGTCTGCGCGAGACGACGAACGTGCAGCCGCGCTACCTCGAGCAGCTCTACGCCTTCGGTGACGTCGACCGCTCGCCCACCCGCGTGGTGTCGATCGTCTACTGGGCCCTGGTGCGTCCGGACGAAGCCAGCACGGTGCCCGACGACTGGAACGTGCGCTGGTTCCTGGCGGACGAGCACCCGCCGATGGCGTTCGACCACGACCGCATCGCCGAGTACGCGCTGTGGCGGCTGCGCACCAAGATGTCGTACTCGCGGATCGCGCAGGCGTTCCTGGGGGACCGGTTCACACTCGCCGAGCTGCGCGCCGTGTACGAAGCCGTCCTCGGCAAGCCGCTCGACCCGGCGAACTTCCGCCGACAGGTCGCGCAGTCCGACGCGGTGATCGCCACCGACGAGACCACGAGCGGGGACCGGCACCGCCCGGCCCGGCTGTACCGCTCGAACCCCGACCTGGCTTACGCGGACAACGGCCCGCTCCAGCCCGGTGCCACCAAGCGTCGACCCGGTGCGCCACAGCACCAGGCCGACGCCACTCCGCTCCAGCCAGCCAGCACGAAACGGTAGGAACCCGCGTGTCCATCGCCACCACCATCGAGCTCATCTCCAACGGCCGCGCCGCCGGCAGCACCTGCACGCCTGACCTGGCGATGCCGACCTGGGACTTCGACGACCGCCCCGGCTACGGCCCCGGCTCGTCGATGTCCGACGTCATCCCGACCTCGGCCCCGCGCCAGGGCGTGATCCCGGACGAGTACAAGACCGCCCCCGTGGACGAACTGCACGAGCGTATCGAGCGGGCGAAGGCGACCCTGGGCGACCGGGTCGTCGTGCTCGGACACTTCTACCAGCGCGACGAGGTGGTCCGGCACGCAGACTTCCTGGGCGACTCGTTCCAGCTCGCCAACGCCGCGCTCACCAAGCCCGACGCCCAGGCGATCGTCTTCTGCGGCGTGCACTTCATGGCCGAGACGGCCGACGTCCTGGCCCGCGACGACCAGCACGTGATCCTGCCGAACCTGGCCGCGGGCTGCTCGATGGCCGACATGGCCGACATCGACAGCGTCGAGGCCGCGTGGGCCGAGCTCGAGTCGGTGTACGGCACCGAGCCCGACGCCGAGGGCCGCGTGCCGGTCATCCCGGTCACGTACATGAACTCGGCAGCCGACCTCAAGGCGTTTTGCGGGCGGCACGGCGGCATCGTGTGCACGTCCTCGAACGCGGCGACGGTGCTCGAGTGGGCGTTCGAGCGGGGGCAGCGCGTGCTGTTCTTCCCCGACCAGCACCTGGGCCGCAACACCGCCAAGGCGCTGGGGATCAGCACCGATCTGATGCCGATGTGGAACCCGCGGAAGCCGCTGGGTGGCAACACCGCGGACGACCTGCAGGCCGCGAAGGTCGTCCTGTGGCACGGGTTCTGCTCGGTGCACCGCCGCTTCACGGTGGAGCAGATCGACCAGGCCCGCGTGGACCACCCGGGCGTCCAGGTCATCGTGCACCCCGAGTGCCCGATGGCCGTCGTCGACGCCGCCGACGTCGCGGGCAGCACCGACCTGATCCGCCGGACCGTCGCCGCCGCCACCGAACCGACGACGTTCGCGATCGGCACCGAGATCAACATGGTCAACCGCCTGGCGGCCGAGTTCCCGCAGCACACGATCTTGTGTCTGGACCCGGTCGTCTGCCCGTGCTCGACGATGTACCGGATCCACCCGGGCTACCTGGCGTGGGTGCTCGAGGCGCTGGTGCGGGGCGAGGTCCTCAACGAGATCGTGGTGCCGGACGCCGTGAAGGCCGACGCCAAGGTCGCCCTCGAACGCATGCTGGCAGCGAAGCCGAAGGGCTGATCGTGCACGTCGTCATCGTCGGGTCCGGCATCGCCGGGCTCACCGCCGCCATCCGAGCCAGTGCCCGGCACGACGTCACCCTCGTGACGAAGGGCGCCCTGGCCGACTCCGCCACCAGCTATGCCCAGGGCGGCGTCGCCGTCGCGCTCGGTGCCGACGACACCGCCGCGCTGCACCAGGCAGACACGCACGTCGCCGCGGCGGGCAGCGCCGACTCCCGCGCGGTCGAGGTCCTGTGCACCGACGGCCCGGCCCGCGTCCGCGACCTGCTGGCGCTCGGCGTCCCCTTCGACCGGAGCGCCGACCGCGCCGACCTCGACCGGTACGGCGACGACCTGGCGCGCGGTCGCGAGGCCGCCCACTCCCGCTGGCGGGTCGTCCACGCCGACGGTGACGCGACGGGCGCCGCGATCGAGCAGACCCTGATCCGGGCGCTGCACCGCCAGCACGTCACGATCCTCGAGCGCACCTGCCTGACCGACCTGGTCGTGCGCGACGGTGCCGTGGTCGGGATCGACGTGCTCGACCTGCTCGGTGAACCGCGGCGTATCGATGCCGACGCCGTCGTGCTCGCGTCCGGCGGCGCCGGGCACCTGTACCGCGAGACGACCAACCCGCTCGTCGCGACGGGCGACGGACAGGCGGCGGCCTGGCGTGCCGGTGCCGTCCTGGCCGACGTGGAGTTCGTACAGTTCCACCCGACGCGGCTCGCGGTGCCGGGCGGTGGCCTGGTCTCCGAGGCCGTCCGCGGCGAAGGAGCGGTGCTGCGTGACGCCCGGGGCCGACGCTTCATGGCCGACGTGCACCCCGACGCCGACCTCGCACCACGCGACGTGGTGGCCCGGGGCATCGCGGCGGCGCTCCGCGACACGGGCGCCGTCGAGCTCGACGCCACCGCGCTCGACGCGTCGTTCCTGGTCGCCCGGTTCCCCGGACTCACGCGGGCCACGCGCGCCGCCGGCTTCGACTGGACCCGGCAGGGCGTCCCCGTGGCCCCCGCCGCGCACTACGCCATGGGTGGCATCGCGACGGACGCCGAGGGCCGTACCAGCCTGCCCGGGCTGTCCGCCGTCGGCGAGGCCGCCTGCACCGGTGTGCACGGCGCCAACCGGTTGGCCTCGAACTCCCTGCTCGAGGGGCTCGTCTTCGCGGTCCGCGCAGCGGACGCCCTCGGCGCTCCACGACCCGGTCTGCTCCGGCTGCGCGGCGACGCGGCGCTCGCCGTCACCACGGTGGACGACACGGCGGAGTCGACCCGGGCCTCCCGTCCGGTGGATGCGCACGCAGGGCGGCCTGGAGGCCCGGCGCGGCTCCGCGACGCGGCCGACGTCCGGCAGGCCCTGCAGACCGTCATGACGGACCATGTCGGCCTGCTGCGCGACGCCGACGGGCTGGCGGCCGCACGACGCGCGCTGGCCGCGCTGACGGCGCCCGTCCCGCGTTCCGTGCGCGAGCACGAGGACCGTGCACTGCTCGACCTGGCCCGCCAGACCGCCCGCGCCGCCGAGGCCCGCACCGAGTCCCGCGGCGCCCACGCCCGCACCGACCACCCCGACACCGACCCGGGCGCCGCGACCGCGCGCGCCTGGGTGCTCGCTCCCGCGACGGCTCCGACCGCCCTCGCGCTCGTCCCCGAGGAAGCACTCGCATGACCGTCGACCTCGGCTCGATCCCGCCGCACGCCCTGCAGCGGGTCATCCACACCGCGCTCGAGGAGGACGCCCCCTGGGGGGACGTGACGAGCGAGACGCTCATCCCGGCGACCGCGACGGCCACCGCCACCCTCGGCGCCCGAGAATCCGGCGTGCTGAGCGGCGGGGCGGTGTTCACGGCGGTGATGCACGCGGTCGACCCGGCGATCCAGGTGGACCTGCGTGTCGCCGACGGCACCGCGTTCGTACCGGGCGACGTCCTGGCCACCGTGACCGGACCGGCGCGGGCCGTGCTGCGCGGCGAGCGGGTGGCGCTCAACCTGGTGCAGCGGATGTCCGGCATCGCGACGACCACCGCGCAGTACGTCGCCGCTGTGGCCGGCACCAGCGCGCGCATCGTCGACACCCGCAAGACCACGCCGGGGCTGCGCGCGATCGAGCGCTACGCCGTGCGCTGCGGCGGCGGGCACAACCACCGCACGTCGCTGTCGGACGCCGTGCTCGCGAAGGACAACCACCTGGCCGTCCTGCTGGCGAGCGGCATCGGGCTCGGCACGGCCATCCGGGCGGCCCGGGCGCGGCTCGGCCACACCGTGCACCTCGAGGTCGAGGTGGACCGCATCGACCAGATCGAACCCGTCGTCGCCGCCGGGGTCGACACGATCATGCTCGACAACTTCACCCCGGACATGCTCGTCGAGGGCATCCGCGTCGTCGGGGGACGGGCCCTGGTCGAGGCGTCGGGCGGGGTGTCGCTCGACACCGTCGCGGCGATCGCGGCGACGGGCGTGGACGTCATCTCGGTCGGGGCGCTGACGCACTCGGCGCGGGCACTGGACCTGGGGCTCGACATGGACGTCGTGGACACTGCTGCTGCTCCCACTGCGTCGGACTGAGCCGTGTTCTACCTGGACCGTGCCGCCACCACCCCCGTCCGCCGCGAGGTGCTCGAGGCGATGTGGCCGTGGCTGACGGGCGGCTTCGGCAACCCGTCCTCGACCCACGGGCTGGGCGACCAGGCGGCACGGGGACTGGCCGACGCCCGGCAGCGGGTCGCCGACGTGCTGGGGTGCCGGCCGGCCGAGGTCGTCTTCACCGCGGGCGGCACCGAGGGCGCCAACACCGCCGTGAAGGGCATCGCGCTCGCGGCGCCGCGTGGCCGGCACGTCGTCACGACCGCGATCGAGCACGAGGCCGTGCTCGAGAGCTGCCGCTACCTCGAGCGCTTCCACGGGTTCACCGTGACGGTCCTGCCGGTCGACGCCGACGGTCGGGTCGCCCCGGACGTCCTGGCCGCAGCGCTCCGACCGGACACCACGCTCGTGTCGATCGCGCATGCGGACAACGAGATCGGCACCGTGCAGGACCTGCAGGCGCTCGCAGCGGTGGCACACGCGGTCGGGGCACGGTTCCACACCGACGCCGTGCAGTCCGCGCCGTGGCTGCCGATCGGGCTCGACGTCCTGGGTGTCGACGCGCTGAGCTGTTCCGGGCACAAGCTGGGCGCGCCGAAGGGCACCGGCGTGCTGGCGGTCCGCGCCGGCGTGCCGCTGGAGCCGCTCGTGCACGGCGGGGGACAGGAACGCGGGCGCCGGTCGGGCACCGAGGACGTCGCCGGTGCCGTGGCGGTGGCGACGGCGCTGTCGATCACCGCCGCGGGACGGTCCGGTGCGGCGGAGCAGGCGTCCGCGACCCGGGACGCCGTGATCGCGGGCGTGCTCGCCGGGGTGCCCGGTGCGTTCGTCACCGGATCCGTCGAGCACCGGCTGCCCGGGCACGCGTCGTTCTGCTTCCCCGGGGTGACGGGGGAGACCGTGCTGCTCGAGCTCGAACAGCGCGACGTCGTGTCGTCGTCGGGAAGCGCCTGCGCCGCGGGCAGCACCGAGGCGTCGCACGTGCTCGTGGCGCTCGGGCTGTCCGAGGACCTGGCACGCAGTGCCGTGCGGTTGACGTTCGACCAGACGCTCGCGTCCGCCGACGTGCCACTCGTCGTCGAGGCCGTCACACGCGCGGTCGAGACCGTCCGCGCGCTTCGCTGAGGTGTACTAGACGTTCTACTCCATCACTGGGGACCTGTCCCCCCTTCTGCGGACACGCGTTCTCGGGCAGAGTGGGGTCATGGCCAACGCGACGATGAACCGACGGGCTCCCCGGGAGGACCGCTTCCGGGCGGTGCAGCTCCTGCCGGCACCCGCCACCGTCCTCGCGCTGGCCGTGGCCGCGGGGCACGACGTCGGCTCCGCACCCCTCGGGCTGATCGCCGTGGTCGGCGCGCTGGCGACCATCGGGAGCGCCCTGCTCCCGCTGGTGTGCTCGGCCGTCGCACGACGCTCCATGCCCGCTCCGGCCGAGTCGGATCGGTACCGGGAGGACATCGACCACCCCTGAGGACCCGCGCCGCTCGTGTCCGCACCCGCGGAGACCGACGACGCGAACGAACCGGACGCCCACCCCTGAAGACGGCGTCCGGGGCGGGACGCGGCATCCCCTGTGCCACGGCCCGCTGCACCCAGAGACCCGTCGCGGGTCGCGGAAACGTCGTCACCCCTGGACGACGCCTCCGAGCCCCTGTGCCCGCGGCGGGTCGTGGTGTGCCCACCGGTAGCGTGACGAGGTGCCCTCGTACCGTGTGACGCTCGCCGTCGGAGCCCTCGCTGCCGGCATCGCCCCCGACGCGGTCCTGCCCGCCGCGGCACGCCTGGCGGGGGAGCGCGCCGTCGTCGAGGCGCAGGACGTCCGACTGCTGCGCGGCGTCCCGTGCGCGGTCGTCCGCTACGAAGCGGTCGACGACGACCAGGCCGTGGCCGTGCGTCGCCACGTGGTCGACGGACTGAGCGGCACGGTCGAGGTCCGCTCCGACGTCGTCACCCGACGCGACGGGGGTCGGTGGACGCCGATCGCATGAGCGTGCCGGTGTCCTTCGCTGCCGACGGCACGGGCCACACGTAGTCCAGGTCGTCCGGCACGTCGGGGAACAGCGGGCGGTAGTGCTCGCGGTCCTTCTGCACGAGCTTCGACCGGTGCGACCGGTGCACGGCCTCGTCGGCGTTCCACGACGGCACCGGGAAGTCACCGCGCTCGTACGCGGCCAGGTCCTCCGGGGAGCGCCCCAGGTCCTCCAGGGTCTTCGCCAGGCACGTGTCCGCGTGGCCCCGCTCCAACCACACCGAGCACGTGGCGTCCTGGTAAGCCATCAGGGCCGGCCGGTACCCGCGCCACATCGCGACGACCGGGTGGTGCTGCCACCCGTAGTCGGGCAGCGTCAGGGCCCGCATGACCTGCAGGGTCTCGACGCGCTGCTTGCCGAGCCGCTTGTCGTCGAGGACCTCGGCCGAGGCGCGGAAGTCGGCGAAGGGCAGGAACGTCTGCATGCCGGGGACGCTACGCCGCAGGGCTGGACCGACACATGTCGTCACAACCCGGCCCGGTCCGCGGCCGGCGTGTGAGCATCGGGACCATGAGCGGAGAACTCGTCGTCGGTGTCAGCGGCAGCCCGTCCGACCCCTCGCGCACGTCGACCCTGGTGACCGCGACGGTCGCACGGCTGGCCGACGAGATCGAGGACGCCCGGACCCAGGTCGTCGAGATCGGGCCGTTGCTGGCCGACCTCGGCGCCGCGTCCGACCGGTCGACGATGGCGCCCGCGACCGTGGCCGCGCTCGAGGCGGTCGAGTCCGCCGACGTGCTCGTGGTCGGCAGCCCGGCCTTCCGCGCCGCGTACTCCGGTGCCTTCAAGCTCTTCTTCGACTGGGTCGGGCAGTACGACCTGGTCGACACCCCCGTCCTGCTGACGGCCACGGGCGGCAGCGACCGGCACGCCCTGCTCGTCGAGCACCAGATGCGCCCGCTGTTCGGGTTCTTCCAGTCGACCACGCTGCCGCTCGGGGTCTTCGGCAACGAGCGGGACTTCACCAAGCGCGAGGGGGGATACGACATCAGCAGCCTCGACCTCGAGCTGCGCATCGACCAGGCCGTGCGGCGTGCGCTGCCGATCATCCGCGGCGGTTTCGTCGGCGCGGCGACGACGGACGTGCCCCGTCCCGCCGACTTCTGAACCGCACCAGCTCGTGGACCGCACCAGCGGACGGACCGCACCAGCGGACGGACCGCGCCAGCGGACGGACCGCGCCAGCGGACGGACCGCGCCAGCGGACGGACGGAGGCCCGTGGCGATGCCGCCACGGGCCTGGCGTCCGTCCGGCCGGTCGCCCCAGGGCCGCGCTCAGCCCAGCAGTGACGCCACGTGCGCGACCGCCAGGCGGTAGCCGTCCGCGCCGGCTCCGGCGATCACCGCGGTCGCCGCCGTGGCGACGTGGTCGACGTGGCGGAACGGCTCGCGCTTCCACGTGTTGGACAGGTGCACCTCGACCACGGGGACGGTGAGGGCCTCGACCGCGTCGTGCAGCGCGACCGACGTGTGCGCGTAGGCGGCGGGGTTGATGACGACCGCGGCGTGGTCGTCGAGTGCCTCGTGCAGCCACTCGACGAGCTCGCCCTCGCGGTTGGTCTGCCGGAAGTCGACACCGAGCCCGTGTGTCGCCGCCTCGGTCTCGACCACCTGGCGCAGGTCGTCCAGGGTGACGGTTCCGTACTGCGCCGGGTCGCGACGGCCCAGGATGTCCAGGTTCGGGCCGTTGAGGACGAGGATGCGGGGCTGCTCGGTCATGGCCTGAGCCTATCCACGAGCCGGTGTCGACCGTGGTGTCCGTCGGGGGTGGCCGGTAGCATTCCAGCATGACCGACGCCCCGCACCCGCAGCCCGCCCGCATCGTCCCGGTGTGGGCGATCGTCGCGTTCCTGGTGCTGGCGCTCGGCGGTGCGTGGGCCGTCACACTGCCGCTGTGGCTGTCCGGGCGCGGGCTCAGCACGCCCGGAGCCACCCTGTTCATCGTCGGCATGATGTTCACCCCGCTGGTCGCTGCAGCGCTCGTGCTGCTGATGCTCGGACGCCGCCGACCGCGTCCGGTGCTGCGGTTCCTGGGCGTGTGGCCGCTCCGGCCGGCCAAGCGCACGGTGTGGGTGACCGTCGCGGCCTACCTCGGTGGGTTGCTGCTGCCGGTGGCCGCGCTCGCCGTCGCCGTCGCCGCGGGGTGGTTCCCGCTCGACCTGACCGGCTTCGGTGGGTTCCGTGACGTGCTCCGCGCTCAGGGGCTGACCCAGCTGCCCGTGCCGATCGGGGTGCTCGTCACCGCCCAACTGGTGCAACTGCCGTTCCTGGCGGCGTTCAACGCCTTCGTCACCATCGGCGAGGAGATCGGGTGGCGGGGCTTCCTGGTGCCGGCCCTGTCGCGCTTCGGCACCTGGCCCGCACTGATCGGCTCCGGGGTCGTCTGGGGCCTGTGGCACACGCCGATCATCCTGCTCGGCTACAACTTCGGGCGCTTCGACGGGCTCGGGGTGCTGTTCATGGTCGTGGCGTGCGTGCTGCTCGGCACCGTGCTGGGGTGGCTCCGGTTGCGCACCGGGTCCGTCTGGCCCGCGGTGTTCGCGCACGCCGGGGTGAACGGCGCCGCCGGGGTCGGGACCGTGCTCTCCGCGTCGGGGGTCGGCGTGTCGAACGTGCTGCGCAGCCCGCTCGGGTACTCCGGCTGGATCGTGCTGGCCGTCGTGATCGCGGTGCTCGTCCTCACCGGCGCGATCCGCTGCCGCGGCGAACTGGGACCGGCTCGTCCGGCCGCATCGACCCGGCCGAGCACGCAGGACGCGCAGCCCGCGCCGTCCGGGTCGCCCTCGGTGTCGCCGTCCGGGTCTCCCTCCGTGTCGCCCGACGTCAGAGCGGGCGACTGAGGAAGTACCGCCGGATCGCGTCGCCGTAGGGCGTCGGGGTGCCACTCCAGTCGCTGATCATGGCGGAGCCGCCGTACTGTCCGCCGTCCGGGCAGCCCGTCACGCCGAAGTTCCAGAACACGTACCCGTCGCCGCCGTTCCGGTCCATCCACTGCATGAACGCCAGCGGCATGGTCGTCGAGCAGTCGTTCACGCCGATCTCCTCGGCGACCATCGGCATCTTCACCGCGACCGGCCGGAAGTTCGCCGTCCAGCACGACGCCGTCACGCAGCTCTTGAAGTTGTACAGGTGCTGGCCGGCCACCAGGGCCTTCGCGGGGTCGGTCGGCATCGCGGTCAGCAGCGGCGACATGTCGTGCCCCCAGTCCAGCCCGTTCACGATGATCGGCTGCCTCGCCCCCGTCGCCCGGATGGTGTCGACGAGCTGCTGGTACCCGGCTGCCTGCCAGCCCTCGGGCATCTGGCAGCCGTTCCGCCAGCAGTCGACCGAGATGTCATGCGGTTCGTTGAACGGTTCGTACAGCACGGCCGGGCTCGACGCGAACCGGCTGGCCACCGAGGTCCAGAAGGGCAGCGAGTAGGTGGTGTTCGCCATCTCCTTCTGCTGCTCGCCCCAGATCGCCTTCGGTCCGGTGAAGTGCAGGTCCAGGATCGTCCGGATGCCGTTCGCCGCCAGGCGGTCGACGTAGTCCTGCACCGCCGCTCGGTACGGCTCGCCCGTCGACTGCGGTGCCCAGTCGATGCCGAGCCAGCAGTGCTCGTTCAGCGGGATCCGCACGGCGTTGACGTTCCACGACCGCAGCAGGTCGATCGACGCCTGGTCGGTCGGGCCGGAGAACACGCCGCCGCCCTGCTGGCAGTTGTACTCGGTGCCGGAACGGTTCACGCCGCGCAGCTTCACGGCCCGGCCCGAGGTGTCCACGAGCGCGTTCTTCGCGACGCGCAGGGCGGTGACGGGGACGGCGGGGGTGGTGGTGGCGGACGCGGTGGTGGCGGGGACCAGGACCCCCGCGACGACCGCGATGACGGTGAGTCCGGTCGCGACGCTGCGCCGGAGGATGCTGGATCGCCTCATGGGGTCATGGTCCACCCGCGGTCAGCAGGTGTCCACCACGCCGGCTCGATGCGAACGGTACCCCCTGGGGGTATCATCGGGGACATGGACGAGCACGACGAGCACCAGCACCACGCGACGACCGTGCGGGATGCGTCCCACGACGACGCCCGCCGGCACGACCTCGACGTCGACCAGCACGAGCACCACGGCGGCGGCGATCACGATCCCCACGCGGATCGCGGCCACGCCGAGCACGACCACGGCGGCCACCACGACGCACACGCCGGCCACCACGGGCACGGCGGACACGGGGACCACGCCGCGATGTTCCGCGACAAGTTCTGGTGGAGCCTGGTGCTCGCCGTGCCGGTCGTCGCGTTCAGCACGATGTTCGCGGACATCCTGCACTATCCGCTTCCCGATGCCGCGTGGGCGGGTTGGGTCTCGCCGGTCCTCGGCACGGTGCTGTTCCTGTACGGCGGCTGGCCGTTCCTGAGCGGTGGGGTCGCCGAGGCCCGCGCCAAGCAGCCCGGCATGATGCTGCTGATCGGCATGGCCATCGTGGTGGCCTTCGTCGCGTCCTGGATCACCAGTCTGGGCCTGTTCGGGCTCGACCTCGACTTCTGGTGGGAGCTCGCGCTCCTGATCGTGATCATGCTGCTCGGCCACTGGATCGAGATGCGCGCGATGGGCGTCGCGTCCAGTGCCCTCGACGCCCTCGCGGCCCTGCTGCCCGACGAAGCGGACGTGGTCGACGACCAGGGCGACGTGTCCCGGGTGGCCGTGGCGAGCCTCCAGGTCGGTCAGACGGTCGTGGTCCGTCCCGGCGGACGCGTGCCGGCGGACGGCCGGGTCGTCGACGGCCGCGCGCAGGTCGACGAGTCGATGATCACGGGGGAGTCCGTCGCCGTCGAACGCGGCTCCGGGGACCGCGTGGTCGCCGGCACCGTCGCCACCGACAGCTCGATCCGCGTCCGCATCACGGCCACCGGCGACGACACCGCACTGTCGGGCATCCAGCGGATGGTCGCCGAGGCGCAGTCGTCGTCCTCGCGAACCCAGGTGCTCGCTGACCGCGCGGCGGCCCTGCTGTTCTTCTTCGCCACCGGCGCCGCGATCATCACGTTCGTCGTGTGGATCCTGCTCGGCAGCCCGACCGAGGCGATCACCCGCACGGTCACCGTCCTGATCATCGCGTGCCCGCACGCCCTGGGGCTGGCGATCCCGCTCGTCGTCGCGATCTCCACCGAGCGTGCCGCCAAGGCCGGCATCCTGGTCAAGGACCGCCTGGCGCTCGAGGCCATGCGGAACGTCGACACCGTCGTGTTCGACAAGACCGGCACCCTGACCACCGGGTCGCCCGAGGTCGTGGACACCGTCGGCGACGACGCCGTCCTCGGGCTCGCCGCCGCCGCCGAACGCGACAGCGAGCACCCCGTCGCCCGGGCGATCGTCGCCGCGGCCGAGCAGCGCCGCGTTGCCGTGCCGTCCGACGTCTCCGAGACCGGGTCCGTCCCCGGCCGCGGGGTCACCGCGACCGTCGCAGGCCAGCGCGTCGAGGTCGGCGGTCCCGCGATGCTGCGTGACGGCGGCGCAACGGTCCCCGCCGAGTTCGAGGACACGCTCGCGCGGTGGCGTGCCGAGGGCGCTGCCGTCATCGTCGCGGTCGTCGACGGCACCGTCCGGGCGGCGTTCGCCGTGCGTGACGCCGTCCGGCCCGAGTCCGCCGAGGCCGTCCGCGCCCTGCACGACCGCGGCATCCGGGTGGCGATGGTCACGGGCGATGCCCAGCAGGTCGCCCAGGCCGTCGCCCGCGAGCTCGGGATCGACGAGGTCCGCGCCGAGGTCCTGCCCGAGGACAAGGACTCCGAGGTCGCCCGGTTGCAGCAGGGCGGCGCCGTGGTCGCGATGGTCGGCGACGGCGTGAACGACGCACCCGCGCTCGCCCGTGCGGACGTCGGCATCGCGATCGGCGCCGGTACCGACGTCGCCGTGCAGAGCGCCGGTGTGGTGCTCGCCTCGAACGACCCGCGCCGCGTGCTCACCGTGATCGACCTGTCGCGTGCGACCTACCGCAAGATGGTGCAGAACCTGGTGTGGGCGACGGGCTACAACCTGCTGTCGGTCCCACTGGCAGCCGGTGTGCTGGCGGGCGTCGGCTTCGTGCTGTCGCCGGCGGTCGGTGCGGTGCTGATGAGCCTGTCGACCGTCATCGTCAGCCTGAACGCCCAGCTGCTGCGGCGCTTCCGCGCCTGACGCCGGGGTCGGCCGCGCTGGCCCGGCTGGCCCGGCTGACCGGCTGGCCCCGGCTGACCGGCTGGCCCTGGCTGGCCCCGGCTGACCGGTCGCAACACCCCGGCGGCGCATCGTCGAGTGGTCACGAGTCGTCGTTCGCGGCGCTGCCGATCGACGATCTGTGACCGGTCGAGGGAGGTGAGCGGGGTGTCGTGACCAGTCGGGCGCCGGCACGGGCCGCGGCGGACCTCGCCCGATCGACGATCTGTGACCACCGGGAGTTCATGAGCGGGGTGTCGTCGGTGCGGACCGGCAGGATGGACCCGTGAGTGATCTGGTGACCGGGGACGACGGACTGGCCCGCCCCGCCTGGGCGTCGGTCGACCCGATGCTGCGCGACTACTACGACACCGAGTGGGGCATGCCGGTCCGCGACGAGCGGGGAGTGTTCGAGCGGCTCTCGCTCGAGGCCTTCCAGTCCGGCCTGTCCTGGCGCACGATCCTGGCCAAGCGTCCCGCCTTCCGCGCCGCCTTCGCCGACTTCGACCCGGACATCGTCGCGGGCTTCGGCGAGGACGACGTCGCCCGGCTGATGGCCGACGCGGGCATCGTCCGGAACCGCGCGAAGATCCTGGCGACGATCACGAACGCGAACGCCACGATCGCCCTGCGCGCGGACGGTGGCCTGGCGGAGTTCGTGTGGTCGTTCCGCCCGGAGTCGACCCCGCAGCCGCAGACGTTCGCCGAGGTCCCGACCACGAGCGACGAGTCCGTCGCCCTGTCGAAGGCCCTGCGGAAGCGCGGGTTCGCGTTCGTCGGGCCCACGACGATGTTCGCGCTGATGGAGGCGCTCGGCATCGTCGACACCCACCTGGTCGACAGCCACCGTCGCGGCACCTCGGGCGTCTGGTCCTGACCGGTACCGTGATCGGATGGACGACGCGACCCTGGCATCGACGCTGGTGACCGAGTCGGCGGCACTGGCCGAGCGCATGCGCTCCGCCGGAGTTGCTGCCGAGGAGAAGACGTCGGCGTCCGACCTGGTCACGGCGGCTGATCGCGCAGCCGAACGACACATCCACGAGGTGCTGGCACGCGAACGCCCGGGCGACGGGCTGCTCGGGGAAGAGGGCAGCGCGACCGGCGGCACCACCGGCCGGCGTTGGGTGGCAGACCCCATCGACGGGACCTTCAACTACGTGACCGGACTCCCCGCGTGGTGCAGCGCCATCGCGCTCGAGGTCGACGGTCGCCTGACGACCGCCGCGGTCCGTCGACCCATGACCGACGAGACCTGGGTCGCGGCTGCGGGTCGAGTGGAGCGCAACGGTGTCCTGGTCGAGCCGCTCGACGACCGTCCACTGGCCCTCGGGAGCGTGGCGACCTACCTGCACCCGGGCGACCTGCAGGACCCGATCGTCACCGGTGTGTTCAGCAGCATCGCGGGCGCAGCGGCGACGGTGCGCATCAGCGGTTCGGGGTCGTGCGACCTGATCGACGTCGCCGCCGGTCGCATCGGGCTCTGGATCCAGTACGACTGCGCCGACTGGGACTGGCTGCCGGGCCGCGCACTCGTCGAGGGCGTCGGCGGCGCGACCGAGATCGTGCACCGGGACGGACGACGGTGGCACCTTGCCGGCTCGCAGCAGTCCGTGGCCGAGGCTGCGGCCCTGCTCCGCGCCGCCTGACGGTCACCGCCCGTCCCCGGTGTCAGCCGCCACAGCCGGACCGCGTCACCGACATGAGCCCACCGGTGCACGCGGACTCTGACCAGCCGCTTGCACCGGACGAGTCCCAGGCGCCGGTCGACGCGACGGACACCCCGGCCGCTGTCGTCCGCAGGAAGGTCGGGATCGGGTCACCCTCGGTCGTGGAGGTCATCCACGCGAAGGTCGCTCCGTCGCCTCGGTCGGACGCCGTTCGCAGACACCGCAGCGCCGCAGCCGGCAACGGACCGGCCCCCTGCATCTCCGCGGTCCCGCAGTCGGTCCCAGACGACGACATCACCCACGCGGGCGCGTCCGGCAGGTCCCGTGCGGCACCGATCGGGTCTGCAGGAACACCACTGCAGGCCGTCAGTGCGCCGAGCCCGGCCACCGCGAGCACGGCCGTCAGCAGGAGTCGTCGCACGGCACGAGCATGCCACGGCACGCGCCGGTCCGGAGGACGGCTCCCGGGGCTAGGGTCACGACATGACGAACGAGCACCCGGCATCCACCCCGCGCGTCATCCAGGTCACCCCGGTCGACGCCGAACAGGTCGCCGTCCCGATCGACGTCGACGTGCCCGAGCCCGACGCCCTCGCCGCCGACGGCCGGGTCCCCGAGCACGACCCCGCCGAGGTGCGGATCGCCTTCCTGCTGTTCCCCGACCTGACGCTGCTCGACCTGGTGGGCCCGGCGCAGGTCCTCACGCGGGTGCCCGGCGCGCGCGTGGAGTACGTCGCCGCGACGCTCGACCCCGTCCCGACCGACTGCGGTCTGCCGCTGGTGCCGACCGTCGCCTTCGCCGACGCGACCTCGGCGGACGTGCTCGTCGTCCCCGGCGGCGACGGTGCGTTCGACGCGATGCTCGACCCCGAAGTCATCGCCTTCGTCCGGCGTCAGGCCGAGGGCGCGACGTGGATCACCTCGGTGTGCACGGGGGCGTTCGTCCTCGGCGCGGCCGGGCTGCTCGCCGGCAAACGCGCGACGACGCACTGGGCGTCGAAGCCGATGCTCGCGGCCTTCGGAGCGACGCCCGTCGACGAACGCATCGTCGACGACGGCTCGGTGGTGACGGCGGCCGGCGTCAGCGCGGGCATCGACATGGCGCTGTGGTTCGTGGCCGAACTCGCCGGGCAGCCCGAGGCCGAACGCATCCAGCTGCAGATCGAGTACGACCCGCAGCCGCCGTTCGACGCCGGATCGGCCGAGCGTGCCGACGCCCGGGTCGTGGCCCAGGCCCGTGCCGCCGCCGAGGATGCACGAGGCGACCGGGTCGCGCAGGCCGCCGCAGCCGTCATGCGCTGACCGGCGGTCAGTCGAGCGGCAGCAGCATCTGCGTCGAGGTCACCCGGTACCCGAGCTGCGCGTACAGATCCTGCGCGCCGGTGTTGTACCCGAACACGTTGAGGCCGATCGAGCGCGCGCCCTGGTCCTTCGCGACCTGTTGGCCGAGCTCGAGTGCACGCCGAGCGTGTCCGAGCCGTCGGTGATCCGCGTCGATCTCGACGTCGAACACCCACCAGTCCGCGCTGCCGGCCTCGAACGGACCGATCCACAGGTACCCGACGACGGTGTCTCGGTCGTTGCGGACGTCCCACACGTGGTGTCCGGCGAGCGGCGCGCCGCCGGGGAACCAGCGGTCGAGCGACTGCTGCTTGTTCGCCTCGGCGCGTTCGCGGCTCTCACCGGACCGCATCCGCGACCGGACGTACGCCGCCATGGTCGTGTCCAACCAGGCCGGGAGGCTCGTGGCCGGCATCACCTGCAGGCGCGTGCCCGTCATCGGTTGCCCTTCGACCCCCGGCTCGGCTTGCCGCGCATCTTGCCGCGGCCCGGCGTCGGGCCCTTTCCCGTGTTCGAGTTCTTGCCGCCACCGGACTTGCCGCCACCCGGGGACTTCGCCTTGGCCTTGCCGCCGACGGTGCCGGCCTTGCCGCCGGACCCGGGCTTGTTGCCGGCGTCGGCCTTCGACCCGCCACGCGACGGCCGCGAGCCGTCGTCGGAGGCGCGATCCGGGCCTCCTGGCTGGTCGGGCTGACTGCGGGAGCTGTTGGCGGTCCGCCCGCGCACCACGCCGATGAACTCGGCCGTCAGGTCCGAGGCGTCCTGCTCGCGCCAGACGAGGGCGACGCGCGTGCCCTCGGCGTCGGTCAGGGGGCGGGCGACCAGGTCCTTGCGGCTGGCCTTGCGGAACAGCGACTGCGGCAGGACGACGACGCCGACGTTGGCTTCGACCAGGTCGAGCGCGCCGCTGACGTCCGCGGGGACGGGACCGGCGTCGATGACGTGCACGTCGGCCAGGTCCGCGGTGGTGAGTTCCGATGCCTTGGCGAGGGCGGAGTCCTTCGGCGTGGCGACGACGGCGGTCTCGGTCCACAGCGGGATGGCGTTGTGGGACTCGGCGACGGGGAGCCGGGCGAACACCATGTCGACGTCGCCGGCCAGGGTCTCGTCGACCTCGGACTGGCCGATCGGCCGGAGCAGCAGCTCGACGGAGGGGAACCGGTCGCGCCAGACGCGAGCCCACTTGGCGGGGGAGACGCCGGGCACGAAAGCGATGGTGAGTGCCGCGGTCATGCAACCGAGCATAGGGGCCGTACCCTTGACACCATGGCGCAGGAACAGACGATGAAGCCCGAGACGGCTGCGAAGAAGCTCGGCATCCTGCTGTCGGCCGCTCCGGAGTCCTTCCGCGACGCGCCCGTCACGCGGACCGCCTTCGACGAACTGCGGACCTCGCCGCCCGAGTGGCTCGAGGACCTGCGTCGCGACGGCCCGCACCCGCGCCCCGTCGTCGCGCAGAAGCTCGGTGTGTCGATCTCCGGGCTCAGCCGCTCCGGCATCGAGGAACCGCTGACCACGGCGCAGATCAAGGACCTGCTGGTCCAGAAGCCCGAGTGGCTCGTGCAGGAACGTGCCACCCAGGCCGCCGTCCACGCCGAGAACGCCCGCGTCAAGCAGGAGCGCGCCGCCAAGACGGCTGCCCGCGCCGAGGGCTGACCCGCCGTCCCGACCCGTTCCCAGGACCGCCCGTGCACCAGACCGTGTCCGACGCGCTGCTCGTCGTGCCGCAGTTCGCGTCGGTGTGCTGCATCGTCGGTGACCGGTACCGCCCGCGCCCCGGCGTGATCGTGCCCGCGGCGGTGATGCTCGTCGCGATGCTGCTGCCCGTGCTCGATGCGGGCGCCGTCTGGACGCTGATGGCGGCGACCGTGCTGCTGCTCCTGGCACCGCTGCCGGTGATGCGCCGACGTCGCGCTGACGGGCGCCGGGCCGAGCCGATGGACGTGCACCGGGCGCTGTCCTCGGTCGTGATGGCCGGGATGCTGCTCATGGGGCACGCGACCGGGTTGGCAGACGGACATGCGGCGCACGGCATCGCGCTGACGGCGGTGCTCGGCGGAGGCGTGATCGGGTACTGCGCGTTCAGCGGGTGGTTGCTGCGGTACGAGTGGGGGCGTGACGACCGGCGTTCGGTGCGCAGCGGCGAGGTCTTCGCGATGACGGTCGCCGTCCTCGGCATGACCCTGGCGATGTAGCGCGGGCGGGCCGCCCGCGCCCGCGCCGTCCCGTTCCTGCTCCCTCGATGCGGGGCGGACCGCCCGCGCTACGGTGGTCGCGTGTCCGACCGAGCCGCTCGACCCGATCCCGCGCCACGCCTCGACGAGGTCGACGAGCGCATCCTCTGGACGCTGGCCGCGGACGCCCGGATCCCGAACAACCGGTTGGCCGCAGCCGTCGGGATCGCCCCGTCGACGTGTCTGGCCCGGGTGCGCGCACTCGAGGACGCCGGGGTCGTCCGTGGGTACCGGGCCGACGTCGACGTCGCCCGGCTGGGCTTCTCGATCGAGGCGATGGTCTCGGTGCGGGTGCACGCCGCCGCACGGCACGAGCTGCGGGAGTTCGCCAAGCGTCTGCTGCGGGTGCCCGTCGTGCTGGACGTGTCGTTCCTGGCGGGCGACAAGGACTTCCTGGTGCACATCGCCTGCACGTCGACCGAGCAGCTCCGCGACTTCGTGGCCGACGAGCTGAGCGGGGACCCGTCCGTGGCGACCACGCAGACGAACATCGTGTTCGAGCGGCTCACCGCGGATCGCGAGCGCCAGGCCCGGTCCTACGACGAGCTCCGGCGCTGGCGAGCCTGACCCCGACGCCTGCTGCTCGGCTGCCGTCGCGGACCGGTCACGACACCCCGGCGGATGATCGTCGACCGGTCGCAGATCGTCGCTCGGCGCGCTGGAACGACCCGCGCTGACCGGTCACGACACCCCGGCGGATGATCGTCGACCGGTCGCAGATCGTCGCTCGGGAGGCGCCACATCGACGATTCGCGACCAGTCGCCGGACGTGAGCGGGGTGTCGTGACCACTCGGGGACCGGAGCCGCGCCAGACCCCCGCGGTGCCTGACCCCCGCCGCGCCTGACCCCCGCCGCGCCTGACCCCCGCGGTGGCAAACCCCGCCGCGGGCTCAGCGCGTGCGGGTCATCGGGACGTGGGGGATCCGGTCCTCCGTGTAGTCGTCGCCCGAGCGCACGAAGCCGAAGCGTCCGTACCACTGCTCGAGCTGCGCCTGCGCACCGATCACGACGACGGGCGAGCGGGTCGCGGCGAGGGCGGCCTCGATGAGCTGTCCGGCCAGCCCGGTGCCTCGAGCGCGGGCAGCCGTGACGACGCGGCCGATGCGCTCGGTGCCGTCGGGCTCGCGCAGCAGTCGCAGCGTGGCGTCGACCGAACCCTCGCCGGCCCAGAACTGCACCGTGCCCGGCTCGAGGTCGCGTCCGTCGATGTCCCCGTACGCGCAGCCCTGCTCGACGACGAACACGTCCTGCCGTAGCCGGAGGATCTCGTGCAACGTGACGACGTCGAGGTTGCGGGTGGGAGCGCTGAAGACCGAGGCCATGCGGAAGTTCCTGACGATTGCTTGAGAAGGGGGTTCCGGGATCGCCCCGAGAGGCGTACCGTGCCGGTCAACCACTCTACGTGCGCAGCCAGATCAGGAGGTGAGCGCATGGACAAGCCGTTGCGCGCACCCTGGCGCGCTGCGATCCGGTACGCCCTGATGGGCACCGGGGTGAGCGCCGCCGCAGTGCTGCTCTCGCTGACCGTCGGCGCGCACTCCGCGTCGGCCGCCGAGCGTGCACCGGCGCAGGGCCTGGTCAGCGGGGTCGTGCAGGGCCTCGGCGACACCGTCCAGGGTGTCACGAGTGGCGTCGGTCAGGTCGTGGGCACCGCCGTCGAGCCCGTCCGCGCCGCCGTCCCGCAGCCCCCGGCAGCGCCCGTCGCACCCGCTCCGGCTCCGGCGCCTGCTGCGGCACCGCCCGCGCCGGCACCCCACACGGCGCCGGCGCCCGCTGCCCCCGCGCCGGCTGCACCCGCTCCCGCGGCGTCCGCGCCCGCTCCGGCGGCACCCGCGAGCATCCCGGCAGTCGCGCCAGCACCGGCAGCTCCCGCGAGCATCCCGGTAGCCGCGCCGGCACCCGCGACCGGTCCGGCACCTGGCACCGCAGCCCAGCCCGCAGAAGCACCCACCGACAGCACCGCGACCGCCCCGGCGACGTCGGCCGAGCCGACCGTGGTGACCACGGCCTCCCGGCCCGTGACCGACACCCTGGTCACGGTCCTGCGCCCCGTCACCGGGGCCGTCCAGGGCCTGACGGGCGCACGCCCGGTCACGTCGCTCGTCGACACGCTCGACCACGTGGTCGGCCAGGTACCCGTGGTGAGCACGATCCTCGGCGACGACACCCTGGGCACCGTGACCGCGCCGGTCACCGGCCTGGTCGACGACACGCTCGGCAGCGTCGGGACGGTCGTGGGGGACGTTCCGGACGTCGTGACCGGCGTCCTGCCGCCCACCGTCACCCTGCCTGGAGGCCCCACTCCCGTTCTCCCTGCCCCCGCACCTCCGCTGGGCACCGGCTCCGACTCCGTGGTCACGCCGCCGTCGTCGGCTCCGGTCGACCCTGTCGCAGCACCGGTCGCGTCCGCGCCCGCAGTCGGACCGTCGGTCGTGACCGCCACGCGGGCGGACGTCGTCCCCAGCACCACCACGGCGCGCACCGTCGTCGGAATGCCCGACGTGCAGTCCGCCGCCGCAGCCCCCGCGTCCGCCACGCTCGGTGGAACGGCGCTCATCGTGCCCGACGGCACCACCCCCGGTGACCAGCCCCTCGGCGGCACCGGCTCCTCGACCTCCGGCGGCACTGCGAGCTCCGGGTCCGCCGGCGCCGGTGTCGTCGGCACGGTCGGCACGTCTGCCGACCAGGACCCCCTCGCCGCCGGGATGCGCGGCACCATCGCCGACGACGTGGTCCCCACGTCGCTCTCCGGCGAGCACGACGTCGCCCCTGACTGAGATCGGTGCACCTGCCCAGCACGGCAGGAACAGCACCACCGACCGCGACCGCGGTCGTGACATCTCGATCAGGAGTGATGACCATGAACAAGTACGTCTCCAGAGGGCTCTGGTTCGCCCTCTTCGTCGGCGGGTTGACGTTCGGAGGTGCTGCCGCGGCGAACGCGGCGACCACCACCGGCGCTGACGGTGCCGTGTCCGGGACCCAGGTGGCGCCGTCCGTCGACGCCCCCGTGTCCGTCCTCGGCAACGCCCTCGGGGTGCTCGGCGACGCGGTGTCCGCCGCGGCCCCGGCGGCACCTGCGCCTGCGGCACCGTCTCCCGCTGCCGTGCCGGCCCCTGCCGCGCCGGCTCCCGCCCCCGCGGTTCCGGCTCCTGCCCCGGCTGCTCCGGCTGCTGCGCCGTCGACCTCCGGGGCGGACGGTGTGGGCTCGGGCACGCAGGTCGTGCCCGAGGTGACCGCCCCCGTGACGGTCGGCGGCACCGCGATCGCCGTCGGCGGTGACGCGGTGTCGACGTCGGCTCCGGCAGCGGCCCCCGCGGCTCCGGCCCCGGTTGCCCCGGCCGCGCCGGTTGCTTCTCCCGCAGCGCCGACCACCTCGGGTGCGGACGGTGTCGCGTCCGGCACCCAGGTTGCCGGGACCGTCCAGGTGCCCGTCGACGTGACGGGCAACGCGATCTCGGTGCTCGGCGGCGCGGCCTCGACCACGGCGGCTCCGGCTGCCTCGGCTCCGGCCGCGTCGACACCGTCGGCACCGTCGACGCCGACCGCGTCGGGTCCGACCACGGACGGTTCCGACGGTGTCGTGTCCGGCACCCAGGTCGTCCCGGTGGTCTCGGTCCCCGTGACCGTGACGGGCAACGGCATCGGGCTGCTCGGTGACGGGACCTCGACGGGTTCCTCGACCGGCACCGGCACCGGCACCGCTGGTTCCAGCACGGGCGGCGGGGCAGCGGCCCCGACGACGGGTGGTTCCGACGGGACCGCCTCGGGGACCCAGGTCGCTCCGGTGGTCTCGATCCCCGTGACGATCGGTGGGAACGGCATCGGGCTGCTCGGTGACGGGACCTCGACGGGTTCCTCGACCGGTACGACGGGCACGGGCTCCACGAGCGCGGGCACGACCGGTCCGGGCACGACCGGTCCGGTGACGAGCGGTTCCGACGGCGTCGCATCTGGCACGCAGGTCGTGCCGGTGGTCTCGATCCCGGTCACCATCGGTGGGAACGGCATCGGCGTGGTCGGTGACGGCACCTCGACGGGCTCCGGCACCGGTACCGGCTCGGGCACCGGCACACCGGGCACGGGTTCCGGCAGCACGACCACCGGCGACGGCGGGCTGCTGTCGGGCACCCAGGTCGCCCCGGTGATCGGCATCCCGATCACCATCGGCGGGAACGGCATCGGCATCGTCGGGGACGGCACCAGCACCACGACGACCCCCGGCGGCGGAACGACCCCCGGTGACGGCACCGACCCCGGTGACGGCACCGACCCGGGTGACGGCACGGACCCCGGTGACGGCACCGACCCGGGCGACGGGACCGACCCTGGTGACGGCACGGACCCCGGCGACGGCACGACCCCCGGTTCCACGACCACCCCGATCGACGGCGGCATGACCGCTCCGACCGGCGTCGTGACCACCGGTGCCGTGACCGTCGGCACGGCGCCGACCACCACGACGGCCCGCACGGCCGCCGCGGTCGCGACCGCCCCGGCCGCCACCACCGCAGCGACGGCGGGCACCACCCCGTCGACCCTGGCGTACACGGGGGCGACCTCGCCTGCCGTGCCCGTCGGGTTCGCGCTGCTGTTGCTCCTCGCAGGCGCCGGGACGCTCGTCCTCCGACGCCGGCACTGAGAACACGACGCCGAGGGGCACCGGCCCGCCGGTGTCCCTCGGCGTCGCGCCCGCGGGAGCGTGATCTCCGGTCCACTCCCTGAGAAGCAGCAGGAAGCCATCTGGGTGTGCTTGATGCCGATGCTGTGAACAGCGGAAGCGCGTCGGCAGGCGCCCGGAAGCCGTTCGGCAGGACGATGAACCCCGTGTTCAGCGAACTGCTCCGTGTCCCGATCGTCACCCCCCAGGTGCTCGTCCCCGTCGACGTCCTGGCGGCGCTGCTGACGCTCTGGACCCTCGTCGGGCGGCGCCGGGGGCTGGTGCTGCGGCTGATCGCCCTGGTCGTCGGTGCCGGCATCGGGCTGCTCGCCGTCTGGTGGTTCGGTGACGTCCGGGACACGTTCGGTGTCGCGTTCACCCCGGTCACCCGGATGTGGGTCGCACTGGCGTTCGCCGGCGTCGCACTCGCGCTGGTCGTCCTGGTGCAGGGCGGACTCGGCGGGCGAGCCTGGGGGCGCCGGGTCCTCGCGGTGGCGGCGATGGCCGCCGTGGTGCTTGCGGCGGGCCTCGGGGTGAACGTCGACTTCGGGGCGTACCGCACGATCGACCAGGCCATCACGACGAACCCGTACCCGAACGGCACGCTCGGACACCAGCACGCCGCAGCGCCCGGGGCGAGCGTCGTCGACGCCGCGACCTGGACCGCGCCCGCGGGGATGCCACGCGAGGGGAAGGCGATGTCCTTCCGCATCCCCGGCACCGTGTCGCACTTCCACGCCCGCAAGGCCGTCGTGTGGCTGCCGCCGGCCGCACTCACGAAGGACCCGCCGACCCTGCCCGTGCTCGTGACGTTCTCCGGACAGCCCGGCCAGCCGTCCGACATGTTCCAGGCGGGCGGGATGGGCCGGTACCTTGACGCCTATGCAGCTGCACACAAGGGGCTGGCGCCCATCGTCGTCGCGCCGGACCAGCTCGGGGCGCCGAACCGCAACCCGATGTGCCTGGACTCCCGGCAGCTCGGCCGGACCGCGACCTACGTCATGACGGACACCGTGCACTGGATCACGAAACACCTCGACGTCGCGTCCGGGCCGTCGGCGTGGGGTGTCGACGGGTTCTCCGAGGGCGCGACCTGCGCGATGCAGTTCTCCGCGGAGCACCCCGACGTCTTCGGGTCGGCGCTCGCGATCTCGAGCGAGATCGCCCCGTTCACCGGCTCGGCGCAGCACTCGGCACAGGTGGCCTTCCACGGCGACCGAGCCGCGTACGCCGCGGCCGCGCCGGTGGCGATCATGCGCCGCAACGCGCCGTACCACGACCACCTCACCGTGTTCGGCTTCGGCCAGGACGACGCCCCCTACCGGGCCACGACCGCTCGGCTCCGCGCCGCCGCCGAACAGGCCGGCATGCAGACCGACGTCCTGGTCTCGCCCGGGTCGGCGCACGACTGGAACACCGTCCGCTACGTCCTCGCACACGGACTGCCGCTGGTCATCGCCCACCTCGGCCTGCCGGCGCAGGACGGCGCGCTGTGAGCCCGCGCGACCTGGGGGTGACGGCGCTCCACGCGGCCCGGCGTGCCCCGGTCACCGTCACGATCACGGCGCTGGTCCTGCTGACCACCGTCGTGGGCATCGCGATGCGCATCGGCCACGCGCCGAACGGCCCGCAGGACCTCGGGCCGTTCCGGGTCTTCGCCGCCTCGACGGGGGTGCTGGCGCTCCTGCTGACGCTGGCCGGCGTCGTCGCCCTGGTGGGAGCCTCCGAACGGTTGATGGGGTCGCGGCGGACCGCCGCCGCCTTCGTCGTGACGACCGTCGTCGGGACCGGCCTGGGCGCGCTCAGCGCCTTCATCGACCTGGACGGCCGGAACGCCGGGGCGCTGCTGCTCGGACGGGCCACGAGCTTCGACCCGTGGACGGCGATCGTCGGGACCATCGCGACCGCCAGCGCCTTCGCCGGACCGCTCTGGCGTCGTCGCATCCGCGTGAACACCCTCGCCGTCGTCGCCGCGCTGTTCCTGTACGCCGGACACGCGTCGGACCTGTACGCCGTGCTCGCCGCGGCGACCGGCTGGGTCTTCGGCGAGGTGCTGCGGCAGACGCCCAAGCGGGTCGGGTGGGTGCGGAGTTCGCACCGCGAGATCCGGGTCCTGCTCGGCACCGTCGTGCTGGTGTCCGCCGTCGGCCCGGTCATCGCGCTCGTCTCCCGCGCCCGCGTCGGCCTGCTCGCACCGATCGCTGCCGTCGTCGGCACCGGTCCCGTCACCCCGGTGTCCGGATGCCGGACGGACGGCGTGGCGGGGGAGTGCCTGCGCCACCTGCTGGCGTACCGGGCGACCGACCCGTGGACGCTGCTGCTCGCGATCCCGCCCCTGCTGGTCCTGGTGGTGGGCGGCCTCGGGCTGTTCCGCGGCAGCCGGTTCGCCGTGTGGCTCGTCGTCGTGATCGATCTGGTGACGGCGATCGCCGCAGTGGTGACGTACACGGCGGTCCCCGGCCGGATCGAGCGGCTGCACGGCACCGAGGACCAGTTCATCGTCACGCTGTCGATCGGCGCGTCGGTGTTGGTACCGCTCGCCACGGCCGTCGTCCTGATCGTCCTGCGCCGGTCCTTCACCGTGCTGCCCACCCGCCGACGACTCGCCGGGTTCGGTGCGGTCGTGCTCGGCACGGCCGTCGTCCTGGTCGCTGTCCTGCTCGTCGTGGCCGACGCCTCGCCGACCCGCGTGGCCGACCCCCTGCGCATCGCCGTCGCCGCGCTCGGCCCGATCTCACCGACGACGTTCTGGGAACACCTGCCGACCATGGACCCGGGGCTGCGGTTCGCGCTCGGCATCGCCGGCCCGGTGCTCTGGCTCGTCGTCGCGATCGCCGCCGTCCGGCCCACGGGCGCGGCCCCGCAGGACCTCGACGCCGACGGCAGCCGAGCCGACCGCGAGCGCGCCCGAGCGCTGCTCAAGGCCGGCGGCGGGGACACGTTCGGGTGGATGACCACCTGGCAGGGCAACGCCTACTGGTTCGCGGACGACGGCCGCGCCGGCATCGCGTACCGGCGGAACGGCGGCGTCGCGGTGACGCTCGGCGGACCCTTCGGCTACGAGGACGCCAGGACCCCGGCGCTCGCCGCCTTCGCCCGGCACTGCGACGACAACGGCTGGACCCCGGTGTTCTACGGCGTCGACGAGCCCGTCGCGGCTCCGCTGCGCGCCGTGGGCTGGAGCACCCTGCCCGTCGCCGAGGACGCCGACTTCGACCCGCGCCCGTGGACGACGAGCGGCAAGAAGAAGCAGGACGTGCGGACGGCGGTCAACAAGGCGAACCGCGAGGGCATCACCGCCACGTGGGCCGCCTGGCACGACCTGCCGGCCGCCACCACCCGGCAGATCGAGGCGATCTCCGAGGAGTGGGTGTCCGAACGCGAGCTGCCGGAGATGGGCTTCACCCTGGGCGGCGTCGACGAGATGCGCGACCCGGACGTCCGGACCCTCGTGGCGCAGGACGCCGAGGGCACCGTGCTCGCCGTGACGAGCTGGCTGCCGTCGTACCGCGCGGGCCGGGTCGTCGGGTGGACGCTCGACGTGATGCGCCGCACGAACGCGGCACCGAACGGCGTGATGGAGTTCCTGGTCGCGAGTGCCGCGGACCGGATGCGCGAGGACGGCGCCGAGAAGCTGAGCCTGTCCGCCGCACCGCTCGCCCAGGCGCCGGGCTCGGCTCCGTCCGGCGACGGCGTGCAGAGCCTGCTCGACCTGGTCGGCGGGGTGCTCGAACCCGTGTACGGCTTCCGGTCGCTGCTGCGGTTCAAGCTGAAGTTCGGCCCCGACCTGCACCCGCTCGTGCTGGCGTACCCGGACGCCGTCGCGCTGCCCTCGATCGGCATCGCGGTCGTCCGCGCGTACCTCCCCGACCTGTCGCTCCGGCAGACGCTGGCGTTGGCGCGCGGCCGCAGCTGACCCGGTCCGATCGGCCCGTGGCGGACCGTGACGGTGCATGACCGAGCCGGGCGCGGGTGTCGGGGTGCTGCGGTATCGTCGGGGGTACGCAAGCGCTCCGGGGTCGGTGCAAGTCCGAACCGGTGGTGACAGTCCACGAGCTGACGACGGGTCCGACCCGACCGATGCTGACCCGGTGCGAACTCCGGGACCGACGGTGAGAGTCCGGATGGAAGGATGCGCTGGCGGACGGCGTCGCCGTGCCCGGACCCGACAGGGACCGTGGCCTGGGTGTGGCCGTCCGCTCCGCCGACGACCGTCGTGCACACCCGGAGTCCCGTAGGAAGGGCACCAGTGTTCACCGGCATCATCGAGGAACTCGGCACGGTCACCGCCGTCGAGCCGCGCGGCGACTCCGTCGCGCTCACCATCCGCGGGCCCCTGGTCGTGGCCGACGCAGCGCACGGCGACTCCATCGCGACGAGCGGCGTCTGCCTGACCGTCGTCGAACAGACACCCGAGTCCTTCACCGCGTTCGTGATGAAGCAGACGCTCGACATGAGCGCGCACGGTTCGCTGCGCGTCGGCGACCCGGTCAACCTCGAACGTGCGGCTTCGGTCGGCGACCGCCTGGGCGGCCACATCGTGCAGGGGCACGTCGACGGCACCGCGACCGTGCTCGAGACCGCCGACGGTGACGGCTGGCGACGGGTCCGCTTCGCGCTGACGCCCGAGCTCAGCCCCCTCGTCGTCGACAAGGGCTCCGTCGCACTCGACGGCGTCTCCCTGACCGTCAGCGCCGTGTCGCCGGAGGACACCGACCCGGCGGACGCCTGGTTCGAGGTCAGCCTGATCCCCGAGACCCTCGCCGCGACCACCCTGGGCGACCGCGTCCCCGGCGACCGGGTCAACGTCGAGACCGACGTGCTCGCCCGCCACGTCCGCCGCATGCTCCGGCTCGACGCCGCAGCACAGGCAGTCGGCCAGGAGGACCGGTGATGGGCACCGAGACCGGGCACCTGACCGACGTGGCCGGCCCGGCGGACGCGGGGCGGGCCTCCAGTCCGGTCGCGGACCGGACCGCGCACGGCCTGGCGACCATCGAGGCGGCCGTCGCCGCGATCGCGGCGGGTCGGCCCGTCATCGTCGCCGACGACGAGCACCGCGAGAACGAGGGCGACGTCATCCTGTCCGCCGAGCTCGCCAGCCCGGAGTGGATCGCCTGGACGGTCGCGCACTCGTCGGGGTTCATCTGCGCGCCCGTCAGCGCCGAGATCGCGGACGCCCTCGACCTGCCGCCGATGGTGGCGCACAACGAGGACGTCCGGGGCACCGCCTACACCGTGACCGTCGACGCAGCGGTCGGTGTGACGACCGGCATCAGTGCGCACGACCGGGCCCGGACGCTGCGGGTGCTCGCCGACCCGGCCTCGGTCCGTGACGACCTGCACCGGCCCGGCCACGTCGTGCCGCTGCGCGCGCGTCCGGGTGGCGTCCGCGAACGCGCGGGCCACACCGAGGCCGCGATCGAACTCGTCACCGCGGCGGGCCTGCGTCCGGCGGCGGCGATCTGCGAGATCGTCGACGAGGACGGCAGCATGATGCGTCTGCCGCGACTCCTCGAACTCGGGGCACGTGCCGACGTGCCCGTCATCACCATCGCCGCACTCGTCGAGTGGCTCGACGCGGCAGACCGGGCGACGGCGAGTGCCGTGCCCACGGAAGGAACCGAACGATGAGCGGAGCAGGCGCAGCCGAACGCGACCAGGTCGACGGCAGCGGGGTCCGGGTGGCGATCGTCGCCGGGCAGTGGCACGACACGATCGCGGCGGGACTGCTCGCGGGCGCGCAGCGCGAGGTCGACCGTCTCGGAGCCGACGCGACGGTGCTGCCCGTCCCCGGTAGCTTCGAGCTGCCCGTCGTTGCGAAGGCGGCCCTGGGCGCCGGGTTCGACGCCGTCGTGGCGCTCGGTGTGATCATCCGCGGTGGCACCCCGCACTTCGAGTACGTGTCGTCGGCGGCGACCGACGGCCTGACCCGGGTCGCGATCGAGACCGGCAAGCCCGTCGGCTTCGGGGTGCTGACGCTGGATGACGAGCAGCAGGGCATCGACCGCGCCGGTCTGCCCGGCTCGAAGGAGGACAAGGGCGCCGAGGCCGCGCACGCCGCCGTGTCGACGGCCGTGCTGCTGCGGAGCCTGACGGTCCCCGTCGTCTGACCGCGTCGGCCGTGCGCGCGTCGCACCCCGTCGCGGACATCGCGCCCCGATCCCTCGGGGCGCGATGTCCGTCAGGGGGTGCGACGGCACCCTGGAACGGCGCACGACCGCGTCGCTGCAGCACAGAACGGCCCCGCACCGATCGGTGCGGGGCCGTTCTGTGCGGAGCTGACTACCGCTTGCCGAACACGTGGATCGGCAGGAAGAACGAGAGGCACATGAGCAGCACGCCGCCCATGAAGACGAAGGCCTGACCCGAGGCGACCTGGAAGGCGACACCGAACAGGTACATCGAGACCACGAGCAGCAGGATCGAGAAGACAGCAGCGATGACGCGGCCCACAGTGGTACCTCCGAAGGTCAGGCGGGTGGAACACTGCCAGTCTATCCCCAGGCGGTGACGTCCGGGTTCACGCGCGGGGTCTGCTGGACACGAGACGATCGACGACGGCGAGCAGTGGCTCCATGTCGACGCTCGCCCGGTCCGGACGGCCGTCACTCGCAGCACCGAGGGACGCCGCGTGGTACAGCCCATCGCCCATGAGCTTGACGGCCTGCGCGGTCGGCGCGTCACCGAGGGCGTCCACCAGGGTGGCGAGCCAGGCGTTCTCGGTCTCGTCGAGCGTGCGGCCGGCTTCCTCGTACCCGGCCTGCTGCAGTCGGCTGGCGGCCAGCAGCACCAGGTCGAGCTCGCTGCCGACGAACTGGCTGTTCCGGACGAAGTACCGCGCTGCGCCGTCCTCGGCGTCCCGCATCAGCTCGACGTCGGCCGCGGACAGGTCGGCGAGACGGTCGCACAGGCCCTCGACCAGGGCGGCCTTGGAACCGAAGTGGTACAGCAGCCCGCCCTTCGAGACCCCGGCGCGGGCGGCGACGGCGTCGAGGGTGGCGGGACGCTCGCCCTCGGCGCAGACGATGGCGACGAAGCTGTCCAGGACGCGGTCGCGAGCACTTGCCATGGTGGGGAGTCTAGAGAGTCGTGGGCGGCGGGACGGTACCCGCCCCGCCGCCCGCGCGCGGTCAGCCCTTCAACGCCCCCGCGGCGATGTTCGCGATGAAGTGCCGCGACCCGATGATGAACACCCCGATGAGCGGGAAGATGCTGATCACCGCGCCGGCCATCACGGCGCCGAGGTCGGTCGCGTTCACCGAGCTCAGCCCGGCCAGTGCCACCTGCAGTGTCTGTCCCCTGGGGTCGATCAGCACGATGAGCGGCCAGACGTAGTCGTTCCAGGCCGTGATGAACGTGAAGATCCCGAGGAACGCCAGACCACCGCGCAGCATGGGGACCGCGATCGACCACCACGTCCGGAAGAAGCCCGCGCCGTCGACCCGGGCCGAGTCGATGATCTCGTTCGGGATCGACCCGGTGGCGAACTGGCGCAGCAGGAAGATGCCGAACGCGTTGGCCGCTCCGGGGATGATCAGCGCCTGCAGCCCACCGATCCACCCGAGGTGCGACATGAGCACGAAGCTCGGCACCAGCGACAGGCTGCCCGGCACCAGGAAGGTCGCGAGCATCACGGTGAAGAGCGACCGCTTGAACGGGAACTCGTACTTGGCGAACGCGAACGCCGCCAGCGAGTCGAACACCATCACCAGCACCGCGGTGCTGCCCGCGACGACGACGGTGTTCAGCAGCGCCCGCAGCATGTCGACGTTCGCGAACACCGACGCCACGTTCGCCATCGCGTTGCTGCCGAACCACAGTGACGGCGGGTACCCGAAGATCTGCGCGTTCGTCGACGTGGACATGACGAGCAGCCACCAGAACGGGAAGATCGACAGGACGACGCCGATGACCAGGCAGACGTGGGTCACGAGCGTCCCGACCCAGCCGCGTCGGAACCCGCGGCGTGGGTCGTCCGCGGCGGCACCCGGACGCCCCAGTGCCGCGGCCGTGTTCGTGGTGGTCGTCGTGGGCTGTGTCGCGGTCATGCGTCGACCCCCGTGGTGGTGGTGGTGCGGGCGGGGCGGGGAGCGCGCAGGCGCCTCGGGGTCTTCAGTCCGTCGCGTTCGCTGAGCAGTCGCCAGTTGATGATCGCGAAGACCGCGGAGAAGATGAACAGCACCCAGGCGATCGCCGACCCGTAGCCGAAGTCGAACTGGCTGAAGGCCTGGTCGTACTGGTACAGCACGATCGTCATGCCGGCCTCGTCCGGGCCACCGACCGAACCACCGTTGAACAGGATCTGCGGTTCGGTGAACAGCCCGAGCCCACCGATCGTCGAGGTGATGACGGTGAACAGGATCACCGGTCGCAGCAGCGGCACGGTGATCCGCGAGAAGATCTGCCACGTGTTCGCGCCGTCGACCTTGGCGGCGTCGTACAACTCGGTCGGGATCGACTGCAGTCCGGCCAGGTAGATGATCGCGTTGTAGCCGGTCCACCGCCAGATGACCATCACGGCGATCGTCACCTTGATGCCCCAGTACGACGACAGCCACCCGACGGGGTCGGCGCCGACCGCGCGCATCGCAGCGTTCACCAGCCCGAAGCCGTCGGAGAACACCGACCCGAAGACGATCGCCATCGCGACCATGCTCGTGACGTTCGGGATGAAGAACGCCACCCGGTAGAAGCCCTTGGCGCGGATGTTGCCGTGCAGCAGGAACGCCAGCACGAGCGCCAGGAACAGCATCGGGATCGTCGACATCACCCAGATCAGGAACGTGTTGACGACGGCGTTCCAGAACCGCGGGTCGCCGAGCAGGTACTGGTACTGCGCGAACCCGACCCAGGCCGGTGCGCCGATGCCGTCCCAGTCGGTGAAGGACAGCACGATCGAGAACACGATCGGGAACAGTCCGAACACCAGGAACAGCACGTAGAACGGCGCGATCGCGACGTACTGCGGCCAGAAGCGCCGGAGCCCCCGCAACCCGCCGGTCGCCGCCGTCGTGATCGATGCCGTCGGCGTACCGACCACTGCCGGGATGCTCGTGGTCGGTGGTGCCTGCTTCGTGCTCATGCGCCGAGCCCCCGCTTCTCGAGGACCCGGTTGGTCTGGTCGACGGCGTCCTGCCACGCGCGGTCCGGGTCCTTGCCGGCCGCTTCGACGTTCGTGATCTCGGTGGCGAAGGCACTGACGAAGCGTTCCGCGTTCGAGATGTAGGTCACCGGCACGTCCTTGGCCGTGTCGCTGAAGAAGGCCAGCGGATCCTGGTCCCCGAAGAAGTCCCCGGGCTGCCGCATCAGGCCGTTCGAGAACGAACTCGGTGTCGACGGGAACAGCTGGATGTCGTTGTAGGTGTGCGACTGGACCTCGGGCGAGGTGATCCACTGCGCGAACGCGGTGGCCGCGGCCGGGTTCTTCGACGTCTTCGGGACAGCGAGGAACGAGCCGCCGCTGTTGCCGGGACGCTCGGGCTGCCGTGCGATCCGCCACTGACCACTGGAGTCCGGCGCGGTGTCGTGGATGACCTGCGTCCACCAGGCGCCCTCGATCTGTCCGGCGACCCGGCCCGACACCCAGCCGGCGTTCTGGTCGGTGCCGGACTGCAGGTTGCCCGTGATCCGCGACCGGACACAGGCGACGGCGTTGTCCCACGCCCGGCGGATGCTGCTGTCGTCGCGCTCGAACACGGGCTGGTCGTCGCGGTCGAAGTACCGCGTGGGGCTGGCGTAGACGTACTGGTTGAAGAGCTGGTTCGCCGTGATGACCGTCGCGACGTCCGACTGCTTGCGGAGCGTCGCGCCGAACCGCCGGAAGTCGTCCCACGTGCTGATCGCGTCCGAGACCTCGTCGGGGTCGGTCGGCAGTCCGGCCTTCGCCAGCACGTCCTGCCGGTAGAAGAACGCCGTGGGGCCGGTGTCGACGGGCCAGAAGCACTGCCGTCCGCTGGGGGTCCGGCCGAGCGAGGTCTTCCAGTCGTAGTACTCGTTCCGCTTCGCCGCGCCGCCGTGGTCGTCGAAGTCGGTGAACAGGTCCTCGTCGGGGAAGTACAGCCAGCAGTTCGAGTTCACCATGAGCACGTCGGGGATGAACGCGTTGCCGGCGAGTGCGGTCCGGAACTTCGTGTCGTACGCCGCGCCGCCGATCAGGTCGGGACGCAGGCGCATCGGCTGGTACCCCTGGATGCCCCGTGCCGCCTGCTGCAGGAACTTCGGGTCGAGCGACCGGTTCCAGTACCAGAGCACCAGCTCGTCGGGGTCCTTGGAGATGGCGGTGCCGGTGGAGCACCCGGCCAGGAGTGCGGTGGAAGCGAGTGCCCCGAGGGCACCTGCACCGGCGAGGAACCCCCGCCGGCTCAGACTGATCGATGGTGCTGCTGTCACTGGAGACCTGCTCTCGTCGTTGAGATCGGGTGCTGTGCGCGTTCGACCGTGAACGCTCACGGAACTGCAGCAGAGCATTGCCCGGACGACACGCCGTGTCAAGCACCGATGTCGTTGCAGGGCAGGAACGAGCGCGGTACCGTCGTCGGGACCCGCAGGACCGTGAAGGTTCACGAGACGAACAGGATCCGCATGTCAGCGCAGACCGCGACCACTTCCAGCACCCCGACCGCCGGTTCGGACCGCACCCCCGGCTGGGCCGTCCTCGGACCCGGTGGGATCGCCCGTCGCTTCCTCTCGCAGCTGCCGTCGAGCGCGGTCGGCGCGACCCTCGTGGCCGCCGGCAGCTCGGCTCCCGAGCGTGCGCAGTCCTTCGCGGACGACGCCGTCGCGCACGGCTTCACGGACGTCACGGCGACGACGTACGAGCAGGTCCTCGCCGACCCGCGTGTCGACGCCGTGTACGTGTCGACCGTGCACACCGGGCACGCCCACCTGGTGCTCGCCGCGCTCGACGCCGGCAAGGCCGTGCTGTGCGAGAAGCCGCTGGCGCCGAACCACGGCACGGCGATGGCCCTGGTCGACGCCGCGCGGCAGGCGGGCCTGCCGCTCGTCGAGGCGTACATGTACCGCTTCCACCCGCAGACGGCCGCGCTGCTCGACCTGGTCCGCAGCGGTGCGATCGGCGCCGTCACCCACGTCGACGCGTCCTTCGCGTTCCGCGCCGGGTCGCGCACGGGTCGGCTGTTCGACGTCGCGACCGCGGGCGGCGGCATCCTCGACGTGGGCGGGTACCCGGTCACGATGACGGCCGCGATCGTGCAGGCCGCCACGGGTGTCGCCGTGGCCGAGCCCACCGAGCTCACCGCGACCGGCTCGCTCGGGCCGACCGGTGTCGACGAGTGGACCACCGCCCAGCTGACCTACCGCGGTGGCGCCACCGGACCGGACACGATCACCGCGAGCGTCCGGACCGGTGTGCGCGTCGAGGACGAGAACGCCGTCACGGTGTACGGCACGACCGGACGCCTCCGGCTCTCCGACCCGTGGACGCTCGGTGACGACCCGACCATCCAGGTGGACACCGTCGACGCGGATCCACGCACGCTGTCCTTCGCGGGAGAGCACCCCTACGCACGCGAAGCCGACGCCACGACCGCGGCCCTGGCGGCCGGACAGGTGGAGGTCGCCGAGTACACGCTCGACGAGTCCCTGGCCACGGCCCGCACGCTCGACCGCTGGCGCGCGGCGATCGACCTGCGCTACCCGTTCGAGTCCGAGTCCGCCGACATCCCCACGGTCAGCGGCCGACCGCTCACCGTGCAGGACGACAACACCATGCGCTACGGCGAGGTGCCCGGCGTCGGCAAGCGCATGTCCCGCCTGGTGATGGGCGTCGACAACCAGCCCGATCTCGCGCACGCCAGTGCGATCTTCGACCTGTTCGTCGAGCGCGGTGGCAACGTCTTCGACACCGGCTACATCTACGGCGGCGGGGTGCTCGAGGGGCGCCTGGGGAAGTGGATCCAGAACCGCGGCATCCGCGAGGACGTGGTCGTGATCACGAAGGGCGCGCACACGCCGTTCTGCGACCCGGAGTCCCTCACCCGGCAGCTGCTCGAGAGCCTCGATCGCCAGGGCACCGACTACGCGGACATCTACATGATGCACCGCGACAACGAGGACATCCCCGTGGGGGAGTTCGTAGACGTCCTCGACGAGCACCGTCGCGCCGGCCGCATCCGCGTGTACGGCGGCTCGAACTGGAGCCTCGCCCGCTTCGACGAGGCGAACGCCTACGCCCGGGCGAACGGCAAGCACGAGTTCGAGGTCCTGAGCAACCACTTCGGTCTGGCCGAGGCGTACGACGTGCCGTGGGCCGGCTGCCGGCACGCGACCGACCCGGCGTCCAAGGCCTGGCTCGAGGAACGCCAGGTCCCGCTGCTGCCCTGGTCGTCCCAGGCCCGCGGGTTCTTCACGGGCCGCGCGAAGCCCGAGGACACCAGCGACGCCGAACTCGTCCGCTGCTACTACTCGGACGACAACTTCGAGCGCCTGCGTCGTGCACGCGAGCTGGGCGACCAGTACGGCGTGCCCGCGACGGCGATCGCGCTGGCCTACGTCCTCAACCAGCCGTTCCCGACGTTCCCGCTCTTCGGACCGCGTACGATCGCGGAAGCCCGGTCGTCCATGACCGGCCTCTCCGTCGACCTCACTCCCGAACAGGTGGCATGGCTGGACCTCCGCGACTGACCGACCCGGACACCGTCCCCGGGCAGCCCGCCGCAACCCAGCCCCCCGCAGCCCAGCCCGACTCCGGGCACGTTCCTGTGGGGCGCGCGACGATCATGGACGTCGCGGCGGCCTCGGGGGTGTCCCGGCAGACGGTGACGCGGGCGATGAACGGCATGTCCGGGATCAGCGCCAGCACCAAGCAGCGTGTCCTGGCCGCCGCCGAGGCACTGCACTACCGTCCGTCGCGCTTCGGCCGTGGTCTGGTGACGGGTGGTGACCACCAGCTCGGACTCGTCGTCAACGACCTGCGCAACCCGTACACGCCGCAGCTCGCCGCCGCGGTCGTCGGGCTCGCGGCCGAGCAGGGCTGGAACGTCATGCTCGCCGACGTCGACCTGGTGAGCGACCCGGACCGGATGGTCGCGGCGCTGGGCTCGCAGACGGACGTGGTGATCGGGTACTTCGGGTCACGCCGGGACCGCTGGAACGACCTGCTCGGTACGGTCCCGATGGTCGAGCTCGACCCGGCGACCGAGCCGCCGACCGGCGCGGTGTGGATCGACCCGACCGACGCGATCGAGGTGCTGGCGGACCACCTCGTCGCCACCGGGGTCCGGCACCCGGTGGTGCTCGACAACTCCGAACCCGACGTGCCCAGTGCTCGTGGTGCCCTCATGCTGGCGGCGTTGCGTCGACGTGGCTACCTTCCCGAGATCGTGCACGGTCGACACGGCACGGCCGAGTGCGGTGCCGAGGAGACCGAACGGATCCTCGGGCGTCGTCGCCGACTCGATGCGATCCTGGCCTTCAACGACGTGATGGCGCTGGGGGTGCTGTCGGCGTGCCGTCGCGCCGGCGTCGACGTGCCGGGCGACGTGCGCGTGGTCGGTGTCGACGGGCTGCCGCTCGGGGCGCTCGTGACGCCCACGCTCACCACACTGGCGGTCGACCTCGACGCCGTCGCGCGGCAGGCGCTCGACCTGGCCCTCGGGATGCTCGACCGCTCGCTGCCGCGCAGCGGCGCGTCGGTGCAGCGCACCGTGCGCCACCGGCTGCTGCTGCGCGAGTCCGCCTAGGACCGGACCACAGACGGACGGGAGGCCCGTGGCGACCCCGCCACGGGCCTCCCGTCCGTCCGTTGTTGCATTTGCAACGTCAACCGTCCAGACGGTACAGTAGAGGAGTCCTGCCGGGCCGCGTGACGACTTCCGCGCCCGTGACGCCACCTCGAAGTCCGTGGAGCACCACCATGTCCGCACTCCTCACCAGTCCCATCGCCACCCGCGTCACCGCGAGCCGGTCGCGACGGTTCCTGGCGCTCGCGGTGCTCATGATGCCCGTGCTGCTGATCTCGGTCGACAACACCATCCTGAGCTTCGCGCTGCCGTCGATCGCCCGCGCGCTCAACCCGGACGCCACCACCCAGCTCTGGATCGTCGACGCCTACCCGCTCGTGCTGGCCGGCCTGCTGGTCGTCATGGGCAGCATCGGCGACCGCATCGGCCGTCGGCGCATCCTGGTGATCGGCGCCACCGGGTTCGCCCTGCTCTCCGTCGCCGCGGCGTTCGCCACCGACGCCTGGATGCTCGTCGCCGCCCGGATCGCGATGGGCGTGTTCGGGGCGATGCTCATGCCCGCCACGCTCTCGATCATCCGCAACGTGTTCCCCGACGCCGGAGAACGCCGGATGGCGCTCGCCGTCTGGTCGACGATGTTCGCCGCCGGCAACGCACTCGGCCCGCTGGTCGGTGGAGCACTGCTGGCGCACTTCCACTGGGGGAGCGTCTTCCTGGTGGCCGTGCCGATCCTGGTCGTGATGCTCGTCGCCGTGCCGTTCTGCGTGCCCGAGTCGCGCGACCGCAACCCCGGGCCCGTCGACGTCGTGAGCATGCTGCTGTCGCTCGGCACGCTGGCGCCGATCGCCTGGGCCATCAAGTCGGTCGTGCACCCGGACGAGCGCGGTCTGGCGGTCGCGATGCTCGGTGTCGGCGTGTTGTGCGGTGTCGCGTTCGTCCGCCGGCAGCTGCGCACGCGTACCCCGATGCTCGACCTGCGCCTGTTCCGCAGCACGGCGTTCACCGGCAGCGTGCTGATGAACATGACCGCGATGTTCTCGCTGACCGGGTTCCTGTTCTTCATCGCGCAGCACCTGCAGCTGGTCGCGGGCCTCGACCCGTTCACCTCGGGCGTCGTGCTGATCCCCGGCTCGGTGCTGACCATCGTGGCGGGACTCGTCGTCGTGCCGATCGTCAACCGGGTCGCCCCGCGCTGGGTCGTCGCCGTCGCGCTGCTGTTCTCGGCCGCCGCCTACGCCCTGGTCGCCGTCCTCGGCCACCACGCGTCCATCGCGGCGCTGGCGTTCGCGTTCGTGCTGCTCGGGATCGGCATCGGCGCGTCCGAGACCGTGACGAACGACCTCATCATCTCGACCGCCCCCGCCGACAAGGCGGGCGCTGCCTCGGCGGTCTCCGAGACCGCCTACGAGATCGGCGCGGTGCTCGGCACGGCCATCCTCGGGACGATCCTGGCGACGGCCTACCGTGCGCACGTGATGGTGCCGAACGGGTTGTCCGGCACCCAGCACACCGCGGCGCAGGAGACCCTCGGTGGAGCGGTCGCCGCGGCCACGTCGCTCGGCGGACCGGCCGGGCAGGCGCTGCTCGAGTCGGCCCGCGCGGCGTTCGACTCCGGCGTCACGATCACGGCGGGCGTCGCCGCGGTGCTGATGGTCGTCGCGGCGGCCGGTGCGCTCGTGATGCTGCGGCGGCGCTGACCGCGCACCGTGCGGGGGTCGGCTTTGCAGCACGGTGCGACGTTGATCGCTGGTGCGGGGTTCGGCGCGTGGTGCGAGGTTGTTCCCGGGCACGGTGCCGTCAACCTCGCACCGGCGGCGAACCCCGCACCGTGCTCGCTCTGCGAACCGCGCACCGTGCTCGGTACGCCCCTGCGGCGCGCCCGAGGCTGTACCCGGAGTGAACCGAACCTGTGAATCGTTGACCTCCACCTTGGTTGAGGTCCTACGTTGGGACATGGCCGCGACGACCGCGACCACCCACCACGACGAGGAACGAACCACGACTCCCATGCCCGAAGCAGCACCGTCGGACGCAGCGCCGTCGACCGCCGTCCCGTCGACCATCGCCGATGCCTACAAGGCGGCGTTCCGCGGCCACCCCGCCGGCGTCGCGGTCATCACCGCCGAGGGGCCCGACGGCCCGACCGGACTGACGGCGTCGAGTGTGGCCAGCGTCGCGATCGACCCGCCCGTCCTGGTGTTCTCGCTGTCCACCAACTCGGGTTCCGCCGGCACGATCCTCGGCGCCCCGCTGTTCGTCGTGCACCTGATGGACGCCCACGGCGTCGCACTGGCCAAGCGGTTCGCCAGCACGGGCAGCCCGGCGGCCGACGACCCGGTGTGGGGAACACTGCCGTCCGGCGACCGGTACCTGCCCGCTGCCGCGTCCGCGCTGCGCTGCCGACCGCTGTCGACGACCCCGATCGGCAGCTCGACCGTCGTCGTCGCCGAGGTCCTGGACATCGTGCTCGGATCCGAACGGGGCGAGCCGCTCGTCTACCACAACCGGGAATTCCACTCCCTCACCGATCGTTCCCGGCTCTCGTGAGCTGCGGAGCACCATCCGCCAACCACTGATCGAAAGGAACCTCCATGGCTGAGTACACCCTGCCGGAGCTGCCGTACGACTACGCCGCACTCGAGCCGCACATCAGCGGCAAGATCATGCAGCTGCACCACGACAAGCACCACCAGACCTACGTGACGGGTGCGAACACCGCGCTCGAGCAGCTCGCCGAGGCCCGCGAGTCCGGCAACCTGGCCAACGTGAACAAGCTCGAGAAGGACCTGGCGTTCAACCTCGGTGGCCACGTCAACCACTCGATCTTCTGGACCAACCTCGGCCCGGACACCAAGGTGCCCGAGGGCGAGCTCGCCGCGGCGATCGACGAGTTCTTCGGCTCCTTCGAGAAGTTCCAGGCCCAGTTCACCGCCGTCGCGACGGGCATCCAGGGCTCCGGCTGGTCCGTCCTGGCCTGGGACACCGTGGGTCAGAAGCTCACCACGTTCCAGCTGTTCGACCAGCAGGCCAACGTGCCGTTCGGTCTCGTGCCGGTCTTCATGCTCGACATGTGGGAGCACGCGTTCTACCTCGACTACCTCAACGTCAAGGCGGACTACGTCAAGGCCGTCTGGAACATCGTCGACTGGGAGAACGTCGCCGCGCGCTTCGCGAACGCGAAGTCGCAGCAGTTCGTCACGCTCTGAGCGTGACCACCTGAACGACGGGAGGCCCGGTGCCAGCTGGCACCGGGCCTCCCGTCGTTCGCCGGTCCGGTCGTGTGGCGGCCGGGTCAGCCGGTCAGGACCCGGGTGTCGGGCAGACAGGGCGTCGGCTGGGTCAGCCGGTCAGGACCCGGGTGTCGGCCGCGTGCGGCGACCGGGTCAGCCGGTCAGGACCCGGGTGTCGGCCGCGTGCGGCGACCGGGTCAGCCGGTCAGGACCCGGGTGTCGGCGCACAGCGCGTCGGCGATCGCGCACAGTGCGGCGTGGACGTCGACGTGCTCGCGGTCGACGATCCGACCCCACTGCGTGCCCCGGGCCGCGAGCACCGCGGCCTGCGCCGCCCGGTCGGCATCGGCCGCGCAGCGCCCGTGCTCGACGCACCAGGCAGCCACGGCGTCGACCAGTGCACGGTGGCTGCGGTGTTCGCGGTCGCCTGGTGCGAGTGCCTCGACCGATCCGAGTTCGAACGTCAGCCGCGCGGCGAGGGCACGGTCGGGGTCGTCGAGGCCACCGAACCGCGTCGTGAACCACGCGCGCAGGCCGTCCCGGTCGGTCGTGGGGTCGAGTGGGCAGACGTCCGCGGTGTCGGCCAGGTGCTCGACCACGGCGTCGATCAAGGCGTCGCGCGTGCCGAAGTGGTAAACGATGGGGTACGCGCTCGTGCCGAGGACCCGCCCCAGACTGCGGACGGAGACGTCCTCGATCCGGGTCTCGCGGAGGTGTTGCGTGACCTTCTCGATGATCGCGGGCTTGAGGGTCGGGTCGGGCTTGCGGGGCATGGTCTCTCCGGCGGGGCGGGCTTGCGGCGATCGCGTGCGGCGCAGCGGTCGCAGCGCAGTCGCTGGAGTGCGACCAACGGTATGTTACCGCTGAAGTGTGAGTACCGGCCGTGCGCCGGGCGCGTCTCCACCTGAGGGAGCATCCAGGGCTGTTCACAAAAACCGGAGTATTGCTCGTTTTCAAGTACGATCGACCTGATGACCCTGCCTCCCGAGCGCCCTGTGCCCCCGTCCCGCCCCGGAGACCCCTCCGGCGGGCGGGCGGTCGGGGGTCGGCGCCGCGGGGCCGGGAAGCGTTTCCTGGTCGTCGGTGACGTCCTGGACGGCGTGATCGTCCACACCCGGGCCCAGGCCACCGGCGACCACGACCCGGCCGCGGTGATCCGGCACCGTCCAGCCGGTGCCGCCGGCAACACGGCGACCTGGCTCGGGTGGCTCGGCGCCGAGGTCGACCTGGTGGCGCGCGTCGGCGTGGACGACGTCTACCGCCACGAACGGTCGCTCGAGGACGCCGGGGTGCGACCCCACATCTCCTACGACGCGCGGACCACGACCGGAGCCGTCGTCTCGGTGCGCAGCGACTTCGGGCGGACCTCGATGTCCGACGGCGGTGCGAGCGCGGCGCTCGGTGCCGAGGACGTCCCGCTCGACCTGGCCCGGCGAGCGGACATCGTGCACCTGACCGGCGCCGCGATGCTCGGCGCCGGGGGAGTCGACCGGATCGCGGCGCTCGTCGACCGCGCCCGGGCCGGCGCCGCGCGCGTGTCGCTCGACCCGTCCTCCGTGGCCGTCGTCCGGTCCGTCGGTCCCGACGCGCTGCTCGACGCCCTGCAGGGTGTCGACGTGCTGCTGCCCGGACGTGCCGAGGCGGCGGCGCTGAGCGGGACGACCGACATGGACGAAGCCGCCCGGCTGCTCACCCGATCGGTGCCGCTCGTGCTCATCACCCTGGGTGCCGACGGTGTGCTGCTCGGTCGGCCGGGCCGTGCGCCGCAGCAGGTACCGGCGACCCCGGCGACCGTCGTCGACACGCTCGGCGCGGGGGACGCCTTCGCCGCGGGGTTCATCCGCGCGTGGGCGACCGACCAGGTGCGGGTCGGGTCTGCTGCACGCGAGGGGGGCCGGGTCGCGGCACGGGCGCTCGGGTTCGTGGGCGGTCGTCCGCCGGTCTGACACGGATCGGCGGGTCGGGCGCTGCAGGGTGCTGTTCTGCGCGCCGGGCGCTGCGGGCGCTGCGATGTTCGGCGTGTGCTGTCCGGCCGGGTCAGGCGTCGCGCTCGGTCGGTTCCGCCGTCACGAGCAGGGTCTGCACCAGCCCGGCAGCGAGCGGCGCGAGCCGAATCTCGACCCGCAGCCGACCCGACGACCCGGGCAGCCACCACCGCAGGTGGGTCGGCGCGGACGAGGCCTCGGCGACCGGCGCGGCGTGCAGGTCGGCGCCGATCGTGGCGACGGCGCGGGCTGCGGCAGCACGGCGGCGGTCCCACGGGACGTCCATCGGCACGTTCGGCGTGCAGCAGCGCGCGGCCGCCGAGTCGTCCGGGTCGGTCTGTTCCGGCGCGTCGTGCCACGCGATCAGCAGGCGGGACACCGCGGACTGTGCCGCTCGGGTCTCCGGCAGGACCGTGACGGGCCCTGCGGCGACCGGTCGGGCGGGTGCCGGGTGCGCGGCGGGACGGCCGAGCCCGAGCAGCACATCGTGGGCCGTCTCGGTGGCGACCGACACCTTGGCCTGGGTGGCGTTCTCGAACGCGACGACACCGAGCCCCGTGCGGACCGACCACCGCATGTGTGCGGAGAAGCCGGGGTAGCCGCCGGAGTGCGAGACGATCGGCCCGACCGTGTCGTCCTGCTCGACGAACAGCCCGAAGCCGTACCCGACCGGACGGCGGGCACTCGGGATCGCCGGTGCGGGGATCACCCGCATGGCCTGCTGCATGTGTCGGCGGTCGGCCGGCGACACCGGGCCGGAATCCGCCCGGCCCGTCCGGTCGCGGACCGACGCGAATGCCGACGACAGGTGGCGTGCCCATCGCGACAGGTCACGCACGGTGGAGAACAGTCCACCGATCGGCGAGAAGGCACCGGGGCCGCTGAGCGGGAGTGGCTCCCACGTGTCCTGGTGCGGGCGGACACCGGTGACGACGTACCCGCGGGCGTCCGCGGCACGGAACACGGTGTCGTCGAGGCCGAGCGGACGCAGGACGACCTGCGATGCGACGTCGGCGAAGGGACGACCCGCCACGACCTGGATCGCCCGACCGAGCAGCGCGTACCCGAGGTTGGAGTACGCGAAGCCGGTGCCGGGCACGCTGTCGAACAGCAGCCCGTCGCGCAGCACGGCGTCGAGCTCGGCGTCGGTGATGGACTCCTGCCGGTCGCCCCACGGGTCGTCGGTCGGGAACCCCGCGGACATCGTCAGGAGCATCCGCAGGGTCGGCACGGGGGAGTCGGCGGTCGGCAGCCCGACGTCGCCGAAGGCCGGCACGAAGTCGGTGATCGGTGCGTCGAGCGACACCCGGCCGTCGGCCTGGAGCGACAGCAGCGTCGCGGCCGTGATGCTCTTCGTACACGATGCGATGCGGTAGACCGTGTCGGCGTCCGGTGCGGTGCCGTCGCCGCGGTCACCGTGCCCGCCCGTGGCGATCAGGCCGTCCTGGTCGAACACGCCCCACACCGAACTCGGCGCCACGCCCCGCTCGACGCGCTCGCGGAACAGGGCGTCGACCTGCTCGATCGTCGTCGTGCTGACCTCGGTCATGCGTGCCGCATCTGGTCGTAGGCGTCGAGGGCCCGCTGCCGGGTCTGGCGCAGGTCGAGCATCGGCTCGGGGCGGTCTTCGTCGGCCGGCACCCAGCGCCGCACGTACTCGCGGTGCTTGTCGAAGCGCTCGAGCTGGCGGTCGGGGTTGAACACGCGGAAGTAGGGCGCCGCGTCGAAGCCCGAGCCCGCCACCCACTGCCAGTTGCCCGCGTTGTTGGCGGCATCGGCGTCGACCAGGGTGTCCCAGAACCACTGCTCGCCGATCCGCCAGTCGACCAGCATGTTCTTCACGAGGAAGCTCGCCGTGGCCAGGCGGACGCGGTTGTGCATCGCGCCCGAACTCCAGAGCTCGCGCATGCCCGCGTCGACCAGGTCGAACCCGGTGCGCCCGTGGTACCAGCGCTGGAGTTCGTCGTCCGGAGCGTCGCGCCACGGGAACGCGTCGAACTCGCGCCGCACGTTGACCGTCGCGAGCTGCTCGCAGTGGAAGTACTCGTGCCAGTTGAACTCACGCCACGCGAGCTGCCGCAGGAACGCCGGAGCCTGCTGGCGCTGGTGGGGCTCGAGCGTGCCGTGCAGCCGGTGCCACACCTGGTACGGACTGATCTCGCCCCACCGGATGTGCGGAGACAGATCGCTCGTGGCGGCCACCGCGGGCTCGTCACGCTGGTCGTAGTCCTGCAGGGCGGAGTCGACGAACGCCTCGAGCAGTGTCGCGGCCCCGTGTTCGCCAGGCGTCCACGCGTCACGCAGACCACCGGCCCAGTCGGGCTTCGTCGGCAGCAGGGCCCAGTCGGCCAGGTCGTCGCTGGCGACGTCGGGCACGGCGGGCAGCGTGCGCGGCTTGGGCAGTGGGTGTCGCGGTTCCGGCATGGCCTGCGCCGCTCGCCAGAACGGGGTGAACACCTTGTAGGGCTCGCCCGACCCGTTGAGCACCGTCCACGGTTCCCACAGCAGCGAGGCCGCGAAGCTGTGCGCGTCGATGCCGCGGTCCTTGAGCGAGGCCTTGATGCCCGCGTCGATCTCGCGCTCGACCGGTCCGTACCGGCGGTTCCAGTAGACCCCGTCGGCACCGGTGTCGGCGACGACGGCGTCGATCACGTCGGCCGCTGCCTCGCGCCGCAGCACCAGGCGCGAGTCCCGCTGTCGCAGGTCGGCGTCGAGCGACGTCAGCGACTGGTGCAACCACCACTTCGCCGCGCCGCCGAGCGGACGGATGCCGTCGCTCTGCTCGTCGAGGACGTAGACGACGGTCAGGTCGCCACCGTGGTCGATGCCCGCGCGGAGCGCCGGGTTGTCGGCGAGCCGCAGGTCGTCGCGGAGCCAGACGACGGCGCCGCTCACGCCGAGGCCGCCGCGGACAGGGACGGCACGGGCCGGCGGCCCGGCATCGGCTCGGTCGTCGCGGTGCGGAGCTTCGTGCAGAGCTCGGTGAGGGTGCGCAGCTCGGTGTCGGTCAGACCCGCACCGAGCTGTTCGGCGATGCTGGCGGCGTGCTGCACGGCGACGGCCCGGTACACGTCGAAGCCGTGCGGCGTGAGGGCCACGATGACCCCGCGTGCGTCGGTCGGGTCCGGTTGCTTCTCGACCAGGCCGCGGGTGGTGAGCCGGTCGACCAGGCGGCTCACGCTCGGCTGGGTCAGGAGCAGGTGGCCGGTCAACTCGCGCATCCGGCAGCGACGACCGGGCTGCGTGGAGAGGTTGAAGCAGACGTCGTACTCGTTGAACGAGATCTCGTCGCCGGGGAACTCGCTGTTGAGGTTCCGCATCACGCTCACCTGGGCGCGGAAGAGGGCTTCCCAGGCGGCGACGGCGATCGACCTGTCGTTCACGGTGGTGCTCCCTCTGGTCCGGTGGTCCTCCACCCTACCGACGGCCTCGGACACTCCGGCCCAGCAAGGCCCCGGGACGCACGAAGGCCGGCCGTCCTGGTGGACGACCGGCCTTCTCCCTTGCACCAAGAGTGTCCTGCAATCACATTCCACAGGCGGAGCCACAGCAAACCCCGACTGCGCTTCCGACTGTATAACGAAGCGGTAACGGGCGCCAGCCTTCGACGGCCTCGTTCGCTGCGAGTTCACCAAGAGGCCGGTATGCGCGGCCTGGGACCCCGACGACGGCTCAGAACAGGTCGGGCGAGGGCGTCGAGGCGTACCGCACGGCGACGTCGGCGTGCCGGTCGAACCGGTACCCGACACCACGGACGGTGCGGACGATCTCCTCGAACGCGCCGAGCTTCGAGCGGAGCCGGCGGACGTGCACGTCGATGGTGCGCTCGTTCGGCGTCTCGTCCTCGTCGTCCGACCACAGGCCGTCGATGATGGCGGACCGGTCGACCGTCTGCCCCTCGCGCAGCACCAGGAACTGCAGGAGCTCGAACTCCTTGTAGGTCAGCGGCGCGGTCTCGCCGTCGAGCGTCACACGCTTGCGGGAGATGTCGATGACGACGCCGGTCTCCTCGGGCTCGGGCTTCTCGGCCTGCTTGCGCGCGGCCACCGCGGACCGGTCCTGCAGCGCCAGGCGGACCACGTCGACGTCGCGGCCACCGGAGTGCTCGGCGGCGACGGCCACGGCGGCGTAGGTCTCGGCCGCGGGGACGAGCTGTGCCGTCAGCGCCTTCAGCTGCTCGACCACGGCCGCGAGCGTCGTGCCGGCCGCGGCCGCCTTCTCCTCGTCGAGCCCGACGTACAGCGCGAACCCACGGGCCTCGGTGCCCTCGGGCAGGGACCGGTTGCGCTGCGGTGCGACCACGGGGCTGGTCGGGACGTCGGTGTGCTCAGGCTGGACCGGCGCACGACGAGGACGGATCGGCGTGACGGTGCCGAGGTCGATCGGGGCGGGGGCAGCGGAGCGGAGCGAGGGACGGGGCTGGGCGATGGTGAGCGACATGGTGGTTCTCCGGGCGGTGTGGCCGGCGCTCGATCAAGCGGTGGGCCGGTGTCGAATGCGTCAACCCGGGTGTGCTGCGCGGCACTGACGTCCTGCGTGGAGCAGGGCTGGCGACGCGCCCTCGGTCCGTCGTCGGACCGGAGCAGACCCGGTGGAGCGGGGGCGACCGCGTGGCGCACGTGTGCGTCGTCGGTGGTCGTCACCCGGGGATCACGCGCCCGCGACGGGGATGGTGTCGCGGGGGATCCAGCTGGAACGGGTACCGGTCAGGCACACATTCGACAACGCATGACGGCCGCCGCCGACATCATCATGCCGACGTTCCCCACTGCCCCTGTGGAGGGGGACGCCTCGGAGAGGACGCGGGACACGGTTGCAGTCATGTCGATGAGTATCAGCGGTATACCAAGCCGCTGTCAACCGTCCGCCCGGACGGTCGGCGGGGTCGGTCGCTACTCGGCCAGTCCGTACAGCCGGTCGCCGGCGTCGCCCAGGCCGGGCACGATGTAGCCGTTCTCGTCGAGGCGCTCGTCGAGGGCACCGAGGACGATCGTCACGTCTCGGTCGCCCACGGCCTGCTCGACGGCCTTGAGGCCCTCGGGTGCCCCGAGGATGCACACGCAGGTGACGTCCTCGGCGCCGCGGTCGAACAGGAAGTCGATGGCCGCCGCGAGCGTGCCACCCGTCGCCAGCATCGGGTCGAGCACGAAGCACTGCCGGCCCGACAGGTCGTCCGGCAGGCGCTCGGCGTAGGTCTGCGGCTCGAGGGTCTCCTCGTTGCGCGCCATGCCCAGGAACCCGACCTCGGCCGTCGGGACGAGCTTGACCATGCCCTCGAGCATGCCGAGGCCGGCGCGCAGGATGGGGACGACCAGCGGACGCGGCTTGGCGATCGCGACACCCATGGTCTGCGCGACCGGCGTGGAGATCGGCGTGGCCGTGACCCGCACGTTGCGCGTGGCTTCGTAGGCCAGCAGCGTGACGAGTTCCTCGGTCAGCGCACGGAACGTGGGCGAGGGAGTGGTCCGGTCGCGGAGCACCGAGAGCTTGTGGGTGATGAGCGGGTGGTCGGCGACGTGGACTCGCATAGGGTCGAGCGTACCGTGCCGCAGGCGGAGGACCGATCCGCCCGCGCACCCGAGACGGCCGGAGGACCCGTGCAGCCAGTCCCGTCCACCACGGACCCCGCGGGCCGTCCCTGGGTGGGGGCGATGACGACGGCGCTCGCCGAGGCCCGGGCATGCCTGGCGACCGGTGACGTGCCGGTCGGCGCGGTCGTGCTCGACGAACACGGTGTGGTCCTCGCCACCGGTCGGAACGAGCGCGAGGCCACGCAAGACCCGACCGCGCACGCCGAGGTCCTGGCCCTCCGGGCAGCGGCCGCCGTCACGGGGGACTGGCACCTCGACCGGCACACCCTGGTCGTCACGCTCGAGCCGTGCCCGATGTGCGCGGGGGCGATCCTGGCGGCGCGGGTGCCGCGCGTGGTGTTCGGCGCATGGGACCCCAAGGCCGGCGCGGCGGGCAGCGTCTACGACATCGCCAGGGACCGCCGGCTGCCGCACCGGTCCGAAGTGGTCGCCGGCGTGCTCGAGCCGGAGTGCGCGGCCCTGCTCGAGGAGTTCTTCCGTCAGAAGCGCTAGTCCGCCGCCCGGATCACGATCGCCTCGGTCGGCGGCCGCGGCCCCGTCCGGAGCACGTCGGGCTCGACGTAGATCACCCGGGCGATCGGCACGGCTGCCCGCACCCGCTGTTCGACGGTGTCGATGCCGGCGGCGACGTCACCGAGACGCCGGTCGCCGTCGACCGCGACCTTCACGCCGACCATCAGCTCGTCCGGGCCCAGGTAGAGCGTCTTGATGTGGATGATCGACTCGATCTCGGGCCCGTCCAGCAGCGCCGACTTGATCTTCGCGACGTCCGCCGCGGTCGCGCCCTCGCCGACCAGCAGGCTCTTCGTCTCGATCCCGAGCACCAGGGCCACGGCGATGAGCAGCACGGCGATCAGCACCGTGCCGATGGCGTCGAACACCCCGTTGCCGGTCAGAGCGGTCAGGCCGACGCCGAAGAACGCGAACACCAGGCCGAGCAGGGCGGCGGTGTCCTCGAGCATCACGACGGGCAGCTCCGGGGCCTTCGCCCGACGCACGTACTGCACCCATGACATCGAGCCCTTGTGCGGGCGAGCCTCGTTCAGGGCGGTGCGGAGCGAGAAGCCCTCGAGCCCGATCGCGATCACCAGGACCACCATCGGCAGCCACCAGTTCTCGAGCGCGTGCGGATGCGCGAACTTCTCGATGCCCTCGTAGAGCGAGAACACACCGCCGACCGAGAACAGCACGATCGACACGACGAAGGCGTACACGTAGCGTTCGCGGCCGTAGCCGAACGGGTGTTCCTCGTCCGCCGCGCGCCGGGCGCGTCGTCCGCCCAGCAGCAGCAGGAGCTGGTTCGCGGAGTCGGCGAGCGAGTGCACACCCTCGGCGAGCATCGACGCGGACCCGCTGATCGCCGCCGCGATGAACTTGACGATCGCGATGCCGACGTTCGCGCCGAGGGCGGCGAAGATGGCCCGGTTGCCTCCGGAAGCGCTCACTGTGACCCCTGTTCTCGCTGACCTGCTGCACGATCCTACGGGCAGGTCGCTCGGTAGGGTCGGGCCATGACGATCGAACTGCCCCGTACCGCTCTGCTCGGCGTCGGCTCCATGTCCGGCGCGGTCCTCGACGGCCTGCTCGCCGCCGGTCTGGCGCCCGAGACCGTGGTCCTGACGACGAAGTCCGAGTCGTCCGCCGCCGCCCACCGTGCGCGCGGCCTGGACGCCACCGCCAGCGACACGGACCCGGACGCCAACCGCCGGGCCGTCCGCGGCGCCGCGCTCGTGGTGCTCGGCGTGAAGCCGTTCGGCGTCGCTGACCTGCTCGACCAGATCGCGGACGACCTGGCACCCGGCACCGTCGTCGTCAGCGTCGCCGTCGGGGTCACGACCGCAGCGATGCAGGCCCGCGTCCCCGAGGGTGTCCGCGTCGTCCGGGCGCTGCCGAACACGCCGATCGGCGTCGGGCACGGCGTCACCGGGGTCAGCGGTGGTGCGTCGGCCGACGCCGAGGCCGTCGCCCTGGCGTCCCGGTTGTTCGACGTCTCGGGTTCGGTGATCGAGGTCCCCGAGGACCGTCTCGACGCGCTGTCCGCGGTGTCCGGTTCCGGCCCCGCGTACGTCTTCCTGCTCATCGAGGAGTGGCAGCGGGCCGCCGAGTCGCTCGGCTTCACCGCCGGCCAGGCCGAGACGATGGTGCAGGGCACCGTGCGCGGTGCCGTCGAGCTGCTCGAGCGGTCCGGCAAGGAACCAGCGGACCTGCGCCGCGCCGTGACCAGCCCGAAGGGCACGACCGAGCGTGCCGTCGCCGTCCTGCAGGAAGCGGACTTGGCGGACACGCTCCGCCGCGCCGCGGATGCGGCGATCGCGCGCGCCGAGGAGCTGTCGAAGCTCTAGACGCAACCACCGGAACGACGGGAGGCTCGGTGCCAGCTGGCACCGGGCCTCCCGTCCGATCAGTGGTCTACTCCAGGGCGGCGAAGCGCTCCAGCGCGGTCGTGGATCCCGACACGATGATGACGTCGTGCTCACCGATCACGCTGTCCGGCGTGGCCGGCACGAAGGCCTCACCCGGGGGCTTGATGCCGAGCACCGTCAGACCGAAGCGCGTGCGGATGGCGGTGGTGCCGAGGTCCTTGCCGCGGACCGCGCGCGGCGGGAACATCTTGACCACGGCGAAGTCGTCGTCGAACTCGATGAAGTCGAGCATCCGACCGGACACCAGGTGTGCCGTGCGCTCGCCGGCCTCGCGCTCCGGGTACACCACGTGGTTCGCGCCGATGCGGGCCAGGATCGTGCCGTGCGACCGACTGATCGCCTTCGCCCAGATCTGCGGGATGCCGAGGTCGACCAGGTTCGCGGTGATGAGGACGCTCGACTCCAGGTCACTGCCCGTGCCGACCACGGCGATCGGGAAGTCCTGCGCGCCGATCTGCCGCAACGCGTCGATGTCGGTCGCGTCGGCCTGCACCGCGTGGGTGACCCGGTCGGACCACTTCTGCACCAGCCCCGGGTCGGTGTCGACGACGAGCACCTCGCGGTCCTGCCGCTCGAGCTGACCCGCGGTGGCGGCGCCGAAGCGGCCCAGGCCGATGACGAGCACCGGCGCGTCGTGGCTGACGGCACCCAGGGGGTGGTCGGGACGGGATCGGTCAGCCAACGATCGGCCTCTCTTCGGGACGGCGGAACAGCTGCCGGCTCTGACTGGCGGCCAGGGCGGCGGCGATGGTCACTGTACCGACCCGCCCCAGGAACATCGTGGCCGCCAGCACGTACTTGCCGGACTCGGGCAGGTCGCCGGAGACGCCGGACGACAGACCACAGGTCGCGAACGCGGAGATCACCTCGAAGAGCACGCGGTCGAGCGGCTCGCGGGTGATCTGCAGCAGCACGGTGGTGGACACGGCGACGATCGTGGCGCCCCAGAGCACGACGGCGACCGCGACCCGGAGCACGTCGCTCGGGATCCGGCGACCGAAGGCCTCCATGCTGCGGCGTCCTCGGGCCTCGGCGACCGCGGCCAGGAACAGCACCGCCAGGGTCGTGACCTTGATGCCGCCGGCGGTCGAGGCCGACCCGCCGCCGATGAACATGAGCATGTCGGTGATCAGCAGACTCGAGCCGTTGAGCTGGTCGAAGTCGACGAGCGAGAACCCGCCCGAGCGCGTCATCGTCGACAGGAAGAGCGCCTGGAACGCCGTCCGTCCCGCGCCCTCGCTGCCGAACGTGGTCGGGTTCGACGCCTCGAGTGCGATGTAGGCCGCGGCGCCGCCCACCAGCAGCACGGCGCTGGTGGTCAGGGTGAGCTTGACGTGGATCGGCCACTTCCTGGGGGTGCGCAGCTGCTTCGTCAAGGCACGGATGACCGGGAAGCCGATCGACCCCGCCACGACGCCGATCATCAGGAGCGTCAGGAACCAGTAGTCGTGCGCGAACGGCTCGAGCCCGGTGGCGTTCGGCGCGAAGCCCGTGTTCGTGAAGGCCATCGCGGCGTAGTAGAACGAGTCGCCGACGGCGGTCCAGAACGGCATCCCCGCGATCAGCACCGAGGGCAGCAGGAGCAGTCCCAGGACGATCTCGATCGACAGGGTGCTCACCGCGACCGTCGCCAGCAGGGTGCCGACCTCACCGAGCCGCACGGCCTGCCCCTCGGGGACGGCGCCGTGGTGGGTGCGGAGGGGGTTCGAGTCGCCCGCAGCCATGAGCTTGGCGCGCAGGCCGAGCTTGCGCGTGACGAACAGGCCCAGGATCGACGCGAAGGTCAACACGCCCACGGCGCCGATCTGCGTGCCGATCACCACCAGGGTCTTGCCGAACACCGACCAGTGCGTCGCCATGTCGACGGTCGACAGTCCGGTGACGCAGACCACCGACGCGGCGGTGAACAGTGCGTCGGCGAAGTGCGTCGACGAGCCGTCCGCGGCGGCGAGGGGCGTCATGAACAGGCTCGTGAAGACGAAGATCAGCCCGACGAACACCAGGATCGCCAGCCGCGACGGGGACGAGCGCAGCGCGGTGCCGAAGCGAGAGGGTCGGCGACGCGTCCCTCCGACCCCGCGGGTCGATGGCGCCGTGCGGTCGAGCATCGTATGCCTCCGGGGACATGGGCGGGACGCCTCGCATGGTACATCGCGGGGCACGCCGGTTAGCCTGGGCCCATGGCCGACATCTTCACCGTGGTCGCGGACCCGACGCGCCGCGAGCTGCTCGGTGCCCTGCTCGGTGCCTACGGCTCGGACGTCACGGGCGGCGAGCTCAGTGTCGGCCAGCTCGTCGAGAAGCTCGGGGTCAGCCAGCCCACCGTGTCCAAGCACCTGCGGGTGCTGCGCGAGAACGGGCTCGTCAGTTCGCGCGAAGAGGGGCAGCACCGCTTCTACCGACTCGACCCGGAGCCGCTGCTGCACATCGAGGAGTGGGTGGTCCCCTTCACCGGGGCCGTCGACGCGGACGGCACCCCGGCGACCACCGCGTGGACGCCGGACGGGCAGCCCGTGTCCGTGCGTCGGAACGGTGCGGCGGGCAAGGCGACCGTCGAGGTCGGCACCGAACTCGGACGCGTCATGGCCGAGGCGTCGTACCGCGCCACGGCCGCGTTCTCGGGGGCGCAGCAGGGGTGGGAGCGCGTGGTGGACCGGTCGCGCCGACGCTTCACGAAGCGCCCGGACCAGGACTGATCCACGGCGGACGCCCACCGAGCGCCCACGGGTCGCTCACCGTCGTACGCGATGCTGGACACCGGGCCTCACCCGCCCCTACAGTTACCAGTGACCACTCAGGTCACACCAAACATCCGCGCCCGGGACGAATCGATCGGCCCGCGCGCAGCCTGGCGGAGGCGGACCATGAACGGCAGTTTCGACGACGTGCGTTTCCTCACCGTCGCTGAGGTCGCCGAGATGATGCGCGTCTCGAAGATGACCGTCTACCGCATGGTCCACGCCGGTGAACTCCCCGCGATCCGCTTCGGCCGGTCGTTCCGGGTGCCGGAGTCCGCGGTCGCCGCGGTCCTGCGCGGCGGCATCGCCGACGTGGGCTGACAGCCGCCCGGTTCCCGGCGCACGTCCAGCCCGTTCGACATCGGCGCGGGGCTCCGGTAGCATCGACCAGGTTGATTTTCCGCGGCTTCATCGGCCCGGTGTCCGTACATCAGCATCAGTCCGAGCGAGGTCCACATGGGTTCTGTCATCAAGAAGCGTCGCAAGCGCATGGCGAAGAAGAAGCACCGCAAGCTCCTTCGCAAGACGCGTCACCAGCGTCGCAACAAGAAGTAGGTCGCAAGACCGTCGTCGAAGCCCCGGTTCGCCGGGGCTTTTGCGTTCCCCGGGCGCGACCGGCGTTCCCCGGGGCCCGTTCTGCGTCGCTACGCTGGGGGCATGCCCGCCGTGACGCTCCTGACCAAGCCCGGATGCCATCTCTGCGACGATGCCCGACCGGTCGTCGAGCGCGTCGTCGCGGCGCACCCCGGCGCGACCCTGACCGAGCGCTCGATCCTCGATGACGACGCGCTCCGGCTGGAGTACGCCGAGGACATCCCCGTGGTGCTGGTCGACGGCCGGGTCCACAGCAACTGGCACGTCGACGCCGACCGGCTGGCGCGTGCGATCGAGAAGGCCGAGGCCCCCGCATGATCCACCACGTCGTCTCCTGGGGGCTCCGCCCCGAACTCGACCGTGCCGACACCATCGCGCAGATCCGGTCGCTCCTGACCGGACTCGTCGGTGTCGTGCCGTCGATCCGCACGCTGCAGGTCGTCGACAACGTCGCCTACCCGGACAAGAACCACGACGTCGCCGTCGTGGCGACGTTCGACGACCTGGCCGGCCTCGACGCGTACCAGGTGCACCCGGAGCATCAGGCCGCGGCGGCCGAGATCCGCGGCCTGGTCACGAGTCGCGCGGCCATCGACTGGCAGGAGTGAGCCGAGTCCGGACACTGCTCCCGGCGACGACCGGACCGACAGGAGGCCCGTGGCGGGATCGCCACGGGCCTCCTGTCAGTTGTCGACGCGCGTCGACTACGGGGTCAGACGCGTCGGGCCGCGGAACAGGTACGTGACCTCGCGGATCGAGGGCTCGCCGAGCATGAGCATCAGGACGCGGGCCAGGCCCATGCCGAAGCCGCCGTGCGGCGGCACACCGTAGCGGAAGAAGTCGAGGTACCAGCCGAGCTCGGCCGGGTCCAGGCCCTTCTCCTCTGCCTGGGCGGTGAGGACGTCGACACGGTGCTCGCGCTGCGCACCCGTGGAGATCTCGGCGCCGTTGAACAGCAGGTCGTAGCTGTTCGTGAGCGTCGGGTCGTCGGCGTGGCGCATGTGGTAGTACGGCCGGATCGAGGCGTCGTAGTCCGTGACGAAGACGAACTCGTTGCCGTGGTGCTCCTTGGCCCACGCGGACACGCGGCGCTCGCCTTCGGGGTCCAGGTCACCGTCGGCGCGGACGACGTCGTGGCCGCTGTCGGCGACGATCTTCCGGGCCTCGGCCAGGGTCACGCGGGGGAACGGCGTCGAGGGGACCTGCAGCTCGAAGCCGAAGACCGCTTCGATGTCCGTGCCGTACTTCTCCTTGACCGCGGTGATGCCGGCGACCAGCAGCTCTTCGTGCATCGCCATGACGTCCTCGTGGGACTCGACCCACGAGAACTCGGCGTCGACGCTGGTGAACTCGGTGGCGTGCCGGCTGGTGAACGACGGGTCGGCGCGGAAGGCGTCGGCGATCTCGAACACGGCACCGAAGCCGGCGGGCTGGGCCATCTGCTTGAAGTTCTGCGGCGACTGCGCCAGGTACGCGGTCGTCTCGAAGTACTCGAGCTGGAAGAGCTCGGCGCGGGACTCGGACGCCGACGCCATCAGCTTGGGCGTGTGGATCTCGATGTAGTCGCGTTCGACCCAGTACGTGCGGAACGCGTGCTCGAGCGTGGTCTGGATGCGGAAGATCAGGTTCTGCTTGCGGTTGCGCAGGTCGATGAAACGCCAGTCGAGGCGCTTGTCGAGCGAGGAGTCGTCGGCGATCGGCGTCTCCGGGATGGCGGCGCTGACGACGGTGAGCGCGCCGACCTTGACCTCGAGGCCACCGAGCTTGACGCGCTCGTCCGCCTTGAGCGTGCCGGTCACGTGGATGAAGGAGCCGTGCGCCAGGCCCGAGATCGTCTCGGTCGTGGCGAGGGCCGCGGCCGACGCGTCGTCGCCGTCGGTTGCCTCACGCGTCGCCGGGTTGACGAGCTGGACGGCGCCGGTCTCGTCGCGCAGGACGACGAACTGCACCTTCTTCTGGTCACGGACCGTCTCGACCCATCCGGCCACGGAGACGGGACCGTCGGGGAGAGCGGCGAGGTCGCTGATGCGGGTGCGTTCGATCACGGTCGCCGAGTCTATCCGGCTCTGCCGCGCGGCCGTTCTCCACAGGCAGATCCGGCCGGCAGTTGTCCACAGGGGCGACCTGGAGGCCCGGATCACCGCCGCCGCGACCGTAGCGTTCTCGACGTGGCCAGGTCGCGGGCGGGGAAGCGGTCCGCAGGATGTCGGCGGACCGGGGGACCCGCGGCCTGGCCACGCAGGTGCCGGCCGACGCGTGTCCTGTTCGCGGCTGGTCGGGGTGCTGCTCAGGGCAGGGATGCCCGCAGGACGCTCAGCGTGCCGATGAACTCCTCGGCCATGCCGGCACGCTCGACCAACTTGGCGTGCCGGTCGCGCGCGTCCTGCACGAACGCGTCGAGCTGGGCCGCGCGAGCGGCGGTGTCCTCGGGGTCGGTGCCGGGCAGACCGTCGACGATGCGCAGGAGCTCGCCCATCTCGTCGAGCGAGAACCCCAGGGGCTTCATCCGGCGGATCACGAGCAGGCGTTCCAGGTCGCGCTCGGTGTACACGCGGAAGCCACCCGTCGTCCGGCCACTCGGCACCAGCAGCCCCACCTCGTCGTAGTGGCGGATCGTCCGCAGTGACATGCCGGCGCGGTCGGCCAGCTCGCCGATGTGCATCGTGCCCGGGTCCTGCGCTTCCGTCATGCGACCAACCCTACCCTGACGTGAGGGTAGGGTTGGCAGCGATGACCTCCCTCACCACGGCCCCGCCTGCCCAGAGCGTCCTGTCGGCCCTCCGATCGCCGCGCATGCTGACGCGCGAGGTCCTGGCCGGCATCGTGACCGCACTCGCCCTCATCCCCGAGGCGATCTCCTTCTCCGTCGTCGCGGGTGTCGACCCGGCCGTCGGACTGTTCTCGAGCGTGGTGATCGCGGTCGTCATCGCGATCGTCGGCGGTCGTCCCGCCATGGTGTCGGCAGCCGCCGGGTCGGTCGCGCTCGTCATCGCCCCCCTCGTCCGCGACCACGGCATCGCCTACCTGGTCCCGACGATCGTGCTCGGTGGCGTGATCCAGCTCGTGCTCGGGTTCCTCGGTGTCGCCCGGCTGATGCGGTTCATCCCGCGCAGCGTGAACGTCGCGTTCGTCAACGCCCTGGCAATCCTGATCTTCACCGCACAGCTGCCGAACCTGCTCGGGCACGACGTGCCGTTCGTCGTCTGGCCCCTGACCGCCCTGGGGGTCGCGGTGATCGTCGGCTTCCCGTACCTGACCAAGGCCGTGCCGGCGCCGCTCATCGCCGTCGTGGTGATCACCCTGATCACCGTCGTGTTCGGCGTCGTGGTGCCGACCGTCGGCGACGAGGGGGCGCTCCCGACCGCGCTGCCCGGGTTCAGTGGCATCACGGTGCCGATCTCGTTCGACACCCTGGGGATCATCGCGCCGTACGCGTTCGGCATGGCGATCGTCGGGCTCATCGAGACGCTGCTCACCGCCCAGCTCGTCGATGCCCTGACCGACACCGGGTCCAGCAAGTGGCGCGAGTCGTGGGGCCAGGGCATCGCCAACATCGCCTCCGCGTTCTTCGGCGGCACCGGCGGCTGCGCCATGATCGGCCAGACGGTGATCAACGTGAAGACCGCCGGCGCCCGCACCCGGATCTCGACCTTCGCCGCGGGGGCCTCGGTGCTCGTGCTGACGATCGTGCTGCACGACGTCGTCGCCCGGATCCCGATGGCGGCACTCACCGCCGTGATGCTCATGGTGTGCGTCGCGACGTTCGACTGGCACAGCATCCGTCCCCGCACGCTCGGCCGCATGCCGCTCGGCGAGACGGCCGTCATGCTCATCACGGTGGTCGTGGTCGTCGTCACGAACAACCTGGCGACCGGCGTGCTCGTCGGGGTCGTGCTCGCCGCGCTCGTCTTCGCCCGCCGGGTCGCCCACGTGGTCGAGGTCGTCCGCGAACCCGTCGACGACGACACCGTGCGGTACCGCGTGCGCGGCGCGCTGTTCTTCGCGTCGTCGAACGACCTGGTCACCCGGTTCTCGTACGCCCTGGACCCGGCGCACGTCGTCATCGACATGTCCGAGGCACACGTGTACGACGCCAGCACGGTGGCGGCGCTCGACGGGGTCGAACAGCGCTTCGCCAAGCACGGGTCGAGCGTCGAGGTCGTGAACCTCAACACGGGGTCGGTCGCGATCCACGGCCGACTGTCCGGGCACCTCGGCTGAGGGGTCCCGAAGCCGTCAATCCGCTGTGTGGGCAGTGGGAACCACGGCGCGACCTACACTGGAACCCATGCCCGCGTCCCGAATCCACCTCGTCCGGCACGGCGAGGTCCACAACCCGGACCGTGTGTTGTACGGCCGGCTGCCGGGCTTCGGACTGAGCGAACTCGGGCACCAGATGGCCGCCGCGTCCGCCACCGCGTCGAAGGACGCCGGCGTCGACGTCCGCCGGATCGTCGCGTCACCCCTGCAGCGGACGCAGGAGTCCGCCGCGCCCTGGGCTGCCGCCTACGGCCTCGACGTCGCACTCGACGAACGGCTCATCGAGCCCACCAACCGGTACGAGGGACAGCCTCCCGGGTTCACGAAGCGCTCGATCCGCCGACCGGCCGAGTGGCCCTGGATCGCGAACCCGTGGCGACCCAGCTGGGGTGAGGCCTACGAGTCGATCGCCAACCGCATGCTCGCCGCTGTCACCAGTGCGTGGGAGAGTGTCGACGAGGGCGACGTGGTCCTCGTGAGCCACCAGTTGCCGATCTGGATGGTCCACCGTCGTCTCGCGGGGGAGTCCCTGTGGCACGACCCGCGCCGACGCCGGTGCGACCTCTCCAGCATCACGACCCTCGAGCGCGTGCCCGCCACGTCCGGCGGTCGCTTCACCGAGGTCGGGTACGCGGACCCGGCGATGGAACTCCGCCAACGTGCAGTCGACGAAGGAGCAGTGTGATCGTCCGCAGTGTCAAGCAACGTCTCGTCGCGACCGCAGCGACTGCCGTGGTCGCCGCCCTCGCGCTGGCCGGGTGTTCCAGCGGCAGTGACTCCCTGGCGAACCAGTACGGCAAGGGCACCACGCAGAACTACATCTCCGGCGACGGCGCGGTGACCGAGGTCGCCGCCGACAAGCGCACCGACACCGTCGACTTCACCGCGAAGGACACCGACGGGGCGACCCTGTCGGCCAAGGCCCTGCGCGGCAAGGTCGTCGTGCTCAACTTCTGGTACGCCAGCTGCCCGCCCTGCCGTGCCGAGGCGAAGTACCTCAACACGGTGCAGCGCAAGTACGCCGACAAGGACGTGCAGTTCATCGGGGTCAACGTGCGCGACCAGGCAGCGACCGCCGCGGCCTTCGAGCGCACCTTCGGGATCGACTACCCGACGGTGCTCGACGCCGACAAGGGCACGATGCAGCTCGCCCTGTCCGGGCAGATCGCGCCGAACGCCGTCCCCGCGACGATCGTGCTCGACACCAAGGGTCGTGTCGCCGCGCGCGTGCTCGGCGCCATCGACGGCACGAGCATCCTCGACACCCTGGTCAGTGACGAGCTCAGCGGCAGCAAGGCGTCCTGACCCGTGGGCAGCAACCCCTTCTCCGACGCGATCCTCAGTGGGCAGATGCTCGTCGCACTGCCCGTGGCGCTGCTCGCCGGGCTCGTGTCGTTCCTGTCGCCGTGCGTCCTGCCGCTGGTCCCCGGGTACCTGGGGTACGTCAGCGGCATCGCCGACGCGGGGAACCGGGGTCGGGGTCGTGTGGTCCTCGGGGTGCTGCTCTTCGTGCTCGGCTTCACCGCGGTGTTCGTCGCCTACACGACCGTGTTCGGCGCACTCGGCTTCTGGCTCGTCCGCTGGCGTGACCTCATCACACAGGTGCTCGGGGTCGTCGTCGTCCTGATGGGCCTGGTGTTCATCGGGCGCTTCACGTTCCTGCAGCGCACCCTGAAGCCGTCCTGGACCCCCGCCACGGGACTGGTCGGCGCACCGCTGCTCGGCATCGTCTTCGGTCTCGGGTGGACCCCGTGCCTCGGGCCGACCCTGGCCGCGATCAACCTGCTCAGCGTGCAGGCGGGTAGCGCGTGGCAGGGCATGTGGCTCGGCGTCGCCTACTGCCTGGGCCTCGGCATCCCGTTCCTGCTCGTGGCGCTCGGCGCCGGGTGGGCGGCCGGGGCCATCCGCGTCGTGAAGCGCCACATGCGCGTCGTCAACATCATCGGAGGAGCGATCCTGATCGTCATCGGTCTGCTCATGGTCACCGGCATCTGGTCGGCCGTCATGTCGAGCGTCGGGGCGGTGATCCAGAGCTATGTCCCGGCAGTCTGACACCGACGACAGCCGACTCGAGAACGGCACCGCGTCCGACCCGATGCGGCCCTCCGACCACGTCGACGGCTCCGGCCCCACCGAGGGCGCGGGCGGCGACGTCAACCAGCCCAAGCTCGGTGTCCTCGGGTACATCCGGTTCTTCTGGCGGCAGCTGACCAGCATGCGCACCGCGCTGTTCCTGCTGATGATGCTCGCGCTCGCGGCGATCCCGGGCTCGCTCGTGCCGCAGCGCACCGCCGACCCCAACGGCGTCGTGCAGTACCAGGCCGACCACCCGCAGCTGTTCCCGGTCCTCGACAAGCTCCAGGTCTTCGACACCTACACCTCGGTGTGGTTCTCGGCGATCTACCTGCTGCTGTTCGTGTCGCTGATCGGCTGCATCATCCCGCGCACCAAGCACCACTGGCAGGCGCTCCGGACCCGGCCGCCCAAGACCCCGGCACGGCTGACCCGCCTGGCGGGGTACCGCACCGTCGCAGTCGAGCCGGACACCATGACGGACGCCGCGCGCGGGACGGACCCGGCCACGGGCCTCCCGTCCGCCGACCACGCGGTCACGCGTGCCATGGCGATGCTCAAGCGCTCGGGCTACCGCGTCGAGCGGTTCGGCGACTCGGTGAGCGCCGAGCGCGGGTACCTGCGCGAGACCGGCAACCTGGTGTTCCACGCCGCGCTCGTCGGGGTCCTGGTCGCCGTCGGCATCGGCGGTGGGTTCGGGTACACCGGCCAGCGGCTGCTGGTCGAGGGGCAGACGTTCTCGAACGTGCTCGGCTCGTACGACTCGTTCAACCCGGGGCGCTGGTTCCAGCAGAGCGACCTGCAGGGCTACAACCTGACGCTCGACAAGTTCGTCACGAAGTACGAAGAGCGCAACCTCGACGCCCTCGGGCAGGCGACCGACTACTCGGCGACGGTGACCTCGCAGTCCAAGGGCGGTCAGCCGACGACCGGCCGGCTCGGTGTCAACGACCCGCTGTCGATCGGCGGCACGAACGTGTACCTGCTCGGCAACGGCTACGCGATGGACGTCACCGTGCGCGACGGCGACGGCAACGTGGCGTTCCAGGACGACGTGCCCTTCCTGCCCGCCGACGCGAACTACACCTCGACCGGCGTCATCAAGGTCCCCGACGCGGCACCGGACCAACTCGGCATGGTCGGGTTCTTCTACCCGACCGCGGTCAAGCTCGGCACCGGCGCGTTCACGTCGAACTACCCCGACGCCGAGAACCCGCTGCTGACGCTGCAGGTCTACACGGGCAACCTCGGCCTGGACGACGGCGTGCCGCGCAGCGTCTACCAGCTCGACACGAGCGGACTCAAGCAGATCGCCGGCACCAAGTCCGAGGCCAAGAGCGTCGAGCTGAAGCCCGGGCAGACCAAGACGCTGCCGCAGGGTGCCGGGTCGATCACGTTCAACGGCGTGAAGCGGTACGTCTCGCTCGACGTGCACCACGACCCGTCGCAGCTGTGGGTCGGCGGGTTCGCCGTGCTCAGCGTGCTCGGGCTGCTGACCTCGCTGTTCGTCCCGCGCCGTCGCGTGTGGGTGAAGGTCGTGCCGCGCACCGGAGCCGAGCACGGCGAGTACGACCTCGAGTACGCGGGGCTGGCCCGCGGCGAGGACCCCAATCTCGAACGGGCCGTGGCGGACATCGCCGCCAAGCACGTGTCAGACCTCGGAGTTAGGATTCCCTCGTGGACATGACGACGAACCTCGCGACCTACTCGGTCGTGCTCACCTACTCGGCCATGGCCGTGTACGTGGTCGCGTTCATCTCGTTCGCACTCGACATGGCCAAGCGGTCGGGTGAGGTCACGGTCGGCGCCGACGGCGCGGCCGTCGCCTCGACGGCGCGTCAGCAGCAGGCCAAGACCGTCGCCACGGTCCAGGGCGGCACCGTCGTCCTCGAACGGGTCGAAGCCCCGGCCAAGACCGGCTCCGGTCGACGCGGCTCACGGTTCGAGCGCGTGGGCATGGCGATGACGATCCTGGCACTCGTGCTGCACGTCGGCGCGATCGTGCTCCGTGGCATCGCGGCCGACCGTGTGCCGTGGGGCAACATGTTCGAGTTCTCGCTCACGGGCACCGGGCTGATCATCGCGATCTTCCTGCTCGTGCAACTGTGGCAGAACCTGAAGTTCCTCGGCGTCTTCATCACCGGACTCACGCTGATCCTGCTCGGCATCGCGACGGTCAACTACTACGTGCCGGTCCGCCCGCTCGTGCCTGCGCTCGAGTCGTACTGGCTCGTCCTGCACGTGTTCGTCGCCATCGCCGGTACGGGCTTCTTCGCCCTGGGTGCTGGTCTGGCCGTGTCGCAGCTCATCCAGACCTACCGCCTCAGCCACAGCGGTGCATCCAAGCAGCTGCGCTTCATGGAGACCCTGCCGGACGCCGATCGGCTCGAGGTCCTGACGTACCGCGTCCTGCTCGTGGGCTTCGTGCTGTGGACCTTCACGCTCATCGCCGGTGCCATCTGGGCCGAACGAGCATGGGGCCGGTACTGGGGCTGGGACACCAAGGAAGTCTGGACCTTCATCATCTGGGTCATCTACGCGGGCTACATCCACGCTCGGGCCACCCGTGGCTGGCGCGGCGCCCGGTCGTCGTGGCTGGCGCTCGTCGGGTTCTCCGCGGTGATGTTCAACTTCGCCGTCGTCAACGTGTTCTTCAAGGGGCTGCACAGCTACTCCGGGCTGTGAACCACTGACGATCGTCGAACAGGCGCGGTGCGGGTCCATCCCGTGCCGCGCCTGTTCCGTGCACGGGCAGGCACTCGCGTGCGTTTTCCGGCGTCCCGCGTGCGCTGTCCCGTGCCGCGCCTGTTCCGTGTGCGCCCTGCGCGTGTCCTGTGGGCGGCCCTGTGCGCGAGTGGTCACGACACGTCGCACGCGGGCGGCGACCGGTCAGAAAACGTCGTTCGCGGCGTCGACGAGCGACAGGTCGTGCCCAGTCGGCGAACGTGAGCGGGGTGTCGTGACCGGTCGGCGAGGCTGCGCGCGGTGGAGTCCGGACGTGAGCGGGGTGCCGTGACCGGTCGACTGCCGCGTGGGCTGATCCGCGCGGTGCTGCGCCTCGCGACCGGGACGGCACCGGTGAGTGGTCGCGAAACGTCGCTCGAGCGTCGGCCGAGCGACAGGATGTGACCGGCCGGCGGACCTGAGCGGGGTGTTGTGACCGGTCGACTCGGGCCGGAGTCGCGCAGCAAACCGTTGCGTGACGAAGTGCGGAGCCGCCTACTCCCGCGCCGACGTGTCTGCGAGCAGTGCGTGCACCCGCTCCACCCGTGTCCGCCACCAGGCGGTCCGCTCGGGTGACGCCGTGTACTGCTCCAGCAGGGACGGGGCGACGTCGACGCGACGCACCCCGATCCTCCCGTTCGTGGGCAGGAGCGGATCCGTCGTGACGTCACCCGCGAACATGGCCGCCGTCCCGAGCCCCGCGGCGTAGCACGGGCTCATCGCGGCAGCCGCCAGGAACGCCCCCATCCCGAGCCCGACCGACGTGTCGAGGGCGCTGGACACCACGCACGGCAGTCCGGCTGCGGCGATGACGCGCTGCGCCGCGGTGATCCCGCCGAGCGGTTGCGCCTTGACGACCAGCACGTCGGCGGCACCGGCACGGGCGACAGCGAGGGGATCCGAGGCCTTGCGGACGCTCTCGTCCGCCGCGATCCGGACACCGAGACCCGCGGTGCGTCGTCGCAGCGCAGCGAGTTCGGCGATCGTCCGGCACGGCTGCTCGGCGTACTGCAGGTCGAACGGGGCCAGGCGCTCGAGGGCGACGACGGCCTGGTCGACACTCCACAGGCCGTTGGCATCGATCCGGACGGCCGCGTCGGGACCCATCACCCGACGGACCTCGGCGACCCGTGCGACGTCGTCCTCGATGCCGGTCCCGGGTTCGGCGACCTTCACCTTGGCCGTGGTGCAGCCGGGGTACCGCGCGAGCAGACCCTCGACCGCCGACGGCGCGACGGCCGGCACGGTGGCGTTCACCAGGACGGACGAGGCCGCGGGCGCGTGCGGTGTCCACCCGAAGTCGATCGCCGCACGGAGCCACGCGGCGGCCTCGGCGTCGTCGTACTCGACGAACGGCGAGAACTCCGTCCAGCCCTCGGGGCCGCGCAGCACGAGTGCCTCGCGGGTGGTGATGCCGCGGAACCGCACCCGCATCGGCAGGGCGACGACGTGCGCGTCGGACAACAGGTCGGCGAGGTCGGGGAGCACCGGTCCATCCTCGCAGCGGACGTCACAGTTCCTCGGAGGGGAAGGCCAGGGCGGCGCACTAGCATCATGCGGTCAGCGACGGTTCACGGTCGACACGACAGCACATACAGCACGACCAGCACGCACGGCACGACCAGCACACACGGCACGACCAGAGGGAGGCTCCGTGGCGGCAGACCCGCAGCAGCGGCCACCTCGGGCGTCCGGAGCGGCATCGCGGACCACGTCGAGCACCTCACGGTCGAACGCCGCACGGTCGAACGCGGCCACGGCGAACGCCTCCAGGCCGACCGGCACCCGGCAGACCGGCGACACGCCGTCGGCCGGTCGCACCCGGGCGGGGACCGACTTCGAGCGGCTCATGCAGCGCGGCACCGTCGACGTCCGCGCCCAGGCCGCCCAGCAGCGTCGTCGGCGGCGGAACCCCATCGTGGGCAAGATCGCCTTCGGACTGGCGATCGTGTCGGCTGCGGTCGACGCCAGTGCCTTCGCGGTGTTCATGGGCGGCGACACCACCTTCGCGTTCGGCATCTGCTTCGTCGTCGTGTTCCTGACCCTGATCGCCGCGATCCTCGGGTTCATCGCCGCGGTCGGTGGGATGGGGCGGTGGTACGGCTCGATCGGTGTCGTGCTTGCCTTCTTCGCCAACCCGGTGATCCTGATCGTGCTGCTGGTGATCGTCGCGCCGGAGATGCTCACCGACATGGGCGGCACCCAGCCCTGACCGGCGGCCGGCACTGGCTGGGCGGCACCCAGCCCTGACCGGCGGCCGGCACTGGCTGGGCGGCACCCGGCCCTGACCGGCGGTGCCGAGCACGGCCCGGCCCCGCGGCCCGCCCGCACCGCCCGGCGATAGGTTGGGAGCATGCCCGACACCGTGTCCGAACTGTTCGACCCCGACGTCTGGACGACCGCCCCCGCAGCCGCGTCGTTCACCGACATCACCTACCACAAGCACGTGTCGCAGGGCATCGTCCGGATCGCCTTCGACCGGCCCGAAGTCCGCAACGCCTTCCGTCCCCGCACCGTCGACGAGCTGTACCGCGCGCTCGACGACGCCCGCCAGGACCCCCGCGTCGGCGTCGTGCTGCTGACCGGCAACGGCCCCAGCCCGAAGGACGGCGGCTGGGCGTTCTGCTCCGGTGGCGACCAGCGCATCCGCGGTCGCAGCGGGTACCAGTACGTCGGCGACGACGGCGCCCCGCCCGAGGGCGTCGACCCCGCCGCGGCCCAGGCGTCGATGGGCCGGCTGCACATCCTCGAGGTGCAGCGCCTGATCCGGATGATGCCGAAGGTCGTCATCGCGGTCGTCCCCGGCTGGGCGGCCGGCGGTGGGCACTCCCTGCACGCGATCTGCGACCTGACCATCGCGAGCGCCGAGCACGGGAAGTTCAAGCAGACCGACGCCGACGTGGGGTCGTTCGACGGCGGGTACGGCAGCGCCTACTACGCCAAGCAGATCGGGCAGAAGCTCGCACGCGAGGTCTTCTTCCTGGCCGAGGAGTACTCGGCCCAGCGCGCCTACGAGATGGGGGCGGTCAACAGGGTGGTGCCGCACGCCGAGCTCGAGCGCGAGGCGATCCGTCTGGGCGAGACCATCCTGGGCAAGTCGCCGACGGCGATCCGGATGCTCAAGTACGCCTTCAACGCGGTCGACGACGGCATGGTCGGCCAGCAGGTCTTCGCAGGCGAGGCCACCCGGCTGGCCTACGGCACCGACGAGGCCGTGGAGGGCCGTGACGCGTTCCTGCAGAAGCGCGCCCCGGAGTGGACGTCCTTCCCCTGGCACTACTGATGACCCGACCGCTCGTCACGACGGGCGCGTCCGACCCGGTGCGCGTGCTGCGCGGCCTGGAGGCTGCCCTCGCCGGCGGCCCCGCCCTGCTCCCCGTCGCCGAAGGTGCACCCGCGCTGCCGACACCGGCTCCGGCCCGGGTCCCGCAGCGGGTCGCCCTGGTTGTCGAGACGAGTGGGTCGACCGGCACCGGCAAGCGCGTGGCGCTGTCGGCGGACGCACTGTTGGCCGGCGCCGCCGCTGCCGACCAGGCGCTCGGCGGAGCGGGCAGTTGGGTGCTGGCGCTGCCGACGCACTACATCGCCGGGCTCAACGTGCTGACCCGGTCGATCGTGGCGGGGACCACGCCCGCGGTGGTGGCGCCGGGGCACTTCACCGCGACGGCGTTCGCCGACGCTGCCGACCGGCTCGAGGTCGGGCCGACCGCACCCCGGCGGTACACCTCGCTCGTGCCGGTGCAGCTCGCCCGGGTCCTCGACGATCCCCGTGCGACCGCGGCACTGGCCCGGTTCGACGCCGTGCTGGTCGGCGGACAGGCCACCCCCGCCCCGCTCCGTGAGCGTGCCCGCTCGGCCGGCGTCCGGATGGTCACGACCTACGGTGCGAGCGAGACCAGCGGGGGATGTGTGTACGACGGTGTGCCGTTCGGCACGGTGCAGACCCGGCTGGTCGACGGTGAGCTCTGGTTGCACGGACCGATGCTCGCCGAGGGGTACGTCGGGGACGACACCCGCACGGCGGCGACCTTCGTGGTCCGGGACGGCCTGCGCTGGTACCGCACGGGCGACGCGGCGACCGTCACCGACGAGGTGCTCCGCGTGCTCGGACGGCTGGACGACGTCATCATCTCCGGCGGCGAGAAGGTCCCGCTCGGCCTGGTCGAGCGTCACGTGCGCGAACTGCCGGGCCAGGACACTGCCGTGGTCACCCGGCGGACGTCGGCGACGTGGGGTGAGGTCCCCGTCGTCGTCACCCCGGTCCCGATCGACCTGCAGCAGGTGCGCGACCACGTCGAGCGGGCCCTCGGCCGTGCTGCTCGACCGGCCGAGGTCGTCGTCGCGGACCCGCTCCCGATGCTCAGCACCGGCAAGCCCGACCGACGGGCGATCCGGGCACTCGTCGACGGGTAGGGTCCCCGCACGCGTCGGCGAATAGGATTGACGGCCGTGGCACGATCCAAGAACGCAACGCACAGGCCGGGCCGCTCCGGCAACCCCGCGAAGGCCGCTGCGCCGGCGAACACCAGGCGCCGGGCGACCGCGCGCGACTGGATCGGCGGCGCCCGGCTACGGACCCTCACGCTCGGCGTGGTCCCCGTCGTGCTCGGCACCGCGGTCGGCTTCGTCGACAGCGGCATCTCGGGTGACTTCGGCGCGTACCTGGCCCAGGACGGCCACCTGGCCGTGGCGCTGCTGGCCCTGGCGGTCGCCCTGTTCCTGCAGATCGGTGTGAACTACAGCAACGACTACTCCGACGGTGTGCGCGGGACGGACGAGTTCCGCGTCGGGCCCGCTCGTCTCACCGGTGCCGGGCTCGCCAAGCCCCGCACGGTGCTGACGGTGGCGCTGACGTTCTTCGGCCTGGCCGCGGTGGCCGGCATCGCGATCGTGGTGCTCACCCAGCTGTGGTGGCTGCTGCTGGTCGGTGCCGCGGCGATCGTCGCCGCGTGGTTCTACACCGGCGGCAAGAAGCCCTACGGGTACAACGCGCTCGGTGAGGTGTTCGTCTTCGTGTTCTTCGGCCTGGTCGCGGTGCTCGGCACGCAGTACACCCAGATCCAGCAGGTCACGACGAGCGGCTGGGCGGCGGCCGTCGCGGCAGGGTTCTTCGCGTGCGCTGTCCTCATGGTGAACAACATCCGCGACATCGACGAGGACCGGCTGGCCGGCAAGCGCACCCTGGCCGTCGTGCTCGGCAGTGGCGTCGCGCGGACGCTGTACGGCGTGTTCCTGATGCTGCCCTACGTGGCGCTGCTGTGGTTCGTGCTGCTGTACTTCCGGACCGGCTTCACGTACTTCTCGCTGCTGCTCGCCCTGCCCGCCCTGCTGATCGGCGTGACGTCGAAGAAGCCCCGCGAGCTGATCACCGCACTGCAGCTGTCGTCGTTCGCGTCACTGGTCTACGGCGTGGTGCTCGGCATCACGCTCGCCGTCCAGCCGTAGCCGGGGTCGGGTCAGTCCGCGGCGGGATGCTCGCGGCGGTCCACGTGCCGGTCGGCGTCGGACACCGGACGGGTCGTCGGGGCGTCCGAGTCCTCGGCGTCGACGAAGTCGTCCTCGAAGTCCGAGTCGGCGTCGTGGGCAGGACGGGGCCGGCGTGACGCCAGGCTCGAGGTCACCTCGCTGCGCAGTCGGGGCAGCGCGATGTACGACACGAGCAGCCCGATCAGCGCCGCGCCGATGGTCGCCCAGTACCAGGGGAGCCCGATCACGAACAGGACGACGAGCGCCGCCGCGAAGATCCCGAGACGGGCGAGGGTGTAGACGAGCCACGCTTTCACGCGGCAAGTCTACGGACCCCCAGACCATGAGTTCCGTCACAGACTCGCGACCTAGACTCCGTGCATGATCCGCTTGTGGCTCGTCGTCGCAGTCGCCGCCGTGGCGTTCACGGTGTACGCGCTCATCGACTGCGCCACCATGCCCAAGGCCCGCGTCCGTTCGCTCCGCAAGGGCATCTGGGTCCTGCTCGTCATCGTGCTGCCGGTCCTCGGCGCCCTGCTCTGGTTCCTGCTCGGTCGTGCACCGGCGTCCCCGCAGCCGACCGCCCGGTACCGTGGTCCCGAAGACGACCCGGACTTCCTCGGCGAGCAGGCTCCCGAGCGGCCCCGCACGGACAAGGACCAGGACGACGTCACCCTCCGAGACCTCGAAGAACAGTTCCACGACACCGACGACGACGGCCGCACCGATCGCTGACGGTCCCGTCGGCTCGGGTCAGCCGACCTCGGGCAGCCCCGCGTCGGACTTCGCCCTCGTGCTGCTGCAGGAAGCCGCACGCGCCGGGGTGACCGACGTCGTGGTGAGTCCCGGTTCGCGGTCGCAGGCACTCGCCCTCGCGGCGGTCGCGCTCGAGCGTGCCGGCGGGATCACCGTGCACGTCCGGCTCGACGAGCGCACGGCCGGGTTCTTCGCGCTGGGGCTCGCGGTCGAGACGGGGCGTCCTGCGCTGGTCGTCACGACCTCGGGCACCGCGGTGGCGAACCTGCACCCCGCCGTGTCGGAGGCCCACCACTCCGGCGTGCCGATGATCGTCGTCTCCGCCGACCGCCCCACCGAACTGCGGGGGATCGGGAGCAACCAGACGACCGTGCAGCCGGGCATCTTCGCCCAGGCCGTGCCGTTCGTCCGCGAGATCGAGGCCCCGACCGCACACGGCGTCGACGACGACACCCGCGGCGTGATCCGCGGCGTCGTCCGCGAAGCCGTTGCCGCTGCGTCGGGGCACACCGGCCAGCCCGGGCCCGCGCAGCTGAACGTCGCCTTCCGCGAGCCCCTGTCCGCCACCCTCGTCGACGTGCAGGGCGTGCCGGACACCGAGATCGACGTGGACTTCGCCACCCGGAGGACCCACTCCGGGCTGCCGGTTGCCGACCTCACGCCGGACGACCAGCCCGCGACGGTCGTCATCGCCGGACACGACGCCGGCGCGGACGCCGAACGGATCGCGTGGGAGCTCGGTGCGCCGCTGGTGGCCGAGGTCTCGAGCGGGGCGCACTTCGGGCGGAACCTCGTCGTCACCTACCGCGAGTTGCTGCGCGACCCGGCGTTCGGCGGCCGTGTCCGCCGTGCCGTCGTGCTCGGCCACCCGACGCTCTCGCGCGAGGTCCCCGCGCTGCTGCAGCGTGACGACGTCGAGGTCGTGACCGTCCGCGGGGCGGGAGCCGACGCGTACGACCCCAGCCGGGCCTCCCGGCTGGTGTCCGACGTCCGCGTGACCGGCCGCACCGGCCCCGAGCACCGTGCGTGGGTCGGCCGGTGGGTGGCCGCCAGCCGGGCTGCGCTCGGCGACGGCGACGCCGGACCGGACCTCGACGCCAAGCGGTCCGAGGACCGCGCCGAGCGGAACCGGTTCCTGAAGGACGAGGTGGCACTCCGACGCCGTCCGGTCGACCGAGCGATGCTCGCCGATGCCGTGTGGGGCGTGACCTGGCCGCACGACCGCCTGGTGCTCGGTGCGTCGCAGATCATCCGCGTCGCCGACGGACGGGTCGCCGGCAAGAAGATCCACGTGCATGCCAACCGGGGACTGGCCGGCATCGACGGCACCGTGTCGACCGCACTCGGCATCGCCGCGGCGCTGTCGTCGACCCAGGCCGCCGGGGGCACCACCCGCGTGCTGCTCGGCGACCTGACGTTCCTGCACGACCTGGGCGCCTTCGTCACGGGCACCGACGAGACGACGCACCGTGTGCAGGTCGTGGTCGGCAACGACGTCGGGGGAGCGATCTTCCGCGGGCTCGAGGTGGCGCAGACCACCCCGCCCGAGGACATGCGCCGGATGATGACCACACCGCAGCACGTCGACGTCGAGCGCGTCGTCACCGGCCTCGGGTGGGAGTACCGCCGCGCCGCGACGTGGGGCGACCTCGAGCGCGTCTTGACGGACCCGGCCGACCGCGTCGTCATCGAGGTACCGCTGGCGGACTGACGGCGCGCGGGTGCGGCACGCCGCGCACGGTGCGCGCGCGATCGCGTGGTGCGGGCTTGTTGCCCGGCACGGGCCGGGCAAGTTCGCACCGGCCGCGGACCTCGTACGGTGCTCGACCGGTGTGGTGCCGGACGGGAGGCTCGGTGCCGGACCTGTGCCGAGCCTCGCGTCCGGCGGTGGGTGCGACCGCGATGCCGTGCACGGTGCGCGCTTCGGCGTGCGTGCGTGCGTCGACGGTCGCGTGGTGCGGGCTTGTTGCCCGGCACGGGCCGGGCAACCTCGCACCGGCCGCGAACCTCGCACGGTGCGCGCGCGGCAAGCGCCGCCGCGCCGCTACGCGAGTGCGTCGCGGATGGGGCGGAACTTCAGCGCCGTCTCGGCGACCTCGCGCTGCGGGTCCGAGCCGGCGACGATGCCCGCCCCCGCCCACGCCGTGACGGTGCCGTCCGGGTCGATCTGCGCACTGCGCAGGGCGAGCATCCACTCCCCGTCACCCGAGGCCCCGAACCACCCGACCGGACCGGCGTAGCGGCCCCGGTCGACGCCCTCGAGCTCGGCGACCAGCCGCACCGCGACGTCGGTCGGCGTGCCGGCGACGGCCGCGGTGGGGTGCAGTGCGTCGGCGACGTCGAGCGAGGTGGTGCCGACGGGCAGCGTGGCCTGCACGTCGCTCGCCAGGTGCCACAGGTTCGGCAGCTGCAGACGGAAGGGCTCGGGATCGACGCGCAGGTCGGCGGCGATCGGCCGGAGCGCGTCGACCAGCGACGAGATCGCGAACGCGTGTTCCTGCACGTCCTTCGCGCTGGCTGCCAGGGCCTCGGCGGCGGCGCGGTCGGACGCGGCGTCCTCGCCACGGGCGGCGCTTCCCGCCAGCACCCGGGCGGTCAATCGGGTGCCGTCGGTCCGCGCCAGGGTCTCCGGGGTCGCGCCCACCAGCCCGTCGACCGCGAACACGACGCACTGCGGGTACGTGTCGGCGAGGTCGAGGAGCAGTGCACGCTGGTCGGCACCCGCGGGGAGCGTGCCGACCAGGTCGCGTGCGAGCACGACCTTGCGTGCGTCGCCGGCCGTGATCCGACGCACGGCCTCGGCGACGGACGCGGCGTAGGCGTCCTCGTCGATGCGGCCGGGGCGCAGGGTCACGGACAGGTGCCGCCCGACGCGGGGGACGGGTGCCGAGGTCCGGGTGAACGGCAGCGGAGCGGGGTCGGGTGTCGTGTCGATGGCGGTGAGCCAGGCCTTGCCGCGGCGGCGCCCGACGACGACACGGGGGACGATCAGGACGCTGCTGGTTGCGGAGTCGTCGGCGAACGCGAACGCTCCGAAGGCCACCAGCCCCGAACCGCGCAGCTGCACCGGGTCGTCGACGTCGGCGTCGGCCACGATGTCGCGCCAGACCGCCGCGGCGTCGCGCATCCGGCTCGGGCCGCTGAACGTGAACCGGAGGGCCTCGCCGATCCCGACGATGCCGTCGCCGCCGCGCACGAAGGCGAGCGGGTGGTCGGGGAGCGTGTGGCGGAGCACGGCGCCCGGGTCGTCGAGGATCCGGGTCGAGACCGTGAGCGGCGGGGCCGCCGTGGCGGTTCGGGTCACGGACCGATCGTACGCGGCGCAGCCGACGCCAGGCCGCGACGCGGGACGCGGGCGGGCCGGGACCCGAGACGCGCGGGCCGCGACGCGAGACGCGCGCGGGAGGCGCCGGGCGTTCCGGCAACGCACGGGACGGACCTCTAGGATTGGGCGGGTGAGCAGAGCGGACATGCACAAGCGGCCGGACGAAGTGGCGGCCATGTTCGACGACGTCGCGGAGAAGTACGACCTGACCAACGACATCCTCTCCGCCGGCAACGCCCCGCTGTGGCGGGTCGCCACCGTGCGCGCCGTCGACCCTCAGCCGGGCGAGAAGGTCCTCGACATCGCCGCGGGCACCGGCACCAGTGCGGCGGTCCTGGCGAAGAAGGGTGCCGAGGTCACGGCACTCGACCTGTCCGCGGGCATGATCGCCGTCGGACGCGAGCGCCACCCCGAGATCACCTTCGTCGAGGGGGACGCCGAGCACCTGCCGTTCGAGGACGACACCTTCGACGCCGTCACGATCTCGTTCGGTCTGCGCAACGTCAACGACCCGCACCAGGCCCTCGGCGAGATGCTCAGGGTCCTGAAGCCCGGCGGTCGTGTCGTCATCTGCGAGTTCTCGACACCGCCCCTCGCCGCCCTGCGCTTCGGCTACGGCGCCTACCTCAAGCGTGTCCTGCCCGGGATCGCCCGCGTCTCGAGCAGCAACCCCGCCGCCTACCGGTACCTGGCCGAGTCGATCGAGGCCTGGCCCGAGCAGCAGGTGCTCAGCCAGTGGCTGCGCGGCGTCGGCTTCACGATGGTCGCCTACCGCAACCTGACGGCCGGTATCGTCGCACTGCACCGCGGACGCAAGCCCGTCGCCGAGCCCGTCCGCGAATCCGTCGCCCGTCGTGCGAAGGCGCGCCGCGAGCACCAGGGCACCGGCGAGCAGCCGCGTGTCGAGCCGACCGACAGCTGACCGGCACCTCCTCCCGCACACGGCCCCCGAACACGGAGCACCACTTGAACCCGAGCGTCCCGGTCGCACGCCGCGCACCGAGTCTCCGAGCGTCGCTCGGCATCGGCGAGCGGATGTTCGCCAGCCCGTCGGAGCGCCGGTTCATCACCGCCGTGGACGACGGCCTCGAGCTCGTCGAGCAGGAGCTCGAGGACGCCATGCGCTCCGCCGACACCCTGGCCGACACCACCAGCCGCTACCTGCTGTCGGCGGGCGGCAAGCGCATCCGCCCCACCCTGACCCTGCTCATCGCGCAGCTCGGCAACGGGGTGACCGACCACGTCGTCAAGGCCGCGGTCAGCGTCGAGACCACGCACCTGGCGTCGCTGTACCACGACGACGTCATGGACGAGGCGCCGGTGCGCCGCGGGGTGCCGGCAGCGCACGTCACCTACGGCAACAACGTCGCGATCCTGACCGGTGACCTGCTCTTCGCCCGCGCCAGCCTGATCACCGCCGACCTGGGCCCCGAGGGCATCCGCATGCAGGCGGAGACCTTCCAGCGTCTCTGCATGGGGCAGCTGCACGAGACCACCGGCCCGCAGCCCGATGACGACCCGGTCGAGCACTACATCCAGGTGCTCAGCGACAAGACCGGCTCCCTCATCGCGACGGCCGCCCGCGCGGGCGTGCTGTTCTCCGGGGCCGACCGTGCCTACCTCGACGCCGTGGGCACCTTCGGCGAGAAGGTCGGCGTCGCGTTCCAGCTCGTCGACGACGTCATCGACCTTGCCCCGGCGAAGGACAAGACCGGCAAGATCGCCGGCAACGACCTGCGCGCGGGCGTCGACACGCTGCCCCTGCTGCAGCTCCGACGCCGCGCGGCGACCGAGCCCGGCGCCGCCGACCTGCTCGCCCGCATCGAACGCGACGTCCGTGACGCTCCGGACGACGCCGTCACCAGCGACGTGTACCTGTCCGCGGTCGCGGCCCTGCGCGACCACGAAGCCACCGCCGCCACCCGCGCACTCGCCGCCCAGTGGGCCGGCGAAGCGGTCGTCGCGCTGGAACCGCTGCCCGACGGGGTCGTGAAACGCGCCCTCACGCGGTTCGCCGAGTCCGTCGTCGACCGCAGCCGCTGACCGGCGAGCTCCGGCCGGAGCGCCCCAGCGACACCCCGCCGTTGCCCGGCACCACCCCCGAACGAACCTGGAGACGATTCAGTGCCCACCCTCCGCCTCGCCATCGTCGGCGCCGGTCCCGCCGGCATCTACGCCGCGGACATCCTGCTGCGGGAAGCGCACGCGTACGACGTGTCGATCGACCTGTTCGAGCAGCTCCCCGCGCCGTACGGTCTGGTCCGCTACGGTGTCGCCCCCGACCACCCGCGCATCAAGGGGATCATCAACGCCCTGCGTGACGTGCTCGACCGCGGCGACATCCGGATCTTCGGCAACGTCGAGTTCGGCAAGGACATCACCCTCGACGACCTCAAGCAGCACTACAACGCCGTCGTGTTCTCGACCGGTGCCATCAAGGACGCCGACCTCGACGTCCCCGGTGTCGAGCTCGAGGGCTCGTACGGCGCCGCCGAGTTCGTCAGCTGGTTCGACGGCCACCCCGACGTGCCCCGCACCTGGCCGCTCGAGGCCGAGAGCGTCGCGGTCATCGGCAACGGCAACGTCGCACTCGACGTCTCGCGCATCCTCGCCAAGCACGCCGACGACCTACTGCCCACCGAGGTGCCGGACAACGTCTACCAGGGCCTCAAGCGCTCGCCCGTCACCGACGTGCACGTCTTCGGCCGTCGTGGCCCGGCGCAGGTGAAGTTCACCCCGCTGGAACTCCGCGAGCTCGGCGAGGTCCCGGACGTCGACATGGTCGTCTACGACGAGGACTTCGACCACGACGAAGCGTCGCTGACCGCGATCCAGACCAACAAGCAGGTCATGGTCATCAACCGCGTGCTCGAGCAGTGGCGGAAGCGCGAGGTCGGGCAGGCCAGCCGTCGCCTGCACCTGCACTTCTACGCCAAGCCGCTCGAGTTCGTCGGCGACGATCAGGGCCGCATCGCCGCGATCCGCTACGAGCGCACCCGGCCGAACGGGCAGGGCGGCGTCGAGGGCACCGGCGAGATCCGCGAGATCCCGATCCAGGCCGTCTACCGCGCGGTCGGCTACTTCGGCTCCCCGGTACCGGGGCTGCCGTTCGACGAGCGCCACGGCGTCATCCCGAACCACGAGGGCCAGGTCCTCGACGACGACAACCAGCAGATCCCGGGTCTGTACGCCACGGGCTGGATCAAGCGCGGCCCGGTCGGCCTGATCGGGCACACCAAGTCCGACGCGATGGAGACCGTGCAGCACATCGTGCGCGACCAGGCCAGCTGGTGGACACCCGAGGACCCGTCCGCGGATGCGATCCCGGCGCTGCTGCGCGAGCGCGGCGTCGAGTACACCGACCTCGACGGCTGGCACCGTCTCGACGCGCACGAGATCGCGCTGGGCGAGCCCCAGGGCCGCGCGCGGATCAAGGTCGTCCCGCGCGACGCCATGATCGACGCGTCCCTCGGCCGCGAGACCGCCGACCGGGTCTGACACCATGACCGCCGTGCGCCCCGCCCTCGCCACCGAGGTGCGGGGCGCGCGTCTGTCCGGGGTCGACGTGGCCCGTGCGGTCGCCCTGCTCGGGATGGTCGCCGCGCACGTCGGGGGCATCGCCGACCAGCTGGACTGGAGCGACCCGTCGTCGTGGTCGGCCCTGGTCAACGGCCGGTCGTCGTCGCTCTTCGCGGTGCTCGCCGGGGTGTCCGTCGGACTGGTCAGCGGTCGGCAGCACCCACCCGGCCCTCCGGAGATCTCGCGGGTCCGCCGGCGGCTGGCGGTCCGCGCCGCGGTGATCGTGCTCATCGGTCTGGTGCTGATGGGGCTCGGCACCCCGGTCTACGTCATCCTGCCCACCTACGGCGCACTGTTCCTGCTCGTGCTGCCCGCGCTCCGCTGGCGACGGCGCTCGCTGCTCGTCGCCGCGGGCACCTGCGCGCTCGTCTCCGCCCCGGCGGCGATCGCGATCGTGCCGCTGTACGCGGGCGCCGGCACGTTCGGGGTGCAGCTCGGCCTGGTCTACCCCGTGGTCACGTTCCTGACGTTCGTGCTGGTCGGGCTCGCGGTCGCGCGGTCCGGACTGGAGGCCCGGGGCACCCAGGTCGCGCTCCTCGCGTCCGGCGCGGTGGTCGCCGCCACCGCGTACGTCGTCGGCTCGATCGCGGCTCCGGTTCCCGTCGACGCGGGGGACGCCTTCCCCGGGGTGCCGTTCGTCCCGCAGGGCTCCAGCGTCGGGCAGGGCTTCGCGCAGGTGTTCCTGTCGCCGCGCGACCACTCCGGGTCGATCGTCGACGTCGTGGGATCAACCGGGGTCGCGGTCGCGGTCATCGCGCTCTGCACCCTGTTGGTCGACGGCCGCGGGCGGGTGGCGGAACGGATCGCGACGCCGTTGTCCGCGGTGGGGTCGATGCCGCTGACGGTCTACGCGCTGCACCTGGTGGTCATCGCCGCGCTGCCCGGGCTGCCGCAGTCGGCCGCGACGTGGTGGTGGTTCGTGTTCGGCGCCGTGGTGGTCGCGGTGCTGTGGCAGCGGTTCCTCGGCCGCGGGCCTGCGGAGCGTCTGGTCGCCCGCATCGCCCGCAGCGTCGTCCCCTGACCCGACGTCGTCCCCTGACGCGGCGTCGTCCCCTGACCCGGCGCTGCCCCAGGCCGGCCGTGCTGCGGACCGGACCGGCGCGCACCCGGCGAGCAGGGCCTCCAGGACGGACCGCTACTGCAGGGCCGCGGTGAGCCGCGCGACGTTGTCGAGCACCTGCGAGCGGCGCGTGCGACCCAGCCACGTCTCGAGGTCGAGCGGGATGCTCTCCTGCCGGTACGAGGCCTGCACGCCGCGCAGGGCGTTGACGAACCGTTCGCCGCGCACCATCACCGAGATCTCGAGGTTCAACGAGAACGACCGCATGTCCATGTTGCTCGAGCCGATCACCGCCACGTCGTCGTCGATGGTGAAGTGCTTCGCGTGCAGGATCGTCGGTGCCCGGTACAGCCAGATCTTCACGCCCGCGCGCAACAGGCCCTCGTAGTACGACCGCTGCGCGTGCCACGTCATCGCGTGGTCGCCGATCTGCCCGACGAACAGCTCGACCTCGACCCCGCGCTGCGCCGTCGTCGTGATGGCGTACAGCATCGAGTCGTCCGGCACGAAGTACGGCGACGTGATCGACACCTTCTTCTGCGCCGCGTACAGCAGCGCGTTGAAGAGACGCAGGTTGTTCTCGCCGTCGAAGCCCGGCCCGGACGGCACGACCTGGCAGTCCAGCGCGTCGCCGCGGTCCGCACGCTGGACGGGATCGCTCTCGCGCAGCAGCAGCTCGTCGGTCTCGCTGTACCAGTCGGTGACGAACAGGGCGTTGATCCCCGCGACGACCGGACCCTCGAAGCGCGCGAACAGGTCCTTGTACGCCAGACCCTTCTGGATGTGGGCCTTGGTGTCGTAGGACCGGTCGATCAGGTTCTGCGACCCCGTGAACGCCACCGAACCGTCGAGCACCATGATCTTGCGGTGGTTCCGCAGGTCCGGGCGCTGGAACTTCCCCTGCAGCGGCTGCAACGGCAGCATCAGGTGCCACTCGATGCCGGCACGGTCGAGGAACGCCAACGTGTCCTTGTACCCCGGGTAGCCGCGGCTGGCCCAGTGGTCCATCAGGAACCGCACCGTCACACCACGCGCCTGGGCCCGCGCGAGGGCCTCGAAGAACGGACGCGTCGTGTCGTCGAGGGACGCGATGTAGAACTCGACGTGCACGAACCGCCGGGACTCGTCGATCGCCTTCGCCATCTCGGCGAAGGACTCGTCGTAGTCCGGGTACAGCTCGGCGGAGTTGCCGCCGACCAGGGGCATCGCGCCGAGCGTCCGGTTCAGGTTCGTGATGCTCTCGAACCACGGCGGCCACGGGTGGTCCCGCCGCACGCGCTCGATGCCCTCGGTCTGCTCGAGGATGTACGCGTTGATCTCGGTCTGCTTCTCGCGACGGGCCTTCGGCAGCTTCGTGGACCCGATGACCAGGAACACGATGAAACCGATGTACGGGATCAGGAAGATCGCGAGCAACCAACCCGTGGCCGTCTGCGGCTTGCGGTTGATCGGCACGTAGATGAGTGAGAACGCGCGGATCGCCAGGTCGAGCAGGACAGCCAGGACGGTCAGGGTGACGGTGAGCCAGTGCTCCACGGGGGTGTCGAGTCGTCGGGGGGTCGGCGCGTCAGCGGAAGTTGATGAACTGCAACGGCACGTCGAACTCTTCGCCCTTGAGCAGCTGGATCGTGTTCTGCAGGTCGTCGCGGCTCTTCGACGAGACCCGGAGCTCGTCGCCCTGGATCTGGCTCTTCACCGTCTTCGGGGCCTGGGCCCGCAGGAACGCACCGATCTTCTTCGCGACGTCCTGCTCGATGCCGTTCTTGAACTTCGCCTCGATGCGGAACTCCTTGCCCGAGGCGTACGGCTCGCCGGCGTCGATGCTCTTCAGGCTGATGCCGCGCTTGATCGCCTTCGACTCGAACACGTCGAGGACGGCCTTGGCGCGCTCCGCCGAGTTCGCCTTGATCAGGACGTCCTCGCCACTGAACGCGATCGAGGCGCCGACACCCTTGAAGTCGTAGCGCTGCTCGATCTCCTTGGCGGCCTGGTTGAGGGCGTTGTCCGCCTCCATCTTGTCGACCTTGCTGACCACGTCGAAGGAGCTGTCTGCCATGCCCGACAGCCTAGCCATCGAGGCTGATCGCGGTCGCTCGCGGATGGTCACGACCACCGGCGGCCATCCGGTATGCTGTTCTGGCGCGTCCGGTTGGTGATCACACGGGTCGGAAGCGCACATGGCGAGTTACCCAAGCGGCCAAAGGGATCTGACTGTAAATCAGCCGGCGTAGCCTTCGGGGGTTCGAATCCCTCACTCGCCACGAATCCATTCGCTGAAGAACTCTCTGCGGATGGTGACGACACTCGGCAGGGCCCCGTTGCAGACGGGGTCCTGCTCTGTTTGTGGGCGGGGCTCCGTTCTCGACGGGGTCCTGTTCTGTTTTCTCGGCAGGGCCCCGTTTTCGACGGGGTCCCGTTCTGTTCGTGGACACGGTCCGGTCCCGTCGTGTTCCGGACAGGAGGCTCGGTGCCAGCTGGCATCGAGCCTCCTGTCCGGAACGGGGCGGGGCTGGGGGCGGTCGAGGGAGTGCCCTGCGAGGATCGGGGCATGAGCGCTGCGCCGACACCGACCGAACTCGCCGACCTGGCCGAGGCCATCGCCACCGAAGCCGCAGCGCTCGCAGCACGCCGCCGGGCCGAGGGCGTCGAGGTCGCCGACCGGAAGTCGAGCATCGTCGACGTCGTCACCGCCGCCGACCGCGAGGTCGAGACGCTCGTGCACGACCGCATCCGCGCAGCCCGCCCCGATGACGGCTTCCTCGGCGAGGAGACCGGCGCCACCACCGGCACCACCGGCCTCACGTGGGTGGTCGACCCGATCGACGGCACCGTCAACTACCTCTACGGCAGCCCGCAGTACGCCGTCAGCATCGGGGTCGTCCGCGGCGAGCCCGACCCCGCCGCGTGGGAACCCGTCGCGGGCGTGGTGGTCGCTCCCGCCACCGGCGACGTGTACCGCGCCGTCGCGGGCGGACCCGCCACGCTGAACGGCAGCACGATCACCGTCTCCGAGCCGGCCTCGCTCGCCGAGACCCTCGTCGCCACCGGGTTCGGCTACACCGCCGACCGTCGACGCGAGCAGGTCGCGGTGCTCGCCGGGCTGCTCGGCGAGGTCCGCGACATCCGCCGCGGTGGCTCGGCCGCGCTCGACTGCTGCGCCGTCGCGACCGGCACCGTCGACGCCTACTACGAGCGGGGGATCAACCCGTGGGACATGGCCGCGGGGGCGGTGGTCGCAGCCTCGGCCGGGGCGGTCCTCCGCACGTGGGACGCCGGTGGCACCCGCTCGTTCCTGTTCGCAGCGCCGTCGATCGCCGGTCCGCTCGAGGCGCTCGTCCGGGCCGCCGAGGCCGAGGCCCTGCGGGGCTGACACCCGCGGCGAGGACCTCCGACGGTGCTGGGCGCGACTGGCGGAGCGCGATGACCCCTGGTACCGTCGACAGGTCCCGTTATCTGCTCGTTACCAACGAGCGCATCTGCCTCGATCAGGATCTGCACCGTACGTATGCCCCGAACTCCGCTCTCGCCCGTCGCCACCGACCACCAGGTCTCCGATGCACCGGCCGCTGCCGTCCATCTGACCCGCCGGGCCCGGATCGAAGCGGAACGTGCCACCGCCAAGCAGGGTGTCCGTCGCGCCCAGCCCGACACGGCTCCGGTCGCGCAGCCCGTCGCGGCGGTCCGTCCCGGCGCCCAGGTCCCGGCGCAGCCGGTCACGCCGCCCGCGCCCGCGTCGCCCGTGCTGCCGGCGTCGACGGCCCAGCCCGAGACGCCCCCGGCGCCGACCTCACCCGTCGTCGCACCGGCAGCGGTCCGCCGGGCCGCAGCCACGGCCTCCCGTCCGAGCGTGCGCAGCACGGGTCACGGCCCCCGACGGTCGGCGCCGACCGCTGCCCGTCCGGCTGCCTCGACCTCGGCTCGTCCGGCCGCTCCGCTGCCGACCGCCGCGCGCGTCACCCAGCCGGCAGCCGCGCAACGTCGCGTCGACCGCGCGACCCGGCACCTCGGTGCGGGCGCGCGTCCGACCACGACGACCGCGCCGCCGCGGGGGACCGCCTTCCGTCGGAACGCCTCGCGGGTGACCGCAGTCGGTGCGCTGCTCTTCGCCGCCGGCCTGGTCGTGTCGACCTCGCTGCCGGCGCAGGCGCTGTTCACGCCCGAGCCTGCGTCCGTCGCGAAGCAGTCGACCTCGGCTGCCGGCACCCAGTCGCTGGCCGTCGGTGACGCCGCCGAGGGTGAGACGAACCGCGACACGTACACCGTCTCGGATGCCACGCAGTACAAGAACGTCGACGCGTCGACCTTCACGAACGACCCGAGCGGCACCATCCAGTGGCCGTTCCTGACCGGGGTGCCGATCACCTCCGGGTTCGGCGGCCGCCAGGTCGAGGGCTGCTCCTTCTGCTCCACCAACCACCAGGGCGTCGACTTCGCCCCCGGCGCCGGCACCCCCATCCGCGTCATCGCCGCAGGCACCGTCATCAAGGTGCAGCCGGACGACGGCGGCTTCGGCAACGACGTCTGGGTCGAGCACGACGTCGACGGCAAGCAGTTCACCAGCGTCTACGGGCACATGATGGACAACTCCTTCAAGGTCGTGAAGGGGCAGCAGGTACAGGTCGGCGACGAGCTCGGTCTGGTCGGTTCGACCGGCAACTCCACGGGCCCGCACCTGCACCTCGAGGTGCACGTCGACGGTGTTCCGGTGGACCCGCTGGCGTGGCTCAAGGCCAACGCGAACTAGCCCCACGGACGGCACGCCCGGGCGTCTCGGTCGGTTCAAGACCACCGTCGGGGTTCTGCTATCCTCGTGTGGTGCCGCTCGCGGTACTCGCCCCGATAGCTCAGTGGTAGAGCACTTCCATGGTAAGGAAGGGGTCGTCAGTTCAATCCTGACTCGGGGCTCCGACCCGGCGAGAACGCTTCGCCGGATCTGTGGCGGGGTAGCTCAGTTGGTTAGAGCACACGACTCATAATCGTGGGGTCGCGGGTTCAAGTCCCGCCCTCGCTACCGCAAGCCCGGCGTCCGCGCCGGGCTTTCGTCGTTCCCGGGGGGGTGCGGGCGGCGGCGGCCGCGGCCGCCCGCCGCCGGTGCGGTTCGCACAACCGCGATCACCTCGCGCCGTGCAAACACGTGGTTCCGCGTGCGTTGCGTTGTGCGGACGCAGTTCGCACCCCCTGGCGGCGGTCGCGCCCCGTTCCGCGGGGGCGCGACGGCTGTGCGGGGGTGCGAAGCACAGGCGCGCCGCCGCGGCCGGCCCTACCGGTCGGTGCGCGCGACGAGCAGGCCCGCCGAGCGGAGCGTCCCCTCGACCAACCCCGTCACCCGCCGCCAGTGCTCGTGCCGTCGGGCGGCGCCGATCGTCCCGCCGACCACCGCAGGCCCGTGGTCGGCGTGCCGCAGCGTCAGGGTCGAGCGCCCACCGGCGGTCGACACGACCAGCTCGTAGCGGCGGTACTCCCGCGTGGGGTGCACGAGCGCACCGAGCAGCACCGTCAGGACACGACTGCCGGACTCGGCGACGATCGTCCCCGGCGCGGCCTCGACACGGTGCCCGGCAGTCCGGAGTGCCGCTCCGGCGAGCTCCATGGCGGTCCGCCGGTCACCGGTGTGCACCGCGTACTCGATCGTGGTCTCCATCGCACCCTCCCAGAGTGAAGACGTCGCGTCGGCACCCCCTCCGGCACCGCGCCCCGCGAGCCTACTCGATCCATCCTCAGGACCTGCCGTCGGTAGACTGCCCGTCGTGTCTGTGAACCCCGAGCTCGTCGGCAGGACGTTCCCGCCGGCCCCGCCGTACCTGGTCGGTCGTGAGAAGGTGCGCGAGTTCGCCCGCGCCACGTTCGCGACCAACCCCGTCCACCACGAGCCCGAGGCCGCCCGTGCCGCCGGGTACGACGACCTCGTGGCCCCGGTCACCTTCGCGGTCGTCGTGCAAGAGGCCACGCTCGCACAGCTGCTCTCGGCACCCGACGCCGGCATCGACTTCTCGCGCGTGGTGCACGGTGAGCAGAAGTTCGCGTACGAGCGGCCGATCGTGGCGGGCGACGAGCTCACCGCCACCCTGACCGTGACGAGCGTGAAGACCCTGGGCGGCAACGCGATGGTCACCGCCGAGAGCACCATGAGCGACGCCACGGGGGAGCACGTCGTCACCGCGACCTCCACCCTCGTGGTCCGAGGAGACGACGCATGAGCACCGCAGCCCCCACCGCGGCCGAGGTCGGCACGGTCGTCGCCGAGCGCGAGGTCCACATCACCCGCGACGCGCTCGTCCGCTACGCCGGTGCCTCGGGTGACTTCAACCCGATCCACTACCGCGACGACGTCGCCGCTTCGGTCGGCCTGCCCGGCGTCCTGGCGCACGGCATGCTCACGATGGGCCTCGCCGTGCAGCCCGTGTCCGAGTGGCTGGGCGACCGCGGGTGGATAGCCTCGTACGGCGTGCGCTTCACCCGCCCCGTCGTCGTCGATCCCGAGCACGGTGCGACCGTCGGCGTCGTGGCCAAGGTCGGCACCGTCGACGAGCAGGGCCGTCCCCACCGCATCGACCTCACCGTGACGGCCGCCGGGCAGACCGTGCTCGGCAAGGCGCAGGTCACGGTGGTGTTCCGCTGACCGTGGCACCGAGCACCCTCGCCGACCTGACGACCCTGCGCGTCGGGGGACCAGCCGGGCGTCTCCTCGTCGCCGACACGACCGACCAGCTCGTCGCGCACGCGCTCGACGCCTGGTCGGACGACGACTGGCTGGTCGTCGGCGGTGGCAGCAACCTGCTGGTCGCCGACGCCGGCTTCGACGGCACGGTCGTGCTGGTGCGCACACGCGGCGTCGAGCACGAGACCACCGCGGACGGCGTGACCGTCCGCGTCGCCGCCGGCGAACCCTGGGACGCGTTCGTCGCGTCGACCGTCGACCACGGTTGGACCGGACTGGAGGCCCTGAGCGGCATCCCGGGCACCGTCGGCGCGTCCCCCGTGCAGAACATCGGGGCGTACGGGGTCGAGCTCTCCGACGTGCTGACCCGGGTCGAGTTCCTCGATGCGGCCACGGGGGAGCGCGCGTGGCTGGACGCGGCCGAGCTGGCGCTCGGCTACCGCACCTCGACGCTCAAGCACGGGCGTCGGGGGGTCGTGCTGACCGTCGAGTTCGCGCTCGGAACCGACGTCCAGGACGGCGTGCCCGTGCGGTACGCGCAGCTGGCCGGGTCGCTCGGGGTGTCGCTGGGCGAGCGGGTCGACCCCGCCCAGGTCCGGTCGACCGTGCTGTCGCTGCGGGCGTCGAAGGGCATGGTGCTCGACGCCGACGACCAGGACACCTGGAGTGCCGGCTCGTTCTTCACGAACCCGATCGTGTCGGCCGGGTTCGCCGAGTCGTTGCCGGCCGACGCGCCGCGCTGGCCCGCCGGGCAGGACGTCAAGCTCAGCGCCGCGTGGCTCATCGAGCACGCGGGAGTGCACCGTGGGTACGCGCTCGCCGGGTCCCGCGCCGGGATCTCGTCCAAGCACACGCTGGCCCTGACGAACCGCGGCGGCGCGACCGCGGCGCAGGTCGCCGAGCTGGCGCGCTACGTGCAGGTGAGCGTGCTGAACCGCTTCGGGGTGTCGCTCGTGCCGGAACCCGTCGTGGTCGGCGACCTGCTCGCCTGAGCCGCACCGGGCCTCCCGGCCGGCAGTTCCGCCGGAGCTGCGGAGTCGCACCCCCGGAACGACATCGCGCCCCGTGCGAACGGGGCGCGATGTGCGTGTGGGGGTGCGGAGTCGGCCTAGCTGAAGAACTTCGCCAGACGGGCGACGCCCTCGGCGATGTCGTCGTCGCCCAGCGCGTACGACAGGCGCAGGTACCCCGAGGGTCCGAAGGCCTCGCCGGGGACCACCGCGACCTCGGCGTGCTCGAGGATCAGGTCCGCGAGCTCGAGCGTCGTGGTGGGCGTCGAGCCCGCCCATTCGCGTCCGAGCAGCGCGGTGACGTCGGGGTAGACGTAGAAGGCGCCCTGCGGCGTCGGCGTGACGAAGCCCGGGATCGCGTTGAGCCCGTCGACGATGGCCCGGCGACGCCGGTCGAAGGCCTCGCGCATGGCCGTCACCGGTTCCTGCGGACCCGTGAGTGCGGCGATCGCGGCACGCTGCGACACGTTCGACACGTTGCTGGACAGGTGCGACTGCAGGTTCGACGCGGCCTTGACGGCGTCGGCCGGGCCGATGAACCACCCGACGCGCCAGCCGGTCATCGCGTAGGTCTTGGCGACGCCGTTCACCAGGATGGTGGTGTCGGCCAGGTCCGGCACGGCTTCGAGGATCCCGGTGAAGGTGATGCCGTCGTAGACCAGGTCCTGGTAGATCTCGTCGCTGATCACCCAGATGCCGTGCTCGAGCGCCCACTCGCCGATGGCGCGGGTCTGCTCGGCCGAGTACACGGCGCCCGTCGGGTTGGACGGCGAACAGAACAGCAGCGCCTTGGTCTTGGGGGTGCGCGCGGCCTCGAGCTGCTCGACGGAGACCAGGTACCCCTGGTCGCTGCCGGCGAAGACCTCGACCGGCTCGCCGCCGGCCAGTCGGATGGCCTCGGGGTAGGTGGTCCAGTACGGCGCGGGCAGCAGCACCTGGTCGCCGTCGTCGACGATCGTCTGGAAGGCCTGGTAGACGGCCTGCTTGCCACCGTTCGTGATGATCACGCGGGCGGGGTCGACCGTGATGCCGGACTCGCGTGCGGTCTTGTCCGCGACGGCCTGCTTGAGCTCGGGCAGACCCGTCGCCGGCGTGTACCGGTGGTTCTTCGGGTCCTGGGCGGCAGCCACGGCGGCCTCGACGACGTGCGCGGGCGTGGCGAAGTCGGGTTCACCCGCGGCGAAGGAGATCACCGGGCGTCCGGCGGCCTTGAGGGCCTTGGCCTTCGCATCGACCTTGAGCGTCGCGGACTCGGCGATCGCGGCGATGCGCGACGCGATCCGGGGTCGCTGGGCGGTGGTGGACTCGGGGCCTTCGGCTGCGGTGCTCACCCGTCCAGCCTATCGGCGCGGCACGCCGGAGCACCCCTCAAGTGGACACCGTGTGACGCACTCCCGTACACTCGTCTGCGGTGGTCGCGCCCCGTTGATGACGGACGTGCTCCACCCGGAAGGCAGTTCGTCTTCTGAAGGGCGGTGGCTCAATTGGTAGAGCAGCGGTCTCCAAAACCGCAGGTTGCAGGTTCGAGTCCTGTCCGCCCTGCAACGCTGGAAGGGTGAAGAGTTGGCGAGCAACGACATGGAGACGACGGCGGACGACGTCGTCGCCAAGGCGAAGCAGGACCGGGCCACGCGCCGGGGTCCGTTCGCGGCCATCGCCCTCTTCATCCGCCAGGTCCTCGGCGAACTGCGCAAGGTGGTCACGCCGACCCGCAAGGAACTCTTCAGCTACACCGGCGTCGTGCTGGTGTTCGTCGTCGTGATGATGGTGCTGGTCTCGATCCTCGACTTCGTGTTCGGCCTCGGCGTCGGCTACGTCTTCGGCAACGGCCCCACTGCCTGATCGGGGTCGCACCCGTCGCGGCCGTCCGCACTGGTCGACCACGACGCAGCCCGACCGCGACCTGACCGGCGCGAACACCGACCAGGGCGCACGCCGACCCGATCCGCACCACCGAACGGAAAGAACCGACAGTGTCTGACAACTCCCGCGACGACATCGACCTCGCGACCGCTGCAGAGCAGTCCTCCGAGGTGGAAGAGAACCAGGAAGGCGACGTCGAGACGGGCGAGCTCCGTTCGGCCGAGTCCGCCGAAGAGCGTGCGATGGAGGTCGAGGACGAGGACGACGAATCGCTCGGCCTGTCCGCCGAGCCGGACGACGGTGACGTCGACGGCATCGACGAGACCCTGACGGCCCTCGCCGAGTCCCGCGACGCCGAGGCCGACGCCGTCGTCGACGACGCGCTCGAGATCGACTCCGCCGACGAAGCCGAGGCCGCCGTCGAAGCCGTCGAGGACGAGGAAGAGTCCGAGCTCGAGGACGAGTCGCCCGAGCAGGCCAGCGCCACGATCGCCGCGGAGGAGTCCGCCGACGCACTCGGTGCCATCGCCCCGGAGTCCGAGGTCGACCTGGCCCCCGACACCGAGGTCACCATCGAGGCCGACCCCGACGCTCTCGAGGACGACGAGCCGGCCGAGGTCGACCCGTACGAGGCCTTCAAGGCCGAACTGCGGATGAAGCCGGGCAAGTGGTACGTCATCCACTCGTACGCGGGCTTCGAGCGTCGCGTGAAGTCGAACATCGAGAACCGCATGGTGTCGATGTCGATGGAGGACTACATCTACCAGGTCGAGGTCCCGATGGAGGACGTCGTCGAGATCAAGAACGGGCAGCGCAAGCTGGTCACCCGCGTCCGGATCCCCGGCTACGTGCTGGTCCGCCTCGACCTCAACGAAGACTCGTGGTCCGTCGTCCGGCACACCCCGGGTGTCACCGGCTTCGTCGGCAACGCGCACAACCCCACGCCGCTCCGCTTCGACGAGGCCTTCGGCATGCTGAAGTCCCTGGTGCAGGTCACCGAGACCGCGCCGAGCAAGGGCGGCAAGGGCTCCGGCCTCACGCAGGCCCAGCCGGCCGCCGAGGTCGACTTCGAGGTCGGCGAGACGATCACCATCAAGGAGGGCTCGTTCGCGGGTCTGCCCGGATCGATCGCCGAGATCAAGCCGGAGAGCGGCAAGCTCACGGTGCTGGTCTCGCTGTTCGAGCGCGAGACCCCGGTCGAGCTCAGCTTCGACCAGGTCACCAAGCTCTAGCCCCACCCACATCGGGTACACTCATCGAGTTTGGGCCTGCGCACCCCCGGGTGCCGCAAGCTCGTCACCGCGAGTCGGAACCGCCGGCTCAGCGGGAGAGTGCACGGAATCCCGTGCGTTCGATCCCAGGAGGAAACACACCATGGCACCGAAGAAGAAGGTCACGGGCCTGATCAAGCTGCAGATCAACGCGGGAGCCGCCAACCCGGCCCCCCCGATCGGTCCGGCGCTCGGTCAGCACGGCGTGAACATCATGGAGTTCTGCAAGGCGTACAACGCCGCGACCGAGTCGCAGCGCGGCAACGTCGTCCCGGTGGAGATCACCGTCTACGAGGACCGTTCGTTCACGTTCATCCTCAAGACCCCGCCGGCTGCCGAGCTCATCAAGAAGGCCGCGGGTGTGCAGAAGGGGTCCTCGACCCCGCACACGGTCAAGGTCGCGAAGATCTCGATGGAGCAGGTCCGTCAGATCGCTGAGACCAAGCAGGCCGACCTGAACGCCAACGACATCGACCAGGCCGCGAAGATCATCGCCGGCACTGCTCGTTCGATGGGCATCACGGTCGAGGCGTAGTGCTGTCCAAGCACTAGGGCTCACCCCTCAGGTCCACACCCCAAACCCTTCCGTGGGAGAGCCTCGCCGGCTCGCCAACCACGTATCTCGCAAGGAGACCACCATGGCGAAGAAGTCCAAGGCCTACCAGGCCGCGGCCGCGAAGATCGAGGCCGACAAGTTCTACACCCCGACCGAGGCCGTCGCCCTGGCCAAGGAGACCGGCTCTGCGAAGACCGACTCCACGGTCGAGGTCGCGCTGAAGCTCGGCGTCGACCCCCGCAAGGCGGACCAGATGGTCCGTGGCACCGTCATCCTGCCGCACGGCACCGGTAAGACCTCCCGCGTCATCGTCTTCGCGACGGGTGCTGCGGCCGAGGCCGCCATCGCCGCCGGCGCCGACGAGGTCGGTGGCGACGAGCTCATCGCCAAGGTCGCTGAGGGCTACACGTCCTTCGACTCCGCCGTCTCGACCCCCGAGCTCATGGGCAAGGTCGGTCGTCTGGGCAAGGTGCTGGGCCCGCGTGGCCTCATGCCGAACCCGAAGACCGGCACCGTGACCCCGAACGTGGCGCAGGCCGTCAACGACATCAAGGGCGGCAAGATCGAGTTCCGCGTCGACAAGCACGCCAACGTCCACTTCGTCGTCGGCAAGGCCTCGTTCACGCCGGAGCAGCTCGACGAGAACATCTCGACCGCGCTCGAGGAGATCAACCGCCTCAAGCCCAGCGCCTCGAAGGGCCGTTACGTCATGAAGGGCGCCGTCTCGACGACCTTCGGCCCGGGCATCCCGCTGGACGTCAACAGCATCTGAGTCGCTGATCACGGTCACTGACACCACGAACGGCCCCGCATCGCATCAGATGCGGGGCCGTTCTGCGTCTGTGCCGACGACGGCATGCCCGTCCGGGATCGGGCCGGATAGGTTTGCGGTGTGCGCACCCTCGTCAACGCCCTGCGACTGATCGCCGTCATCGCTGTCGTCGCCGCGATCGTCGCCCAGTGGCTCGTCAGCTCGAAACTCGAGTCGTACCTGTTCTGGAACTTCTTCGGGTACTTCACCATCCAGTCGAACGTGTTCATCGCCGTCGCGTTCGCTCTGACGCTGATCGGCGCGGCGCGGCGCAAGCGCGGCTCGACGGGTCTGAGCGTGTTCCGCGGCGCAGCGACCGTCTACATCGCCACGACGGGGATCGTCTACAACACGCTGCTCGTCAACGCCGACGTGTCCGCGTCGGTGCCGTGGTCGAACGACGTCCTGCACAGGGTGCTGCCCGTGTACGCGGTGCTCGACTGGCTGCTGTTCTCCGACCGGGCCCGGTTGCTGCTGCGGCACGTGTGGTGGTTCCTCATCTACCCCGCGGTGTGGCTGATCGTCATCCTGATCCGCGGCGCCACGGACGGCTGGGTGCCGTACCCGTTCCTGGACCCCGCGCTGGGCTACGGCGTCGTCGCGCTCTACTGCCTGGGAGTCGCCGTGTTCATCGCGCTGATGGGCATCCTGGTGGTCGGCATGAGCCGGCTGCGGCTCGTGAAGCTCTAGCGGGCGGACCCGCAGACGCGGCATTGTGTCGCAATCTCTGTAGCAATACACTCGGCATCATGCCGTCACCCTTCGTCGCCGCCTCGACCGCCTGGCTCGCTGCCGGAGCGACCACCGTCGCACTGCTGCTCGTCGTGCTCGCGGTGGTGGGGGCCCGCTCGAGCCGGTCGGTGGATCCGGCTCGTCGGGTGCTCCGCGCCTGGTACCGGCGGCGTCTCGTCGCACTCGCGGTCGGCATCACCGTCGGCACCGGCGTCGCGGTCGTCTACGTCTGGGGGACAGGCGCCGATCGCGGTCGCGCGGTCCCGGATCTGCTGCTCGTCGGCGCGGTGGTCGGTGCGGCGGGTGCGGCTGCGCTGGCTGGACTCGGTCTCCGGTCCAATCAGGTGGGTGACCATCGTGTCGCCGCGTCGGTTGCTCGGCCTGCGCGGGACCTCACCCCGCGGTGGATGCAGCACACGGCGCTGGTCGCGGTGCTCCTGGCGGTGGGGTTGTCGGCGTGGACGATGCTCGCGATGGTGACGTCGCCGCGGTTCACGGGACCGCAGCCGGTGCCGTCACCCGCGCAGCTGTTGACGATGGTGGCCGTCCTGGTGTTCTTGTCGTCCCTCGTGACTGCCCGGGTGGTCGCACGGACCTCGCAGGGCGCTGCTGACGCGGCCGAGTTGCAGACCAGGGACCTGGTGCGTCGACTCGTCGCGCGGGATGCCACGGCGGCTGCCGCCGCGACGAGTGTCGCAGCGGCCTTGCTCACGGTCCCCGAGCTGATCAGTGCGCTCGACGTGCCGTTCATCGGACCCGGTGTATTCGCCGCCGTGACCTGGACGGTGACGGTGTTGGCGGCCATCATGCTCGGCGTCGTGGCACTCCCGCGGACACCGCACGCTCAGCGCGCCCGAGCGGTCCGGAGCGCACCGCAGTGATCCAGGTCGACGTCGGGTCCGGCGTTCCACCCTACGAGCAGATCCGCCAGCAGTACCGGACGATGATCACCGGGGGGTCGCTCCTGGTGGGGACGCGCCTGCCGACGGTCCGTCGGCTCGCGGCCGACCTCGGCCTGGCGGTGAACACGGTCGCTCGTGCCTACCGCGAACTGGAGTCTGACGGTCTGGTCCGTTCGCGCGGTCGTGCCGGCACCGTGGTCGCGCCCTCGCTCGACGAGGTCCGCAACCAGGCCGAGGCGGCCGCGCGGCGGTTCGCCGACGACATGCGCCGTCTCGGGGTGCCCTCGGAGCGTGCCGTGACCTTGGCGCAGACGGCGCTGCGCGAGCAGCGCTGACGGCGCTGATCTCGGGATGCGCAAGCGCTCCAGAGCGTCAGCGGGCGGAGCGGAGACGGTCGAGCACCGTGTCGGCCAGGGTGACGAGCCCGCGGATCTGGTCGTCGTCGCGGTCGATCCACGTGCACTCGGGTTCGTCGGCGATCGGCACGAAGTCGTCGTGCTTCTCCCACACGAACAGTGTGCGGTCGGCGCCGAGCACGTACTGCTGCCACCAGACCTGCCGCAGGTAGTGCCGCGGGACACGCTTCCACCCGTGGGACGTCGTCTTGATCTCGGCGAGCAGCAGGCGCCCGTCGCGGTCCTGCCCGACACCGTCGGGTGTGGCGAGGTGTGCACGGTTGGCGGCGGCGTGGAACAGGTGCGCCGAGGGCTGGATGCCGTGTGTGGCGGCGACCCAGGCGGCCAGGACGGGTTCGCGGTCCTTGCCGTGCTCGGTGTAGACGTTGCCGGAGAACCGGGACCCGTACCGCTTGTCCAGCACGACGGCGTCGACCGCGCGCAGCGAGGCCAGCCGGGCGACATCGGTCGCCGTGATGCCGGCGGCGCGTGCGCGGAGCCACGCGACGCGGTCGGACGAGTGCGCGACGATCCGTTCGGTGTGCCCCCGCAGGGCGGTGAACGCATCGTGGGTGGCGCGCGCCGACGTGGCGGACCCGGGTGGGGCCTCCAGGTCGTCCCACAGGGTGGGCTGCACGATCGTCACCGGACGATTCTCCCCCCGACCACCGTCGATCACCGAACCGGCGCACCGACCGGGCCGGGCGGACTGCGCACTGCGTCCGGCGCACCGGACCGGGACGACGGTCAGGACACGAGCTGGCGGCCCTCGGCGAACGCGACGAGCTCGTCGACCCCGGCGGGGGAGAGCGCGTACCCGATGGCCAGTGACGCTGCGCCCTGGAGGGCCGCCACACCCCCGGCACGCGACGGCGCGATGACCAGGTGCTCGGTCGCGAGCGGCATGGAGCGCGCGTAGACGACCTCACGGACACCGGCGAGCAGGTGCTCGCCGGCCTGGGTGACGGAACCGCCGAGGACGATGACCGAGGGGTTGATGAGCGAGATGCACGTCGCCAGGACCTCGCCGATGTCGCGGCCGGCCTGACGGACCGCGTAGATGGCGTCGAGGTCGGAGCGGTTGACCATCGCGATGACGTCGGCGCTGGTGTGGGCGTCGTGGCCCTTCGCCCGGAGCGCGCGGGCGATGGCGGGCCCGGAGGCGACGGCCTCGAGACACCCGGTGTTGCCGCAGCGGCACGGGACGTCGCCCGCGCGCGACACCCGCACGTGCCCGATGTCGCCCGCGGTGCCCTGCGCGCCGCGCTGCAGCCGGCCCTCGGACACGATGCCCGAGCCGATGCCGGTCGCGACCTTGACGAACAGCAGGTGGTCGACGTCGGGCCAGCCGTGTTCGCGTTCCCCGAGGGCGGCGATGTTGACGTCGTTGTCGAGCAGGACGTGCGCCTGGATGTGCTGTCGGAGCCACGACGGCACGTCGAAGCCGTCCCAGCCGGGCATGATCGGGGGGTTCGCGGGGCGCCCGGTCGAGAACTCGACCGGGCCGGGGACGCCGATGCCGATCGCGATGACGTCGTCGCGGGTGCGGCCGACCTCGTCGAGCAGCTCGTCGATCGCCTGTACCAGCCACGTCAGCGTGGGGACGGGGCCGGCGGCGATGTCGATCTGCGCCTCGCGCGTGGCGAGCGGGGCGGCGACCAGGTCGGTGACCGCGACCCGACCGTGCGAGGCGCCGAGGTCGGCGGCGATGACCAGGCGGGCGGTGGGGACGAGAGCGACCTGTGCCGGAGGGCGACCACCGGTCGACGCGGCGGTCTCGACGGCACCGACGAGCCCGACGTCGAGCAGGGCGTCCAGGCGCACGCCGATGGTGGAGCGTGCGGCACCCGTCAGCGCGGCGAGCTCGGCCCGGGTCCGCGGGACACCGTCGCGCAGGATCTGGAACAACTCGCTCGCCCCGACCGGCGGCGACGCTGCCGTCCGAGTCAAGTCGACCATGGAGGGAGTGAAACACACATCGAACGAGCCACGCAATGAAGTGCGTCGAAGTATTGCGGACTTCTGCTTGACCGCCGACAGAAGTGCTCGTAGTGTGACGATCGGTCAGAGACGACCGCACCACTCGATGAGGAGAACACTGGTGACCCAACCGCTTTCGGTCCAGCTCTACACGGTCCGCGACGCGCTCAGTGCCGATCTGCCCGGCACCCTGCAGCGCATCGCCGGCATCGGCTTCACGGACGTCGAGCTCTTCGGCTACGTGGACCGCGCCGACGAGTACGCGACGGCCCTCAAGGACGCCGGGCTGGTCGCACCGAGTGGCCACGCCCGTCTGCTGGACGCCGGCGAGCAGGGCCTCGAGCGCATCTTCCACGCCACCGCGACGGTCGGCACCGGAACGCTCATCGACCCGCACATCGACGAGGCCCGCTGGACCACCCGCGAGGACGTCGAGGCCATCGCCCGCGAACTCAGTGCCCTCGCACCCCGCGCAGCCGACCACGGCCTGACGCTCGGGTACCACAACCACGCGTTCGAGTTCTCGAACCGCATCGACGGCGTCAGCGCCTACGAGGTCTTCGCCGACGCGCTGTCCGACGACGTCGTGCTCGAACTCGACACCTACTGGGTCAAGGTCGGCGGTGACGACCCGGTGGCGATCATCGGCAAGTACGGCGACAAGGTCCGGTTCCTGCACGTCAAGGACGGTGACGGCTCGCACGACGACAAGCAGCAGGTCGCCGTGGGCAACGGCATCATGCCGATCCGCGAGATCCTCGCCGCTGCGCCCGACGCGCAGCACGTGGTCGAACTCGACGACCACGACGGCGACGTGTTCCAGGCCGTCACCGACTCGTACTCGTTCCTGCAGGGGGTCCGCGCATGACCGACACCACCACGACCGCTCCGGCCGACACGACCGCTGCCGCCACGACCCGCCGCACGGGCCCCGTCGGCGTCGGGGTCATCGGTGCCGGCGTCATCTCGGACCAGTACCTCGGCAACCTCACCGTCTTCCCCGACGTGCAGGTCCGCTTCATCGCCGACATCGACGAGCCCCGCGCCGCCGCCCAGGCCGCCAAGTGGGGCGTACCCGCCTCGGGTTCGGTCGAGCAGCTGCTGGCCGACGACGACATCGAGATCGTCGTCAACCTGACGATCCCCGCCGCGCACGTCGAGGTCGCACTGCAGGCGGTCGCCGCCGGCAAGCACGTGTGGGGCGAGAAGCCGTACGCGCTGGACCGTGCGAGCGCCACGCAGCTGCGTGACGCCGCTGCTGCCGCCGGCGTCACCGTCTCCGTCGCTCCGGACACCTTCCTGGGCGCCGGACTGCAGACCGCCCTGCGCACCATCCGCGACGGCCGGATCGGCACGCCGCTGAACGGGCTCACGCTGTTCCAGAGCCCCGGGCCGGAATCGTGGCACCCGAGCCCCGAGTTCCTGTTCGCAGTCGGTGCCGGTCCGCTGTTCGACATCGGCCCGTACTACATCACCACGCTCGTGCAGGCCTTCGGCCCCGTGTCGAAGGTCACCGCGACGGCGTCGAAGTCCCGTGCCACGCGGACGATCGGCTCCGGCCCGAAGGCGGGCACCGAGTTCCCGGTCGAGGTCCCCACGAACCACTCCGCCTTGATCGAGTTCGAGAACGGCGGGAGCGCGCAGAGCGTGTTCTCGTTCGAGTCCGACCGCGGACGCACCGGCTTCGTCGAGATCGCCGGCGAGACGGGCACCGTGGTGTTCCCCGACCCGAACAACTTCGACGGCGACACCGAGCTCTACGCGCACGGCGCCGATGAGCCCGAGACGATCCCTGCCGTCGGGTCCACCTACTCGCGTGGCACCGGCGTGGTCGACCTGGCCCGCTCCCTGCGCGCGGGCGAGACGAACCGGGTCCCCGGTGCGCTCGCCTTCCACGTCCTCGACGTGATGGTCTCCATCGCCGAGGCAGCCGAACGTGGCGATGCGGTGCTCGTGACGAGCACCGTGTCGCCCTCCCAGACCCTCACCGAGGGCTGGGACCCCGCGGAACAGACCCTGGTCTGACCCGCGACGTGGGTCGGACCCCGGTCCGGCCCGCAGCACAGCACCACACAGCAGCACCCGAACGCACCCTGCACCATCCCTGCACCATCTCAACGACGAGAAAGTAGAGAGTCATGCGCACTGCCATCCGCGCACTGGCCATCACCGCGGCCGCGGCACTCACCGTGACCGGCCTCGCAGCCTGCTCAGCCGGAGGATCCGGCTCGTCCGGCGACTCCAAGACGCTCACCTACTGGGCGTCCAACCAGGGCACCTCCCTGCAGAACGACAAAGAGGTCCTGACCCCCGAGCTCAAGAAGTTCACCAAGGAGACCGGGATCAAGGTCAACCTCCAGGTCATCGGCTGGAACGACCTGCAGACCAAGATCCAGACCGCCGTCACCTCGGGCCAGGGTCCGGACGTGGTCAACATCGGCAACACCTGGGCCACCTCGCTCCAGGCGACGAACGCCTTCCAGGAGTTCGGCAGCTCCGAGATGAAGGCCATCGGCGGCGCCGACAAGTTCGGCAAGGTCGCGCTGTCCACCGGCGGTGCGCCCGGCAAGACCGTCACGAGCGTCCCGCTCTACGGCCTGGCGTACGGCCTGTACTACAACAAGCAGATGTTCAAGGACGCCGGCATCGAAGCCCCCACCACGTGGGAGGACCTGACCGCCGACGCCAAGAAGCTCACCACGGGCGGCAAGTACGGCTTCACCATCGCGGGTGGTTCGTACACCGAGAACGCGCACTTCGCGTTCATCAACTCGGCGCAGAACGGCGGCGAGTGGTTCGACAAGAGCGGCAAGCCGACCTTCACCTCGTCCGCGAACGTCGACGGCATCAAGCGCTACATCGACCTGATGCAGAGCGACAAGGTCGTCAACACCTCGAACGCCCAGTACGACAACGGCACGCAGGCGGTCTCGGACTTCGCGAACAAGAAGGCCGCGATGATGCTGACGCAGAACAACGCGAACGCGACGATCACGTCGAACGGCATGTCCGCGGACGAGTTCGGCGTGGTCCCCTTCCCGGCTCCCAAGGGCGGCAAGGACATCGCCTCGTTCCCGGCCGGCATCAACCTGTCGATCTTCAAGAACACGAAGAACAAGGACGGCGCGCTGAAGTTCGTCAAGTACATGACGAGCGCGGACACGCAGTCGACGCTCGACAAGCCGTACTCGGCACTGCCGGTGCTCGCCTCCGCTGCTGACTCGGTCACCGACGAGCAGACGAAGACGTTCCTCGACATCTACAACAACAAGGCGAAGCCGCTCCCGCTCGTGCCGGCCGAGGACCAGTTCGAGTCCACGGTGGGCAAGGCGATGAACGACATGTTCGCCAAGATCGCCACGGGTGGCACGGTCTCGGACAGCGACATCAAGTCGGCGCTCCAGACGGCCCAGGACCAGGTGTCCCAGGCGAACGGCTGATCCAGCACTCAGCCAGGAGGCCCGGGGCGCGTCCGCAGGGAACGCCCCGGGTCTCCTCCCCCCACCGCCACGACCGCTGCCACGGTCGGCGGAGCACCCGAACACGAACACCCCTGACGCCGAAAGGCCCTGCCCATGTCCACGACGGTCCTGCCGGAATCCGAGGCGCCCGACCTGCTGCACACGAAGGCACCGACACTGTCGGGGCCTCCGCCCAAGGGGAAGCGCCGCATCACGTGGCTGCCGTACGCCCTCGTCGGTCCCGCCATCCTCTTCGAGCTCCTGATCCACATCGTCCCGATGCTCACCGGCATCTGGATCAGCTTCATCCAGCTCACCAAGTACTTCATCGCGAACTGGGGCGCTGCGCCGTTCGCCGGGCTGCACAACTACTCCGTGGCCGTGGACTTCAACCAGGCCATCGGCAAGGGCCTGCTCAACTCGTTCCTGATCACCTGCGCGTTCACCGTGCTGGTGGTCGGCCTGTCGTGGGGCTTCGGCATGATGGCCGCGGTCGCGCTGCAGAAGCCCTTCAAGGGTCGCGGCCTGTTTCGCACGCTGTTCCTGGTGCCCTACGCGCTGCCGATGTACGCCGGTGTCATCACGTGGAAGTTCATGTTCCAGCGTGACTCCGGTGCGATCAACCACATCCTGGTCGACCAGCTGCACCTGTTCAGCGGTAGCGGTCCCTTCTGGCTGATCGGCAACAACGCCTTCGTGGCCGTCGTCGTCGTGGCGATCTGGAAGACCTGGCCGTTCGCGTTCCTCATGCTCATGGCGGGCCTGCAGTCCGTGCCGGCCGACGTGTACGAGGCCGCCTCGGTCGACGGTGCGAAGCCGTTCCGGCAGTGGCGCTCGATCACCCTGCCGATGGTGCGCCCGGTCAACGTGACGCTCGTGCTCGTGATGTTCCTCTGGACCTTCAACGACTTCAACACGCCCTACGTGCTGTTCGGCTCGACGGCGCAGCCCCCGGCGGCCGACCTGCTCAGCTTCCACATCTACAACGCGTCGTTCATCACCTGGAACTTCGGCTCCGGCGCCGCGATGAGCGTGCTGCTCCTGCTCTTCCTGCTCGTCGTCACCGGCATCTACCTCGCCGTGACCAACCGGAGGTCCGTCCGTGCGTGAAACAGTGGGCGCCAAGTCCTTCAAGATCATCGTCCTGGCACTGCTGACCGTGTTCACGGTCGTGCCCCTCTACGTGATGATCACCACGGCCATCAAGCCGCTCGGTGACGTGCAGAACGACTTCACGTGGATCCCGACCAACATCACGTTCCAGCCGTTCATCGACATGTGGTCGACGGTGCCGCTCGGGCAGTACTTCATCAACTCGCTCGTGGTCTGCACGGTCGCGACGGTGTTCTCGCTCATCATCGCCACGTTCGCCGCCTACGCGGTGTCGCGGTGGGAGTTCAAGGGCAAGAGCGCCTTCACGACCACGGTGCTGTCGACGCAGATGTTCCCCGGCGTGCTGTTCCTGCTGCCGCTGTTCCTGATCTTCACGAACCTCGGCAACTCGCTCGGCATCCAGCTCGTCGGCAGCTGGACCGGCCTGATCATCACGTACCTGACCTTCACGCTGCCGTTCTCGATCTGGATGCTGGCGGGGTACTTCGAGACGATCCCGCGCGAGCTCGACGAGGCCGCGATGGTCGACGGCTCGGGCCCGATGGGTGCACTGTTCCGGATCATCCTGCCGTCGGCCCGCCCGGGTCTGGTGGCCGTCGGGATCTACTCGTTCATGACCGCCTGGGGTGAGGTCCTGTTCGCCTCGGTCATGACGAACGGCAACGGGCAGACCCTGGCGGTCGGCCTGCAGCAGTACTCGACGCAGACGAACGTGTACTGGAACCAGATCATGGCGGCGTCGTTGGTCGTGTCGATCCCGGTCGTCATCGCGTTCCTGATCGTGCAGCGCCAGTTCGTCGCCGGCCTGACCGCCGGTGCCGTGAAGTAGCCGCACCCGCACAACGCACCACCACCAACCCCTTCGCCGAGTCTCGGCTCGGCGGACAGAATGTGGCTCCCAGACGCCGCAGGATGTCCGCCGGGCCGAGACTCGTCTGCGTCGGGAGCCTGCCCACGCCAGCCACGGCACCACGCACACGACAGGATGGGACCATGACCGACACTCCCCGCGGCCGGCAGCTGCTGCCCGGTCAGACCAGCCGCGTGCACGTGTACGACGTCGCCGCACGGACCAGTCGGCTCGTGTTCGCGTCGGACACCGTGCTGGTCGAGGCGCCGAACGTGCTCGACGCCGACACGCTCGTGCTCAACGGCAACGGCGACCTGTGGCTGCTGCACCTGCCCGAGCCCGGCACCGTGCTCGACGAGACCGCCCTGGTGCCGGTCCCGATGGACGGCGTCGACGAGATCAACAACGACCACGTGCTCGAGCCGTCCGGGGACGCCGTCGTGGTGAGTGCCCGCAACGGCGAGCTGTACCGCGTGCCGCTGCCCGAGGGCGGCGCGACCGAGCAGCTCACCGATGCCGCCGCCGAGTTGCCCGTCAAGCGCAAGTTCTACCTGCACGGCATCGCGCCCGACGGGTCCTCGCTGGCGGCGATCGTGGGGGAGCTGTCCGAGGACGGTGTCTGGACGACCGACGTCGCGCTCGTCGACCCCACCACGGGAGCACCGACGTTCGTCACCCGCGACGCGTTCCCGGCCGACGGCTGCTCGTTCGCGGGCGACACGCTCGTGTTCAACGCCGAGGTGTTCACCCCCGGCACGGCGCAGCTCGTCGCCCTCGCGCCCGGTGCGACCGACCCCGTGCGGATCACGGCGGACGACCGGGTGAACTGGTTCCCGCACGTGTCACCGGACGGCGCCCACCTGCTGTACCTGTCGTACGAGCCCGGCGTGCAGGGGCACCCGGCCGACCACCGCGTGGAGCTCCGGCTGCTGCCCGGAGTGCTGGTGCGCGGCGCGCGGATGGCGGTCGTGCCCGAGACCCTCGTGTCGCTCGAGGGCGGGCAGGGCACCGTCAACGTCCCGCCGTGGGCCCCCGACTCGACCTGGTTCGCGTACTGCGACTACCCGACGACCCGCTGACACTCCGGGAGTCCGGCACACCGCACCCCGGCAACGACATCGCACCCCGTTGGAGCGGGGCGCGATGTCGGTGCGGGGGCGCGGTCCGTGGGCGGGGCACGCGATGGCCAAGGGGGGCGGTCCGGCGGACGCGACGTGCGCGGCGGGCGCGCACCGAGCCTCCAGGCCCGCGCGGGTCTGCTGACGCTACTGCACCTCGCGCACCTGCCCCTGCTTGATGTGCAGCCGCCGCTCGGCGCGGCGCGCCACCCACGAGTCGTGCGTGACGATGACGACGGTCAGCCCACGGTCCTTCCACTGCCGCTCGATGAGCCCCATGATCTCGTCGCGCGTGCCCTCGTCGAGGGCGCCCGTCGGCTCGTCGGCCAGCAGCACGCTCGGGTTCTTCACCAGCGCGCGGGCGATCGCGACGCGCTGCTGCTGCCCGCCCGACAGCTCGGCCGGCAGGTGGTCGAGGCGCTCGCCGAGGCCGACCTCCTGCAGTGCATCGGTCGCCCGCTTCCGGATCTCGGCGCGGCTGCGGTTCGCCAGCGACCCGGCGAACGCGGTCTCGACGTTCTCCAGCGCGGTGAGCGTCGGGATGAGGTTGAAGCTCTGGAACACGAAGCCGATCTCGGTCGCGCGCAGGTCGGTCAGGGCGCGGTCGCCGAGCTTCGCCACGTCGCGGTCGCCGAGCGCGACGGATCCGGCAGTCGGCCGGTCCAGCGCACCGAGCATCTGCAGGAGCGTCGACTTGCCCCCACCCGTCGGACCCTGCACCGCGACCATCTGCCCCTGCGGGATCGTCAGGTCGACGTTCGTCAGCGCAGTGACCGTCCGGTTCTTCTGCTGGTAGGTCTTGCTCACGTTGGTCAGGTGGTACATCGGCCGGGAGGCCCGGCTGGCGTCCGCCGCGGACGGTGCGGTCTCGGTGCTGGTCACGGTGGGTCCTCCGGTCGGTCGGTTCTTCTCGGGTGTGGCCGGATCGGTCCGGTCAGTGGTTGTCGGGCGCGGTGCGGTCGGGTTCGTCCCGGTGGTGGGGTGCGGTGCGGTCGGGTTCGTCCCGGTGGTGGGGCCGGGCATCAGGCAACGCTCCGCAGGGCCTCGGCAGGACGCAGGCGTGAGGCTCGCCATCCGCCGAGCGCTCCCGCGATGAGCCCACCGAGGACGGCGAGTCCGATGGCGAGCAGGATCACCTCGACCGTGACCGGGGCGTGCAGGACCACGTCCGTCGTCGACGCGCTGGTGCCCCCACCCCCGAAGCCACCGGCGGGTGCACCGCCCGCGGCACCGCTGCCCGCCGCCCCGGTGGCCGCGCTGCCGGGCACCCCGCCGCCGACACCCGGGCGGGCATCGGTCGAGGTCGAGGCGCTCGCCGAGATCGTCGGTGCGATGACGTTGACGACCAGGATGCCGAGCAAGCCTGCCGCGGCGCCGATGACCCCACCGATCAGGCCCTGGACGAGGGACTCGCCGGCGACCTGGCGGGTGATCCGGCCGTTCGACCAGCCGATCGCCTTGAGGGTGCCGAACTCGCGGGTGCGACGGGTGACGCCCGAGATCGTGAACAGGATCGCGATGAGGAACGCGGCGGCCAGGACGACGATCGACAGCCAGGTCCCGAGGTTCGAGACCAGGGTCGACGCGGTCGACAGCGAACCGGAGACGCTCGAGGCCAGGTCGGACTCGGTGGACACGGTCGCGCTGGTCAGCTTCGCCTGCAGTGCGGTCTTGATCGCCTGGACGTCGGACGACGAGTCGGCGGAGACGGAGATCGAGGTGACCTTGCCGTCCAGGTCGGCGAGCGTCTGCGCGGTGTCCAGCGGGATGTAGGTGTTCGACCCGGTCGTGCTGGCGGACCCCGTCGAGGCGACGATGCCGATCACGGTGAAGTCCTTGCCACCGATCGACAGCGTGCCTCCCACGGCCTTCGACTCGCTCTTGGCGTACGCGGCGTCGAGGACGACGACGTCCTTGCCGGTGTCGGCCTTGGTGAAGGTGCGGCCCTTCGTGATCTCGGTGCTGGTCAGCGGACCGACGGCGTCGCCCGTGACGGGGATGCCGGTCACGGTGAACGAGTCGACGCTGAACGACCCGCCGCCGAAGCCGCCGCCGCTCTCGCCCGTGCCACCGCTCGGCGGTCCCGGCTGCGTGCCGGTGCTGGTGCCCCCGCTGGTGCCGGAGCTGCCGTTCGTGCCACTGCCCTGTTGGACCGACCCGGAGAACGTGCTGTTCTCGAGCGTCAGGACACCCGTGGCGGCCTTGACCCCGTCGGTGCCGGCGACCGTCGCCACGTTCGCGGTCGTCAGTGTGCTCGCACCCCGCGAGACGGCGAGCCGCGACTGCGACAGGTCCGTGCTGCCGCCGGAGGTCGAACCCTGGTCGCCGAAGTCGAAGCTCGGGCGTCCACCGTTCGTCGACGACGGGGTCTCGGTCTTCGACACGGTGATGTCGGTGCCGACGCCGTACACGGACTGCAGCACGCTCGACTGCGCTGCCTTCACGCCGCCCGCGATCGAGGAGACGATGACCACGAGCGCGATGGCGAGTGCCATGCCGATCGCGATGATGACGGTCTGCTTCCGGCGGTTCGTGAGTTCGCGCCGGAGGTAGGTCAGGAACATGGTTCTCCTCGGTGGGGCCGGCTCGCTGGTCACCGGTCGCGCATCGGGAGCGCGGCGGGGCCGACCTGAGGAGAAGCTAGGGACGCCGGCGATGACCGGGCCAAGGCGTTCCCATGAGTCGTCTAAGGGGCGTAGGTCCGCCGGAGGTGCTCGGCGTAGCCGCCCGGGGTCCGTCCGTCGAACCGGCCGCTCGTCACCACGGGCAGCTCGGTCGTCGCCCGCACCTGCAGACCCAGCGCGCGGGCCCGTTCGACCAGCCGGACGTCCTCGTGCTCGCGCACCGGGTCGAAGCCGCCGACCGCCACGTACGCGTCCGCGCGGATGCCGAGGTTCGCCCCGTGCACGTGTCCGAGTGCGGCGCCCGGTGGGTGCGCGAGTCGCCACCGGTCGAGGACGTCGGCCGTCAGGTCGTCGGGGTCCGGCACCACCGCACCGACCAGCAGGTGCAGGCCGTCGGACAGGGCGTCGGCCTGCTGCACGAGCCAGCCCGGGTCGACGCGGGAGTCGGCATCGGTGTGGGCGAGCCAGACCGCATGCAGCCCACCCGGTGCGGACGCCAGCGCCTGCGCCGTGCCGAGTGACCGCGCTCGCCCGACGCCCACGTGCGGCGTTTCGAGGACCTGCACCCGGTGCCGGGCAACGAGGCCGGCGGTGTCGTCCGAGCAGCCGTCGAGGACGACGGTGACACCGACCTCGACGCCGGGCCGCTCGCCGTGCAGCCGCCCCACGGCGACCTCGAGCGCTGCCAGACACGCGCCGATCCGGTCCTGCTCGTCGTGCGCCGGCACGACGACGTCGATGCGGGCCGTCACCGGACGAGTCCCTGGGCCCGCGCGACCGAGGACACCGCGGGACCGGGCAGGACGCTCAGCACGAAGTCGTCCTCGACGTGGCGGATCAGGGCTGCGCGGGGCCAACGCGCGGTGAGCCGGGCATCCACGGCGTCGCCACCGGACACTGCCTGGTCGTCGGGGTGTCGCCAGTGACAGGCGACGAGCACGCCGTCGTCGTCCAGGGACGCCAGGACGTGGTCGATCGTGGCGTCGAGGTCCGCCGGCGACAGGTAGTAGCCGACCTCGGACAGCACGACCAGGTCGAAGTGTCCCGCGGGCCACTCGTCGGGCAGCGCCGCCTGCACGAACCGTGCCCGTGGTGCCCGGATCCGAGCCCGGGCGAGGGGAGCGGCGGCGATGTCCGTGCCGAGCACCGCGTCCGCACGCTCGGTGAGCGCTGCCGTCAGCACGCCGGTGGCGCAGCCGATCTCGACTGCGGACCGGTAGCGCTCGCGGGGGAGTGCGGCGAGGGTGAGGGCACGCTTCCGCCGCTCGTACCAGGACCCGTCGAAGTCCCACCCCTCGGGCTTCCGCGCGTAGTGCTCGTCGAACGACGCACGGGACCGCGAGCCCGACCCCGAGCCCATCGCACCGAAGTACCACTCGGAGTCGCGCAGGTGGTGCGCAGCGTGCCGCTCGTCGACGACGGGTTCGTCACCCGGCGCCGGAGACAGCGGCAGGACCTGGGAACGATGGGTCCCCAGGGCCGCGCGCTTGCGGGAACGGATCGCCGCCGTGAGCGGCAGCGCGCGGGCGGTGTGCCACGGCGCGGCCGGCGCTCGGACGTCGTCCCAGTGCCAGGCCCAGACCGGGTACGACAGCAGCGCGACGTCGTCGCGGTCCGCGGCGACCGCGGTGGCGACCTCGCCGGCGACGCGGTGGTCGCGGTGACCGTCGCCCGACCACGGCGCCACGAGGAGCGTGCGCCCGGCGGTGGCGTCGAGCCGGGCGAGCAGGGCCGCGCGCAGGACGTCCGGCCGTTCACGGAGCCCGACGTCGGGGATGCCGAGCGGCTCCGCCGTGACGGACGGGTGCAGCGTCGCCAGGGCGTCCCGGAACTCGGCGGCCCGGGTCGCGGCGAGCTCGGACGGCGTGGTGGTGGGCGAGTCCGGGTGCGACCCCTCGCCGAGCGTCGCGAGGACGACGTGCACGGGCAGCCCGGCGTCGGCCGCCACGGCGATGAGTCCACCGGCGCCGAGGGTCTCGTCGTCCGGGTGCGGCGCCACGACCAGCACGGCGGCGATGTCGGTCAGGTCGACCAGCACGGGGTGGAGGGTGTCGAGGAAGGCCGTCCAGTCCTCGGGCGCCGTACCCGGTTCGCGGTGGTCGAACGTCACCACGCGACACCGCCGCGCTCGAGGACCATCCGGCCGATGCGCGCCAGGTCCCGGTCGCCGTGGTCCTGCAGGACGTACAGCTCCAGGTCGGCGACCCGGGCCGCCATCGCGGGGTCGGACGTCAGCGGACCCGGGCCCACGGCGCCGACGGTCCTGGTGCGCACGGCGTCCACGGCACGGCGGACCCGCGAGCGGACGGTCTGCGCGAGCAGCGCCCAGTCCACGTCCGGGGCGGCTGGAGCGTCCGTCGGCCGGACGTCGATCCGGGCTGCGGCATCGGCGAGGGCGTCCTCGGCATCGGCCAGGTCCGCCACCACCCCACCGAGCGCGACGTGCAGCAGCTCCGCGTCCGGGCGGGCCCCTGCGTACGCACGCAGGACCCGTGCGAGCCCCACCGCACCGCCCCACCAGCACGCCGCGACCGCGATGCCGCCCCACGCGAAGCCCGGACGGGTCAGGTACCAGCCGGGTCCACCGACGGCGCTCGCCGACACCCCGTCGAAGTCGACGGGGCCGCTCGGCACGTCGGGCATCCCGCGCGCGACCCAGGCCTCGTCGTGCGGGGTCACACCGTCCTGGCGCAGGTCGACGGCGAACAGCTGCCGAGCGTCCCCGACGTGCGCGGTCACCAGTGCGTGCGACAGCGACGACGCGAGCGAGCACCACGGCTTGGTGCCCTCGAGCAGCACGGAGCCGTCGGCGGTGGGCATCGCCGTCAACCGGACGCCGGACGCCTCGGCAGCGAAGACGCCCCAGGTCGACCCGGCCGGCGCGGCGACCCTGGCCTGCGCGAGGATCCCGAGCGCGTCGAGGTGCGGTTCGACGGTGCGGGCCAGCGCGACGTCGACCGCGGCGACCGCGGCGAGCGTGACGAACACCCGGCCGGCCGTGCCTGCGGTCAGTGGTGGGGTGGTGGCCGCGACCGCGCGCGCCAGGGCGAGCCGGTCTGCCGGGGCCGAGCCGGTCCTCCCGGCCGCTGCGGTGAGCGCGTCGACGTCGACGGCGGTGGCACCGGCGGGCCAGGCTGCGGAACGGATCATGCGGCCGACGCTACGGAGACGCTCCTCCGCGCACTGCCGGATCATCCACAGAGCGTGGAGGGGTGCTCCACAGACCACTCATAGGAATCCCTTCGACACTCGAACACGTGACCATCTCCCCGCCGCAGACAGCCCCGCGCCTCACACGTGCCGACGGATCCCCGTTGCGCATCCTCGTCGTCGACGACGAGGCCAGCCTCACCGACCTGCTCTCGATGGCGCTCCGCTACGAGGGCTGGGACGTCACGAGCGCGAACGGCGGCCAGGACGCCCTGGCCAAGGCCCGCGAGTTCAAGCCGGACGCCATGGTGCTCGACGTCATGATGCCCGACCTCGACGGCCTGCAGGTGCTGAACCGGCTGCGCCAGAACAACGACGACACCCCGGTGCTGTTCCTCACCGCGAAGGACTCGGTCGAGGACCGCGTCACGGGGCTGACCGCCGGCGGTGACGACTACGTCACCAAGCCGTTCTCGCTCGAAGAGGTCGTCGCACGCCTGCGTGGGCTGATCCGTCGCTCGCAGATCTCCGTGTCCGAGGCGGGTGACTCGCGCATCGTCGTGGGTGACCTGGTGCTCGACGAGGAGTCCTACGAGGTCTCCCGTGCCGGCCGGCCCATCGAGCTGACCGCCACCGAGTTCGAGCTGTTGCGCTTCCTGATGCGCAACCCCCGCCGCGTGCTGAGCAAGGCGCAGATCCTGGACCGCGTGTGGTCGTACGACTTCGGCGGCAAGTCCAGCGTCGTCGAGATCTACATCTCGTACCTGCGCAAGAAGATCGACGCCGGCGAGCAGCCGATGATCCACACGGTGCGTGGCGTCGGGTACGTCATCAAGCCGATCTCCTGAGCGCCCCGTGACCCTGCGTCGCCGGCTCGTCCTGAGCATCGTCGCCCTCGTCGTCGCCGTCAGTGCGGTCATCGGCGCGGGCAGCATCATCGCGCTGTTCTCGATCCAGCGCTCGGCGATCGACGAGCAGCTCCGGTACGCCACCAGCCGTGCGCAGCGGTCGGTGGAACAGCAGGGCGGCAACGGCCCCGGGCTCGACATCGGCCGGCCGTCCGGGCAGGCCTCGGGCACGCTGACGGTGTACTTCCTGAACGGGGACGCCGTCGTCGGCAGCGTGCTCGACAACGACGGCAACATCGAGCGCCTGTCCGGTTCCGTGGTCGCACCGCTCGGATCGGTGACCGTCGACAAGCAGCCGCACACGATCGACCTCGGGGGCGACCTCGGCCGCTACCGCGTCACGGCCGCCACGGTCGGGCCCGCGGTCCTGGTGGTCGGGCTGCCGATGGCGCCGGTGTACCAGAGCGTGTGGAAGCTGTTCGGGGTGGTCCTCGTGGTCACCGCGCTCGCGCTGCTCGCGGCCTCGCTGGGAGCGGCGATCGTGGTCCGACGCTCACTGCGGCCACTCGAACGCGTCGCCGAGACCGCGTCGACCGTCGCCCGGATGCCGCTGGAGCGCAGCGACGCGCTGGACGGCGTCCGCGTGCCCGACACCGACCCCCGCACCGAGGTCGGCCGCGTCGGCACCGCGTTCAACCGGATGCTCGAGCACATCGGCGGCGCCATGCAGGCCCGTGAACGCTCGGAACAGAAGGTCCGGCAGTTCGTCGCCGACGCCTCGCACGAGCTCCGCACGCCCTTGGCGTCGGTCCGCGGGTACGCCGAGCTCACGCGACGCATGGGCGGGGACCTGCCGAAGGACGTGGTCTACGCCATGAGCCGCATCGAGAGCGAGTCGCTCCGCATGACGAGCATGGTCGAGGACCTGCTGCTGTTGGCCCGGCTCGACGAGGGCCGCGAGATCCAGTTCGACGACGTGGACCTGACCGGGCTGGTGTTCGACGCCGTGAACGACGCGCACGCCGCATCGCCCGAGCACCCGATCGAGGTCGACGTGCCCGACGCGCCCGTGGTCGTCCTCGGTGATGCCGCCCGCCTGCACCAGGTCATCGTGAACCTGGTCACGAACGCCCGCACCCACACCCCCGACGGCACCCGCATCACGGTGGGGATCGCTCCGACCGCCGCGGGTGTCGACCTGACCGTGCGCGACACCGGGCAGGGCATCGACCCGGGGTTCCTGCCGAAGCTGTTCGAGCGGTTCGCGCGTGCCGACAGCTCCCGGTCCCGCAGCGCGGGCTCGACGGGCCTGGGGCTCGCGATCGTCGACGCGGTCGTGCAGGCCCACGGCGGCTCGGTCGAGGTCACCAGCGAACCCGGGGACACGGTGTTCACGGTGCACCTGCCCGCGGCTGCTCCGCAGGCGGATGCCTGGGCGGAGACCCCGGTGGTCGCGGACGCGACCCACTGACGGACAGGAGGCGCGGTGCGGGCCGGCACCGGGCCTCCCGTCCGGTGGTTGGTCCGGGCCACCGCGGTCTGCTACAGTTCTCGAAGCCAAAGACCGCCGGTCGTTGTCGTGCTTGCGCGACAACCGAAGGTCCTCTCTCACGAGGCAGCCCGCGCAGGTGTTCCGAACCACTCCATCCGCTTGCGGGGGAGCAGCTCCGAGCCTCTGCGCCGGAGCTTTTTTCGTGTGGTGGGTTGTGTACGTCGCAACCGGGGACCTGGGGCTAGCCGGCAAGACCCCCAAGGAGAACCATGGCGAACAAGGAAGCTGCGGTCGCCGAGCTCACGGAGTCCTTCCGTAGCTCGAACGCCGTTCTGCTCACCGAGTACCGCGGTCTCACGGTCGCGCAGCTCAAGGAGCTCCGCAACTCGATCCGTGAGCACGCCACGTACGCCGTGGTGAAGAACACGCTGACCAAGATCGCGGCGAACAACGCCGGCATCTCGTCGTTCGACGACGAGCTCGCCGGTCCGTCCGCTCTCGCCTTCGTCCACGGTGACACCGTCGCCGTCGCGAAGTCGCTGCGTGCATTCGCCAAGGCGAACCCCGAGCTCGTGGTCAAGGGCGGTTACTTCGACGGTAACCCGCTCACCGCGACCGAGGTGGACAAGCTCGCCGACCTCGAATCCCGTGAAGTGCTGCTCGGCAAGCTCGCCGGCGCCTTCAAGGCTTCGCTGTTCGGTGCTGCGTACCTGTTCAACGCACCCCTCTCGCAGGCCGTCCGCACGGTGGACGCCCTCCGCGAGAAGCAGGAGTCCGCGGCCTGACCAGGCACGCGTTCCACAACCACATCACGTACTGAGTAGTAGGAGAAAATCATGGCGAAGCTTTCGCAGGACGAGCTCATCGAGGCCTTCAAGGAGCTCACGCTCATCGAGCTCTCGGACTTCGTGAAGAAGTTCGAAGAGGTCTTCGAGGTCACCGCTGCCGCTCCCGTCGCCGCTGCCGCGGCGCCCGGTGCTGCTGCCCCGGCCGAAGAGGTCGAGGAGAAGACCGAGTTCGACGTCATCCTCAAGTCGGCTGGCGACAAGAAGATCCAGGTCATCAAGGAGGTCCGTGGCCTCACGTCGCTCGGCCTCGGCGAGGCCAAGGCCCTGGTCGAGACCCCCGACGCCAAGGTGCTCGAGGGTGCGAACAAGGAAGCCGCTGACAAGGCGAAGGCTGCCCTCGAGGCTGCTGGCGCCACGGTCGAGGTCGCGTAACTCGTTCCACAGCATGACGGCCGTCGCCCTTCGGGGCGGCGGCCGTCGTCGTGTGCGGGGTGGGGTGTGCGGCGTGCGGGTCGTGAGTGCGGCGTGCGGGTCGTGCCGGTGCCGAGTCTCGATCTGTCGCTTTCGCGAAAGCGACAGATCAGTTGCAACTGTTGGGCGCGATCTGTCGCTTTCGCGCGGGTGAGGGATGGCGCGGGGTGAGATCTGTCGCGATTGCGCACACGACGGGCTGTCGGGAGGCTCGGCACTTCTCCACAGATCGGCTGACGACCGTCCACGCGGCAGCGCGCAGCGACAGAGTGCCGCCATGCACCCAGCGAACTCCATCGACATGCTCCGGACCACCGCGATCGATCGCGCAGCGGCGCGGCACCTGCAACGCCGTCGCCGTTCCGGCGAGCTCGTGCGGGTGCGGCACGGGGTGTACGTCGAGCGAACTGCGTGGGAGGCACTTGACGGCCGCGGCCGTCACCTCGTCCGGATGCGTGCGGTGCTGCCGTTGCTCCGGCCGGACGCGGTGTGGGCTCTGGACTCCGCGGCGGCGATCCTCGGCGTCCCGCGGCTCGAAAAGTGGCCTGATCGGGTCCACGTCGTGGATCCGAGCGTTGCGCACGACCTCCAACGCGTCGGGCTGACGCTGCACGCTGGCCGACCGCGTCCGTCTGGCGGTCGGTTCCACGGCGTCGAGTACACGGACCTCGCGCAGACCACCGTCGAGCTCGCACGACGCGGATCGTTCTCGACGGCCGTCGTCGTGCTCGACCACTCTCTCCGGCACGGCGGCGCATTGGACGACCTCGCGCAGCTCGCGCTGGAGGCCGGACCATGGGGGAGCACCCGTGTCGAGCATGCGCTGGTGGTCTGCGACCCCAGGCACGAGTCGGTGGGAGAGTCCTTCTTCGCCGCTCGCGCCGCCGAGCTCGGATGCCCGGACATGGAGCCCCAGCACGAGTTCCGCTACGCCGACGGCACCGTCGACCGGGTGGACTTCTGGCTGCCGCGCGAGGGCATCGTCATCGAGTTCGACGGGCGGCAGAAGTACGAGGACCCGGCGATGCTCGGCGGGCGCAGCGGTGCCGAGGCAGTGTGGGTGGAGAAGGTGCGCGAAGACCGCGTCCGTGCCCGGCACGAGGTGAACGGGTTCGTCCGCGTGCACTGGCGCCACCTGACAGACCCGGAACTCCTCCGGGCACACCTCCGTCAGCACCGTGTGCCGTGTCACTGACCGCAGCGGGCTGGGCACCGCGACCACCTCGCCATAGGGACAGATCGGGCCGGACCCGCACCGTTACTCCCGTCAGAACGACAGTTCGGGCCGGAACGTTCGCGGAGAACTGTCGCTTTCGCGAGGTCGACAGTTCGGGGGCGGGAGGGGAGGGGGCAGCGGCGCGGGTGGCTCAGGACAGGGTGCTGTGACGGCGGCCGTAGAGCAGGTACAGCGCGGCACCGGCGAGCATCCACACGCCGAACGCGATCCAGGTGCCGGCGCCGAGGAAGACCGCGAGCAGCACGCAGCACAGGGTGCCGAGGACGGGGACGACCGGGAACAGTGGGACGCGGTACGAGCGCTCCAGGTGTGGCTGCGAGCGGCGCAGGATGATCACCGACACGTTGACCAGGGCGAACGCCACCAGCGTGCCGATGCTCGTCGCATCGGCGAGCTCGCCGAGCGGGACGAGCGCGGCCACGACGGTGACGACCAGCCCGACGATGAGGGTGTTGGCGACCGGGGTGCCGGTGCGCGGCGAGACACGACCGAAGACCTTCGGCACCAGACCGTCGCGGGCCATGGTCAGCAACACGCGGGTCTGGCCGTACAGAACCGTCAGGACGACGCTGGCGATGGCGATGACGGCGCCGATCGAGAACACCAGCGCGACCCAGGGCCGACCGGTGACGTCGACGACGATGCGCACGAGCGAGGCCTCGGTCGACGAGAACGACTCCCACGGGCGGGCGCCGATCGCCGCGATCGCCACCAGGATGTAGAGCACGGTGATGATCACGATCGAACCGATGATCGCCCGGGGCAGGTCGCGGCGCGGGTCCTTCGCTTCTTCCCCGGCGGTCGACGCGGCATCGAACCCGATGTACGAGAAGAACAACCGCGACGCCGCCGCGGTCACACCGGCGGCTCCCATCGGGGCGAGCGGCGCGAAGTTGCCGGCGCGGAACGCCGTGAACGCCACGACGACGAAGAAGACGAGCAAGGCGATCTTCACGAGCACCATGAGCGTGTTCACCCACGCGCTCTCACGGGCACCCGGCAGCAGCACGGCTGTGGCGATCAGCACGAGCGCCGCCGCGGGCAGGTTCACCAGACCGCCGTCACCCGGGGGAGCGGAGAGCACCGTCGGCAGGTGCAGGCCGAACACCCGCAGCGTCTCGTCCACGTACTCGCTCGCGCCCACGGCGACCGCCGCGACGGAGACGGCGTACTCGAGCACGAGGCACCAGCCGCAGACCCATGCGATGCCCTCGCCCATCGTCGCGTACGTGTACGAGTAGCTGGAGCCCGAGGTCGGCACCGCACCAGCCATCTCGGCGTAGGACAGCGCGGACAGCAGCGCCGCGACACCCGCAAGGACGAAGGAGATCCAGACCGCGGGGCCGGCGAGCGGGACCGCCGTGCCGAGGACGACCAGGATCCCCGTGCCGAGCGTCGCGCCGACACTGATCATCGTCAGGTGCCAGACGCCCAGGGTCCGGCGGAGCGGCTGGCCGTCCACACCCGCTGCGGCATCGGCCTGCAGCTGGTCGATCGGCTTCCGCCGGGCGAGCTGGTGGCGGAGGGGCGGAGCAGGACGGGGCGGCGCGGACGACATGGGACCTCGTGGTCGGGGGACGGGACGGGTCATGCTCGCACGGCCTCTGGAACGGGTCAATTCCGCTGTCAGCGGCCTTCTCCACAGATGTCCCGACGCGCGTCACGGCTGTCGTACCGCGGGGATACATTTGCTCTCGCGGATGACCGATCGGGCCCTCCGAGCGGAAGGGAACTCGCATGAGCATGATGCGCGGTGGCGGCCACGGCGGTCGCATCTCGAGCGGCGACTTCGACGCGCAGCGCGCCGCGAACGCACAGGCGCCCGAGGTCCCCCACCTGTTGCGTCGGATCGCCGGGTTGTTCGTCCCGCACCGCCGTTCGATCGTCTTCACGGTCGTGCTGGTGCTGATCGGTGCCGCGCTGTCGGTGATCCCGCCGCTCCTGACCCAGAAGGCGTTCGACCTCGGCCTGTTCCCGAAGTCGGGGACCCCGGACGTGCCCGTGCTGGTCTGGTTGGTCACGGCGATGGTCGTGCTCTGGATCGCGAGTGCGGGCGTCGGGGTGTGGCAGACGTACCTGACCGCGACCGTGGGCAACAAGGTGATGGGCGCGCTCCGGATGCGGCTCTTCGCGCACCTGCAGCGCATGGAACTGGCGTTCTTCACCCGCACCAAGACGGGCGTCATCCAGTCCCGCCTGCAGAACGACGTCGGGGGTGTGGCGAGCGTCCTGAACAACACGATCTCGTCGGTTCTCGGCAACACCGTCATCGTCATCGCGGCCGTGGTGGCGATGCTGCTGCTCAGCTGGCAGATGACGATCGTGGCGGTGGTGCTGTTGCCCCTGCTGGTCATCGCGCAGCGCCGGGTCGGGCAGGTCCGCGCCAAGATCGCGGGGCAGACGCAGGAGTCGCTGTCGGACATGACGGCCATCACGCAAGAGGCACTGAGCGTCTCGGGCATCCTGCTCGCCAAGAGCTTCAACCAGCAGCGCAGTGAGACCCACCGATACGGTGACGAGAACCGCAACCAGATCTCGCTGCAGGTCCGGCAGCAGATGTCCGGGCAGTGGTTCTTCGCCATCGTGCAGATCTTCCTGTCGATCATCCCGGCGATCATCTACCTGGTGGCCGCCTACCTGATCCTCGGCGGGGTCCCGATCACCGCGGGCACGATCGTCGCGTTCACGACCGTGCAGTCGCGGCTGCTGTTCCCCACGGTGGGGTTGCTGCGGGTCGTGCTCGACCTGCAGACCTCCGGGGCGCTGTTCGCGCGGATCTTCGAGTACCTCGACCTGAAGCCCGCGATCACCGACGCGCCCGCTGCCGCCGAGGTCGACGAGCGCCGGGTCGGGCACGTGGCGTTCGAGGACGTCACCTTCACCTACCCGGACGGCGAAGCCGACAAGCCGACCCTGCGCGGCGTCTCCTTCGAACTCCAACCGGGGCAGTTCGCCGCGTTCGTCGGGCCGTCCGGGGCGGGCAAGACGACGGTGTCGTACCTGGTGCCACGGCTGTACGAGGCGACCGAGGGGTCGGTGCGGTTCGCCGGGGCGGACGTGCGCGACCTCGAGCACGAGGACCTCATGCGACACGTCGGGATCGTGAGCCAGGAGACCTACCTGTTCCACGCCACCATCGGCGACAACCTGCGGTACGCCAAGCCGGACGCCACCGACGCCGAACTCGAACACGCCGCCAGGGCAGCCAACATCCACGAGACCATCGCCTCGTTCCCCGACGGCTACGACACCGTGGTGGGGGAGCGTGGGTACCGGCTCTCCGGCGGCGAGAAGCAGCGGATCGCCATCGCCCGCGTGATGCTCAAGGACCCGCCGGTGCTCGTGCTCGACGAGGCCACCAGCGCGCTCGACTCCATCTCCGAGCGGGTCGTCCAGACCGCACTCGACGCCGCAGCCCGGGGACGCACGACGATCTCGATCGCGCACCGCCTGTCGACCGTGCGCGACGCGGACGTCATCTTCGTGCTCGACCACGGACGCATCGTCGAGCAGGGCACCCATGACGAACTCCTGGCGCTGGACGGCATCTACGCGACCCTGCACCAGCAGCAGGCAGCGCCGGTCGACGCCGTCGGCCACTGACGGCGGACCAGCCCTCCTGTGCTCACGGTGTGGCAGCCGGCAGGCGAGCGCGACGATCACGCAGGCGAGCGCGACGATCACGCAGGCGAGCGCGAGGATCACGCAGGTGAGCGCGAGGATCACGCAGGTGAGCGCTTAGCGGACAGTTCGCCGGACACGGACGCGAGTGCCGACGGACGCGAGTGTTGCTCGCGTGATACAGGTGGAAGCACGTCGAATCAGCGGCGTTGCACGACCCGTGGCTCGCCGTACCAGCGAGGTCTTGATCGCAGTCTCCGTGAACGCATTCCCTCCGCCCGCTCCGGACGCCGGCTCCGCCGGCACGAACGCCGGCACGAACACGAACGCCGACTCGAACCCCGACACGGCCGCCCGGTCCGCCAGAACGGCGACCTCGCCCACCGCCGGTCCCGACCCGATCCCGCCATCGGCATCCGGAGCTCCCCGCTCCGACCCGGCACCCCAGCGGCGGAGCCGCTGGCGGCGCTTCCGGACGACGGGCTCGCTGGACATCCAGTCGAAGCTGCTCGTGATGCTGCTGGGCGTGAGCGTCCTGGCGGCCCTGGTGATCGGCGCCGTCGGGTACGTCAACGGCCGGAACTCCCTGCAGGCCGCAGCACTCAACCAGGTCACGTCGCTGCGCGAGTCCCGCATCACCGAGCTCAAGCGTTCCTTCGACCAGTTCACGCAGACGGTGGTCTCACAGAGCCGCAACGCCAGCGTGATCGGCGCGACGAAGGACTTCGAAGCCGGGTGGCGCGATCTGCAGACGAAACCGGTGTCGTCCGGTGACCAGTCGGCTGTCGACCGGTGGTACCAGGACACGTTCATCCCGCAGCTGGACAGCCGGAGCGGTGGGACCGCGAACCCGGAGCAGTTCGCGCCGACGCGTGATCCGCAGACCTACCTGCAGGCGCGGTACACGGCGCCGTTCGACGACTACGACAAGGCCATCCAGCAGGACGACGCGGGCGACGGCAGCGCGTGGAGTGCGGCGCACGCCGAGTACCAGTCGTACTTCCGGCAGGCGGTCGAGGCCCAGGGCTACGAGGACCTGCTGCTGATGAACACCGACGGCGACGTCGTGTACTCGGCCTACGGCGGTGCCGACCTGGGGTCCGATCTGGAGAACGGCCCGTACCGCGACACGAACTTGGCGTCCGGGTACCAGCAGGCACTCCAGTTGACGAGTTCCGACGCCATCGTGGTGACCGACTTCGCGCGCTACGTCCCGAGTCTGAACGTCCCGACGCTGTGGGTCATGAGTCCGGTCTCGCAGGACGGTGCGGTCCTCGGGGTGATGGCCGTGCAGGTGCCCATCGACTTGATCAACCAGGTGATGACGGGTGACCAGGGGTGGAAGAGCGACGGGCTCGGGGACACCGGGGAGTCCTACCTGGTCGGGGACGACCACCTGATGCGCTCGTACCCGCGCCAGCTCATCGAGCACCCGAAGCAGTACGAGCAGGACGTGATCGCCGCCGGTACGGCACCGGCGACGGCGAAGCGCGAGGTCGCGGTGAAGGGCTCGGTCCTCCTGCAGCAGGTGAACACCACCCCCGTGACCCGGGCCTTGCAAGGGAAGACCGGCACCGTCATCGCGAACGACCACCGAGGCAAGGAGACCTTGGCCGCCTACGCTCCACTCGAGGTGGACGGGCTGCGCTGGGTGGTCGTGGCGCAGATGGACACCGCCGAGGCCTTCGCGCCGGTGAACGACCTGACGCGGAACATCGGTCTCGCGCTGGTCGGCATCATCGTCCTGGTGAGTCTGCTGTCGCTGGTGCTCGCGCAGGTCTTCGTCCGGCCGATCCGCCGACTGCAGACCGCGGTCAACCGGGTCAGTGCCGGCGAGATCGGGGTCGAGGTGCGGACGAAGCCGGGCGACGAGATCGGTGACCTGGGGGTGGCGTTCAACGACATGAGCCGCGGCCTGCGGGTGAAGCAGGATCTGCTGGACGAGCAGCGCCGTCAGAACGACACGATGCTGCTGACGCTCATGCCGGAAGAGGTCGCGCGGCGCTACAAGCAGGGCGACGAGACGATCGCCGAGGACCACCAGGACGTCGCGGTGGTCTACGCCGACATCATCGGGATCGACGACCTGGCCGCTGGGCTGACGGCCGAAGCGTCGCTGTCGCTCGTGAACGACGTGTGGCGCTCGTTCGACGAGGCGGCGTCGCGCCACGGCATCGAGCGCGTGCGGACGACCCGCAGTGGCTACCTGGCCAGCTGCGGCCTGAGCATCCCGCGCGTGGACAACGTGCGCCGAGTGGTCGACTTCGCGGCCGAGGCCCAGGGGGTGCTCGAACGGTTCAACGCCCAGCACGGCGCCTCGTTGGCGCTGCGGGCGGGCGTCGACACCGGGCAGGTCACGAGTGGCCTGGTCGGACGGTCGAGCATCGTCTACGACATGTGGGGCGACGCGGTCGCCCTGGCGTACCGGGTGCAGGGCATCGCGCCCGCGCCGGGGGTGTACGCGACGCAGCGCGTGGTCGACAAGCTCGGTGACCGCGCCGATGCGCGCGACGTCGGCGAGGTCCAGACGCAGTCCGGCCCGCAGCGGGTGTGGAAGCTCGAACGGCCGAGCGCATGACCGCGGTCTGGGAGCAGTCCTGGTTCTGGCCCGCGATCGTGGTGATCGTCGGGCTGCCGGTGACGCTGCTGGTGTTGACGGAGCTGCAGTCGAGCCTGCAGCGACGCGGCAACGACCTGTACAAGATCGTCGGGCTGCTCCGGAACGCCGTGGTACCGCTCATCGCGATCCTCATCCTGTCCGTGCAGGTCACCGACGCGGTCGACCCGGGACAGCTCACGACGAACCGCATCATCGCGACGGTGCTCGGGTTCCTGGTGATCGTCTTCGTACTGAACGGCCTGAACATCCTGCTGTTCACGAACGCACGCAAGGGCAGCTGGCGCGAGAAGATCCCGTCGATCTTCGTCGACATCGGCCGGATCGTCCTGATCGCGCTCGGGCTGGCGCTGGTGTTCCGCGTCGTGTGGGACGCGGACGTCGGCGGGGTGTTCACCGCGCTCGGCGTCGGGTCGCTCGTGATCGGCCTGGCGCTGCAGTCCGCCGTGGGACCGGTCATCGCGGGCCTGTTCCTGCTCTTCGAGCAGCCCTTCCGGATGGGGGACTGGCTCGACGTGGGCGGCACGCGTGGTCGCGTGGTCGAGGTGAACTGGCGGTCGGTGCACATCGAGACCGCCGACGGCATCCTGATCACCCCGAACTCGTCGTTGGCCGGTGCTTCGTTCACGAACCTGAGCCGGACAGGAGGAACGTTCCCGGTCGCGACGGAGTTCACCTTCACGACGGACGACGCTCCGGCAGCCGTGGTCGGCCTGCTCACGCAGGTCGCGTCCGTCCTGCCCCAGCTGGTTCCCGGCACGTCGCCGAGCGCGGCGCCGAAGGGCGGGACGGCGTACGAGGTCGCCTTCGAGGTCCGCGGGCCGTCGCAGGAGGCCGCCGCGCTGGCGACGTTCCGGATGTGGCTCTGGTACGCGGCGCGCCGTGCGGGGCTCGGCCTGGACGGCGACACGACCGACGACTTCGTGACCGACGAACGGCGCGATGCAGCGCTCGCGCTGATCTCGCCGACGCTGTACCTGACCGGGGACGACGCCGCGGCGCTCGCGCCCGTCGTCCGGCTCGAGCGGTACGCCGCCGGCGAGGTCGTGCAGTCCGCCGGCACGGTGCCCGACGCCGTGCGGTTCGTGCTGTCCGGCAGCGCCGACCTCCGGGTGCCCTTCGAGGACGCCGAGCTTCCCACGAGTCGTGTCGAGGCCGGTGACTACCTCGGCCAGACGGCGCTCACCAGAGAGGCGCTGCTCACCACCGCCGTCGCCCGGACCGAGGTCGCCGTGCTGGTGGTCCCGGCGACCGCGCTCGACCAGGTCGTCCGGTCCACGCCGGCCCTGGCACGCGACATGGGCGACGTCATCGAGCGGCGCCGGCAAGAGGTGTCGGCGGCGGTGACGGCGCACGTCGAGTCGCAACGCGCAACCGGGCGTCTCGAACGGTGAGGCCGTCGGGGGCCGCGCCTAGACTCGCCGTGTGCGTTACGCGAACTCGGTCGTCGACCTCGTCGGCGACACCCCGCTCGTCCGGCTGAACCGTGTCACCGAGGGGATCCGGGCGACGGTCTTGGTCAAGGTCGAGTACCTCAACCCGGGCGGCTCGTCGAAGGACCGCATCGCCACGCGGATCCTCGACGCGGCCGAGGCATCCGGCGAGTTGCGCCCCGGCGGCACGATCGTCGAACCGACCTCGGGCAACACGGGCGTCGGATTGGCACTGGTCGCCCAGCAGCGCGGCTACCGCTGCGTGTTCGTCCTGCCCGACAAGGTCGGCGAGGACAAGCGGAACGTGCTGACGGCCTACGGCGCCGAGATCGTCGTCACGCCGACCGCCGTCGCGCCGGACCACCCCGAGTCGTACTACTCGGTGTCCGACCGGCTGGTCCGCGAGATCCCCGGTGCCTACAAGCCGAACCAGTACGCGAACCCGAACGGCCCGCGCAGCCACTACGAGACCACCGGTCCGGAGATCTGGCGCGACACCGAGGGGCGCGTCACGCACTTCGTCGCCGGCGTCGGTACCGGCGGCACCATCACCGGCACCGGCAGGTTCCTGAACGAGGTGTCCGACGGCGGGGTCCGGATCATCGGCGCCGACCCCGAGGGATCGGTGTACTCGGGCGGGACCGGGCGTCCGTACCTGGTCGAGGGCGTCGGCGAGGACTTCTGGCCGAGCGCCTACGACCCCGACGTGCCGGACGAGATCATCGCCGTGTCGGACGCGGAGTCCTTCGCGATGACCCGACGGCTCGCCCAACAGGAGGGACTGCTGGTCGGCGGCTCCAGCGGCATGGCCGTCGTCGCCGCGCTGCGGGCCGCTCGTGACCTGACCGAGGACGACGTCGTGGTCGTGCTGCTGCCCGACGGCGGCCGCGGCTACCTCGGCAAGATCTTCAACGACCGCTGGATGCGCTCGTACGGGTTCGCCGAGACCGACGACGCCCGCACGGTCGGGTCCCTGATCGCCGGCAAGGACGGCCGACTGCCGGACCTGGTGCACGCCCACCCCACCGACTCCGTGCGCGAGGTCGTCGACATCATGACCAAGTACGGCGTCTCGCAGATGCCCGTGCTGAGCGCGGAACCACCCGTCGTCATCGGCGAGGTGATCGGCGCCGTCGCCGAGAAGGACCTGCTCGAGCAGGTCTTCACCGGGACCGCGAAGATGGCGGACGCCCTGACCGGGTTCGTCGGCGAGCCGCTCCCGCTGATCGGCATCGGCGAGTCCGTCTCGGGTGCGCGCCGTGCACTCGAGGACGTCGACGCGCTGCTGGTCGTCGAGGACGGCAAACCCGTCACCGTGCTGACGCGACACGACCTGCTCACCTACCTGTCGGAGTAGTCCCGGCCACGCGCGTGACGTGCTGTCCGCGCCCAGCCGACCAGGGCCTCCCGTCCGATGCGATCTGAAGGACCACCACATGACCGAGTTCGACACCCGCGCCGTCCACGCCGGCCAAGAGCCGGACGCTGCCACCGGCGCCGTCATCCCCCCGCTGCACCTGACCTCGACGTACGTGCAGGACGGCGTGGGCGGGATGCGGAACGGCTACGAGTACTCGCGGTCCGGCAACCCGACGCGTGACTCGCTGCAGACGCTGCTCGCCGACCTGGACGGCGGCGCGGCCGCGTACTCGTTCTCGTCCGGTCTGGCTGCCGAGGACGCCCTGCTGCGCTCGGTGCTGGTCCCCGGGGCCCGCGTCGTGATGGGCAACGACGTCTACGGCGGGACCCACCGCCTGGTGAACCGCCTGCACGTGCCGTGGGGTGTGGAGCTCGTGGTGGTCGACATGAGCGACGTCGACCTGGTGCGTGCTGCGCTCGACGGTGCACCGGCCACCACCGTGCTGTGGGTCGAGACCCCGACCAACCCGCTCATGAAGATCGCCGACGTCGCCGTGCTGGCCGAGGTCGGGCACGCCGCGGGGGCGCTCGTCGTCGTGGACAACACCTTCGCGTCACCGGCGCTGCAGCAGCCGCTGTCGCTCGGCGCCGACGTGGTGGCGTACTCCACGACGAAGTACCTGGGCGGGCACTCCGACATCGTCGGCGGTGCGATCGTGCTCAAGGACCCGGAACTGGCCGAACGGGTCGGCTTCGTGCAGTTCGGTGCCGGGGCGATCTCGTCGCCGTTCGACGCCTGGCTGACGATCCGCGGCATCAAGACCCTGTCCGTGCGCATGGAACGGCACTCGCGGAACGCGCAGGCCGTCGCCGAGGCCCTGGTCGGCGATCCCGCGATCGAGCGTGTCTACTACCCCGGACTGCCCGACCACCCCGGGCACGACGTCGCCAGCCGACAGATGCGTGGGTTCGGCGGCATGCTCTCGGTCGCGCTGGCCGGGGGTGCCGACGCGGCCAAGCGGTTCGCGGAGTCGACCGAGGTGTTCGCGCTCGCCGAGTCGCTCGGCGGGGTGGAGTCCCTGATCGGGTACCCGAGCGAGATGACGCATGCCTCGGTCAAGGGCACCGAGCTCGCCGTGCCCGAGAACGTCGTGCGGCTGTCGGTCGGCATCGAGGACGCCGGCGACCTGGTGGCCGACGTGCAGCAGGCACTCCGCCGCTGACCCCACCGGACGCGCGGCCGTGCACCGGCGGCACCCCCCGCCCGTCGACCCGCCGTCACCGGCCGGCCCTACGATGAACCGCGTGACGACGACGGCGACGCGGACCACCCTGTTCAGTCGGGGCCTCGCGCTCCCGACCATCGGCATGGTGGCGATCGTGGCCGTCGCGGCATTCCAGAACCTGGCGATGACGACGATCATGCCGGAGATCAGCCGCGACCTGCACGGCGAGACCCTGTACTCGCTGAGCTTCGCCGCCCCGCTGGCCGCCGGTGTGCCGGGCATGGTGCTCGCGGGCAACTGGACCGACCGAGCCGGCGGCCGGGTCGTCGCGTGGGTGTCCGCGTCCCTGTTCGCGATCGGGACCGCCATCGTGATGCTCGCGCCGACGATGCCGGTGTTCCTGGCCGGCCGCCTGGTCGAGGGGTTCGGTGCGGGTGCGATCGACGTCGTGCTGTACGTGCTGGTCGCCCGGATCTTCCCCGAGGACCTGCACGGCCCCGTGTTCGCCGGGTTCGCGGCCGCGTGGGTCGTGCCCGCGCTCGTCGGTCCCGCGCTCGCCGGCATCGTCACCGACCTGTTCAGCTGGCATTGGGTGTTCGCGGGTGCGCTCGTGATCGCCGTCGCCGCGTTCGCCCTGCTCGTGCCGACGCTCGGCCGTCTGCAGGCACCGGCCGTGGCGCTCCGTCCGCCGTGGCAGCGCGGGCGGATCGCCTGGTCGGCGGGTGCAGCGGTCGCGGTGCTGCTGCTCAACGTGGCGCCGGACCTGCCTGTCGCGCTCCGGATCGCCGCCGTGGTGGTCGGGCTCGGTGGCGCGTGGTTCGCGCTCCGCCCGCTGCTGCCGAGGCGGACGCTCACGGCGGCTCCGGGGCTGCCGTCGGTCGTCCTGCTGCGCGGCGTGCTGGCGGCGGGCTTCTTCGGCAGCGAGGCCTACGTGCCGTTCCTGCTGCAGGCCCAGCACGGGCTGTCGCCGTCGGCCGCCGGGTTGGCGCTGACCGTCGCCGCGCTGAGCTGGGCGGGTGCGAGCTGGGTGCACGGCCGGATGGGGGAGCGGCGGCTCACCGCTGCCCGGGCGTTCGCCGTCGGCCTCGGGCTGGTGCTCGTGAGCCTGGTGGCCGCGCTGGCCGTAGCGCTCGCGGACCTGCCCGTGTGGGTGCTCGTCGCCGGGTGGTTCGTCGGCGGTGCGGGCATGGGCATCGCCTACCCGCGCACGTCGATGCTCACACTGCGGTTCTCGACCGAAGGCGACGACGGGTTCGCCAGCTCGGCGTTGACGATCGCGGACGCCGCCGGCAGCGTGGTCGGGCTGGCCGTCGCGGGGCTGCTGTTCACCGGGCTGGGCGGGCGGAGCGACCCGATGGCGTTCGCCGCGGTGTTCGCCGCCATGATCGTCATCGCGCTCGTCGGGCTGCTCGCCGTGGTCCGCCTGGGCCACGTCCCACCGCCCACGAGCGACCAGGCAGCGCCCACGAGCGACCAGGGAGCGCGTGCGAGCGACGAGGCAGCGCCTGCGAGCGACCAGGGAGCGCGTGCGAGCGACGAGGCAGCGCCTGCGAGCGACCAGGCAGCGCAGACCGGGTAGCGTGGCAGACCCACGACGAGGAGGAACCGTGCGCCGCACCCTGGTCTCCGCCGGACTGATGCTCGCTGCCGCCATCGCGGTGAGCGGCTGCACGGGCACGACCACCGCGGCGCCGACCCCGGTGCAGAGCACGGACCTCACCAGCTCGGACGGGGGCTTCGACCAGCATGCGGTCATCGGCGTCGTCCTGCTGCCCGCCACGGCCACGCCCGGGGCGACCTCGGGCGGTGTGGCGCTGCCCGACCGCTTCCGCTCCGACCTGACGACCGCGGGCTTCCGCCCCGACGTCCGCGTGGCGAGCGCCAGCGACCCGGCCGGGTCGCAGACGAGCGACATCCGTGACCTGGTCCGGCGCGGGGCCAAGGCCCTGCTGATCCAGGCAGCCGACCCCGATGCCCTGACCGGTGCGGTGCAGACCGCGCACGACGCCGGGGTCGTGGTCGTCGCGCTCGGCGACCCGCTGCCGTCGTCCGGTACGGGGGGAGACGGACTGTCGGGCGACTACCGGGTGCAGGGATCCGACTCGGACGCGGCGACCGTCGGCAGGGCGATCGCGGTCGTCGAGTCGCTGCAGCGCGGCACGAAGCCCGCCGGCGACTGAGCGCGGCGGGCACGCACGCCGCGGGAAGCCCGCCCGCGACTGAGCGCAGCGGGCACGCACGCCGCGGGAAGCCCAGCATCAACTGCACGCATCGAGCGCAAGCCCCCGTCCCCGGGTTCACGGCCGGCACTCAGGAAGCATCGTCGTGCCCAGTCCGGCACGGGGGACACGGGCTGAGCACAGCGACAGGGTCACCCCCCGTCCGGGTGACACCCGGAGTCCGTCGAACCACCGACTGTTCGTTCGTTCTCGGTACTTACTACAGTCAGCTCACCGCAGCCGATGTAGTTCCCGAGAGGACCCGACGTGCAACGACGCTCTCCCACCCCCTCCACCCGCAGGCGCCTGACCGCGCTCGCCGTCACCACCGCCGCGTGCACCGTCGGTGCCGTGCTGTTCGCCGGCGGTCCGGCCGACGCCGCGACGCGCCAGGTCCTGCCGGACTCCGTGCCCGCCTGGGCCACGGCGTCCGACGACGCCGGCACCGTCGCCGCATCGACCGACGTCGAGGGCGAGGTATATCTGCCCCTGAAGAACCAGGCCGGCGCCGAGGCACTCGCCACCGCGGTGTCCACCCCCGGGTCGCCGCAGTACCGCAAGCCGCTCACGCCCGCGGCCTGGATCGCGGCCTACGCGCCGACCAAGGCCGACGTCGACCAGGTGACCGGGTTCCTGCGCGCGCAGGGCCTGTCCATCACCGCGGTACCCGCCAGCCACGAGTACGTCGTGTTCCGCGGACCGGCCTCGGTCGTCAACTCGGTGCTCGGGACGACCCTGCACTCCTACCGGCACGCCCAGCAGACGCTGGTCGCCCCGTCGACCGCACCGAGCCTCCCGGCATCCATCGCCGGACTCGTGAGCGGCGTCAGCGTCGACCAGGGACGCCTGCTGACCCACCCCGAGCTCGTCGAGCAGGGCCAGACGCCCGCCACGTCGACCCCGGCGCGGACCCTGCAGCAGCAGGCGACGGCACCGACCGGGATCAACGCCAAGTGCTCGGCCTACGCCGGTGAGCACACCGCGACCGTCCCCTCGGCGTACGGCAAGACCGTCGTCCCGACCTTCGCGTGCGGCTACGTGCCGTCGCAGATCCGCTCGGCGTACGGGGTCGACACCCTGGCGAAGCAGGGTGTCTCCGGTCAGGGCCAGACGGTCGCGATCATCGACGCCTACGCCTCGCCGACGATCATCCACGACACGAACACGTACTCGCAGCAGCACGGTGAGCCGGGCCTGACGAGCGCCACGTTCCAGCAGCGCATCCCGTCGCCGTCGCAGTTCACCGACCAGGTGCTCTGCCAGCAGCCGAGCGGGTGGCAGGGCGAGGAGACCCTCGACGTGCAGTCCGTGCACGCGGTCGCTCCGTCCGCCAAGATCCTGTACGTCGGCGGCACGAACTGCGGCGGTGGCCTGGACGTCGCGATGTCGAAGATCCTCGACCAGGGCCTGGCCTCGATCGTCAGCAACAGCTACGGCGACGTCGGCGAGAACGTCCCGCTGTCGAGCATCCGCGGCCAGGAGAACCTGCACATCCAGGCAGCCGGTGAGGGCATCGGCCTGTACTTCTCCAGCGGCGACCACGGCGACGAGTCCGCCGCCCTCGGCAGCGCGCAGCCGGACTTCCCGGCATCAAGCCCGTGGGTGACCTCGGTGGGCGGCACCAGCCTCGGCATCGACAAGACCGGAAAGAAGTCGTTCGAGACCGGCTGGGGCGACGTGCTCGACCAGATCGTCAGCAGCCCGCGCGGCAACGTCTACGCGGCAGCGCTGCCCGGCAACCTGGACGGCGGAGGCGCCGGTGGTGGCCAGAGCACGCTATTCGACCAGCCCGCTTACCAGAAGGGCGTCGTCCCGGCGTCCCTGGCCGGTGGCAAGCGCGTCTCGCCGGACCTGGCCGCGCTGGCCGACCCGTACACCGGGTTCTCGATCGGCATCCGTCCGATCACCGACGACACCACGCTCGCCGCGGGGGAGTTCGTCAACGAGACCTACGGCGGCACCTCGCTGGCCTCGCCCCTGACGGCAGCGCTCTCGGCACTCGTGCAGCAGTCGACCAACACCCGGCTCGGGTTCGCCAACCCGACGCTGTACGCGACCTACAAGACGACGCCGAGTGCGTTCTCGGACGTGACCAGCCCGAAGTCGCCGATCGCCCTGGCCTACACCAGTGCGACCAGCGGCAAGGACTTCCTGGTCACGCTCGACCACGACACGTCGCTGACCACCGCGAAGGGGTACGACGACGTGACGGGCCTCGGTGCGGTGTCCTTCACCGGGATGTCGCAGGTGGCGCGTCACTGACGTGACGTGCTGACGGACAGGAGGCCCGGTGCCAGCTGGCACCGGGCCTCCCGTCCGTCATCGGGTCGTCTCCGACCCGGTCGCGCGCAGGCGGGTCAGCTCCACCAGGCCGGTCAGCACCACCAGGCCGGTCAGCTCCACCAGGCGGGGAACGACAGGGTGATCGTGTCGACGAGGGCCTTGCGCGAGCGCCGCGGGCCAGCGAGCCAGGCCTCGATCGCACCGACGAAGCCCTGCGCGACGAAGCCCGCCGCGACGTCGTCGAGCAGGTCGGGGCGCGTGGCCGGGTCGAGCTCGCGGATGTGGATCGCGCTCGACAGCGTGAAGTGCTCGACGAGCAGCCGGTGCAACGAGCCGTCGTCCGGGTCCGGGAGCGCCCGCACGTAGATCTCGCGGTGCGTGACCACGTGCTCGACGACCGCGTTGATGCCGCGCCGGGTGATCGCCGCGAGCTCGTCACGGTCGGCACCACGCTCGGCAGCTGCCCGACGGGCCTCGGAGTCCTCGTCACGGATGTGGTCGAGCTCCGGCGTCAGGACGTCGGCCAGCAGCGACCCGGGCGAGACGGCGTGCGAGTAGAACGTCGCACGGTTGATGCCGGCGGCGCGGGTGACGTCCGCGACGGTGATCTCCGAGACGGGCCGACCAGCGGCGAGTCGCAGGATGGCCTCGCGCAGGGCTGCCGTCGTGTGCAGGATCCGAGCGTCCACCATGACGCCCACCCCCTCTTCCGTGCCGGCCCGAGGGCTCCCGGGCGGTACGACGGTACCGCAGGTGGGATGTCCCGGCTGCGCGGCAGGGTGCTCGACACGCGGTGCGACGCGGCAACGGGTGTCGCGGGCGGGGTCGTCGCCCGTAGGATGGTTCCACGGGCGAATCGATTCGATCGTCGCCGACCGCACTCCCGCCAACCGCCCCTCACCGCCGAAGGACCCTGCTGTGACCGCGCCCGCGACCACCGGTTCGATCCGGGTCATCCTGCACCCCGGGGACTCCCTGTCCCGCGCCCAGCGCCTGGTGTACGTCTTCGTGCTCGGCGCCCTGACCGCGCTCGGCCCGTTCACGATCGACCTCTACCTGCCGGCGTTCCCGTCGCTCAAACAGCAGTTCGGCGTCACCGACGGGGCCGTGCAGCTCACGCTCACCGCCACCACGCTCGGGTTCGCGGCCGGACAGCTGCTGGTCGGGCCCTGGAGTGACAAGGTCGGCCGGCGCCTGCCGCTCATCATCGCCACCACGGTGCACATCGCCGCGTCGATCGGCGCTGCGACCGCGCCGAACATCGAGGTCCTCGGACTGTTCCGTGTCCTGCAGGGCATGGGCGCCGCGGCCGGTGGTGTGGTCGCGATGGCCACGGTGCGCGACCTGTTCGGTGGCAAGCCCCTGGTCCGCATGCTGTCACGGCTGGCGATGGTGAACGGCCTGGCCCCGATCCTCGCGCCGCTCATCGGCTCGCAGATGCTGCGGTTCACCAGCTGGCGCGGCATCTTCGTCTTCCTGGCCTGCTACGGCCTGGCGGTCGTCATCGCGTCGATCCTGCTCATCGTCGAGACGCTGCCGCCGGCACGTCGGCACGAGGCCGGACACTCGACGATCGGGCAGCGGTACAAGGCCCTGTTCAGCGACCGGATCTTCGTCGGCGTCGCACTGATCGGCGCGATGGTGTTCAGCGGGTTGTTCTCGTACCTCAGCGCGTCGCCGTTCCTGTTCCAGGGCGTCTACGGACTCGACGCCCAGCAGTACGGGTTGCTGTTCGCCGTCAACTCGATCGGCGTCGTGCTCGGAGTGCAGATCTCCGCACGGCTGGCACAGCGGGTCGGGCCGCAGTGGATCCTGGCGTGCTCGACCGCCACGCTGTTCTTGGCCGCCGTCGCGATCATCGTCCTCGACCTGCTCGGCGCGGGGCTGGTCGGCGTGCTGATCCCGCTGTGGTTCTTCATCGCGGCGTGCGGGTTCTCGTTCCCGCTCGTCCAGGTCATCGGCCTGGCCTCGCACGGAAAAGAGGCGGGGACGGCCGCGTCGGTGCTCGGGGCGCTGAACTTCGGCGTCGCGGGGCTCATCTCGCCGATCGTCGGCGTGCTCGGGATCTCGCAGGCGGCGCCGATGGCCGCGGTCATGGCGTGCACGTCGGCCGTGGCGATCCTGCTGCTGTGGATCGTCGTGCGACCTCGGACGGTGCCGGCGCTGACGCACTGAGGCGCGGGTCCGCGTCGTCAGTTGCGCGTGTGCGTGTGTCGCGACATGACCGACGTCGTACGACAGCGGACTTGTCGTTCGGGGTCCGCGCACGTGGCGGGCTGCGCGCGCTGCGACATCGCCGACGTCGAACGACAGCGGACATGTCGTTCGGGGTCGGTGCACGTCGCGAGATCGCCCGGGCGCCCGACCCGCCGCGTCCCTAGGCTGTGCCCATGAGTGACGCGGTGGAGCAGGCACGGGCAGCGGCCGAGGCAGCACGGGCCGCCGCCGACGAGGCACGACGACTCGCTGACCAGGCCGTCGCCCGCGCCGAGGAACTGGCAGCGGCACTCGCTGCAGCAGCCCCCGCAAGCGACGCCCCTGCGCCGGACGCCCCTGCGCCGGACGCCCCCGCGCCGGACGCCCCCGCCCCCGCACCCGCACCCGCACCCGCGGCCCCGGACCCGGCCACCGCGGTACCGGCGCCCGCGCCGTCGGCCGGCACCGAGCCTCCCGTCGGTCCGCTCGACGACGCCGGCGTCGCCGCGATCCGCGACGGCTACACCGTGCAGGGCAGCGCACTCGAACTCGGCGCCCTGGTGAACGGTGCGGCGCTGCCCGACGTGCAGGTCCGCATCCCGCTCGGCATGCTCAACCGACACGGGCTGGTGGCGGGGGCGACCGGCACCGGCAAGACCCGCACGCTGCAGGTGCTGGCGGAGCAGATCGCCGCGAACGGTGTACCGGTGTTCGCCGCGGACATCAAGGGCGACCTGTCCGGCCTGGCCGTCGCCGGGGCGAGCAGCGACAAGCTGCTGGCGCGGACGGCCGGCATCGGGCAGCAGTGGGCGCCCGCTGCCAGCCAGGCGGAGTTCTACTCGCTCGGCGGGCAGGGGACCGGTGTGCCGATCCGCGCGACGGTGTCCGGGTTCGGTCCGCTGCTGCTGTCGAAGGTGCTCGGCCTGAACGACACGCAGGAGTCCTCGCTCGGGCTGGTGTTCCACTACGCCGAACAGGCCGGGCTGCCGCTCGTCGACCTGACCGACCTGCGGAGCGTCCTGACCTTCCTGACGAGCGACGCCGGCAAGCCCGAGCTCGCCGACCTGGGTGGGTTGTCGAAGCAGACCGTCGGGGTGATCCTGCGCGAGCTCATCACGTTCGCCGACCAGGGCGCCGACCAGTTCTTCGGCGAACCCGAGATCGACACCCAGGTCTTCCTGCGGACGGCGGCGGACGGGCGGGGGATCGTCAGCCTGCTCGAGGTCCCCGGCGTGCAGGACCAGCCCGCGGTGTTCTCGACCTTCCTGATGTGGTTGCTGGCGGACCTGTTCAACGAGCTGCCCGAGGTCGGCGACCAGGACAAGCCGAAGCTCGTGTTCTTCTTCGACGAGGCCCACCTGCTGTTCGACGGTGCCTCGAAGGACTTCCTCGACCAGATCACCCGCACGGTGCGACTGATCCGGTCGAAGGGCGTCGGCATCTTCTTCGTCACGCAGACCCCGAAGGACGTGCCGAACGACGTGCTGGCGCAGCTCGGGTCACGCGTGCAGCACCAGCTCCGTGCCCACACGCCCGACGACGCGAAGGCGCTGCGGGCAACCGTGTCGACGTACCCGACGAGTGGCTACGACCTGGGTGAGGTCCTGACGTCGCTGGCCACCGGCGAGGCGATCGTCACGGTGATGAACGAGAAGGGTGCCCCCACCCCGGTCGCGTGGACCCGGTTGCGTGCACCGCAGGGATCGATGGAGCCGATGCCGGCCACCGACCTGGAGGCCCGGGTCGCCTCGTCCCCGCTGCTCGCCACCTACGGCACCCGCGTCGACCCCGACTCCGCGCACGAGATGCTGGCCCGCCGGATGGAGGCAGCTGCTGCCGAGGCCGCGGCAGCCGACGCGCACGAGGCGGCCGAGGCCGCTGCGGCCGAGGCGGACAAGGAGGCGGCGCGCGCGGCTGCCGCCGCCGCGAAGCAGGCTGCTGCGGACGCGAAGCGCGAGGCGCGGGAACACGCGAGCGCGCAGCAGGAGTACGAGCGGACGCAGCGCGAGTTCGAGCGGGCCGAGCGTGCCGCCGAGGCGAAGCGCTCGCGCGGCTCGTCCCGGTCGAGCACCCGGACGACGTCGAGGCGCCGGTCGACGGACCCGCTGTCCGACCTGCTCGGCGGCGGGCTCGGGGGGACCATCGCGAAAGAGGTGGTGCAGGGGATCTTCTCGACCCTGCGCCGACGGAAGTAGCCCGGGCAGCCCGCTCCACAACGCCCTGGCCGGGTGGTGTCAGCCGGTCCGTTCGGCGGTCACCACGACGTTCCGGGTCGAGGGACCGCCGTCCGGACGCTCCAGGCACGTCAGCAGCACGAGTTCGTCGGGACCGGTCGACCACAGCCGGTCGTCGCCCGGGACGGACTGCTTGGTGGGCGTCCCGATGCTCGTCACCCGCCACGACGCGCCCTCGACGCGCACGACGTCCCCGACCCCGATGCGCGCCCGTCCTGCGTCCGTGTCCCAGAGCGCGTTCCCGGGCGCTCGTCCGCCACCGCGCAGGGCGTGCATCGCGATGTAGGTGCCGGTCGCGGTCGGGACGCTGTTCGACAGCCCCACGACCTGGTACGCGGCCGCGAACCCGGGCGGGTCGACCACGCCACCGTGCACGGACATCGTGCCGAGTTGCACGTCCAGGCCGACCGCGGGGACGACGAGCCGGTCCGACGAGTCCGGCGGGACCGCGCGCTGCGCTGGAGCCGGAGTCGCCGTGACGGTGCCCCCGTCCGGTGTCCGGACGTCCACGGAGACCGGTCGTCCGTCCAGGTCCAGCGCGGCAGAGGGCGCGGGCGCCGGCTGGTGCAGCAGGACGAGCCCCCCGACGACCGCTGCGACGGCGACGAGTCCCAGCAGGGTCGCGGGCAGCGCCTTCACGGGCGGCCCGTGGCGACGTCGGCGAACGCGGGGGTGTCCTCGTGCCGCCGGTGTCGTGCCGCGACGTCGAGGTGGGCCCGCACGGCACGCACCACCCGGCGCGCGGCCTGCCCGTCGCCGTAGGGGTTCGCCACCGCCGCCATCCGCGCCCGCTCGGCCGGGTCGTCGAGCACCCGTCGGAGTGCCGTGGCGACGCCGTCGCGGTCCGTCCCGACCAGGCGGTTCGCCCCCGCGGTGACCGCCTCGGGGCGTTCGGTGGTGTCCCGGGTGACCAGCACGGGCACACCGAGCGAGGGTGCCTCTTCCTGCACGCCGCCGGAGTCGGTGACGATCACCGTCGACACCTGCATCGCCCGGCAGAAGGTCGGGTGAGTGAAGGGGTCGGTCACGACGGCGTTCATGATGCGGTCGAGCTCGGGGACCACGGCCGCCCGCACGACGGGGTTGGGGTGGAGCGGGGCGATCAGCAGGGTGTCCGGCCGGTCGGCGAGCACGTCGGCGAGCCCGGCGGCGACCTGTCGGAGCCCACCGCCCCAGGACTCCCTGCGGTGCGCGGTGAACAGGACGACCTGACGCGCTGACGACACCAGGGTCTCGAGCTCCTCGGGCATGCTCGGCCGGGTCCGCTCGAGGGTGTCCAGCAGCGCGTCCACGACGGTGTTGCCCGTGACGACGATGCTGCGTTCGTCGATGCCCTCGCGGCGCAGGTTCTGCTCGGCCGCCGGCGTCGGGGCGAGGTGCAGTCCGGCGATCCGGCCGATCACGCTCCGGTTGGCCTCCTCGGGCCAGGGCGACCAGAGGTCCCCGGACCGCAGCCCTGCCTCGAGGTGCGCGACCGCCACGTGCGCGTAGTGGGCGGCGAGGGCGGTCGCGGCGGCGGCGGTCGTGTCGCCGTGCACCAGCACCAGGTCCGGTCGCCAGTCCTCGATGAGCGCCCCGACCGCGGTCATGGTGCGCGCGGCGATGGCGCCGACGGACTGCCCCGGCTGCGCGATTGACAGCGTGCGGTCGGGGTGGGTGCCGAACGCGGTGTGCACGGCCGCCGTCAGGTCGGGGTGCTGTCCGGTGTCGACCACCAGGGTCTCCAGGTCCGGGTCGTCGCGCAGGGCGAGGACGACCGGCGCGACCTTGACGGCCTCGGGACGGGTGCCGTAGACGACGAGGACACGTGGGCGGGTGGTCATCGGTGGGCTCCTGTCCGGACGGTGGTGAGGACGATGCGGCGGTGTCGCTGCCGTCCACTGACGGCGGGACCGCTGCGCAGCAGGACCGCGAGCTGCACGGGCAGCAGCGGGACGAGTGCCAGGGTGGTGGCGGTGAGGACGACCGCGGGGACGGGGTCGGCCGGGTCGCCCGTGAGCACCCAGCCCCAGAACACCGCCCACGACGCCGTCAGCATCACCAGCGCGGCGATCCCCACCCCGGTGGCCCGCGACCCGAGTCGCCGGCGGCCGGCGAGGGCCGCCGATGCCGCTGCGACCGCCAGGTGCAGTCCGAGTGCCAGCAGCGGCAGGCCGGCGAACGCCCCCGCGACGACCGTCACCGGTGTGGTCCCGACGTCCTCGGCCGGCCCGGTGTCCGCGTCGAGGAGCGCCGAGACGGCCCGGTCCGCCAGCACGACCGTCGTGGCGGGGTGCACGAGGGACCCACGGACCAGGGCGAGGTCGTCGAGCGACGCGAAAGCGGGGTCGGGGTCGCCGTCGCGGACGGCGCCGTCCCCGGTGCCCGGGCCGAGACCGAACGTCGCGCGTGCGACGTCGGACCCGGTCACGGACGCGACCATCTGGACGTGCCGTGTCCGGGCGTCCACGGCGTCGTCCTGGGACGCCAGACGTGCGCCCGCCCAGGCCGTGGTCGTGAGCGCCGCGATCGCTGCGGCGACGACGGCGACCCCGACGACGCGCTCGACGCCCGAGGTGCGGACGACCAGCACCACGACCAGGGCGGCGACGACCGGCACGACGACCCAGCCGAGCGACGGCGCGGCGGTCGACCAGGAGGCCGTGCTCACGGTGGCTGCGATCGTCGCGGTGAACGGACGGCGGGTCACCCACGCGAGCGACACCGCGGTCGCCGCGGCACCGACGAGGGCCGCCGACGCCGGTCCGGCACCGAGCAGGACCTGCGTCGACCAGGGGTCGACGAGCACGACGACGGCCAGCACGGCGACGCCGGCGCGGACGAGGGGACGTCCGGGCACCGCCGCTGACCCCGCGACGACCAGGACGGTCATGACGACTGCGAGGACCCCGGCGAGGACGCGCAGGTCGAGTCCCGTGGCGCCGGTCACGAGCGGTGTGAGCTGTTCGGCGAGCCGTGCGGGCAGGGCGGCGCTGGTCACGGTCGCGGTGCCGTCGACGGGAGAGCACGCGGCGGCCGACCAGGCGTGCGCGGGCCAGGTCGTGGCACCAGCGGTCGCGGGCGGTGCCACGCCGAGCGTGCACAGGACGGCGTCGTCGACCCGGATGCCGGGCAGTGCGCTGCACCAGCGCCAGAGCAGCACGGCGAAGGTCACCGGGCCGAGAGCCCAGCGGAACACGCGGGAGGCGGCGGTCGACGCCCGGGCAGCGCGAGCGGTGCGCGCTGCGTCGGTGCGCGTGGGACCGGTTCCCCGGTGCTCAGCGCGGGAGGACGACGACGTCGGTGCGGTCGTCACCGGGTCCACCTCCGATCGTGCAGCGGAGCGTGCTGGCGCCGTCGGCCCGGACGACGACCCCGGAGGGTGCCAGACCGTCCGGCAGGGGCCCGCCGACGAACGTCTCGGCGGCGTCGCGGCAGCGTGTGGCGACGGTCGCGGGCGAGAGCTCGGCCGCTCCGTCGCGCAGGGCGATCCAGGCGCCCACCTCTTGCGTGCTGTGCGGCAGGTCGCAGCGCACCCGGGCACCGTGCGTGGCCCACGCGGCGCCGGCGGGAGCCTGCTGACGGCACGCACGGACCACGGCCGACCCGTCCCGCCCCGAGCCCGCACGCCCGGCGATCCCCTGCAACGAGGTCCGGAGCGGCAGGGGCGTCGCGCTGGCGTCGACCGGCACGGACACCGTGCAGGCAACGCGGTGCGACCCGTCCGCCCACCCCCGGGCCGACGGCGCGAACCGGCTGATGGTCAGGTCGGTCAACGCGTCGACGGCCTGGGCACCGAGGAACCCGCGGAGTGCCTCCGGGCCGCAGACACCGGCGGTCGCCGCGGCGAACACGGACGCCGTCGGACGCGTGGTCCACTCGCCCGCCTGACCGGGGACGGCGGCCACGGCGAAGACCTGGTGGGTGTGCTCGTCGGCGCAGGGCACGGTGTCGGGCGCCGTGCGGGCGGCGCGGTCGCGGGCCGTCGGCAGGTCCAGGCACGACCCGACGCCGAGCGCGGTCGCGGCGGCGCGGGGCGGTGCCGCGGCGGACGCCACGGTCACGGCACCCCACACCAGGGCGCCACTCGTCAGGACGGCGAGGACCGCCCCGAGCAGCCGTCCACGCCCGATCACCCGGCCACCTCCGGCAGCGGTTCCCGGCCCGCGGAACGGCGTCCGCGTCCACGGGCCGGTCGCGACCGGCCGAGCGTCATGCCGAGCTGCAGCAGGAAGGCCGCGGCGAACCCGGCGATCACGAACAGCGAACCGGCGTACTCGTGCACGACGTCGAACCCCTGTTCGCCCCAGGCCTGCAGCGCGAGGGCCGAGCCGAGGTAGCGGATGGTGTTGCACGCCACCACGAGGACGACCGATGCGGTCAGGGCGAGGGCGACGCGGGGGGTCCGGCGTCCGCGGGTGACGAGCGCCAGGACCGCGGACAGCAGCAGCAACGGCACGACGAGCACCACGCTCGAGCACATCGGCGTGATCTGGATGCCGTGCACCGTCGCGGTGCCGATGCCGAAGTACGCGACGTTGCCGGACGCGGCGGTCCCACCGTCGGCGAGCGGAGCCAGCGCGGCGGCGACGCCACGGGCCTCCAGGGGGTGGATGCGACCGGAGGTCGCCAGGACCGCGACCGCGGCGGCGACGGCGAGCGCGGCGAGGACCAGGTGACCGCCGTGGCGGCGAGCGGGGCGGTCGGCGACCGCGACGGCGTGGGACATCAGACCTCCGTGGCCAGCAACAGCGGACCGGACTCGGCGTTCCGGCGGGTCTTCGCCCAGCCCGCGCGCCCGCGGACTAGACGGACGAAGGCGCGGGGCACGCAGACGTAGCTCTGGTACATGTACAGCCAGTAACCGAGCGCCCAGAGCAGCGCGGTCAGCACCCGTGTGCCGGGCTCGGCGCGGCGACGGTAGATCAGCGGCCACATCGCGAACGGCGCGATGCCGGTGACGACGACGAGCGGCAGCAGCCACCAGTTCTCGGCGGCCCAGGCCGCGGCGCTGCCCGCTGAGACGGTGCCGGCGGCGAGCATGGTGACCAGCACCGTCGGCCACAGGACGACCCCGGCGAGCTGGGTGAACGGCTGCACGAGGAAGTAGCTCGCCTCGATCGCGCCGGCGTGGGTGACGTGCCGCGAGGCGAAGATCCGGGGGAGGTACTTGGCGCACTGCATGCCGCCCTGGCACCACCGGGTCCGCTGCGTCAGCAGCCGACGGACGGACGGCAGTCCCTCTTGTTCGACGTGCGTGTCGTGCAGGTACACGTTCCGGAAGCCGGCGAGCATCACGTGCACGCCCAGCTCGTAGTCCTCGAGCAGCGACCCGTGCCACGGCGTGCCGTTCGCTGCGCCGATGCGGTCGAGGGTGCTCAGGCGGGTGAACTGCCCGTTGCCACCGAGGCCGACCGACAGCGTGTGGCCGCGCAGGCACTGCATCGCGGCGATGGCCGTGCGGAACTCGATGTCCTGCATCCGGACGAGCCAGCGACCCCAGCGTGACGTCGTGGCACCGGCGGCGGGGGAGCCGTCGAGCGGTGTCCGGTTCGACATCCACACCGCGGCCTGTGCGGCACCGACCCGGGGGTCGCCGAACGCGGTCGGTCCGGCGGCCTGGGCGAGGGCGTTCGTGGCGAGGCGACCGTCGGCGTCGACGACCACGACGACGACCCGGTCGTGGTCGTGCTCGGCGGGGAGCCAGGCGGCGAGGGCGGCGTACGCGGCGTTCAGTGCGGCGCCCTTGCCGGTGCGGGCGTCGGGCAGCCGGCGTTCGACGAGGTGGACCATCGGGTCCGTCCGCTGCCGGACGACGTCGCCGGTGCCGTCGGTGCTGGCGTCGTCGACGACCCAGACGTGCGCGGTGGGGAAGTCCCGACGCAGCCGCGTGAGGGTGTCGCCGATGACGACGACCTCGTCGCGGCAGGCGACGAACACGTGCCAGTCGAGCGTCGTGGGGTCGCCCTCGGCGGACGGACGACGACGGAGGAAGGGCACGAGGATGGCGGTGACGTAGGCGAGGAAGACGACGAGCAGGACGAACGCGAGGGTCTGCGCGGACTCGGAGGCGGACACGGGGTCCTTTCCCTGGAGAAGAGGGTGTGTGAGCGAGGGGCCGCGGACACGCACGTCCCGAGCGTGCGTGTCCGCGGGTGCGATCACCGTGGAGCGGTCAGACCAGCTCCACGGTCATCGGGTCAGGAGGAGTGCGACGACCCTGACGTCGGGCTCCTCCTGGCGTCGCCCGTCCCGTCCTCCTGATCCACAGGACGGGGCAGACGAGCACGGGTCACCGGTCGACGCGGGAGTCGTGTCGACGGCGGTACAGCACGCGCCACAGCACGAACGCTGCCAGGACGGCGCCGAGCACCAGGAGCGCGATGCCCATCGCGGGGGCGCCGGCACCCGCTGCGACCACGCCGCCCGTCATGACGGACGGCCCGATCGAGCCTGCGCGGTACATCAGACCGCTGCCGTCGCGGCCCGACGACGACGCTGCACCATGAGTGCGGCGATCGCGGCTGCGACGAGGGCGCCACCACCGGCGATGCTCGCCGACGCGGGGTTCACGACCGGCACCGCTGCGATGCCGGCGTTCGGGCCCACGGTGGCGCTGGCCAGGTCGACCGCCGCCACGCTCGCGTTCGGACCGACACCGACACGCAGTGCCGTCTGGGTGAAGGCGCCGTCCGCGCTCGTCGACGACCGGTTCACGTTCAGCTGCAGGGCGGCGTCGATGACCGGGGACAGGTTGGTCGCCAGCGTCGCGCCCAGTCCGGTGAGCACCGGGTTGAGCAGGCCACGGGCGGTGGTGAGCGCCGTGTTCAGGACCGCCCCGGTGAGCCCGAGCGCCGCTGCGCGCGTCGTCAGCTCGGTCAGCGTGGCGTTCACCGACGTGGTGAGCTGCGCAGTCACGGCCTGCGGGACGTAGGTCAGCAGGTTGGTGTTCGCCGGCAGGTCGTTGACGCTGGTGACGCCCGCGGCCGTCAGCAGCTGCTGCAGGGTGACCCGGACCGTGCCGTCGGCAGCGATCGGGTTGGCGACGTTGACGCCGATCCCGCTCGCGACCCCGAGGACCGTGGTGAGCGGTCCACGCAGGCTGTTCAGGGTCGGCGCGAGCACGGTCCCACCGACGATGACGCTTCCGTCGGTGAGCGTGTAGCGCCCCGTCTGGGTGCCGTCCGCCGTCTGCTGGGCGGACGCTGCCAGTCCGGTGAGGGCGACGTTGAGCGAGACCGGGCTGGTGCTCGTCCCCACCGCGACCTGGGCGTTGCTGCCCGCGGTGGGCGACCCGACGTCGCCGCCGGTGACGGTCGTCCCGGTACCGATCAGGCTGGCGGCCTGGGACACCGCGCCGGAGAACGCGGCCGACGAGCCGTCGTCCGCGGCACGGCCGTACTGGCCGACGGCGCCGAGCTGGATGATCCCGTTCGTGCCGAACAGGTTCGATGCGTCCGCCCGGAGCTGGACGAGTTCACCGACCGCCGTGGCGTCGAGCGGCGTGTTCACCACGACGTCGCCGGTGGCGTCCGCGTTGACGGCGGCGGCACCGCGGAGGGAGGCGACGGTGTCCAGCACCGTCGAGCTCAGCAGTGACGTCTGCACGAGACGGCCGGTGCCCTGTGAGACCACAGGGGCGGCAGACGCGGCGGAGGGGGCGAGCAGGGTGACGGCCAGGCCGACGGAGACTCCCATGAGTCCCATCAGTGCTGGTCCACGGCGCGACGAACGCGCACGCGATTGCGACATGGCAACCTCTTTCGGATACGCGGAAAGCGAGGGTAGGGACCTCGAGTTCCGACTGTGCGATGTCCGAGTCACGTTAGGACCAAGCTGAGCGGAATGCCAGGACGTGCGGCCCGCATGTGTCCTCCGGCGCCACCCCAGTCCGGGGGAGGGGAGAGCGGCGCGGGCGCGACCAGGGCACGTTCGACGTCGGAAACCGCGTTCCCACGGCAGCACCCGGTACGCTTGCCCGGTTCCCGTCGGATACGCGGGAACACCCGATGACCTGCCGCCGCGTTCACGCGCGACGACAGGCCGTCCCGGGGGCGGCCGGCTGTAGGGGCCCATGAGCGCCGCCCCCGACCCTCCGGGGTGGTTGGTCCCGGCCGGACTGGTGAGGTCCGGATGTGGTGGCACTCGTGTTGAGGCCCTGTCAGGGTCACGCATGGCCCAGCGGCTGTCAAGCGCCTGTGCGCGTTCGGGCGAGCCGCGGGCCCGTCCGGTGGTTCGGGAGTGTCCGGACCTGCGCTACGAGCGGTCGCTGCGTGCGCCGAACACCCGGCGCGCGAAGTCACGCGCCGGCATCGGCCGGGGGTGTTCGGTGACCTGCACGCCCAGGGCCTCGACGACCTGGTCGAGGGCCGGGTCGCCCCAGACGTCCGCCCGCATCCGGAAGAGCTTCGCGCCGTCGGTGTCGAGGGCGACGAGTTCGCGTGTGGTGCGGTCGACCGAGCTGCCGAAGGTGGTGCCGAGGACGATGCCGGCGACCTCGGTGCGTGGGAAGCTGCGGACCGCGACGACCAGCCCGCGGGCGGTGACCGTGTCCGGACCGATCCCGACGAACGCCGACCGGAGTCGCACGAACACGACGCCGACCAGCACCGCGAGCACCACGACGACCGCCGCGAACACGGGCCAGAGGCGGAGCGGGAACGAGACCCAGACCAGGGCGACGGCCAGTGGGACGACCGAGAAGACGATGCTCAGCGCCGTGGAGCGGACGAGCGACGACCGTGGGCGCAGGACGACGTCGTACGTCGGCCGGGCCTTCGCCGCCGTCGGCACGGTCGTCTCCCCCACGGTGGCTCTCCTCGTCCCCTCGGGCACCCGTGTCGGGCCGCCCGTCCGGTCAGCATAGGGGAGCGTCCCGGGGCTGCGACAGACCGGTCCACCCCTTGGCGTCAGGTTCATGGCGGACGGGGTGCAGCGGGGTCCGCAGGGTGGGGGACCGGTGACACGTCATCCCGCGCGGAGTGCCCCGGGGACGACGGAAGCGCGGGGCCCTGGCGGGTCCCGCGCTTCGGTTCGCGACCGTACGGACACGGTCGTGTTCGTGCGGAGGCGCTCGTGATCGTGCGGAGAATGGGGGATTCGAACCCCCGAGGGCTTGCACCCAACACGCTTTCCAAGCGTGCGCCATAGGCCACTAGGCGAATTCTCCTGATGCCATCTCGCGATGACGACACCCCATGGTACAGGTCTTCGCGCCTGTGGAGGACCACCGTCGTCCACCGGTCCGTCGCTCCCAGTGGCCACGGTGAGCGCGCGGATACGCTGGGACCGTGTCGACCCGCATCTACATCACGTCAGCAGAAGGACACACGGGCAAGAGCACGGTGGCGCTCGGTGTCCTCGAGACCCTCGCACGGACGGTCGGCCGCGTCGGCGTGTTCCGGCCGGTCGCCCGTTCGGTGGAGGAACCCGACTACGTGCTTCAGCTGCTGTTGCAGCACACCGGCACGAACCAGGCCTACGACGACGCGATCGGCGTGACCTACGACCACGTCCACGCCGACCCCGACGCCGCCCTGGCCACGATCGTCGGCCGCTTCGGTCAGGTCGAGCGCCAGTACGACGCGGTCGTGGTGCTCGGGTCTGACTACACGGACGTCGGCAGTCCGACCGAGCTGTCGTTCAACGCGAAGGTGGCTGCGAACCTCGGTGCCCCGGTCCTGCTGGTGCTCGGTGGTCGCGTCGCTGCCGAGCGTGGCGCCCGGACGCCGGCCGACATGGGCCAGGTCGCCGACGTCACGACGAGCGAACTCCGGGCGGCGCACGCCCAGCTGCTCGGCGTCGTGGTGAACCGCGCCGACCCGGACGCCCTGGCGGCAATCTGTGACAGCGTCGCGGTCGCGGTCGCCGACCACCACCCGGACACCCCGGTCTGGGCGATCCCCGAGGACGCGGTCCTGGTCGCCCCGACGGTGCGGGCGCTGCTGGCCGCGACCGACGCCACGTTCGTCCGCGGCGACGAAGCACTGCTCGACCGTGAAGCCCTCGGTACCGTCGTCGCCGGTATGAGCATGGAGAACGTGCTGCCGCGGCTGATCGAGGGCGGCATCGTCGTCGTGCCCGGCGACCGCAACGACGTCCTGATCGCCACGCTGCTGGCGAACCAGTCGGAGACCTTCCCGAGCCTGGCCGGGGTGATCCTGAACGGCGGGTTCGAGACCGCGCCGCAGATCACCCGGCTGCTCGAGGGGCTGTCCAGCTCGCTGCCGATCGCGACGAACCACCTGGGCACGTACGACACGGCGCTCCGCATCACCCAGACGCGCGGGCGGCTGGCAGCCGACTCGCCGCGCAAGGCCGACCTGGCGCTGTCGCTGTTCGAGCGGCACGTCGGTGCCGACGAGCTCCTGGCGCGACTGCAGGTGACGCCGTCCGGGGTCGTCACGCCGCTGATGTTCGAGCACGGACTCATCGACCGGGCCCGCGAGCACGCCAAGCGCATCGTGCTGCCCGAGGGTGACGACGACCGGATCCTCCGGGCCGCCTCGACGCTGCTGCAGCGCCAGGTGTGCACGCTGACGATCCTGGGCGACCCCGCCGCCATCCGGACCCGGGCCACCGAGCTCGGGCTCGACCTCGACGCCGCCCAGCTGCTGTCGCCGTTCGACCCCGAGCTGCGTGAGCGCTTCGCCACCGAGTACACCCGCCTGCGTGCGCACAAGGGCATGAGCATGGAGCTCGCGCGCGACACCGTGACCGACGTGTCGTACTTCGGCACGATGATGGTGCACCTCGGGCTCGCCGACGGCATGGTCTCCGGCGCCAAGCACACCACCGCGCACACCATCCGCCCGTCGTTCGAGATCATCAAGACCCGTCCGGACACCTCGATCGTGTCGAGCGTCTTCCTGATGGCACTGGCCGACCGCGTGCTGGTGTACGGCGACTGCGCGGTGATCCCGGACCCGTCGAGCGAGCAGCTGGCCGACATCGCGATCTCCTCCGCCGAGACCGCCACGCAGTTCGGCATCGAGCCGCGGGTCGCGATGCTCAGCTACTCGACCGGTGACAGCGGCTCGGGCGCCGACGTCGACAAGGTCCGCGCCGGCACGGCCTTCGTGCGCGAGCGCCGTCCGGACCTGCTCGTCGAGGGTCCCATCCAGTACGACGCAGCCGCCGACCCCACCGTCGCCAGCACGAAGATGCCGGACAGCCCGGTGGCCGGACACGCGACGGTCTTCATCTTCCCGGACCTGAACACCGGCAACAACACCTACAAGGCCGTGCAGCGCTCGGCCGGTGCGGTCGCGATCGGCCCGGTGCTGCAGGGGCTCCGCAAGCCCATCAACGACCTGTCCCGCGGGGCGCTCGTCAGCGACATCGTGAACACCGTCGCCATCACCGCCATCCAGGCCGGAACGGCCGACGCACCCGCGGACGGCACCGCGCCCGACGCGGCCTGACCCGCCGGATCCGCACCCGAGCCTCCCGTCCGGCCCACCGGGCCACACAGAAAGCGAGCCACACGTGACCTCCGCCCTCGTCGTCAACTCCGGATCGAGTTCGTTCAAGTACCAGCTCATCGAACTCGACGGCGAGCGGACGCTCGCGTCCGGGCTCGTCGAGCGCATCGGTGAGTCCTCGGGGTCGTGGAAGCACACGAACGCGCTGACGGGGGAGTCCGCGTCCAACGACCACGCAGCGGTCCCCGACCACGCCGCGGGGTTCCAGGCGATGATCGACGCCTTCGCGAGCACCGGGCCGTCGTTCGACGAACACCCGCCGTCGGTGGTCGGCCACCGGGTCGTGCACGGCGGGACCACCTTCGACCGGGCGACGATCGTGACGCCGCAGGTGGAACAGCAGATCGACGAGCTCTCCAGCCTGGCGCCGCTGCACAACCCGGCGAACCTCGAGGGCATCCGCGCCGCGCGGCAGGTCTTCGCCGACGTGCCGCACGTCGCCGTGTTCGACACCGCGTTCCACCAGACGATGCCACCCGAGGCCTACACGTACGCCATCCCGGCCGAGCTGGCATCGCAGTACGCCGTCCGCCGCTACGGCATGCACGGCACCAGCCACAAGTACGTCTCCGAGCAGACCGCCCTGTTCCTCGACCGGCCGCTGTCCGAGCTGAAGACGATCGTGCTGCACCTAGGCAACGGGGCGTCCGCCGCGGCGATCGACGGTGGTCGCTCCATCGAGACGTCGATGGGCCTGACCCCGCTCGAGGGCCTGGTGATGGGCACCCGGTCCGGCGACCTGGACCCCGCGGTGCTCATCCACCTGCACCGGCAGGCCGGGCTGTCCTTCGACGAGCTCGACGACATGCTCAACAAGCGCTCGGGCCTGCTCGGGCTGACCGGCAACGGCGACATGCGCGACGTGCAGGCCGCAGCGGTCGACGGGGACGAGACCGCCGAGGCAGCGCTCGCCGTGTACCGGCACCGCATCCGCCGCTACGTCGGGGCGTACACGGCGCAGCTCGGCGGACTCGACGCGGTCGTGTTCACCGCGGGCGTGGGCGAGAACAACGCGCTGCTGCGGCGCCGGGTGCTGGCCGGCCTCGAGCACCTCGGCATCGAGATCGACGACGACCGCAACGAGTTGCACTCCCGGGACGCGCGGCTCATCTCCACCGACTCCTCGCGGGTGGCGGTGCTGGTCGTCCCCACGAACGAAGAGCTCGAGATCGCGCGCCAGTCCGCGGCGGTCGCGTTGTAGCGACACCCGACGGACAGGAGGCCCGGCGCACGTGGTGCGCCGGGCCTCCTGTCCGTCTCGGGTCGGCTCGTCTGGCTCGGGTCGGCTTGTCGGGCTCGCGTCAGCTGAGCGCGCCCAGCGCCGCCGGGATCGGCGTGTTGCCGCTGGTCACCTCGAACTGCACACCCACGGCGGTGTCGTCGAGCAGCGCGTGCAGCACCAGCGCGGCGACGTCGGCTCGGGGGATCGATCCCCGAGGAACCGTGCGCCCGACCGTGACGGTGCCCTGCGGGGGCGTGTCGAGCAGCCCGCCCGGGCGGACGATGGTCCACCGGAGCCGGCGGGCACGGAGGTCGGCGTCGGCCTCGGACTTCGCCCGCAGGTACACCTGGAACACCGCGCGGTCGTCCTTCGCCGGCACGACGGCGGCCTCGCGGTCGTAGGCGTCCGCCCCGAGCGCCGAGATCATCACGTAGCGCTCGATGCCCAGTCGGACGGCAGCGTCGGCGAGCAGGATCGCCGCGTCACGGTCGACGGTGAGCTTCCGCTCGGCACCGCTGTTCGGACCGGCCCCGGCGGCGAACACCACGGCGTCCACACCGCGCAGCCGCAGGGCGAGCTCGTCGTCGTCGAGCTGTTCGAGGTTGGCGATCAGCGCGGTGGCGCCGGTCTGCTCGACGTCGGAGACGTGTGCGGGGTTCCGGACGATGCCGATGGCCTCGTGTCCGGCGTCGACGATCAGTCGGGCGAGGAGGAGGGCGATCTGGCCGTGGCCTCCGGCGATGGCGATCTTCATGTGTCCGATGATGCCCGAGGGTTCCGGTAGACTTCCCGAGGCTCCTCACGTGACGCCATCCAGGCCAACTCCCCCAGGGCGGAAACGCAGCAAGGGCAACCGGGCTCTGGCGGGTGCGTGAGGAGTCTTCTTCGTTCCCGGGCGGGGTTCTGCCCACGGTCCGGGTGCCTGTGGAGAACGGCCTCCGGGTGTCGGCCGTCCCGGCTACCCTTGTCGCGTGGTCACCGCCCTGTATCGCCGTTACCGGCCCGAGAACTTCGCCGAGCTGATCGGGCAGTCGCAGGTCACCGATCCGCTCCGCACCGCGCTCCGCACCAACCGTGTCAACCACGCGTACCTGTTCAGTGGGCCGCGCGGCTGCGGCAAGACGACCTCGGCCCGCATCCTGGCCCGCTGCCTGAACTGCGCCGAAGGCCCCACGGACACCCCGTGCGGGGTCTGCCCGAGCTGCCTCGAGCTCGCGCGCGGCGGCAGCGGGTCGCTCGACGTGATCGAGATCGACGCGGCCAGCCACAACGGCGTCGACGACGCACGTGACCTGCGCGACCGCGCGGTGTTCGCGCCCGCACGTGACCGCTACAAGATCTTCATCCTCGACGAAGCGCACATGGTGACGCCGCAGGGCTTCAACGCGCTGCTCAAGCTGGTCGAGGAACCGCCCGAGCACGTCAAGTTCATCTTCGCGACGACCGAGCCCGAGAAGGTCATCGGCACGATCCGTTCGCGCACGCACCACTACCCGTTCCGGCTGGTCCCGCCGGCCGCGATGCTCGAGTACATCGAGCAGCTCTGCACGCAGGAATCCGTGACGGTCGACCCCGGCGTGCTGCCGCTGGTCGTGCGTGCCGGCGGTGGGTCCGTCCGCGACACGCTCTCGTTGCTCGACCAGCTCATCGCCGGCAGCGAAGACGGCGCGCTGCGCTACGAGCGTGCCGTCGCGCTGCTCGGGTACACCGACAGCGCCCTGCTCGACGACGTCGTCGACGCCCTGGCCGTGGCCGACCCCGGTTCGGCGTTCGCGGCGGTCGACCGTGTCGTGCAGACCGGCCAGGACCCGCGACGCTTCGTCGAGGACCTGCTCGAACGCCTCCGTGACCTGATCGTCGTCGCAGCCACCAACGAGAGCGCCGGCGCCGTGCTGCGCGGCATCTCACCCGAAGAACTCGACACGATGTCGCGGCAGGCCGGCGTGTTCGGTGCCACCGGGCTGTCCCGCGCAGCCGACATCGCCAACCGTGCCCTGACGGACATGACCGGTGCGACCTCGCCCCGACTGCACCTCGAACTGATGGTCGCGCGGATGCTCGTCCCCGAGGCCGACGACACCCAGCGTGGCGCGCTCGCCCGGGTCGAACGGTTGGAGCGCCGGGTCGGTGTCGGCGATGCCGGCGGACACCAGGCGGCAGCCGAGGTGCCGACATCCCGTGCCGCCGCGCCGCAGGCAGCGCAGGCAGCGCCGAAGGCGGGTCCGGTCGCTGCGGCTGCGTCAACGCCCGCTCCCACGCCGGCCCCAGCGACGCTGGCGCCCTCGGCGCAGGCGCCCTCGACCCCCGCGACCTCGGCGCAGGCTCCGAACGCCGGGTCGCCCCAGCCCCAGGGCGCGCCCGCGGCAGCGGCGAACGCAGCGCAGGACGCCGCGGCGTCGTGGGCTGCCGTGGCGCCGAGCACCCCGCACGCGGAGTCCACCATGCCGGCCACGTCGTCCGAGCCCTCCGAACAGGCATCGTCGTCCTCGACAGGGCAGGGCACCGTCATCGGCTCCGAGCCCGCGGTCCAGCCCATCGCGGCGGTCGGACTGCAGCAACTGCGCGATGCCTGGCCCCAGGTGCTCGAGCACGTCCAGCGGGCCAAGCGCTCCGCGTGGACGGTCATCGTCACCGCGCAGGTCACCGCGTTGCGCGACGACGTGCTGGCGCTGACGTTCCCGAGCCAGCAGGACGTCGCCTCGTTCAAGGAGATGTCCGACCCGGCGACCAGCGTGAGCGAACTCGTCCGTCAGGCGATCATCGACGTCCTGGGCTTCCGGGTGAAGTTCGTCGCTCGTGGTCCGGGCCAGGGGGGCCCGGGCGGCTCCGGCCAGCAGCGTCCGACCGGTGGCGCTTCGGCGCTGTCCGGTGCGGCTGGTCCATCCGGTGCGGGTGGTCCGTCCGCCGTCCCCACGCAGACACCGTCTGCCGAACCCGCGGCACCGGCGGTGGCGTCCGCTCCCGCCGCTCCGGCGCAGGCGTCCGAGCGCGCAGACACGGCGCAGGCGACGGCGCCCGCTGCTGCTGCGTCTGCGTCGCAGTCCCCGGCTCCCGCACCGACGTCCGAGACAGCTGACACGGCACGGGCGTCCGCACCTGCCGTTCCGTCGCCCGAGCCCACGACGGCACCACCGTCCGACGAGCCCGTGACCGCCTGGGCCGTCGCATCCATCCCGGCGACCGACCCGACGGCCGGCGCGGTGCCCGACGACGTCGAACCCGCCTGGGGGGCCCCCTTCGGGTCGACCGGCCCGGGAGACACCGTCGCACCCGCCACGGTCGCCACCGGCACCGGCACCGGCACCGGCACCGGTGCGGCATCGCAGCAGTCCGCACCGACCGATCGGCCCGCGCCGTCCGCGCAGACCGCGTCCAACCAGCAGCGCACGCCCGCGCCGGCCTCCGCGCCAGCGCAGGCTGACGGGTCCACGCCAGCAGGGTCTCCTGACCGGACCGCCGCTGCACCGGGTGTCCCGGTGGACGACTACCCGCTCGACGACGGACCCTTCGACGACGTCCCGCCGGACGACGGTGGGATGGCTCGCGGTATCGGTCCGGCGACGGCGGCGCCCGCCCCGGCGGCGGCCCCGGTGCCTGCGACGTCGACCGCGACGCCTGCCGAACCGCCCAGGCCGCCCCAGCAGCCCCGCCGCGCCGCGGTCCCCGGCCGCTACGGCGAGGCCGTGGTGCGTGAGATCCTCGGTGCGCAGTTCATCGAAGAGACCTCGTTGAGCGAGGGAGCCTGATGTACGACGGCATCGTCCAGGACCTGATCGACGAGTTCGGCCGCCTGCCGGGCATCGGCCCGAAGTCGGCGCAGCGCATCGCCTTCCACATCCTGCAGAGCGAGTCGTTCGACCCGACGCGCCTGTCCGAACTGCTGTCCGACGTCAAGGAACGCGTGCGGTTCTGCGAGGTCTGCGGCAACGTGACCGAGTCCGAGCGGTGCAGCATCTGTCGCGATCCCCGACGCCAGCCGGCCGTGATCTGCGTGGTCGAAGAGGCCAAGGACGTCGCCGCGATCGAGCGCACCCGTGAGTTCCGCGGCCTGTACCACGTGCTCGGCGGCGCGATCAGCCCGATCGACGGCGTGGGCCCGGACGACCTGCGCATCCAGCAGCTCATGACGCGCCTGGCCGACGGCACGGTGGAAGAGGTCATCATCGCGACCGACCCCAACCTCGAGGGCGAGGCGACGGCCACCTACCTGAGCCGCCTGCTCGTGCCGATGGGGATCCGGACGACCCGGCTGGCATCCGGTCTGCCCGTCGGCGGTGACCTGGAGTACGCCGACGAGGTCACGCTGGGTCGTGCGTTCGAGGGTCGGCGGCTCGTCGGCGGCTGACCGCCGCACCCCGACGGCCCGGGCGTCCGCGCAGGATCCTTGCGTGGACGCCCACCCGGACGCAACATCCACGAAACACCGTCTACGATTGTCGAAGCCGCGCACCGTCGCGGAACCTCGTCCCAGGAGTACCCGCCCGTGGCCTTGATCGTGCAGAAGTTCGGTGGATCGTCCGTTGCGGACGCCGAGAGCATCAAGCGCGTGGCCAAACGGATCGTCGAGACCAAGAAGGCCGGCAACGACGTCGTCGTGGCGGTGTCCGCGATGGGCGACACCACCGACGAACTCGTCGACCTGGCGCACTCGGTCACGCCGATCCCCGCCGGCCGCGAACTCGACATGCTGCTGACCGCGGGGGAGCGCATCTCGATGGCGCTGCTGGCGATGGCGATCAAGAGCCTCGGGGTCGAAGCCTCGTCGTACACGGGCAGCCAGGCGGGCATGCTCACCGATGCCCAGCACGGCAAGGCACGCATCGTCGACGTCACCCCGAAGCGTGTGCGCGAGGCCCTCGACGCCGGCCAGGTCGCGATCGTCGCCGGCTTCCAGGGCTTCAACCGCACGACCGGCGAGATCACCACGCTCGGTCGGGGCGGCTCGGACACCACTGCGGTGGCACTCGCCGCAGCGCTCGACGCCGACATCTGCGAGATCTACACGGACGTCGACGGCATCTTCTCGGCCGACCCGCGCGTCGTCCCCAAGGCCCACAAGATCGACCGGATCACGAGCGAGGAGATGCTCGAGCTCGCGGCGTCCGGCGCCAAGGTCCTGTACATCCGTGCCGTCGAGTACGCCCGACGGCACGGCGTCACCCTCCATGTCCGCTCGTCGTTCAGCAACGCCGAGGGCACCATCGTCTACAACCCCGCGAAGGGGGAAACCGTGGAAGAACCGATCATCACCGGGATCGCCGGCGACCTCTCCGAGGGCAAGATCACCGTCGTCGGGGTCCCCGACCAGCCGGGCAAGGCCGCCGAGATCTTCACGATCGTGGCCCGTGCCGGCGCGAACATCGACATGATCGTGCAGAACGTGTCAGCGTCGAACGGCCGGACCGACATCTCGTTCACCCTGCCGAAGGACCAGGGCCAGAACGTCCTGACCGCGCTCGGGGTCGCGAAGAGCGACATCGGCTTCGAGGGGATCCAGTACGACGACCAGATCGGCAAGCTCGCCCTGGTCGGCGCCGGCATGCGCACCAACGCCGGGGTCTCCGCCGAGCTGTTCCGGGCGCTGCACCAGGCGTCGATCAACATCGAGATGATCTCCACGTCGGAGATCCGGATCTCGGTCGTCACCCGTGCCGACACCCTCAACGAGGCGATGCGCGTGGTGCACGAGGCGTTCGGCCTCGACGCCGACAACGAAGCCGTCGTCTACGCCGGCACCGGCCGCTGACCAACCACCGGCCGCCGACCCACCACCGCAGGAGCCCCCACCGTGTCTGACCTCACCATCGCCGTCGTCGGCGCGACCGGCCAGGTCGGCGCCGTCATGCGCCGCCTGCTCGAGGAGCGCGCCTTCCCCGCCACCACCGTGCGCTTCTTCGCGAGCGCCCGGTCCGCCGGCACGACGCTGCCGTTCCGCGGCGAGCAGATCGTGGTCGAGGACTCCGAGACCGCCGACCCGTCGGGCATCGACATCGCGCTGTTCTCCGCCGGAGCCACCGCATCCCGCTCGCTCGCACCGAAGTTCGCGGCAGCCGGCGCCCTGGTCATCGACAACTCGAGCGCGTGGCGGCTCGACCCCGAGGTGCCGCTCGTCGTCAGCGAGGTGAACCCGCACGCCATCGACGCCGCCGGCAAGGGCATCATCGCCAACCCGAACTGCACCACCATGGCGATCATGCCGGTCCTGAAGGTCCTCGATGCCGAAGCCGGTCTCCGCCGCCTGGTCGCGACGACCTACCAGGCCGTGTCCGGTTCCGGGCTCGCCGGGGTCGAGGAACTGCTCGGTCAGGCCCGTGCCGCACTCGAGCAGGACACCGCGGGCCTGACCCACGACGGCTCCGCGGTGACGTTCCCCGACCCGGTCAAGTACGTCCGGCCGATCGCGTTCGACGTCGTCCCGTTGGCGGGCAGCATCGTCGACGACGGCTGGGGCGAGACCGACGAAGAACAGAAGCTCCGCAACGAGAGCCGCAAGATCCTCGAACTGCCCGACCTGCTCGTCGCGGGCACCTGCGTGCGGGTGCCGGTGTTCACGGGGCACTCGATCTCGGTGCACGCGGAGTTCGACCGGACCCTGACGCCCGAGCGTGCGACCGAGATCCTGGCGGACGCCCCCGGCGTCGAGCTGTCCGAGGTGCCCACGCCGCTGCAGGCAGCGGGATCCGACCCGACGTTCGTCGGCCGCATCCGCGCCGACCGGTCCGCGCCCGAGGGACACGGCCTGGTGCTGTTCGTCAGCAACGACAACCTGCGCAAGGGGGCGGCGCTCAACGCCGTCCAGATCGCCGAAGTGGTCGTCGCGCGCCGCGCGGTCGCGGCGTAGGAACGTCCTGACCGGAGGCCCGGTGCCAGCTGGCACCGGGCCTCCAGTCTGTCCGTCTGCTGTTCACCCTGTCGGCGCACGCTTGTAGGATCGTGTGGTGGCAGTGAAGCAGGTGGAACCGATCGACGTCGTCCTCATCGGCGGAGGTATCATGAGCGCCACGCTCGGTGCGCTCATCCACCGGCTCGAGCCGAGCTGGAAGATCCGCGTGTACGAACGCCTGGGCGGCGTCGCGCAAGAGAGCTCGAACCCGTGGAACAACGCGGGTACGGGGCACTCGGCGCTGTGCGAGCTGAACTACACGCCCGAACTGCCCGACGGTCGCGTCGAGATCGCGAAGGCCGTCACCGTCAACGAGCAGTTCCAGGTGTCACGCCAGTTCTGGTCGTTCCTGGTCGAGAACGGCACGCTGCCCGACCCGTCCAGCTTCATCAACCCGACACCGCACATCTCGTTCGTGTGGGGCACTGACAACGTCGAGTACATGCGCAAGCGGTACCTGGCGATGAAGGACCACCCGCTGTTCGCCGGGCTCGAGTTCAGCGACGACGCCGAACAGATCCGCAAGTGGGCCCCCGCGCTCATCCCGGGGCGCAAGAAGGACCAGCCCATCGCTGCCACGTACTCGGCTGCTGGATCGGACGTCGACTTCGGGTCGCTCACACGGCAGCTGTTCGACCAGCTCGAGGTCGACGGGGTCGAGTTCGAGCCGAACCACCAGGTCCGGGGCATCCGCCGCGGCAAGGTGTTCGACGGGTGGGCGCTGGACGTCCGCAACGAGGTCGGCCGCTCCACCCAGTCCATCGCCGCCAAGTTCGTCTTCGTCGGCGCCGGCGGCGGGGCCCTGCACCTGCTGCAGAAGTCCGGCATCCCCGAGATCCGCGGCTACGGCGGCTTCCCGGTGTCGGGCGAGTTCCTGCGCACCGACGACCCCGAGGTCGTGCAGAAGCACGCGGCCAAGGTCTACGGCAAGGCCAGTGTCGGCGCTCCGCCGATGTCGGTCCCGCACCTCGACACCCGCATCGTCGACGGCTCGTCCTCGCTGATGTTCGGCCCGTACGCCGGGTTCAGCCCGAAGTTCCTGAAGCAGGGTTCGCTGTTCGACCTGGTCCGCTCGATCCGGCCGCACAACCTCCGCCCGATGCTCAGTGTCGCGTTCTCGAACTTCGACCTGCTCCGGTACCTGATCGGGCAGCTGCTGGCGTCGAAGCAGACCAAGTTCGAGGCGCTGCGCGAGTTCATGCCGGCCGCCGAACCCGAGAACTGGCACAAGATCATCGCCGGACAGCGCGTGCAGGTCATCAAGCCCGACAAGGACAAGGGCGGCGTCCTGCAGTTCGGCACCGAGGTCATCACCAGCGCCGACGGCTCGATCTCGGGCCTGCTGGGGGCATCGCCTGGTGCCTCGACCGCCGTGCCGATCATGCTCGGGCTGCTGCGCAAGTGCTTCCCGGACCGGTGGGACCGGTGGGAGGACGCCGTCCGCGTCATGGTGCCGACCTACGGCAAGGACCTCGGCGAGGACCCGGCGCTGGCGGACGAGACCCTGACCCACACCGCGAAGGTCCTCGGACTGCACCACTGACCCGTCCAGGCTTGCGTCGAGTTCGAACGTGTGTTCGAATGAGTGCATGCGATGGGACGGACAGGCGATCGATGCCACACGCAGTGACATGCTGCCGGGGCTCGAGTCGAACAGCGGGTTCGTCCGCAGCGTGACGACGCCGGAGTTCGCGGGTGTCACCTTCCACGAAGTCCTGGCGAAGTCGGCGCTCAACCGCGTCGGTGCGATCCAGGGCGGGACCTGGGGGATGACGATCAACCCCTACCGCGGCTGCTCGCACGCCTGCGTGTACTGCTTCGCCCGGCCGACCCACACCTACCTCGAGTTCGACGGCGGTGCGGACTTCGACCAGCAGATCGTCGTGAAGACCAACGTCGCCGACGTCCTGCGGCGCGAGCTGGCCAAGCCCACGTGGGACCGCCACCCGGTCGCCCTCGGCACGAACACCGACCCGTACCAGCGGGCCGAGGGCAAGTACCGGCTGATGCCCGGCATCATCGCGGCCCTGGCCGACTCGGGCACGCCGTTCAGCATCCTCACCAAGGGCACGCTGCTGCGGCGGGACATCCCCGCGCTGGTCGAAGCCGCCCGCACGGTGCCCGTCGACCTGGCGATGTCGATCGCGGTGTACGACGACGACCTGCAGCAGTCGGTCGAACCCGGGACACCCAGCACGGCCGCTCGGCTGGCCACGGTGCGGGCCGTCCGTGACGCCGGGCTGTCGTGCTCGGTGTTCCTGATGCCGGTCCTGCCGTACATCACCGACACGGTGGCGCACCTGGACGACGCGATCGGTCGCGCCGCAGCGGCGGGTGCGTCGAGCGTGATGTACTCCGCCCTGCACCTCAAGCCCGGGGTCAAGCCCTGGTACCTCGAGTGGCTCTCGCGCACGCACCCGGACCTGGTGCCCCGGTACCGCGCGATGTACCTGGACAACACCCACGCCCCGAAGGACTACCGCCGATGGCTCGGGGAGCGCATCCGACCGATCCTCCGTGTGCACGGCGTCGGCGTCGGGCACGTCGACCCGGCCACGGGCTCGATGGGGTTCTCGGACCCGGTGGGTGCGCAGACGGATGCGGGTGCGCAGGCGGGTGCGGCGAGCGGGCTGCCCGGTCACCCGGCCGACGGTCCCGGCAGCGATCGCGCCGCCGGCATCTCACCGCTCAAGCGCGCCGACCGCACGTGGGACGACCGGCACCGCCACGACGGGCACCGGAGCGACGCACGCGACGTCCGCACGCGCGCGCTCGTCCCCGTCGGTGTGCGGACCACCGGCATCTCGAACGGTGGTCCGACCCTGTTCTGACGGGCGCCGGCATCCGCGGCCGTGCGGTGGCCGAGGAGCGCGTTCGGGGGACACCGGGGGTCAGTGGGGGCCGGTATCATCGAGGCAGTCGTCTCCCGGTACCCGATCCGGGGTACACGGTCGCCTCGATGGTGGTTGGATCGTGGGCGGCGCTCCCTGGCTCCCGGAAGGACGACGCACCGTGCTCGGCATCCCCACGCACCTCGCACCGCGAGTCAACGCGTGGTCCACGGTCCGTGCCTTCCACGCCGCCGCGATCGGGTCGCTCGTCGCGGCGGCGATCACCCTCGTGCTGTTCCGGATCGACGACCCCCGCGTCGGGGTCGTGCCCGCCGTGGTGGCCCTGCTGCCCATGCTCGCGATGACCGCCGTCCACGTGCAGTTCAGCACCCGGCGATCCGCGGTCGCGTTCCTCGCCGTCGGCGGTGTCTGCGCCTGGTGGTTCTCGGTCGTCGTCCTGCACGAGGTCCCGGTGCCGTGGGTCGCCTCGTACCTGCTCTCGCTCGTCGTCGTGCCCCTCGTGCTGGTCGGCGGCGCGGGCGCGGTGCCCGGTCGCGTCGTGCTGTGGTCGGTCGGCGGGCTGCTGGTCGGGCGGGTGGCGACGTCCCTCGCCACGCTGCAGACCGGTGGTCCGGAGCACCCCCTCGTGCTCGCCTGGTTCACCCTGGCGTTCGTGGTGGCCATCGTGCTGGTCGCCGGCCGGACGACGCGCCGGTCCCAGCGCGTGCAACCCGAGCTCCTGCGGTCCGCGCGCGAAGAGCACGCCTCGGCGTACCGTGCGGGCGTCGAGCTCGAGGCGTCCGCCGTCCTGCACGACACCGTGCTCAACCACCTCGGGGCGATCACCCTGGCTGCGGACGGGCCGATGGACGCCCAGCTCGCCCGGATGGTCGAGTCGGACGTCGCCATGCTCACGGGGTCCGAGTGGTTGGCGCCGGCACCGGAGACCGATGCCGGTGCGGCGGTCGACGCCTTCGAACACATGCTCGACCAGGAGCGCGCCGAGGGGCTCGAGGTCCTGATGACCGGTGACCCCGCAGCGATGGACCGACTCGAACCCGGCACGGTCACGGCACTGGTGCGGGCGGTCGGGCAGTGTCTGGCCAACGTCCGCAAGCACGCGGGCACCGACTCGGCCGAGGTCAGCGTGTTCGACGACGGCGTCGCGTGCACCGTGATGGTCGTCGACGACGGTCGCGGCTTCGACGAGCAGCAGACGGGTGCGGACCGCATGGGGCTCCGCAACTCGGTCCGCGAACGCATCGGTCGGGTCGGCGGTGACGTGCAGGTCTGGTCGTCCCCGGGCACCGGTACGAGCGTCATGATGACGGTGCCCTTCGGCGCGCGGACCGGCGTCGTCCAGGTCGCCGACGGAGTGGCTTCGTGACCGCCAGGGCTGCGGTGCCGTCCGGACGACGTCGCCGCGACGGTGCCCGGCGTCCGCCGCACGGCATCGTGCGTCCACCGGCGGGACGGACCGCGCAGCAGTACGACCCGCTCGGCGCGATGGGCGCACGGCCGCTCGCCGTCGTCCTGGGGGCCGTCGGGGTGCTGTGGGGGATCGTCACCTCGGTCTTCGACCGCGACGTCGTCGGCAGTCCCACCCTCAGCGCGATGGCGGTCCTGCTGCTCGCCGCGTCGGCAGCGGTGGTCGTGGTGGCGTCGAGTCCGTTCCGGGCCCCGTTCCCGCGCTGGGCGTTCGTCCTGCACGTCGGGCTGCTCGCCGCGGCAGCGGTCTCGAGCGTCGCCGCGCAGTGGGGGCCGGACCGCAACGCGCTGAACGACTTCATGGCACTGCTCACGGCGACCGGCATCGTGATGGCCGCGCCGTACCGTCCCTGGGCCGACCTGGTCGTCGGTGGTGTCGTGCTGGCCGTCGTCGATGCGCTGGCCTGGGGGACCGCAGCGTCGGTCTTCCCGCACGGGGTCCCGGTGTCCGTTGCCGCGTTCCTGGCGGCCGCGCCGACCCTCGTGCTCACGGTGGCGGCGGGGGTCTTCGCGTGGACGTTCAGCGGGCTGGCCGAGCGGGTCCAGATCCGGGCGGGGTCGTACTCGGTCGAGCGGGCGGAGCGCGACGGCATCGCCGCCAGCGTCGAGGCGGACCGGTCGACGATCCTGGCGCGGGACGTCGGGCCGTTCTTCGCCGAGCTGCGCACCCGCGAGACCATCACCGACGCCGATCGCGCTCGGGCCCGGTCGATCGCCGACGGCATCCGTCGCGCCATGGTCGCCGATGCGGACCGCACGTGGTTCGAACAGGCCGTCCGCGCCGACGGTGGGGCCGCCGCCGTGGTCGACGACCCCGACGGGCTGATCGCCACGCTCGACACCGACCAGCGCACCGTCGTCCGCACGGTGGTCCGGGCGCTGCTGAGTGCCCCGACGGTGGACCCGGCAGCCTTCCGTGCGGCGGTCCGACCCGGGGCCGCCGCCGACGGCGAACCGTCGACCGACCGTGTGTCCGTCGCGCTCGACGTCGGGGTGGACGACTCCGACGTCGGCATCCACCGCACGTTCGACCCCTACTTCGCCGTCCTGCGCGTCACGTTCCCCGACCTCGACGTCGCCGTCCGTCCCTCGTCCCTCGCATTAAGGTTCTCCTATGACCAGCACTGACCCGAACAGGCTGACGGAAGGCGCCCCTGCCCTGCCGAACCCGGGCTCCCGCCGGGTCCGTCTGGCCATCCTCGACGACCACGAGGTGCTGCTGGACAGTCTGTCGAGCTGGATCGCCGTCAACGCGTTCGACTTCGACCTGGCCCTGACCGCGCACACCTGGCTCGAGATGGTGCACAGCGACAGCTTCCCGACCGACCTGGTGTTCCTCGACTTCCAGCTCAAGGAACCCGTCTCGATCGAAGCCCGTGTGCGCACCTGTCGTGCCGCCGGCGCGAAGGTCATCGTGCTGTCCAGCGTCGACACCCGCGAGTCCCGTGACCGCGCCCTGGCGGCCGGTGCGGCGGCGTTCCTGTCCAAGTCCCTGCCGATGCGCGAGGTCATGGACGTGGCACGCGACGTCATGGGTGTCGCACGTGAGACCCCGCCGCAGCGCGAGTGGCGTCCGCTGCCCACCGGTGCAGCCGCGCACCAGCGCCCGAAGCTCAGCCACGGCGAAGAAGAAGCGCTGCGCCTGTACGTGTCCGGGTACTCGACGAACGAGGTCGCCAGCCAGATGAACGTGCAGTACGAGACCGCCAAGACCTACCTGCGGCGCGTCCGCGAGAAGTACGCCAAGGTCGGCCGTCCGGCGTCGAAGAAGTCCGACCTGATCCGTCGCGCGGCGGAGGACGGCTTCCTGGCGTAGTGGCGAAGCTCTACTTCCGGTACGGCGCGATGAACAGCGGCAAGAGCACCGGACTGCTGCAGGCCGCCTACAACTACGAGGAACGCGGCCACCGCGTCCTGCTGGCGAAGCCGTCGGTCGACACCAAGGGCGACCGCGAGATCGTGTCGCGGCTCGGCGTCACCCGTCAGGTCGACATCGTGCTGGCTGCCGACGCCGACGTCCGGCACGCCGTGGCCCAGGCCGGCGCGGTCGACCCGCAGGCGCCGCGGCTCGACGGCATGGTCCGGCCGGTCAGCTGCGTGCTCGTCGACGAGGCGCAGTTCCTCAGCCCACGGCAGGTGGACGACCTGCTGCGGATCGCGGTCATCGACCAGATCCCGGTGATCGCGTACGGCATCCGCACCGACTTCCGGACCGAGGCATTCCCCGGCAGCCGACGCCTGCTCGAGCTCGCGCACTCGCTCGAAGAACTCAAGACGATCTGCCGGTGTGGTCGCAAGGCGGTCTTCAACGCGCGCAAGGTCGACGGCCGGTTCGTGTTCGACGGCTCCCAGGTGGCGATCGACGGCGTCGACGTCGAGTACGAGTCGCTGTGTGCGAACTGCTACCTGACCGAGTCGGGCGGGCGGCTCGACGGCGACCTGGGCTGACGGACCCGGCCGTCGCGTCGTGACCCGGCCACCTGCCGGACGGCCGGAGGGGCACCACCGTGCACCGGGCCTCCCGTCCGGCGGAATGCGCGCGCGGTCACCCGCGTTGTGACCGACATGAGCGACGCCCCCCTGCACCTGTCGGTCCTCGACCTGGCCACCCGTGAGTACGGCCAGAGCAACACCGAGGCCCTGCAGGGCTCCATCGACATGGCCGTGCACGCCGAGCAACTCGGGTACGAACGGTTCTGGGTCGCCGAGCACCACGGCATGCCCGGCATCACCTCGTCGGCCCCCGCGGTGCTGCTCAGCGCGGTGGGCGCCGCCACCAGCACCATCCGCATCGGGTCGGGTGGCGTGATGCTGCCGAACCACGCCCCGCTCGTCGTCGCCGAGCAGTTCGGCACCCTGCGCGCGCTGTACGGCGACCGCGTCGACCTGGGGCTCGGCCGCGCGCCGGGAACCGACGGCGCGACCGCGATGGCGCTCCGCCGGACCGACCGGCTCGACGTCGACGACTTCCCCCAGCGCCTGGCCGACCTGATCGGCTTCTTCACCGGCATGGACGCCGACAACCCGCTGTCGCGGATCCGCGCGGTGCCCGGCTACGGCGACGTGCCGGAGTTCTGGCTGCTCGGGTCGTCCGGGTACAGCGCGCAGGTCGCCGGTGCCCTCGGCATCTCGTTCGCGTTCGCACACCACTTCGCGTCGGACAACACCGAGGCCGCACTGGCCCTGTACCGCGATGCGTTCCGTCCGTCGCGCTTCCGGTCCGAGCCGAACGCCCTGATCGGCGTGCAGGTCGTCACCGACGAGGACCCCCGTGTCATCGACGAGCAGAGTGCCCCGGGCATGATCTCGTTCATCCGGATGCGGCAGGGTGTGAAGCCCGAGCCGGTCTCGATGGACGAGGCGCGCGCCTACGAGTTCAGCGACCTGGAGCGCCGGTTCATCGCCGCGCGCACCGAGCGTCAGGCCTACGGCTCGGCCGACCAGGTGGCGGACAAGATCAACGCACTGGTCGAGTCGACGGGTGCGAACGGCGTGATCGTCGCCCCGGGCGCGGCGCAGGCGCGGTACCGGCACCAGGCGCTCGACGTCGTCGCCGCGCTGCACCGCGAGGGCCGCCTGGTCCGCTCGGCCGTCGCGGCCTGACGCGCTGCGTGCTCTGCGCTGCGCTGCTCGACTGCGCGTCGGACGGCCAGGAGGCCCGGCTCAGCGCAGCAGACCGAGTCGCGTGGCCGTCGCCACGGCTCCGACCCTGCTGGTCACGTCGAGCTTCCGGAACAGGTTGTAGACGTGGCGCTTGACCGTCCCGACGGCGAGTCCCAGGTCCGCGGCGATCTCGGCGTTCGAGCGTGCGCTGGCGATGCGCTGCAGGACCTCGATCTCGCGGTCGCTGAGCGGTGACCCCGCGCGGGCGTCGGTGACGACGTCGACCGGGAACGTCACGGGTGCGCCCGGCTCGGTGCCGGCGCGGACGATGCGCTCGACGAGTTCGCGGCTCGGGGTGTCCTTGGTCACGAAGTCGACCGCCCCCGCGTCGAGCAGCGCCCGGCGCAGCACGGCGTCCCGGTGCATGGTCAGGACCACGACGGCGATGCCCGGGTGGTTCCGCCGCACGGTCGCGATGGTGGTGCGTGCGGGCGGCCCGTCGAGTTCGACGTCGAGCAGCAGCACGTCGACGGCGGCCGCCTCGGGGCCGTCCAGCACGTCGGACGGCCGTTCGCCGTGGGCGACCACGCGGATCGTCGGCACCGAGGCCAGGATCGTCGCCAGTCCCTCACGGAACAGCCGGTGGTCGTCGACGATGGCGACGTGGGTGATGCCGGGGCTCACAGCGCGCCCTTCGGCACGACGAGCGTGACGGTCGTGCCAGCACCGGGGGCGCTCACGACGTCGAGGGTGGCACCGACCAGGGCCGCGCGCTCACGCATCGTGGACTGACCGAGCCGACCGCCGACGCGCTTCGCCTGGTCGAACCCGGGGCCGTCGTCCTGCACAGTGATCGTGACGGTGTCGTCGGTCCACGTGAACACCACGCGGACGGCGGCGTCGCGGGCGTGCTTCCACCAGTTCGACAGCGCCTCGAGCAGGATCGTCAGGGACTCCTCGGCGCGCCAGTTCACCAGGACGCTCGGTGTGCCGTGGGACTCGATCGTGACGTGCTCGGTGTCCGGGAACAGGTCGGCGACGTGTCGGGCCAGCGCGGCGTCGAGCAGGTCGTCCCCGACACGGGCGTGCAACGCGACGGCCAGGTTCTGGACGTCACCGAGTGCCCGTCGGAGCTGTGCCGCCGCGGCCTCGAGCTGCGCGGTGCGCTCCGGTGCCGGGGGATCGGTGAGCAGGGCGAGGTCGATGCGCTGCAGCCCGGCCAGGATCCCGTGGGCGACCCGGTCGTGCAGGTCGCGGGCGATGTGCGCTCGCGAGTCCAGGTTCGCCGTCGTGACGCGTTGGCGGAGTGCTTCGGTGTACGCGATGGCCCCGGCAGGGAACCGTCGCCAGATGCCCGCGTGCAGTGCCCTGGAGGCACGGAGCAGTTCGTCGGGGGTGGTCGCGCCGACCTCGGCGACGAAGACGGGCAGGTACTCGTCGAACAGCACCTCGGCCGCCAGCATCGCGCCCGCCGGGTGCTGCATGCGCTCGGCGTGCAGCGCTCCCGTCGCCAGGTGCTCGTCGGCGATCAGCGTGTCGCTCGTGATCGAGGCGTCGTACCCGCTGGCGTAGTGCCGGTGTGCGTCGGTCAGCATCGACGTGACGTTCTCGACCAGGCTCGCCGCCAGGACCGGGTCGTCGCCCAGGTCGGGTGACATCGCGGCGATGCGGTGCAGGACGGGCGTCAGGTGCTCGGCGATCTCCATGGCCCTGTCAGGCTAGCGGGGGAGCGGGGACGGCCCGGTGTGCCGGCCCGCCGGTGTGTCCCGGGACACAAGCACGACATGCGGAAGGCCCGGATCCGTGTGGATCCGGGCCTTCGACTGTCGGGGTGACAGGATTTGAACCTGCGACCTCCTCGTCCCGAACGAGGCGCGCTACCAAGCTGCGCCACACCCCGAGGTGTGTTGGCCACTTGCGTGAAGCAACCTGAAGCAGTCTAGCGGATGATCGAGGGTGTTCTCGACCACCGGCCGGCCGGTCAGACCGTGCGGGCCGTCAGGGTGACGACGACGGCTTCCGGGCGGCAGGCGAAGCGAACGGGGGCGTAGATCGACGTGCCGAGCCCGGCCGAGACCTCGAGCCACGACCAGTGCGTCTTGTTCTGCCACCGGTGCAAACCGCTGACGTACTCGCGCGGCAGGTCGCAGTTGGTCACGAGTGCGCCGACGCCGGGCACCTGGACCTGGCCGCCGTGGGTGTGTCCGGCGAAGACGATGTCGGCGCCCTGGGTGACGAAGGCGTCGAGGACCCGCCGGTAGGGCGCGTGCGTGACGCCGATCGACACCGGTGCGGGACCGTCCTCGTCCTCGGACCAGGGGACCTCGCCGCGCATCTCGTCGACGTTGGTGGGCAGCAGGTCGAGACGGTCCCAGTCGCGGTGCGCGTCCGAGGTGCCGAAGAGCTCGAAGCGCGACCCCCGGACCTCGATCGCCCGGGCGTGGTCGTTGAGGTCGAGCCACCCGAGCGACTCGAAGAACGCCGTCTGGCGCTCGACGTCGAGATCGACCTGCGCCTTCTGGTGCACGGCGCTCGGGCCGCTGAAGTAGCGCAGCGGGTTGCGGGGCGACGGGCCGTAGAAGTCGTTCGAGCCGTACACGAACGCGCCGGGGACGCCCCGGAACGGTTCGAGCGCGTACTCGATCGCGGCGTTGGCGGTCTCGTGGCCCAGGTTGTCGCCGGTGTTCACGATGAAGTCCGGTTCGACCAGGCTCAGATCGCGCAGCCACTGCTGCTTGTCGGACTGCCACGGCGCCATGTGGATGTCGGACAGGTGCAGGACCGTGACGTCACGCGACCCCGGCGGCAGGACCGGGACGGTCTCCCACCGGATGCCGAACCGTCGCCGCTCGACGAGCGTTCCCCACGCGGCGGCAGCAGCACCGGCGGCGGCACCCGCGGCCAGGACCCCGAGTGCCGCTCGACTGGTGCGCGTCACTTGCAGCCCTTCGGCGCCTTGCCGTCCTTGTCCCCGTAGAGCTTCACGGTGACGGCGGTGTCCTTCGACGTGGCGGTGCCGGCTGCCGGGTCGACACTGGCGACCGTGCACTGGTTCTTGCCGTCGCCCTTCTCGAAGTCCCCGGCGACGGCGACGTTGCCGAAGCCGGCTCCGTTGATCGCCGAGCGAGCGTCGCCGACGGACTTGCCGGTCACCTCGGGCACAGTGGCCTGTGAGCCGTCGGTCGTGTACACGGTGACCGTCGAACCCTTCGACAGCAGCGACCCGGAACCGGGCGAGGTCGACGAGACCGTGCCCGCCGTCCCGCCGCCGGGCTGCGTGCCGCCGTCGACGTACGTGAACCCGGCGTTCGCGATCAAGGAGCGGGCCTCGTCGGTGGTCTTGCCCGCCAGGTCCGGCACCGCGATGCTGTTGCCGCGGATGGCGGACTGCGACGGCGTGGGGAAGGCCTCGCCCGGGAAGTACTGGTTGATGGGGGTCATGGCCTGACGCCACACGCTGGCACGGGCGCTGGCGTACGACCCGCCGGCACCGCTGTAGTAGTGCCGCAGGTTGGTCTTGCCGCCGTCCCAGTTGCCCTGCCAGTAGGCCGTTGCGACCTTCGAGCTGCCGCCCACGAGCCAGATCTGGTCGGCGTCGTCGGTGGTGCCGGTCTTGGCGAACATCGGGGTTCCGTCAGCCGTCTGTGCCCCGACCGCCGTGCCGTACTTGATCGTGCCCTGCAGCGCGTACGCCGCGGTGGCCGCCACGCTCGGGTCGAGGACCTGCTTGCACTCCTTGGGCTGTCCGCCCAGGCTCTTTCCCTCGGCGTTCGTGACGTTGTCGATCGCGATGGGCTTGCAGTAGGTGCCGTTGTTGGCGATCGTCGCGTAGGCCGAGGCCATCGTCATCGGGGCGATCGTGTTGGTGCCGAGGATCGACGACGGGTACGAGTTGAGTTCGGTCTTCTCGTCCGCCGAGTGCACGCCGAGGTCCTGCGCGGTCTGCTTGATGTCGCACAGGTCGAGCTTGGCGGCCATGGACGCGAAGGCCGCGTTCACCGAGAGTGCCGTGGCACGGGCCACCGTGAAGTTGCCGTTCTCGCCCGCCGAGTCGTTCTTCGGGCCGTAGGCGGTGTAATCAGGCGAACCGCAGTGGGTCCACCGGTTGATGATGTGCGGCGTGCCGTTCACGGTCTCGTTCAGTCCGTGTCCGTCCTTGAGCCAGTCCAGCAGCGTGAAGAGCTTGTACGTGGAACCGGTCTGGAACCCGGACGAGCCGCCGTACTCCTTGTCCGCGCTGAAGTTCAGTGACGTCGCGGTGGACGGTGACTGGATCGACTGGTCGTAGTCCTTGTTCTGCGCCATCGTCAGGATGCGCCCCGTCGCGGCCTCGACCGAGTTGAACGTGGCGCCCAGCTGGAACCGGGCCTCGGTGTTCGGGTCGTAGGTGTTGAGCAGGTCCTTCTGCTGGCTGTTCAGGTCGAGGTTGAGCGTGGTCTGGATGGTGTAGCCACCGTTCCGCCACGCCGCATCGCGCTCCTTCTGGGTGCCACCGAGCTGGGACATCTGCTTGACGACCTTGATCGCGTAGTCGCAGAAGAACTGGGACCCGTTGCCGGCGGCAGACTGGCAACCCTGGTTCGGGGCCGTCAGGTGCACGTAGTCGGCCGGCTTCGAGGCGATGGCCGCGTCGTACTGCTCCTTCGTCAGGTGCTTCTGCGCGTACATCGACTTGAGGATGACGTCGCGGCGGGCGACGTTGGCGTCGTAGTACTTCGGGTCGGACAGGTTGCGCGTGTTGGGCGACTGCACGATGGCCAGGATCGAGGCTGCCTCTTGCGGGGTCAGGTCCGTGGCGTTCTTGTTGAAGTAGTGCTGCGCAGCGGCCTGCACGCCGTAGGTCTGGTCGCCGAAGTAGGCGATGTTGAGGTACCCGGTCAGGATCGTCTGGTGCGAGTACTTCTTCGCCAGGCCGATCGCGAGCTTCATCTCCTCGAGCTTGCGGGGGATGGTCTGCTCGACCGCGTCGTTGTAGGCCTTCGTGCGCTCTTCTTGTGTGGGGAGCTCGAGGGCCTGCTGCATCTTGATGTTGCGGACCAGCTGCATGGTCAGCGTCGAACCACCGCCGGACTCGCCGAGCCCACCGGCGAGCGAACCGACACCGGCGCGCACCAGTGACGTCATGTCGACGCCGCCGTGGTCGTAGAAGCGCTTGTCCTCGCCGTCGATCGCGGCGTTCTTCAGCTGGTCGCTGATCTGGTCGAACTTGAGTTCCTGCCGGTTCTGGTCGTAGACCGTCGCCAGGTGGACCGACTGTCCGCCCTGGTACGCCAGGACCTCGTTGCGCTGCGGGAGGTCACCGATCTCGATGTACTCCGGCAGCGACTCGAACACGCCGATCGTCGAGGTCGTGGTGACCCCGGCCACCGCGATCGCCGGGGTCACACCGATGGTGACCAGCAGGCCGGCCAGCACGCTGAAACCGACGAAACCGACGAAGGCGCCGACTGCAGAGACTGGTTTGGTCCGCGAGGCAGACGTCTTCTGGGCAGACATATGATGCAGCCTAAACGACACCCATGACTGAAAGGCTGGCAAGGAACCGCATGACTCGCTGGGAGTACTTCACCACACCGCTGATGATCCACAACACCGCCGCCATCCTCAACGCCCACGGGGACGAGGGCTGGGAGCTGGTCCAGGTCGTCACCGGACCCGAGGGTGGACTCGTCGCCTACCTGAAGCGCCCGAAGGCCGACGCGTGAGCATCGCGGCACGCCTGCAGGAGCTCGGGCTCGAGATCCCGGCCGTCGCGGCCCCCGTCGCCGCCTACGTGCCGGCCGTCGTGACCGGACAGTACGTCTACACGGCCGGCCAGCTGCCGTTCGTCGACGGCGCGCTGCCGGTGACCGGCAAGGTCGGTGCCTCGGTGGACGCCGAGACCGCCACCGCCCAGGCGCGACAGGCGGCGCTCAACGCGCTGGCCGCCGTGCAGTCGGTCGCCGGCTCGCTCGACCGTGTCGCCCGCGTCGTGAAGGTCACCGTGTTCGTTGCCTCGGACCCGGCGTTCACCGGCCAGCCCGGCGTCGCGAACGGTGCGTCCTCGCTCGTCGGGGACGTCTTCGGTGACGCGGGGGTCCACGCGCGGAGTGCGGTGGGTGTCGCCGTGCTGCCGCTGGACGCGCCGGTCGAGGTCGAGCTGGTGGTGGAGCTCACCGCCTGACGGCGGTGACCGACGCTGCACACGCAAGTGGGGCCTCCCGTCCGGATCCGGACAGGAGGCCCCACTCGCGTCCGCACGACTACATCAGTTCGGCGATGGTCGCCATGATCGTCGGGTCGGCCAGGGTGGTCGTGTCACCGATCCTGCGGCCCTCGGCCGCGTCGCGGAGCAGCCGGCGCATGATCTTGCCGGACCGGGTCTTCGGCAGTTCCGGCACGATGACGACCTGTCGTGGCTTGGCGATCGCGCCGATGCGCTGCCCGACCCAGGCACGGAGCTCCGCGGCGACGGCGTCACGGTCGACGCCCTCGGCCGCCTCGGTCGTCAGGATGACGAAGGCGACGATGGCCTGACCGGTGGTCTCGTCCGCAGCGCCCACGACCGCCGCCTCGGCGACACCCTCGTGCCCGACGAGCGCGGACTCGATCTCGGCGGTCGAGAGCCGGTGGCCGGACACGTTCATGACGTCGTCGACCCGGCCCTGCACCCAGATGTCGCCCTGGCCGTCCAGCCGTGCCCCGTCACCGGCGAAGTAGCGGCCGGGGAACCGGTCCCAGTACGTCTCGACGAAGCGGTCCGGGTCGTTCCAGATGCCGCGCGCCATCGACGGCCACGGCTCGGTGATCGTGAGGTAGCCGCTCTCGCCCGGGTCGGCGCGGTTGCCGTCCTCGTCCACGATCTCGGCGACGATCCCGGGCAGCGGGGTCTGCGCGGCACCGGGCTTGAGCTTGGTGACCCCCGGCAGCGCCGAGATCATGATCGCGCCGGTCTCGGTCTGCCACCAGGTGTCGACGATCGGCGTGCGGTCGTGGCCGATCACCTGGCGGAACCAGTGCCAGGCCTCCGGGTTGATCGGCTCGCCGACGCTGCCGAGCAGCCGGAGGCTGTCCAGGCTGCGGGCGTCCGGGACCTGGCGACCGCCCTTCATCGCGGCGCGGACCGCGGTGGGGGCCGTGTACAGGACCGTGACGCCGTACGCGTCGACGATGTCCCACCAGCGGCCGGGCTTCGGCTCGTCCGGAGTGCCCTCGTACAGGACCTGGGTGACGCCGTTCGCCAGCGGACCGTAGACGACGTAGCTGTGGCCGGTGATCCAGCCGATGTCGGCCGTGCACCAGTACACGTCCTTGTCGGGGTGCATGTCGAACACGTTGCGGTGGGTGTACGTCGCCTGCGTGAGGTACCCGCCCGAGGTGTGCACGATCCCCTTCGGCTTGCCGGTCGTGCCTGACGTGTAGAGGATGAACAGCGGGTTCTCGGCGGGGAAGGCCTGTGCGTCGTGGTGCGGGTCGGCCTTGGCGAACTCGTCGTGCCACCACAGGTCGCGGTCGTCGTCCCAGGCGACCTCGTTGCCACCGCGCTTGACGACGACCACGTGCTCGACGCTGTCGGTGCCCTCGCCGGCCAGGGCCTCGTCGACCGCGGGCTTGAGCGGGGCGACGGCACCGCGGCGCCAACCGCCGTCGGCGGTGACGACGAGCTTCGCGCCGGCGTCCTCGATGCGGGCGCGCAGGCTCTCGGCGCTGAACCCGCCGAACACGACGGAGTGCACCGCGCCGATCCGTGCCACGGCGAGCATCGTGACGACGGCCTCGGGGATGAGCGGCAGGTAGACGACGACGCGGTCGCCCTGCGTCACGCCCAGGTCGGTGAGCATGTTCGCGGCGCGCTGCACGTCGGCCGTCAGTTCGGCGTAGGTGATGCGTCGCGTGTCACCGGGGGCGCCTTCGAAGTGGATGGCCACCCGGTCGCCGTTGCCGGCCCGGACGTGGCGGTCGAGGCAGTTCTCGGCGACGTTGAGCGTGCCGTCGGCGAACCACGTGGCGAACGGGGCGTTCGTCCAGTCCAGGGTCTGCGTGAACGGTGTCCGCCAGTCGAGCAGCTGTCGTGCCTGGTCGCCCCAGAACGCCGGGCGGTCGGCACTGGCGGCGTCGTGCAGGTCTTCGTGGGCGACCGCATCGGCGACGAAGTCGGGGGAGGGCGGGAACGTCGGCGCGCCGTCGGGGGCTGCGTCGTCGTTCCGGGGGTCGACCTGGGTCGGAGTGGACATCGATGTCCTTTCGCGTCGTTGCGTCCGTGGTGCATCGCGTGCCGCTGGAGCGCGCCCTCGGAGAATACTCCGGGCCTCGGCCGCTCCGATCCCCGGACGCCCGCGGGTGTGTGCACCCGACCAGCCGCTCGACGCACACCGGCGCGTCGGGATTGCCCGGGATGCCGTCTCGTGGGGTACACTCGTTCCTGCCGGACTCGTTTCCGGCGGCATCGGATCGGATTCCCCCCAATCCTCCGTTGTCCTGGCGGCACCTGTTCCCCCCAACCGGTGCCGCCTCTTCTTTTTCCTGCACTCCGACGACACGTGTCGTTGAGATCAGGACGGGCCGCGTCGGCGTCGATCGGCATGGTTGCGCGGAACCGTGGACAGACCGGTCCATGCTGATGCATGCAGTTGCGATACAACATCCACCCGGTTCGACATCGCTGAAGCGCGCCCGGGCGTCGCGGTCGGCGTGGAACGGGCTGTCCGCGGAGTGCGGCACTCGGCGGGGTACGCGTCGAATCAACGGGGTACAAATCGTCCCACTGCTTGGGGACATGCTCTGTCCTCCACAGGTGCATCCACGGCGTCCCGGCTGCTGGTCGAGCAGACCTAGCGTGCCGGGATGCACCGTCACCGCGCCGAGTCCGCACCGTTCCTCCCCGGTCAGCACACCCCTGTCCGCCTGCGCCACGGCCCGGACCCCCTGGTGTTCGAGGAGCTCGCGCCGCTCGTCCTCGACGATGCGGTCTCCGACGTCCTGGTGCAGGGCGATACCGGCGTGTGGGTCGACCGGGGCTCGGGGCTCGTCCAGACCGGCATCCGCCTGCGCGAGCGCCGCACGCGCGAGCTCGCGACGAGCCTGGTGGCCGCGGGCGGTCGACACGTCGACGAGACGACCCCCGTGGCCGACGTCCGGCACGGGGACGGCATCCGGGTCCACGTCGTGCTCGCTCCGGTCGCGGTCCGGGGCACGGCGATCTCCATCCGGCTCCCCGCCGGGCGACGTCCGACGCTCGACGACCTGGAAGGCTCCGACACCTTCTGTCGCGTCCCACGACGGGTCGTCGAAGATGCCGTCCGGCTGCGACGGAACGTGCTGGTGTCCGGCGCCACCGGCAGCGGCAAGACCACCCTGCTCGGCGCGATGCTCGCGCGGGTGCCCCACACCGAACGCATCGTGACCGTCGAGGACGTCGCCGAGCTCCGGATCGACCACCCGCACGTCGTCGGACTCGAGGCCCGGCAGGCCAACGCCGAGGGGGCCGGCGCGCTCGGGCTCGACCGTCTCGTGCGGGAAGCACTGCGCATGCGCCCCGACCGGCTGGTCGTCGGGGAGTGCCGTGGCGCCGAGGTCCGCGAGCTCATGTCGGCGTTGAACACCGGCCACGACGGCGGCGCGGGCACCGTGCACGCCAACGGTCTCGACGACGTCCCGGCACGGCTCGAAGCGCTCGGGGCACTGGCGGGACTCGACCCGACAGCACTGGCTCGGCAGGCGGTCAGTGCCTTCCACCTCGTGCTGCACGTCGAGCGCCGCCGCGGGATGCGCCGGCTCGGGGCCGCGGGCCGGTTCCGTCTCGACGCGCACGGGCGGCTCGTCGTCGAGCGGGTGACCGGGGGAGTAGGGACGTCGTCGCGCCGGGGATGACCGTCCCGCCGGGGGCGAGCGGTGTTGTCAGCGCGGGTCCGCTGGCGAGTGCGCGGGTGCTGGACCGCGTGGCCACGCTGGTGGCGGCTGGCGCGGCGCCGACGCGGGCCTGGGCGCTCGTGGGGGGCGATGCCGCGGGGGACGGCGACGGCGCGGGTGCGGGTGCTGGCGCTGGCGCGGGTGCTCGACTTCGTGGTTTCGGTCGCGGTCGTGGTCGTGATGGTGGTCGTGCACGCTCGGTGTCGGCGGAGGCGGACGTCCGGATGGTGCTGGGGGTCGCGGCACGGACCGGCGCGCCGGTCGCTCCGACCCTCCGCGCCCTGGCTGCGGCGCTCCGCCGGACGGCTGCGGCAGACCGGGCCGTCCACGTCGCGCTCGCCGGACCCCGCACCAGCGCGAACGTCGTCCTGGCGCTCCCCGTGCTCGGGGTGGTGCTCGCGTCCCTGTGGGGTGTCGACACCCTCGGGGTGCTGCTCGGCTCGCCGTTCGGATGGCTCTCCCTCGCCGCTGCCGGGGGTCTCGTCGGCGTCGGGCGCGAGTGGTCCCGACGGTTGGTCCGGTCCGTCGAGCCCGACGGCCGGATCCCCGGTGTGCTGCTCGACGCCTGGGCGGTCGCGCTGTCCGGCGGAGGCTCGTGGTCCGGGGCCGGCGACGTCGTGCACCAGGCAGCCGGCTCCCGCCCGGTCGACGCGGACGCACAGGACCGGCTCGCCGAGACCCTGTCGCTCGCGCGTCGGGCCGGTGTCCCTGCGGCGGCCCTGCTCCGGTCGGCTGCCGAGGACCTGCGCGACGACGTCGCCGCGGCATCCCTCGCGGCGGCGGAACGGCTGGGTGTGCGACTCGTCGTCCCGCTCGGGGTGTGCGTCCTGCCCGCGTTCGTCCTGGTCGGCGTCGTGCCCGTCGTCGTCGCGCTCCTCTCCTCCACCGTCGCGGGCCTGGGGTGACGTCTCCACAGCGTCGTCCGGCGAGCCCCTGGCGTGTGTCGACGTCGCCAGGCTGGGACCACCACCGAGAAGGGACACCCCATGACACCGCTCACACACCCTGACCGCCCACACCGTGTTCTCCCGTGCCGTGCACGTTCGCGCGTGCGGCGTGCGATGCGCCACCGTCATCTCCTGCGATCGCCGCGGGTCGTCGGCGACCGGCCTGTGCGGATCCGTCTGCAGGGGGACCGGGGATCCGCCACGGCCGAGTACGCGGTCGTGATCCTGGCGGCCGTCGCGTTCGCCGGGGTCCTCGTCGCCGTGATGCGATCCGGCGAGGTGCAGTCGATCCTCACCGACCTGGTGCGTGGTGCGCTCTCGCTGTGACCGGGGAGCCGTCACGGTCGAGTTCGCCGTCGCGCTGCCCGTCATCGCGATCGTCGTGACGCTGGCGATCGCGGGCGTCCTGCTCGTCGACACCCAGGGCCGGCTGCAGCTCGCCGCGGCAACTGCGTCGCGCGCGCTCGGTCGCGGCGACGCCGAGACCGGACAGGCAGCGTTGGCCGCCCTCGGCGCCGACGCGTCCAGTGCGGTGTCCCGCCACGGCCACCTGGTGTGCGTCACGGTCGAACGCCGACCCGGTGGCCCGCTCCCCGTGGTCCTGCGGGGTGCTGCCTGCGCTGCGGACGGCGGCGGGTGACCACCCCGGACACGCGCGACCGTGGATCGGCCACCGTCGTGATGGTCGCGGTCGTGGCGGCGGTGCTCGTGCTCAGCAGCAGCGTGCTCGCCGCGGCGGCGATCCGAGGTGCCGAGGTCCGTGCCCAGGGCGCCGCCGACGCTGCTGCACTGTCCGGGGCCGCTGCGCTCGTCGGGCTCGTGCCCGGCACGCCGTGCTCGATCGCCGCCACGGTCGTGGTCGCCGCCGCGGAGAGCCTGGCCTCGTGCGACACGGCAGGCAGTGTGGTCCGCGTGGCCGTGACGGTCCGCTCCGGACCGATCACGGTCGGGGCGGACGCCGTGGCAGGTCCCGAGCCCGCTCCCTCCCCTCTCCACCGATGACCGAGACCGGCGGGCATCCCCGGCACGGTGTGTATGGTGTGCCTGTCGGCCCGCCGGTCATCGATGTCCCGGTCGACCCGGACGCTTCCGCGTCCCAGGGCCGACAGCACCATCGATCAAGGAGTCACGTGCCAGGCACGAAGAAGCTCGTGATCGTCGAGAGCCCTGCGAAGGCGAAGACGATCGCGCAATACCTCGGTGACGGATACGAAGTCCAGGCGTCAGTCGGGCACATCCGTGACCTCATCGAGCCCAAGAACCTCCCCGCCGAACTCAAGAAGGGTTCGATCGGCAAGTTCTCCGTCGACGTCGACAACGGGTTCGAGCCCTACTACGTCGTCTCCGACGCCAAGAAGAAGACGGTCGCTGACCTCAAGCGTGCCCTGAAGGACGCCGACGAGCTCTACCTCGCCACTGATGAGGACCGCGAAGGCGAAGCCATCGCATGGCACCTGCTCCAGGTGCTGAAGCCGAAGGTCCCCGTCAAGCGCATGGTGTTCCACGAGATCACCAAGGAAGCGATCCAGCGCGCACAGGAAGCCACCCGCGAACTCGACACGGCGCTCGTCGACGCGCAGGAGACCCGTCGCATCCTCGACCGTCTCTACGGCTTCGAGGTCTCGCCCGTGCTGTGGCGCAAGGTCGGCCCCGGTCTGTCCGCTGGTCGTGTGCAGTCGGCCGCCACCCGTCTGGTCGTGGACCGTGAGCGTGAGCGCCTGGCGTTCGTCTCGGCGAACTACTGGGACCTGACCGCCCGGTTCGAGAAGGCCGGCGACAGTGCCTTCACCGCCCGGCTCGCCCGCATCCACGGGACCCGCGTCGCCTCCGGACGCGACTTCGACGACCGCGGACAGACCACGTCCGAAGCCGTCCGTCTCGACGAGGCCTCGGCCACCGCGCTCACCGGCGTGCTCGAGCGTGCTGGTGACGCCGTCGTCCGCAGCGTCGACTCGAAGCCGTACACGCGTCGCCCGGCGGCGCCGTTCACCACGTCGACCCTGCAGCAGGAAGCCGCGCGCAAGCTCCGGTTCTCGGCGCGCCAGACGATGAGCGTCGCGCAGTCGCTCTACGAGAACGGTCACATCACCTACATGCGAACCGACTCCGCGTCGCTCTCGCAGCAGGCCGTGACCGCTGCCCGCAAGCAGGCAGCAGACCTGTACGGCGCGGACACCGTGCCGGACAAGCCGCGCAGCTACGCCGGCAAGAGCAAGAACGCGCAGGAAGCGCACGAGGCGATCCGTCCCGCCGGTGACGTGTTCCGCACGCCGTCGCAGATGGAGAAGGTGCTGCGCGGCAACGACTGGCGGCTCTACGACCTCATCTGGAAGCGCACCGTCGCCTCGCAGATGGCCGACGCCAAGGGCTCCACCGCGTCCGTGGTGCTGGGCATCACGTCGACCGAGTCCGTCACGGGGCTGGCGTCGACGGCGTCCGGCACCGACGTCGAGTTCACCGCGTCCGGCACCGTCATCACCTTCCGCGGGTTCCTCAACGCGTACGAGGAAGGTCGCGACGAAGAGCGCCACGAAGCCTCGGCGAACGGCGCGGACGCCAAGCTCCCTGCGATGACCGAGGGTGACCACCTGGGTGTCGACGAGGTCGAGGCGAAGGGGCACGACACGTCGGCTCCGCCGCGGTACACCGAGGCCAGCCTGGTGAAGACGTTGGAAGAGCTCGGGATCGGCCGCCCGTCCACGTACGCCGCGATCATCTCGACCATCGTGGACCGCGGGTACGTCACGCCGCGGGGCACCTCGCTCGTCCCGAACTGGATCGCGTTCAGCGTCGTCCGGCTGCTCGAGGACTACTTCGGCGACCTGGTCGAGTACGACTTCACCGCCGAGATGGAGAACGACCTCGACCGGATCGCCGCGGGCGACGCGGACCGGGTCGACTGGCTCAAGGGCTTCTACTTCGGTGGAGGTGACCAGCGCGGTCTGCGCACGGTCATCGACAACCTGGGGGAGATCGACGCCCGGGAGATCAACTCGGTCGAGCTCTCGCCGGGGCTGACCCTGCGGATCGGTCGCTACGGGCCGTACATCGAGACGCCGAGCGACGACCCGGAGAAGCCCCGCCGCGTCAACGTCCCCGAGGACCTGGCACCCGACGAGCTCACCCCGGAGAAGGCCCGCGAACTCGTCGAGGCACCGGTCGTCAGCGACCGCGTCGTGGGCATCAACCCCGACACCGGGAAAGAGGTCCTGGCGAAGGACGGTCGGTTCGGTCCCTACGTGACCGAGCGCACGCCCGAGCCCGAGCCGTCGGTCGACCCCGCCACCGGCGAGGTCCTCGACCAGGCCACGACGGCCAGCGCTGGCGCTACCGCGACGGCGACCGCGACGAAGCCCTCCGCGAAGACCGCGACCACGGCCGGCGCGACCGACGACGCCGCGGCCGCACCGAAGAAGAAGACCTCCAAGAAGGCCGCGGCCCCGAAGGAACGCACCGCATCGCTCTTCAAGTCGATGGACCCGCAGTCCGTCGACCTCGAGACGGCGCTGAAGCTCCTCGACCTGCCGCGCACGGTCGGGCTCGACCCCGAGTCCGGTGCCGAGATCACCGCGCAGAACGGTCGGTACGGCCCCTACCTCAAGAAGGGCACGGACACCCGGACCCTGCCGAGCGAAGACGCCATCTTCGACGTCGACCTGCCCGGTGCGCTCGAACTGTTCGCGCAGCCGAAGTACGGCGCGAAGCGTGCTGCGACCGCGGCGCTGAAGGAGTTCGAGGCCGACCCGGTGTCCGGCAAGGCGATCAAGGTCAAGGACGGCCGCTTCGGTCCCTACGTGACCGACGGCGAGACGAACGCCACGATCCCGCGCGGTGAAGAGGTCGAGGACGTCGACTTCGAGCGTGCCGTCCAGCTGCTCGCCGACAAGCGTGCCAAGGGTCCGGTCAAGAAGAAGCCCGCCGCACGCCGCGCACCGGCGAAGAAGAAGTGACCGGACGCTTCATCACGCTCGAGGGCGGCGACGGTGCGGGGAAGACCACCCAGGCCGAGCTGCTCACGGCGTGGCTCGAAGCGCACGGTCGGACGGTCGTGCGGACGCGTGAGCCCGGAGGCACCGACCTCGGGCTCCGCATCCGCCAGATCGTCCTGCACGAACGCGGCCACGTGTCGCCCCGGGCCGAGGCCCTGCTGTACGCGGCCGACCGTGCACACCACGTCGAGACGGTCGTGCGACCGGCCGTCGCGCGCGGCGACGTCGTGCTGCAGGACCGCTACATCGACTCGTCGGTCGCCTACCAGGGCGTCGCCCGCGGTCTCGGTGCCGACCAGGTCCGCGGCGTGTCCGACTGGGCTGCCGACGGACTGGTCCCGGACGTCACCGTCCTGCTCGACCTCGACGTGACCGTGGGGCGTGCCCGCGTCGCAGCCGCTCGGGGGGACACCTTCGACCGGCTCGAGTCCGAGGCGGCGGCGTTCCACGAGTCGGTCCGGCAGGCCTTCCTCGGCATGGCCGCCCACGAGCCCGACCGCTTCCTGGTCGTCGATGCCGCCGCGCCCTCCGAGCAGGTGCAGGCAGCCATCCGCGCCGGCATCGGTCCGCTCGTCGGGATCGCGTCGTGACGGTGGTCGCTGTCAGGATGGGCTCGTGAGCGTCTGGGACGGCCTGACCGGGCAGGAAGAAGCGGTCGCGTCGCTCCGTAACGCGGCCGAGTCGCCCGACGGCAGCGGCGGGATGACCCACTCGTGGTTGATCACCGGTCCGCCCGGGTCCGGACGGTCGAACGTCGCGACGGCGTTCGCCGCGGCCCTCGTCGGTTCCGGTCCGGACGACGACCACACCCTCCGCCAGATCACGGCGCACACCCACCCCGACGTCTCCGTGCTCACGACCCAGCGCGTCATCATCACCATCGACGAGATCCGTCACCTCGTCACCTCGTCGTACTACTCACCGTCCGTGGGACGGTGGCGCGTGGTCATCATCGAGGACGCCGACCGCATGACGGAGCGCACCTCGAACCTGTTGCTCAAGGCGCTCGAAGAACCGCCGGAGCGCACGGTGTGGATCCTCTGCGCGCCCAGCGAAGCGGACCTGCTGCCCACCATCCGGTCCCGTGTCCGCTCGGTGCGCCTGCGTGTGCCGGGCGTCGAAGCCGTCGCCGACCTGCTGGTCGCGCGCAACGGCGTCGACCGCTCCCTGGCGCTCGACGCCGCGCGGCAGGCGCAGAGCCACATCGGCATGGCGCAACGCCTGGCCACCAGCGCGGACGCCCGCGACCGCCGACGTCGGACCCTGCAGACCGTCCTGCGCATCCGGAGCGTCGGCGAGGCCGTGACCGCCGCGGCCGAACTGCTGGCCGTCGCGGACGAGGACGCCAAGGCCATCACCCTCGAGCGTGACGCCGAGGAACGCGACGCCGCGCTGCGCTCGCTCGGCGTGGAACCGGGCGGCACGATCCCACCGGCGCTCCGGTCCCAGCTGCGCGCGATGGAGGACGACCAGAAGCGTCGGGCGACACGCAGCCTGCGGGACGGTCTCGACCGGATCCTGGTCGACGTGTCCTCGCTGTACCGCGACCTGCTGCTGATGGGGCTGGGTGCGCCGGGTGAGCCCGTCAACCTGGCGATGCAGGACGAACTCGACCGTGCGCTCGGATCGGTGCCGCCGGCGGCAGCGCTCGAGATCCTCGACGCCGTCGCGCTTGCCCGTCAGCGGATCGCGGCGAACGTCGCGGCACTGCTGGCTCTCGAGGCCCTGCTCGTCACGGTCGTCCGAGCGCTCCGCTGAGCGGCCTGCCCGTCGGAACGCTCCGCTGAGAGCAGACCGAGGCAGCGCCATCGGTGCCCTTCGACATGGGACAATCAGCCCATGCCCGAAGCAGAACCCGGCCTGCGTGAACGGAAGCGACGCGCCACCCGACTCGCCATCCAGCAGGCTGCCCTGCGCATCGCGATCGAGGACGGGCTGGCGGCGGTCACCGTGGACGAGGTCTCGCGGCGCGCCGACATCTCCCCGCGCACCTTCTTCAACTACTTCCCGAGCAAGGAACAGGCGATCCTGGGCGACGATCCGACCCTGCCGGACGACGACGCCGTCGATGCCTTCGTCACGGGCGGTCCGACGGGGCAGATGCTCGGTGACGTCGGGGCGCTGCTGGTGCACTCGGCCCGCGAACTCATCGAGGAACGGGGCCTGATCGGCGAGCGGCAGCAGGTGTTGCGCGCGAACCCGGAGCTCTTCAGCCAGCGGATGGCGTCGATGAAGGAGTTCCAGGCCGAGCTCGAGTCGGTGATCGCCCGGCGCATGACCCATGACGACCCGACGGTCGCCGACGACCAGGCCGGGCTCCATCGTCGCGCCCGGCTGGCGTCGCTGGTCTCGTTGGCGACCCTGCGGCACGCGTGGTGGGAGTGGTCCGACTCCGCGGCGGACTCGCACCTGGTGGACGATCTGCAGCGGTCGTTCGACGAGCTCGGGTCGCTCGTTTCGCGCTCGCTCGTCTGAACCTGTATAGTCGTGACCCGTGCCGCTCCGGTCACCGGAGCGTCCGCCGCCTTAGCTCAGTCGGTAGAGCGATTCACTCGTAATGAATAGGTCGTCGGTTCGATTCCGACAGGCGGCTCCACAGGGCAACAACGAAACCCCCGGTCACCCGGGGGTTTCGTCGTTCCGGTGCCCGGGGCGTCACACGTCGCGCGACCGTGCTGCCGTCATCGCCAGGGCGCCGACCACGACGACCTCGGCCGCGAGCACGCCGAAGCCGCCCCAGCCGTTGAGCACGAGCCCCGACTGCGCCGCCGGCGCCCCCGGGGCCGCGTAGGCGAAGAGCTGGCCGCCGGCCTGGGACGGCAGCAGGTTCGTCACGTCGAGGATCCACTGTGCGTTCGTCAGGCTGAAGAAGATCGACAGGATGACCGGCAGCACGAGCAGGATGCCGAGCGTGATCGCGATCCCACCGGCGCTGGAGCGGACGAGCAGGCCGATGCCGTACGCCAGCAGTGCCAGCAGCGTGACGTAGACCGACGAGCCGAGGATCGGCAGGACCACGGCGGGGTCGCCGAGGTCGGGATGGACGTTGTTCGCCGCCTGCAGCGCGGTCGACACCACGACGCCGATCCAGGTCGACACGGCACTGACCAGGAAGGTCGTCAGCGCGAGGACGAAGGCCTTCGCCAGGACCACACCGATGCGGCCGGGATCAGCCGTGAAGGTCGACCGGATCTGGCCGGTGCCGTACTCGCCCGTGATGATGAGCACGCCGAGCACGCCGACGACGAGCGCCGTGATGGTCACCCCGGCGGTGTTGATGTTGACGATCTGCGCGTTCACCTGGTCGGTGGGCAACGTGGCGCCGTCCTGGTTGACGAGCGCACCGAGCAGCACGGCCATGGCGATCGTCAGGACGACGAGCACCCCGTAGCACCAGACGGTGGAGCGGATGCTCCGGAGCTTGATCCACTCGCTGCGGATCAGTCGCGGGAAGGACAGGCGGGCGTCGGCCGGAATGGTGGCAGTGGCGGTCATCGGGTGCCCTCCGACCGGTACTCGACGTCGTCGCGGGTCAGGGCCATGTAGGCCTCCTCGAGGCTGGCGCCCATCGGGGTGAGTTCGTGCAGGACGACCCCCGCCTGCGCGGCGATCGCCCCGATCGTGGGAGCGTCGGGACCGACGACCAGGAAGGACCCGTCGTCCCGTGGGGTGACCGCGGAGGCGGCCGTGCCGATGGCGGGGAACAACCGGTCGGGCGTCGGTGTGCGGACGACGACGCGGGTGCCACCGCCGTCGGACCCGGCCACGAACTCCGCGATGGGGGCGTCGGCCAGTACCTTGCCCCGGCCGAGCACGACGACGCGGTCGGCGGTCTGCGCCATCTCGCTCATCAGGTGGCTCGACAGGAACACCGTTCGGCCGTCCGCGGCCAGACGTCGGGCGAGCTGCCTGACCCACAGCACGCCGTCCGGGTCGAGGCCGTTGACGGGTTCGTCCAGGATGAGGGTCCGGGGATCGCCGAGGAGTGCCGCGGCGATGCCCAGGCGCTGCCCCATGCCGAGCGAGAACCCGCCGACACGTTTGCGCGCCACGGACTCGAGCCCGGTCATGTCGATGACCTCGTGCACCCGGGCCTTCGGGATGCCGTGGGTCGCTGCGAGGGAGAGCAGGTGGTTGTAGGCGCTGCGGCCGGTGTGCACCGCCTTGGCCTCGAGCAGGGCCCCGACCTGCCGCAGCGGGTCGCGGAGTGCCTGGTAGGACTGCCCGTTCACGGTGGCACGTCCGGCGGTCGGCCGGTCGAGTCCCATGATCATGCGCATCGTGGTGGACTTCCCGGCGCCGTTGGGTCCGAGGAAGCCGGTCACGCTGCCCGGTCGGACGACGAAGGAGACGTCGTCGACAGCGAGCTTCGGACCGTATCGTTTGGAGAGATGGTCGACTTCGATCACGGCGGCCACGGTACGGCAGGGCTCACGCTCGGAGCCTCCCCCGGAAGGTTGACATCACCGGCGAGATGTCATCCCCGGGGTCGGCGCAGGTCCTCGTGCACCCGGGCTTCCCAGGGCCGCAACGCACCCACGCCGTCCGTTGCGGGGAACCCGAGGTTCCCCAGCACACAGGCGCCGAGCCGCTCCGCGATCCCGTCCGGCAGCAGCATGCTGGTGGAGGACAGGTTCGCGACGACGACGAGCCCGGGTTCCGAGGCGTCCTCGAGCGACCGCGTGAACGCCCACAGCTCGGGGTGGTCCGGCTCGAGCAGGGTGAAGTCGCCGAGCTGCACCGTCCGCGACGCATGCCGGAGCGCGATGAGCCGGCGGTGGTGCTCGAAGACCGAGCGCTCACCGGCCGTACGGTCCCCGGCCACGGTGACCCGCGGCCAGCCCTGTCCCATGCCGATCCAAGGCTCGACGTCGGAGAACCCGCCGGCCGGCGCGGAGTCGTCCCACGGGATCGGTGTGCGGGCGTTGTCGCGGCTGCGGAACGCCAGGGCCTGCAGCGCCTCGCCCACGGGCATGCCGCGCCCGACCGCGCCGCGGTACCAGTTGAGTGACTCGATGTCGCGGTACTGCTCGATCGCGGTGAAGCCCGCGTTGACCATGCCGATCTCGTCGCCCTGGTACAGGTAGGGCGTGCCGCGGTGCAGGTGCAGGACCGTCGCCAGCAGCGTCGCGGACTCGTACCGGAACGTGAAGGGGTCGGCGTCGGACCCGTGTGCCGCCGCGACGGCGGCGGCACCGAACCGCGACACCGGCCGCGGCTGGTCGTGGTTCGCCAGGTACAGCGAGTTCCACCCGGTGTCGGCGAGGCCGGTCTGCCAGCGGCCCAGCGAGGCCTTCAGCGCGGGCAGGTCGAAGGGTCGGTTGTCGAACTTGGACGCCGGGCCGTGGTCGAGTCCGACGTGCTCGAACTGGAACACCATGTCGAGCTCGTGGCGGTCCGGGTCGGTGAACAACACGGCGTCGTCGACGGTCACGCCGGGCATCTCGCCGACGGTCAGCAGGTCGTCGCGACCGGCGAAGACCTGCTCGTGCATCTCCTGCAGGTGGTCGTGGATGCGCGGCTGCATGACGTAGGCGGCGCTGCCGTCACCGAGCGCCGCCGGGTCCTTGGCGATGTGGTTGATGACGTCCATGCGGAAGCCGTCGACGCCGCGGTCGAGCCAGTGGTTCATCATCGCGTACACCGCGTGGCGCATGTCCGCGTCGTCCCAGTTCAGGTCGGGCTGCTGGGGCGTGAACATGTGCAGGTAGTACTGCCCGGTGCCGGGGTCCCACGACCACGCCGGTCCGCCGAACGCGGCGCGCCACTCGTTCGGTTCGTGGCCGTCCACCGGGTCGCGCCAGATGTACCAGTCGTGTTTCGGGCAGGTGCGGGACAGCTTGGCCGCGCGGAACCACGGGTGTTGGTCGCTCGAGTGGTTGACCACGAGGTCCATGACGAGCTTCATGCCGAGCCGGTGCACCTCGACCAGCAGCGCGTCGAACTCGTCGAGCGTGCCGAACAGCGGGTCGATGTCCTCGTAGTCGCTGATGTCGTAGCCGTTGTCGGCCTGCGGCGACCGGTAGACCGGCGACAGCCAGACGACGTCGACCCCCAGGTCGGCGATGTGCTGCAGGTGCTGTCGGATCCCCGCCAGGTCCCCGATCCCGTCGCCGTTGCCGTCGGCGAAGCTGCGTGGGTACACCTGGTACACGACCGCACCGGTCCACCATGGCTGTCGATCCGTCATGTCCGCCGCCTCCTCGCGCACACCGTGCCGCGGCACGGGACCGGATCACGGACGGCACGGGAGGATCGTGGCGGGCCCGCCACGGGCCTCCAGGACGTCGGCCGGTCACCGCGGACGGTACGCGCGCCGCCCGAGGGCCCGTCCGGACTCCGGAGGCGTGCCTGGTAGACAGGCCCCATGACCGTTCGATGGGGAGTCATCGGGACCGGCGGCATCGCCCGGTCCTTCGTCGGCGACTGCGCCCGGGCGGGGGTGGAGTTCGTCGCGGTGGGCAGCCGGACGCTGCAGGGCGCTCAGGCCTTCGCAGCCGAGTTCGGCATCGCACAGGCACACGGCAGCTACGAGGAACTGGTCGCCGACCCGCGGGTCGACGCGGTGTACGTGGCGACGCCGCACTCGCGGCACGCCGAGGACGCCCTGCTCGCGATCGCGGCCGGCAAGCACGTGCTGGTCGAGAAGGCCTTCACCATCACCGCAGCCGAGGCCCGGCTGGTCATCGACGCGGCTCGCGCGGCGGGTGTCGTCGTGATGGAGGCGATGTGGACACGCTTCCTGCCCCAGATGACGATGATCCGGCAGGTGATCGCCGAGGGGCGCATCGGCCGTCCGCGCGTCGTCGAGGCGACGCACCACCAGTCCTTGCCGAGTGACCCGGACCACCGCCTCAACGACCCGGCACTCGGTGGTGGCGCGATCCTCGACCTGGGTGTCTACCCGATCTCGTTCGCGGTCGACGTGCTCGGCGTGCCGACGAGCGTCGTCGCGGCTGGCACGCTGAGCGACCGTGGCGTCGACACGCAGATGGGCATCGTGCTGACCCACGAGGGGGGAGCCCAGTCGATCGTGCACTTCGCCCTGGACGTGGGGAGCCCGAACACCGCGTCGGTGATCGGCGAGGACGGCCGGATCGACATCGATGCCACGTGGTACACCCCGACCACGTGGCGGATCCGCGACGGTGACGGCGTCGTGGTCGAGGAGTTCGACGGCCACGAGCACCTGGCCGGCTACGCGCACGAGGTCCGCGCGTTCGAGGGCATGATCGCGTCCGGCGACCACGAGACCAGTGCGATGTCCCCGGCGGGCACGATCGCGGTGATGGCCGTCATGGACGAGGCCCGTCGTCAGGTCGGCGTCCGCTACGCCGCCGACGACCCCTCCACAGCCCCGTAACGCGCGGTCGTCCTCCACGACCACGGGTCCACCCTGGAGGCTCCTGCCGCAGTTCCGTAGGATCGCTTGCGATGTCCGAGCAGCCGACCCACCCCGACCGACCGTCCGACCCTGACGCGCGCGCTGGCGCGTCGAAGCCGGGCGCGCCACGCGCGGGTCGCGTGAGCGGCGTCGTCGCTGCGGTCCGCGCCTCGATCGCGCGCAAGCCGGTGGCCTGGGCCGTCGGTGGCCTGGTCGCCGTCCTGGTGCTCGGGTCGGGTGGCGCCGTCGCGGTCGCCTCGGCCACCGCTCCGGGGGCCGCGCGTTCGCCGGTCGCGGCGGCCTCGACGCGGGCGAGCGCGTCGAGCAACCCGTCGTCGTCCACACCGGCGCCGTCCGTCACGCCGACGGTCCCGCCGCGCACCGTGCCGTCGGACGCCCCCGGTCCGAGCGCCCTGCGCACGTGCTCGATCGCCGGTGCCGCCTCGGCCGCGGGCCTCGGCAACTTCGAGGGCTACGTCATGAACGCCAGCACCGGCGAGATGCTGCTCTCGCGGAACGGCGACACCGCGGCGCAGACCGGCAGCGTCATGAAGACCCTCACCACGGCGACCGCGCTCGCCGTGCTCGGTGGTGGCTACACCATCCCCACGACCGTCACGGACGAGGGCAACGGCACGATCGCCATCGTCGGCCACGGTGACGCCACCTTGTCGGCGGGTGGCGCTACCGTCTACCCGGGCGCGCCGACCCTCGGCCAGCTCGCGCAGCAGGTGAAGGCGAAGCTCGGCACCACCCCGGTGACCACGATCGTCACCGACGACACCTTTTGGGACGACGCCGACGCCTGGGACCCGACCTGGCCGGTCAGCGAGCGGACCATCGGGTACCAGCCCGAGGTCACGGCGCTCATGGTCGACGGCGACCGCGCGAACCCGGGCGCTGCGACCTCACCGCGCTCCGAGGACCCGGTCGGCCGCGCCGGAGCCGCCTTCCGCACGGCACTGGCGAACGCGGGGGTCGTCGGCGCCGGCAACGCCCAGGTCGTCAAGCGGGCCACCACCAGTCAGTCCACCATCGCCCAGGTCGACTCGCAGCCGGTGTCCACGCTGATCGGGCAGATGATCCCGAACTCCGACAACACCCTGGCCGAGATGCTCGCGCGGATCTCCTCCCGCGAGTCCGGGGCGAACGGCTCCGCGGCGTCGCTGACCGGGGTCTACCAGAAGGCACTGTCCTCGTACGGGGTCGATCCGGCCGGCATCGTCATCAAGGACGGTTCGGGAGAGAGCGCCGCGAACGCCGTGTCGCCGAACTTCGTCGCGCACCTCATGGTGCAGGTGGCCTCGGGCGCGAAGGGCCTCGGCACCCTGGCCCAGGTCCTGCCGGTGTCGGGGCAGTCCGGCACGTTGGCCGGGCGCTTCACGGGGGCGAACGCCGTCGCCCGGGGCAAGGTGCACGCCAAGACCGGGTGGATCGACAGCGCCAACACCCTGGGCGGGTACATCGACGCCGCGGACGGCACGAAGCTGACGTTCGCGTTCTACGCCATCGGGTCCTCGCGTGCTGCGGCACTGCCGGCGCTCGACGCGGTCACCACGGCCGCTTACACCTGCGGCAACAAGCTCACGAACAGCTGACCTGGTCCCGGGCCGCTGGCCGGTCGGTGTTGGATGGAACCATGACCCGCGCACTCATCGTCGTCGACGTGCAGAACGACTTCACCGAGGGTGGCGCGCTCGGTGTCGCCGGCGGGGACGACCTCGCCCGTCGCATCACCGCCTTCCTCGCCCGGCACGCCGACGAGTACGACCTGGTGGTGGGGTCCCGTGACTGGCACCACGGTGACGACGACAACGGCGGGCACTTCGCCGTCGATGCCGCGCCGGACTTCGTCACCACCTGGCCGGTGCACTGCGTCGCCGGCAGCCAGGGGGCGGACTACCACCCCGACCTCGACACGGCACCGATCGACGTGCACGTGATGAAGGGGCAGGGAGAGCCCGCCTACTCGGCGTTCGAGGGGACGACCGACACGGGCCAGGACCTGGCCGACGTGCTGTTCGACCGCTCCGTCCACGAGATCGCGATCGTCGGCATCGCGACCGACCACTGCGTGCGCGCCACCGCGCAGGACGGTCTGCGCGCCGGACTCGACGTCGTCGTGTACCGCGACCTGGTCGTGGGCGTCGACCCGGACCGCAGTGCCACCGCGCTCGCCGAGATCGACAACGCCGGTGGTCACGTCGAGCAGAGCGACATGGACGAGGGGATCGGCCGGCCCGGGGGCGCGCAGCTCTGACGACGTCCGCACGCCGGGCCTGTCGACGACGCGGTCCGGGGCTCAGACCAGCAGCTGGTGCTTTGCCAGGTCGCGGTACAGCGGCGTCGACTCGACGAGCTCGGAGTGGGTCCCGACGCCGACGACCCGGCCGTGCTCGAGCACGACGATGACGTCGGAGTCCACCACGGTCGACAGCCGGTGCGCGATGACCAGCAGGGTGCGGTCCTCGGCCACAGCGTCGATCGCCAGACGCATCTTCTGCTCGTTGACGCCGTCGAGGGACGAGGTGGACTCGTCGAGCAGCAGGATCGGGGGAGCGGCGAGCAGGGCGCGGGCGATCGCCAGCCGCTGACGTTCACCACCGGACAGCATCACGCCGTCCTCGCCGACCTGCGCGTCGAGGCCCCGCGGATCGCGGTGCAGGACGTCGCCCAGGTTCACGGCCTCGAGCACGCGGACGCACTCGGCCTCGTCAGCGTTCGGCGACCCGAGCAGCAGGTTCGCGCGGATCGTGCCGGCGAGCACGGGGGCGTCCTGTTCGACGTACCCGATCTGCGCGCGGAGCTCGTCGCGGTCGAGCCCGCGCACGTCGATGCCGCCCAGGCGGATGACGCCGTCGGTGGGGTCGTAGAAGCGTTCGATGAGCGACAGGGTCGTCGACTTGCCGGCGCCCGACGGTCCCACGAGGGCGACACGCGAGCCGCGGGGCACGCGGAACGACACATCGTGCAGCACCACCTGGTCGGTGTCACCGGTGTCGGGAGCGGCACCGGGGCCTCCGGTGTGGGTGGCGGCTTCGGCGCCGTCGGCACCCGATGCGTCGGCGGACCGGGCGTACCGGAACGAGACGTGCTCGAAGGTGATCGCGTCGTCCGTCGCGATGGCGGCTGCGGGGCGGACGGCTGCGTCGTCCTGGTCCTCGGTGGGCAGGTGCAGGATCTCCTCGATCCGACCGAGCGCGCCGAGCGCCTGGGCGACGGCGACCGCGGCGCCCATCGCCTGGCCGAGCGGCATGATCATCATGAACAGCAGCAGGATGAACGTGATCAGCGTGGCGATCGTGATCGTCCCCGCGGCGACCTGTGCGCCACCGACCCCGAGCACGGCGATGAACGCCACCTGCATCACGATGCTGGCGACGGGGACGACGAACGCCGACATCTTGGCAATGTCGAGACCGCGCTTGTAGGCCTCGGTCGCGTGTGCGTCGACCTCGTGCACCTCGCGCTCGGTGGCACCGGCGGCACGGATGGTCCGGACCGCGCCGATGCCACGCTCGACGGCGGCGGTCAGGTCGCCGACCTTCTCCTGCGCGCGCTTCGACGCGATGCGGATGCGCCGGCTGAGCCCCCCGACGACGACGATGGCCACGACCACGATGGCCAGGGTGATGCCGAGCAGCAGCGGGTCGATGATCGCCATCGCGATGATCGCGCCGATGAACGTCAGTGCACCGCCGATCGACTCGATGAGTCCCTGTGTCAGGACCGCGCGCAGCAGGGTGGTGTCGCTGCCGACGCGGGACACCAGGTCGCCGGTGCGGCGGGTGTCGAACTCGGAGATCGGCAGGTTGAGGATCCGGGCGATGAGCTTGCGGCGGGTCGACAGCACGACGCCTTCTCCCGCGCGCTGGAGCAGGAAGTGCTGGATGCCGTTGAGCAGTCCGGACACGATGACCAGCACCACCAGCAGCCAGACGAGGGTGCTCAGCGTGTTGCCGTGCTGCACCGCGGTGACGACCTGGTTGACCAGCAGGGGCTGCGCGAGCGAGGCACCCGCGCCCAGGATGCTCAGCACGATGATGACCACCATCGCGGGCTTGTTCTCGAACAGGTACGACAGCAGGCGACCGAACGTGGCGCGCGGTCCGTCGGTCTTCTTGGGGCGGGCGAAGGGGAGACTCATCGTGTGTCCTAGTTTCTGCCGTACTTCTTGTGCACTGCCTGGCGACTCACGCCGAGCAGCGTGGCGATCTCCTGCCACGAGGCACCGGCGTTCCGCGCACGGCGGGCAGCGAGCTCCTCGGTGCGGTCGAGTTCGCGCCGGAGTTCGCGCACGCTGGCCAGGGCGTCGAACGGGTCGTCCCCGCTGGCGCCCGCCGCGAGGTGCGTGATGGTCGGCCGGTCCATGCCTGTCAACCTACATTGACGCACCGACCGTGTCAACCTGAGTTGACGTGCAGGCGTTCTCCTGGTGGCCGTTCCGCGCATGGGAAGTCGAATCGCGCGTTGGCAGTCGGAACTTCCGACCTCGAACGCGCGATCCGACTTCCTCTGAGGTGTCGCGTGCGTCGTCAGACCCGTGCGGCGTCCTCCGTCGGTACCGCGTCGGCTGCGTCGAAGTCGCTGCCGCGGGTCTCGCGGACGAACAGCAGGGCGACCAGGGTGACGACGGCCGCGACGGTCAGGTAGAGCCCGACCAGGACGATGTTGCCGTCGGCCTTCCAGAGTGCGAACGCGATGGTCGGCGCGAGCGAGGCGCCGATGATCGACGCCACGTTGTAGGCGATCGCCGAGCCCGTGTAGCGGACGTTCGTCGGGAAGAGCTCGGGCAGCAGGGCACCCATCGGTCCGAACGTCAGCCCCATCAGCGAGAGTCCCACGATCAGGAACGTCACGACGGTGATCGGACCGGTCGACGCCGCGAACCAGAACTGGAACGTCAGCCCGAACAGCGCGATGCCGATCGTGGTCGGGATGAGGGTCTTCCGACGGCCGAACCGGTCGGCGAGCAGCCCGGCGATCGGGGTGAAGATACCGAAGAAGACGACGCCGATCATCAGCAGGGTCAGGAACTCCCCGCGGGAGTAGCCCAGTCCGATCTTGGGGACGAGGGTCGACGCCGTCGTGCCGTAGGACAGCGTGAACGTGGTCATGAAGTAGAAGAGCACGTAGGTGGCGACCATGCCGAAGGTGCCGACGATCAGCGCCTTCCACGAGGTGCGGAACACGCGGCCGAGCGGGATCTTCGCGACGGTGCCGGACTCCTGCACGCCGCGGAACACGGTCGACTCGACCAGGCGGAACCGCACGTACAGGCCGATGACCACCAGGACGGCGGACAGCAGGAAGGGCAGCCGCCAGCCCCACGCCTGGAAGTCGGGGTTCGGGGTGCCGTCCGCGCCCGCCGGCATCGCGGCGTTGATCACGATGAACAGGCCGTTGGCGAGCAGGAAGCCGATCGGTGCGCCCAGCTGCGGCATCGAGCCGAAGACGCCGCGCTTGCCTGCGGGGGCGTTCTCGGTCGCCAGCAGTGCGGCTCCCGACCACTCGCCGCCGAGCCCGACTCCCTGGGCGAAGCGCAGCACGGCGAGCAGCACCGGTGCCCAGACGCCGATCGAGTCGAACGTGGGCAGGCACCCGATCAGGAACGTGGCCGTGCCCATGACGAGCAGCGACGCGACGAGGGTGGTCTTGCGGCCGATGCGGTCACCGAAGTGGCCGAAGACCACCGAGCCGACCGGCCGGGCGAAGAACGCCAGCGCGAAGGTGACGAAGGACGACAGCTGCGACGCCGTCGGGTCCTCGTTCGGGAAGAACAGCGTCGGGAACACCAGGACCGCGGCGGTCGCGTAGACGTAGAAGTCGTAGAACTCGATCGAGGTGCCGATCAGGCTCGCGATGACGACGCGCGAGCGCGGGTTGGTCGTGGCGGGGGTGGGGGCAGCCGAGGTGGCAGACATGCGGGGGACTCCGAGGAGAGCGTCGGGGGACGCAGGCGGCGCGAACGGCGGACACCGACCGTTCCGCGTGGTGCGCGGGGGATCGGTCGGGTGCGTTCGGGTGGTGGTGGGCCGCTCGTGACGGGGTCTCGAGTCTACGACGGATGTCGCGAACCTGCGAATCCGCCGAGCGAGCGGTGTCCCACCCCGTGACGTCCCACCTAGTGGTGCGCGCCGGCTTCCAGGTGCTCGGGCAGCTGGTGGCCCATCCGGTCGCGCTTGGTGTCCAGGTAGCCCGCGTTCTGCACGGAGATGCCGACCACGAGCGGCACGAGGGTGTCGACCGCGATGCCGTGCTCTTCGAGCTGACGCTGCTTCTCCGGGTTGTTCGACAGCAGTCGCACGCGGTTGATGCCGAGGTCGGCGAGGATGCCGGCCGCGCCGCCGTACGCGCGCGAGTCGGCGGGCAGGCCGAGCGCCAGGTTGGCATCGAGCGTGTCGAGGCCGTCTTCCTGCAGTCGGTAGGCCTTGAGCTTGTTGACCAGGCCGATGCCACGCCCTTCCTGCCCGCGCAGGTAGACGACCACGCCGCCCTCGGCGGCGATCGTGTCGAGGGCGGCGTCGAGCTGGGGGCCGCACTCGCACTTGAGCGACCCGAACGCCTCGCCGGTCAGGCACTCCGAGTGCACGCGGACCAGCGCGCCGTCGGTGGGGGCGGACCCGTCGGGCATCGTGCCGATGATGGCGACGTGCTCGGCGCCGGTGACCAGGTCGCGGTAGGCGCGCATCTCGAACGGGCCGTGGGTGGTCGGGACGTTCGTGGCGACTTCGAACTGGACCGGACTGCCCGGGGTGGGGGATGTCAGTGCGTCGGTCATGGGGTGCTCCGGTCGGTACGGGCCCCGTCGTCAGCGTGCTCGTCGTGGGGCCGAGGGGAATCGGTGTGGACGGGTCGAGCACGCACCAGCAGGTCGGGGCCGAGGCTGGTGGTCGATAGTACGTCCAACCGCCGACGTTGGTTCATGCTTCCCACGCCGATGTCGGAAAGTGCAACATTCTGACCGCCGAGCAGTACCGGGGCCAGGTAGACCAGGACCTCGTCGACGAGGCCGGCCGCGATGAACGCCGACGCGACGGTGGGGCCGCCCTCGACGAAGACGGTCCGGACACCGCGGTCCGCCAGGGACCGCAGTGCGACGTGCAGGTCGTGGCCGGGCAGGTGCACGAGCCCACGCGGGTGCCGACGGACCGCGGCGTCGTCGGGCACGGCACGGTCGCCGAGCACGACGGGGAGCGGCTGGTCGGCCAGCAGTTCGCCGGCGTCCCCGCGGGCGGTCAGCGATGCGTCGTCCGCGAGCACCGTGCCCGTGCCGACCAGGATCGCGTCGTGCAGGGCTCGCTGCTCGTGCACGTGCTGGCGCGCGGCTGCGCCGGTGATCCACCGGCTGGTGCCGTCGGCCGCAGCCGCGCGGCCGTCCAGGCTCGATGCCCACTTCACGGTCACCCACGGACGGCCCTGGCGGACGGAGACGAGCCAGCGCTCGAGGAACGCGGTCGCCTGGTCGGCGAGGACGCCGGAGGTCACGTCGACGCCGGCGGCTCGCAGCCGGTCGGCCCCACCGTGCGCCTGGGGTCCCGGGTCGTCGATCGCGTACACGACCCGCGCGACACCCGCCTGGATGAGCGCGACCGAGCACGGGCCGGTGCGGCCGGTGTGGTTGCAGGGTTCGAGGGTGACCACGACGGTCGCGCCGCGGAGCTGCTCCGGCGACAGGTGCGACATCGCATCGACCTCGGCGTGCGGGGTGCCGGCGCCGCGGTGCCAGCCCTCGGCGAGTGGCTCGCCCTGGGGGGACAGGACGACCGCGCCGACCCGGGCATGGTCGCCGAGGGCGGGACCGCGCGCGGCGAGTTCGAGGCCGCGGCGCATCGCGCGGACCTCGGCCGGTGACGCCCCGGCCGACGGCTGCTCGTTCACGACCCGAGACTACCGGCGGGACCGGCACCCGTGGCGTCGCCTGCACCTGGCCGGAACGACTCCGCCGGCCACGGCAGGTCGGATGCCGGCCGGCCGTCGGCACGCAGCAGCCCCTTCCACGCCGACGCCGGCGAGCCGTCACGGTTCGGGATGTTCGCGTCACCGGTGCCGGTGTACGAGAACCCCGCACGCCGTGCCACCGCCGCGGACGCCGTGTTGCCGACGTAGCACTCCCAGTACACGTCGGGCGCGCCACGGTCGAAGGCCCAGCCGACGACCAGGGCGACGGCGTCGTGCACCAGGCCCTTGCCGCGGGCGGACGGCGCGAGCCAGAAACCGAGGTCGCGTCGCTCGGCGCGCCACGAGATCACACCGTCGAGCCACGTCGATCCGGGCTGCCGGATCGCCCACGTGTACTCGCGGTCCGAGGCCCACCCGGGACCGACGAGCGCGTCGACGAAGGCGTTGGCGTCCTGCGGCCGGTAGGGCGTCGGGATGGTCGTCCACCGGATGACCTCGGGGTCCTGGCAGCCCTCGGTGATCGCGACGGTGTCGGCGCGGGTCGGGACCTCGAGCAGGACCCGGTCCGAGCGCAGCGTGACGGGCAGCACGTCAGCGACGCCCACGCGGCACGAAGCCGATGCGGTCGTACACCCGGGCGAGGGTGTCCTCGGCGATGGCTGCGGCGCGGTCGGCCCCGACGGCGAGCAGCCGGTCGAGCTCGGCCGGGTCGTCGAGCAGCTCGAGCGTGCGTGCCCGGACCGGTTCGAGCTCGGCGATCACGGCGTCCGCGACCTCGCCCTTCAGGTCCCCGTAGCCCTTGCCCGCGAACGCGGTCTCGAGCTCGGCGACCGGCGTGCGGGTGAACGCCGACAGGATCGACAGCAGGTTCGTGACACCGGGCTTGGCCTGGCGGTCGGCACGGATCTCGCGCTCGGTGTCGGTCACCGCCGACTTGATCTTCTTGGTGGTGCGCTTGGGCTCGTCGAGCATGAGCACCAGGCCGGAGTCGGTGGCGGCGGACTTGCTCATCTTGCTGGTCGGGTCCTGCAGGTCGTAGATGCGGGCCGTGTCGGTCAGGATGCGGGCTTCGGGCACCACGAACGTCTCGCCGAAGCGGCTGTTGAACCGGCCGGCCAGGTCGCGGGTCAGCTCGACGTGCTGCCGCTGGTCGTCACCCACGGGGACGACCTGGGCGTCGTAAAGCAGGATGTCGGCGGCCATCAGCATCGGGTAGGTGAACAGCCCCACCGACGCTGCCTCGGCACCCTGGCGCGCGGACTTGTCCTTGAACTGGGTCATCCGGCTGGCCTCGCCGAAGCCGGTGATGGTGTTGAGGACCCAGGCGAGCTGCGCGTGTGCGGGCACGTGCGACTGGATGAACAGCGTCGACTTGTCGGGGTCGATGCCCGCAGCGATGTACTGCGCGGCCGTGCGTCGGGTGTTCTCCCGCAGCGCGGCCGGGTCCTGCGGCGAGGTGATGGCGTGCATGTCGACGACGCAGTAGATGGCGTCGTGCTCGTCCTGCAGGTCCCTCCACTGCATCAGAGCGCCGATGTAGTTGCCGAGGTGGAGTGAGCCGGCGGACGGCTGGATGCCCGAGAAGATGCGGGTCTTGGTCATGGTGCTGGTCCTGTACGTGACGTGCTGGGAAGTGGGGGAGTCAGAGTTCGTAGTCGACGACCACGGGGGCGTGGTCGGACCACCGCTGGTCGTACGCGTCGGCGCGGTCGACCGTGTACGAGCGGACCTTCGCCGCGAGCTCGGGCGTGGCCATCTGGTAGTCGATGCGCCAGCCGGAGTCGTTGTCGAAGGCCTGGCCGCGCCACGACCACCACGTGTACGGACCGTCGACGTCGCCGGCCTGTTCGCGACCGACGTCCACCCAGCCGAGCCCCGGCCCGGTCGAGCCGTCGGCCCCGGTGACGTCCGTGCCCTCGGCCCCGAAGAAGCGGCTGAAGTACGCGCGCTCCTGCGGCAGGAACCCGGCCCGCTTGACGTTGCCCTTCCAGTTCTTGATGTCCCGCTCGTCGTGTCCGACGTTCAGGTCACCGACGATGACCGCGAGCGGGTTGTGCGCCCGCAGTGCCGGCAGCCGCTCGGTCATCGCGTCGAGGAACTGCCACTTCTGCTCCTGCTTGTCGGTGCCGACCTCGCCCGAGTGCACGTAGGTCGACACGACCGTCACCAGGGTGCCGCCGATCTCGTAGTCGGCCTCGAGCCAGCGGCCGGCGGAGTCGAACTCCGACGGGCCGAGCTCGACCCGGTGGACGTGCGCCCGGTGCCGCGAGGCGATCGCGACACCCGCGCGGCCCTTCGCCGACGCCGGGTCGTGCAGGACGTCCCACTCGTCGCCGAGCAGCCCGGTCAGGTCGTCGGTCGAGGCGCGCACCTCTTGCAGGGCGAGCACGTCGACGTCCCGCGTGGCCAGCCAGTCGCCCATGCCCTTGCGGAAGGCGGCGCGGACGCCGTTCACGTTGACGGATGCAAGGCGCAGGCGGGTCATGCCGACCACCTTATCGGCGCACGACGACAGACCGGGCGCACGGTCTCCACGGTCCGGCGTCCCTCGTGCGTGGGCTTGTCGGCGGGTGGCCCGACCGCCACGATGGGCCCGTGACCGATGTCCCCGCCGGCCCCGCGCCCGAGCGCGACGAGCAGGTGGAGCGCGCGCTCGTCGCGGCGGTGGAGCTCCTGCGGTACGGCTGGCCGGAGGACGCCGTGGAACCCCTCACCGGTGCGCTCGCCCTGCACGGGGACGACTCCGAGGTGCTCCGGCTGTTGGCGATCGCGTTCTGGTTGGCCGGCGACCTGGACGCCGCACGAACGACGATCCACCGCGCCGTCGCCACCGATCCCGACGACGTCGATGCATACCTGCTCGCCGCGCACCTCGCCGAGACGGACGGCGACCTCACCGAAGCCCGTTCTGCCTGGGCCGCCGCGGTCGACCGCCGTCCTGACGACGGCGACCTGGCCGCCGCGCAGCTCGTCCTGGACCTGCGGACCCGCACCGTCGACGACGCGACGTACGCCGCAGCACGTCGCGCCGCGGCGGCGCACCCCCACCACGGCGAGGTCAACCTCGCCCTCGCGTGGCTCGCCGCACGCGAGGGGTACCCCGGGACCGCCGAACGCGCACTCGTCGCCGCGGTCGCGGCAGCACCTGCCGACCCCTGGTCGCGCTGGCAGCTGCTCCGCGCGCGCGAACGACGGGGCAGCACGATCGCCGTGCTCGCCGACGCGGCACTGGTCCTCGCCGAGCACCCAGACGCAGTCGGACCACTCGGCGCGTTCCGGCGAGCGGTCGTCCGTCTGGCGTCGTTCGGCTCGGCGATGATCATCGTCGGGCTCGTCCTCGCCGTGACCGGAGGGATGCTCGTCACGGTGGTGTCCGACGACGGCGTCCCCGCCGTGCTCTGGTGCGGTGCGGTGATCGCCGGTGTCCTGGTCGCCGAGGTCGCCGTGCTCCGTCGGCTTGGCCGGGCGCTCCGGACCGGCTGGTCACCGTTCCTCCACCTGGTCCGGCACCGCGTTCCCGCCGTGGTGGTCGTCCCCGGGCTGCAGGCTGCGTCGCTCCTGATCGCGGGGACGCTCCTCGTGCTGACGGTTGCCGGTGCACCCGCGCTCGCCGACGGCGTCCTCGCCGCATCCGGGGGAGCGACGTTCCTGGGTGCGCTCGGGACGGCGGGCTTCCTGGACCGCTGGTACGCGTAGGCGGCGGCCGACGGCCTGTGGACACGGCCGACAGACGGACGGGAGGCCCGTGGCTGCGCAGCCACGGGCCTCCCGTCCGTCTGGTGGTCGCGTCGTCGACGCGACGGACGCGGTCAGGCCGCGTCGTGGTCCGTCTTCAGGAACTCGACCAGGCTGTCCGCGGTGGTCTCGGCGTCGTCACCGGTCACGGTCAGGGTGACCTCGTCGCCGTTCTCGACCCCCAGGCCGAGCAGACCGAGGATGCTGCCGGCGTTGGCCGACTTGTCGCCCTTGGCGATCGTGACCTGGTGGCCCGACGCGGTGACGGTCTGGACGAACAGCGACGCCGGACGGGCGTGCAGACCGGATCCGCTGGCGACGGTGACGGTGCGGGTGGCTTCGGACATCGATTGACTCCTCGTCGATGGGTGGTGCGCTCATGGTAGCGAGCACGGGGTGGGTGGCGCCGGTACGGCACTCAGGAGCGGCCGGGCCAGAAGACCTCGGTGCCGGCGGCCTCGACCTCGCGGACCAGGTCGAGGTTGACGCCCGGGTCGGTGATGATCGTGTCGATCGCGGCGAGGGGAGCGACGCGGCCGAACTCCTCGCGCCCGAACTTGGTGTGGTCCGCCAGCAGGATGCTCCGGCGTGCGGACTTGATCATCGCGGACTTCACGGCGGCCTCGGCCATGTTGTGCGTGGTCAGGCCGCGTTCCGGCGTGATCCCGTTGATGCTGATGAACGCCACGTCGACGCTCACCATCCCGATCAGCTGGTGCGTCCACGTGCCGACGCCGGCCAGCGAGTCACTGCGGATGTTGCCGCCGAGCAGGTGCAGGTCGATCCCGGCACGGTTCGCGACGGCCATCGCCACCGGCAGCGAGTGCGTGACGACGGTCAGGCCGCGGTCCGTCGGCAGCAGCTCGGCCAGGCAGATCGTCGAGGTGCCGGCGTCGATCATGATCGAGCCGTTCTCGGGGAGTTCCTCGAGCGCGGCCTCGGCGATGACCATCTTCTCGGTCTGGTTGATCCCACCGCGGTCGCCGACGCCCGGGTGCAGCGTGATGCGCTCGACCGGGATGGCCCCGCCGTGCGCACGACGGACGAGGCCGCGGCGCTCGAGCGACGTCAGGTCGCGACGGATGGTCTCGGGCGTGACCTCGAGCAGCTCGGCGAGCTCCTTGACGTCGACCCGGCCCGCCGCGCGCGCCTGGTCGACGATGCGTTGGTGCCGCTCTGGTGCGTACATGGGACCTCGTTGGGACTCGGATCGGGGCAGAACGGACAAGGACGGGCAGGTTCCGCCGGAGACATCCCGGGTCCGGGTTGTCCGCAGACCGAAACGGGCATCTGTTTGTGTATTTTTATCCCCGGATGTGTTTGTTTGTCAACGCGGATCGGGGTATGGTGCTGCCAAGCCGCACGGGCGTGGTCCGTTCGGTGGTGCACTGCACCGACTCGAACCACCCAGTCCCACCGCCCCACCGCCGTCGGCCCTGTCGCCCCGCGCGTGAGATGAAGGAGTCTCGAATGCCCGAACTGCTCGGAACCGGCGTCGGCCGTGGCGTCGCCCACGGCCCCGTGCTCCGGATGGCGGACCCGCTCGGCGAACCGTCGACCGCGGCACTCGAGGGACCGGCCGACGACGCCAAGCAGCACGTGCACGACGCGCTCGCCGCGGTGGCGGAGGACCTGAACGCGCGCGGTCAGCTTGCCGGCGGCGACGCCCAGGCCGTGCTCGAGGCCCAGGCGCTCATGGCGCAGGACCCGACGCTGCTCGACGACGTGACCGCGCGCATCGACGGTGGCACCAACCCCGAGCGCGCGGTGTACGAGGCCTTCGCCCAGTTCCGCGACCTGCTCGTCTCGATGGGCGGCTACATGGGCGAGCGCGCCGCCGACCTCGACGACGTCGCCCAGCGCATCATCGCCAAGCTCCGCGGGGTGCACGCCCCGGGCGTCCCTGAGTCGGACACACCGTTCGTCCTGGTCGCCCGTGACCTGGCCCCGGCCGACACCGCGCTGCTCGACCTCGACAAGGTCCTGGCGCTCGTCACCCGCGACGGCGGACCGACGTCGCACACCGCGATCCTGGCCCGCGCCAAGGGCATCACCGCGATCGTCGGGGTGACCGGCGCCGACGACCTGTCGGACGGCACGCACGTGGTGGTCGACGCCGCCGCCGGCACCGTCGTCACCGAGCCGTCGGCCGAGCTCGTCGCCGACGTCGACCAGCGCATCGCCGACCGCCTGGCCGCCGCTGCCGCACCCCTGACCGCGGGTGCCCTGGCCGACGGCCACACCGTCCCGCTGCTGGCGAACCTCGGCAGCCCTGCCGACGCCGCCGGCGCCGTAGCTCTCGGTGCGGAGGGCGTGGGGCTCTTCCGCACCGAGTTCCTCTTCCTGGACTCGCCGAAGGCACCGACCGTCGACGAGCAGCAGGAGTCCTACCGGCAGCTGCTCGCGGCGTTCCCCGGCAAGAAGGTCGTCGTCCGGGCGCTCGACGCCGGTGCCGACAAGCCCCTGCCGTTCCTCACCGACAAGGACGAGGAGAACCCGGCGCTCGGCCGCCGCGGACTGCGTGCGCTGCGGAACCACCCCGAGGTGCTCCGTGACCAGCTCACCGCGCTGGCCCTGGCCGACGCCGAGACCGAAGCGGACCTGTGGGTCATGGCACCGATGGTCGCCGATGCCGAGGAGACCGCGTACTTCGTCGACCTGGCCCGCGAACTCGGCATCCGCACCGCGGGCGTGATGGCCGAGGTCCCCTCGCTCGCGCTCATGGCCGAGCAGGTGTTCCAGTTCGCCGACTTCGTGTCGATCGGCACGAACGACCTGACCCAGTACACGATGGCCGCCGACCGCATGCTCGGCACCGTCGCGTCGTACCAGGACCCGTGGCACCCCGCCGTCCTGCGCCTGGTCGCGCAGCTCGGCAGCGCCGGTGCCGACGCCGGCAAGGGGGTCGGGATCTGCGGCGAGGCCGCGGCCGACCCGCTGCTCGCCGTCGTCCTGGTAGGTCTCGGCGCCACGACCCTCTCCATGACCCCCGCAGCCCTGGCCGACGTGCGTGCCGAACTCGGCAAGCACACCCTCGACCAGGCCCGCGAGATGGCTCGGGCGGCACTCGCCGCGTCCACGGCAGCGGCCGCCAAGTCCGCTGCCGCGGCGGCACACGCCGTCTAGCCCCCCTGCACCACAACCCGTCACCCTCCACACAGCAGCAGCACCACCACACAGAAAGTCACCGCACATGACAACGTCGTCCGTTGCAGCGCCTGACGCTCCCGCGAACTCGCGAGGAGGCGCCCGCGTCGCCGTCCAGAAGTTCGGCACGTTCCTGTCCGGCATGGTGATGCCCAACATCGCGATCTTCATCGCGTGGGGCATCATCACCGCCTTCTTCATCCAGACCGGGTGGACGCCCGTCGGCGTGCTCGGCGGCTTCGGCGAGACCGGTGGTGTCGCGAACCCGGGCCTGGTCGGTCCGATCCTGACCTACCTGATCCCGCTCGCGATCGCGATCCAGGGTGGCCGGATGGTCTACGACACCCGCGGTGCGGTCGTCGGCTCGATCATGACCATGGGTGTCATCGTCGGGGCCTCGGGCACCACGATGATCCTCGGCGCGATGATCTGCGGGCCGCTCGGCGCGTACCTCATCAAGCAGATCGACAAGATCTGGGACGGCAAGATCAAGCCCGGCTTCGAGATGCTCGTCAACAACTACGCGGCCGGCATCCTCGGCTTCGTGCTCGCGATGATCGGCTTCTTCTGGCTCGCGCCGCTGTTCAAGCTCATCGCCGAGGGCCTGGGGTCCGCGGTGAACTTCCTGGTGCAGCACTCGCTGCTGCCCCTCGCCAGCGTCATCATCGAGCCGGCGAAGGTCTTCTTCCTCAACAACGCGATCAACCACGGCGTGCTCGACCAGCTCGGCGCGCAGCAGGTGCAGTCGTCCGGCAAGAGCATCCTGTTCCTGCTCGAGGCGAACCCCGGCCCCGGCCTCGGCATCCTGCTCGCCTTCACCTTCTTCGGTGTCGGCATCGCCCGCTCGACCGCTCCCGGCGCGATCATCATCCAGTTCCTCGGCGGCATCCACGAGATCTACTTCCCGTACGTGCTGCAGAAGCCGGTCCTGTTCATCGCCGTCATCCTGGGTGGTGCGACCGGTGTCGCGACGAACGTCGCGTTCCACTCCGGCCTCGTTGCTCCGGCGTCGCCCGGGTCGATCTTCGCGGTGCTCGGTGCGACGGCCAAGGACAGCTTCGTCGGCGTCATCCTGTCGGTCATCCTGTCGGCAGCGGTCACGTTCGCGGTCGCCTCGTTCTTCCTCATCACGACCCGCAAGCGCGACCTGGCAAACGGCGGTGGCGACATGAGCGCCGCGATGGCCAAGCTGCAGGCGAACAAGGGCCGCGACGTCAACGCCGCGACGGCCGGGCTGCTCGGCAACACCAGCCCCGCCAACGAGCAGGAGTCCGAGGCGGTGCTCGGCGGTGCCGGCTCGGCTGCCACCACGACCGCGACGAAGATCCACAACGTCGTGTTCGCCTGTGACGCCGGCATGGGGTCCAGCGCGATGGGCGCCAGCGTCCTGCGCAACAAGGTCAAGAAGGCCGGCATCGAGGGCGTGACCGTCGTCAACAAGGCGATCGCGAACCTGTCCGGTGACGAGGACCTGATCATCACGCAGGAAGAGCTGACCGACCGCGCCAAGCAGAAGAACCCGAACGCGCAGCACGTGTCGGTCGGCAACTTCATGAACGCGCCGCAGTACGACCAGGTCGTCGAGCAGCTCAAGAACCAGTAACACAGCACGGTCCAGTCAGACAGTGCAGTATCGGAGGGGACGGGCCACGGCTCGTCCCCTCCACCACGTCCACCAACGAAGGAGAACCCCCGATGCCCGTCCTGCAGGAGAGCCAGATCCGGATCCACACCGAGGACACCGCCCCGACCAAGTCGGAGGCGATGAAGGAGGCGGCCGAGATCCTCGAGGCTGCAGGCGCGGTCACGGCGGAGTACTACCCGGCGATGCTCGAGCGTGAGAAGAGCGTCTCGACGTACATGGGCAACTTCCTCGCCATCCCGCACGGCACGAACGACGCCAAGGACGCGATCAAGTCCTCGGCCCTGTCGTTCATCCGCTACGCAGCGCCGATCGACTGGGACGGCAACGAGGTCCGCTTCGTGGTCGGCATCGCCGGCGTCAACAACGAGCACCTCGACATCCTGTCCAAGATCGCGATCGTGTTCTCCGACGAGGACGAGGTCGCCAAGCTGACCGACGCTCCCGACACCGCCGCGATCCTGTCGATCCTCGGCGAGGTCAACGAGTGAGCAACGGCCACCGCACCGCGGTCCACTTCGGCGCCGGCAACATCGGCCGCGGGTTCGTCGGGCTGCTGCTGCACCAGGCGGGCTACGAGGTCGTCTTCGCGGACGTCGCTGCACCGCTCATCGACGCCCTGGCCGCGGCCGACGCGTACACCGTGCACGAGGTCGGCGCCGACGCCCAGGACCACCGGGTCACCGGCTTCCGGGCCCTCAACAGTGCCCAGGACGAGCAGGCCGTCATCGACGCGATCGCGACTGCCGAGATCGTCACGTGCGCCGTCGGGCCGAACGTCCTGAAGTTCATCGCCCCGGTCATCGCGAAGGGCCTCGCCGCGCGCGACGCCGGTGCGGCACCGGTCGCGGTGATGGCGTGCGAGAACGCCCTGAACGCCACCGACCGGCTGCGTGGGTTCATCGTCGACGACCTGCCGTCGGACACCCGCGACCAGACGCTCGCCAAGGCCGTCTTCGCGAACACCGCCGTCGACCGCATCGTCCCGGCCCAGGCCGCCGACGGTGGTCTCGACGTGACCGTCGAGACGTACTACGAGTGGGCCATCGACCGCACACCGTTCGGTGGGAACGAGCCGGAGATCCCCGGCGCGCACTACGTCGACGGCCTGGCCGCGTCGATCGAGCGCAAGCTCTTCACGGTGAACACCGGGCACGCCACGGTCGCGTACCACGGCTTCCTGGCCGGCGCGGACAAGATCTCCGACGCGATCGCGATCCCCGCGGTCCGCTCCGAGCTCGAAGCCGTGCTCGCCGAGACGAGCGACCTGCTGGTCCGCCGGCACGAACTCGACCCCGAGGTGCACCGCGCGTACGTGCAGGCGATCATCGCGCGGTTCGAGAACGTGCACCTGCCCGACACGGTCACCCGTGTGGGGCGTCAGCCGCTCCGCAAGCTGTCCCGCGACGAGCGCTTCGTGTCGCCCGCCGCGGCGCTGGCCGAGGACGGCACCGAGCCGACCGCGCTGCTCGACGCGATGGGTGCGGCGCTGCGGTTCGACGTGCCCGACGACGAGCAGAGCGTCGAGCTGCAGGCCCTGCTGGCGTCCGACAAGTCGGACGCCGACGTCGCGACCGAGATCACCGGGCTCGACGCGGCGCACCCGCTGCACGCGGCGTTCGCAGACCGGGTCCGGTCGGCGCGCTCGTAGCGTCACCCCTGACGGACGGGAGGCCCGGTGCCAGCTGGCACCGGGCCTCCCGTCCGTCAGGGGGTCGCCTCAGCGGTTCGCGGTTCGCGGTTCGCGGACCGACGGGACGCCGCTCAGGCGCCGCGGAGCGTCAGCCCGCCGTGGCGGACCGTCAGGACCGCCTGCACCACGGTGCCGAACGGGTCCCCGTCCAGCTGGATCTGCTGCGGCTCGTCGAGCGTCATCGCCAAGCGTCGTGCTCGCGTGTAGCCCATCGTGCGGGACCGCGGCAGCAGCCAGGCGAACAGGCGTCCGAAGCGCGTGCGGTGGTGGAACCGGTTCATCGACAGGCCGTAGCCGACCTTCGTCCACCCGAACGCGCCGTCGGGCCGGAACGCGACCGCGTCGAGCACCCCGTCGTCCGGCTGCGCCGCGGGCAGCAGGAGCATGCCGGCCGTCAGCGTGCCGCAGTTCCCGACGATGACGGTGTGGGCGCGCATGTGCCGTTCGGCCTGGTCGTCGAGGCGGTAGCGCAGGTCGATCCGGCGGTTGCCGATCACCGACCGGGCGATCGGGTCGGAGTACGCCACCCAGCCGAACCGCTTCTTGAGTCGGGCGTTCGTGTTGGCGGCCATGCTCGCATCGAGGCCGATGCCCGCCATCACCAGGAACGCGTGCCGGGTGGTCACGCCGGCCTGGGTCGTCAGCTCGGCGAAGGCGATGTCGACCTGCCGGTCCGTGCCGTGGAAGGCGCGACGGACCGAGCCCACCACGTCGTTGAGGCGCAGGCCGAGGTTCCGGGCGTACAGGTTGCCGGTTCCGGTCGGCACGAGCGCCAGGGGGATGCCCGAGGTGTGCAGTTCCTCGGCGGCGACCCGGAGCGTGCCGTCCCCACCCGCCACCAGCACCACGGCGGCACCGCTGTCGCGGGCGGCGCGGGCGGCGGCGCGACCGTCGTCCTGCCGGTCGGTCTCGAACCAGCGGGTGTCGGCCCAGCCGAGCGCCTCCTGCTCGGTCGTCACGGCGGCACGGAGCACGCGGACGTCGATGCCGGACGGGTTGACGACGACGGCGGCGAACGGCGCGGCAGCGGGGGACGACGACACGCAGCCGAGGGTACCGTGGCGCGGCGTAGCGTCTGGTGCATGACGAGACAGTGGGTGGCATCGCGCCCCGGCGCGAGCGAGGTCCTGGAGTCCATCGACACCGACGTGCGCCCGCCGGGGCCGGGGGAGGTCACGATCGCGGTCCGTGCGGCGGGCATGAACCCAGCCGACACGAAGCACACCCGCGGTGGGAGCGCCGACGCCTACCCGATGCCGATCGGGTACGAGGTGGCGGGCGTCATCAGCGCGATCGGTCCGGACACGCAGATCGCCTCCGGCGGCGGAGCCGTCGGCGACGAGGTCCTGGCCTTCCGCGTCGCGGGCGGCTGGACCGAGGCGCTCACCGTGCCGGCCGCCGACGTGTTCGCCAAGCCGGCGTCCCTGGACTTCCCGCAGGCCGCGAACCTGCTGCTGGCGGGCACGACCGCAGCCGACGTGATCCGGGTGACCCGGGCCTCCGGGCGGGACACGGTCCTGCTGCACGGGGCGTCCGGCGCGGTCGGCGTGAGCGTCCTGCAGCAGCTCCGCCCGCTGGGCGCGCGCGTGATCGGCACGGCGTCGGAGCGTGGTGCGGACACCGTCCGGGGGTACGGCGGCGAGTGGGTCGCCTACGGCAACGGACTGGAGGCTCGTCTGCGTGATCTCGCACCGGACGGGATCGACGTGGCCATCGACTGCGTCGGCACGGACGAGGCGATCGACGTCTCGCTGGCGCTCGTGGCCGACCGCAGTCGGATCGTCACGATCGCGGCGCAGCAGCGCGCGTCTGCCGAGGGCATCCCGATGGTCGGGGGAGCGCAGCCGGAGAGCAAGGCGTTCCGCGACTCCGTTCGGCAGCGGCTCATCGACCTGGCGGCGGCGGGCCAGCTCGAGGTCCCGGTGGCGCGGACCTTCCCGCTGGCGGATGCCCGACAGGCCGCCGAGCTGCTGGAGTCCGGTCACCCGGGCGGCAAGCTCGCGCTCGTCCCCTGACGCCCTTCCTGCCAGACTGGAGCGCGACGAGCGGGGGAGACGCCGATGAGCAACGACGGGATCGACCAGGAGCGGCAGCAGGGGGACTGGTCGCAGCCACCGGCCTGGCAGCAGCAGGCACCGACGGGGCCGCAACCACCGGCAGCGGCCGGCCAGCAGGCTTGGCCGCCGCCACAGCAGGTCTGGCAGCAGCAACCGGGGTGGCAGCCGCCGCGGCCGATCCCGCTCGACGCCGACGGTGTCCCGCCGCTCTGGGCTCCGTGGTACGGCGCCGGCATCGGTGACGCGATCGGGCGGTTCTTCCGCAAGTACGCGCGCTTCGACGGCCGCGCCAGCCGGAGCGAGTTCTGGTGGTGGTTCATGGTGAACGCGATCATCGCGGCGGTCCTCGGCGCCGTCGCCGCGCTCATCGTCACGCTGACGGGCACCCGCGAGTGGACCACCGACGTGTACGGGCAGACGACCAGCCAGTTGCACACCGACTCGATCTGGTGGGTGATCCCGATCTGGATCTGGGCGCTCTGGTTCCTGGGGACGGCCGTCGGCAACATCGCGCTGATGGTCCGGCGACTGCACGACGTGAACCTCAGCGGCTACTTCGCGTTCTTCTTCGTGAACACCCTGGGGTGGATCGTGCTGTGGATCATGGCGATGCTGTCGTCGAACCCCACCGGGCAGCGGTTCGATCGCGTTCCCGGCCCCTGAACGGGGTGGTCGGCCGCGAGGGCGGTCGTGCCCGCGTTCTGGTTGACTCAGGGCGACGACCACTCGACTCCCAGGGGGAACCCGTGTCCGACCAGTACCCGCCGCAGGACCCGAACGGGCAGCAGCCCGGCGGGCAGCCGAACCCGTACGGCCAACCCGGGCAGTACGACCAGCCGAACCAGTACGCGCAGCCGAACCCGTACGGCCAGCCCGGGTCGGGTCAGCCGCAGTACGGTGCTCCGGTGCCGGCTGGGCCCGGTGGCGAGCCGCCGCTGTGGGCACCCTGGTACGGCATCTCGCTGCCGAAAGCCGTCAAGCGCTTCTTCACGAAGTACGCCCGGTTCGACGGACGCGCCAGCCGCAGCGAGTACTGGTGGTGGGTCTTGGCCAACGCGATCGTCCTGATCGTGCTCTACGTCATCCTGCTGGCTGTCATCTTCAGCACGGGCTCGACCTCGACGACGACCACCGCAACCGGCGTGCAGGCCTCGGCGGGCTCGACCTCGCCGCTCATCGCGATCCCGATCATCCTGTTCGGGCTGTGGTGGCTCGGGACGCTGGTGCCGAGCCTGGCGCTCGGCTGGCGACGCCTGCACGACGCGAACCTGCCCGGTGCCCTCTGGCTCATCGCGCTCGTCGTCGGCATCGTGGGCATCGTCTTCGCCCTCCTGCCGTCCAACCCCGAGGGCCAGCGATTCGACCAGCCCGACCGCGGCTGACCGCACCCGCAACGACGAAGCCGCCATTCCCTGGACAGGGGACGGCGGCTTCGTCGTTCGTGACGGTGCGGATCAGACGGCGCGGACCCGCACGAGTGAGCCGTCGACGACCAGGTCGCGGATGGTCGTGGTCGGGTTCGCGACCACGAAGCGCAGCGCGCCACCCGGCTGCTCGAACCACGGCTGCACGAAGCGGACCGACACCAGGAACGGACGGTCGACCACGTAGCGGTGCACCTCGGGCGCGGCCAGCACGTGGTGCGGCAGCGAACGCGATGGCATCGGGGTGTCGAGCGGGTGCAGCAGGTACCCGTCCGGGCCGCCGATGCGGTCGACGGGCACGCCCGCCGGGATCTGGATCGTCAGACCGTCCGGTCCGGCCTGCGAGACCTGCTGCGCGAGTTGCGGGTACGTCGAGGCCGCACGGTCACGCAGCCCGTCGAGTTCGTGGCGCGGCAGGTCGCGCGGTGCGGGGAACGGCCGGTTCAGGAACCGACGGAGCATCTCGACAGCGTCGTCCTCGCCCCGCGCGCTCGCCAGACGACGGGCGGTGCCGTAGTCGACGACCTCGAGCGCGAAGGTGTCGGTGCCGTCGGCAGGGACGATGCGCAACGCCCCCTCGACCGGCGGTTCGTGCAGGGTCTCACCGGGGAGCTGCACGTACCGGATCGTGTATCCGAGCTGGTCGAGGATGGGGCGCGTGTCCGCGAACGTCATGACGGGGAGCCTATCGGTCGGACCTATGCGCGCCCTCGCATGACGGCCTGCTTGACCTCGGAGATCGCCTTCGTCACCTGGATCCCACGCGGGCACGCGTCGGTGCAGTTGAAGGTCGTGCGGCACCGCCAGACGCCTTCCTTGTCGTTGAGGATGTCGAGGCGCACGTCGGCGGCGTCGTCGCGCGAGTCGAAGATGAACCGGTGGGCGTTCACGATCGCAGCGGGGCCGAAGTACTGCCCGTCCGTCCAGAACACCGGGCAGGACGACGTGCACGCGGCGCAGAGGATGCACTTGGTGGTGTCGTCGAAACGGGCGCGGTCGGCGACGGACTGCACGCGCTCCTTGCCCTTCTCGGGGACCGACTTGGCCTGCAGGAACGGCTGGACCTCGCGGAACGACTTGAAGAAGGGCTCCATGTCGACGATGAGGTCCTTCTCGAGCGGCAGGCCCTTGATCGCCTCGACGTAGATCGGCTTCGACACGTCGAGGTCCTTGATCAGCGTCTTGCAGGCCAGGCGGTTGCGGCCGTTGATCCGCATCGCGTCCGACCCGCACACGCCGTGCGCGCACGAGCGACGGAATGTCAGGGAGCCGTCCTGCTCCCACTTGATCTGGTGCAGCGCGTCGAGGATGCGGTCGGTCGGCAGCATCATGACGTCGAAGTCCTGCCAGCGCGGCTCGTCGTCGACGTCCGGGTCGAACCGGCGGACGATGATCGTCACCGGGAACGATCCGGGAGGGGCCGCCTGCACCGTGTCGGTGCGGGGGGCGTCGGAGACCAGGGTGTCGGTCATCAGTACTTCCTCTCCATCGGCTCGTACCGCGTCACGACGACGGGCTTCCAGCCGAGCGTGATGTGGTCGTCGGCGAGTGACGAGTGCGGATCGCCCGTCAGGTACGCCATGGTGTGCTGCATGTAGTTCTCGTCGTCGCGCTTGGGGTAGTCGTCGCGCATGTGACCACCGCGCGATTCCTTGCGGTTGCGCGCGGAGTACACGACCACCTCGGCCAGGTCGAGCAGGAACCCGAGCTCGACGGCCTCGAGCAGGTCGGTGTTGAACCGCTTGCCCTTGTCCTGGATCGAGACGTTCATGAACCGGTTGCGCAGGGTGTGGATCGTCTCGGTGACGCGGGCCAGGGACTCGTCGGTCCGGAAGACCTGCGCGTTCTTGTCCATCTCCTCTTGCAGTTCCTTGCGGAGCAGCGCGACCTTCTCGGTGCCGGTGGCGGCACGGAGCTGCTCGAGCATCCCGCGCACGTTGGCTGCGGGGTCCTCGGGCAGGGGGAGGAACTCGGCGGTCTGCACCCACTCGGCGGCGTTGTTGCCCGAGCGCTTGCCGAACACGTTGATGTCGAGCAGCGAGTTCGTGCCCAGGCGGTTCGAGCCGTGCACCGAGACACAGGCGCACTCGCCGGCGGCGTACATGCCGGGGACCACGGTGTCGTTGTCCGACAGGACCTCGGCCTTGACGTTGGTCGGGATGCCACCCATGGCGTAGTGCGCGGTCGGCATCACGGGAACGGGTTCGACCACGGGGTCGACACCGAGGTAGGTGCGCGCGAACTCCGTGATGTCCGGGAGCTTGGTCTCGAGGACCTCGGCGCCCAGGTGCGTGCAGTCGAGCAGCACGTAGTCCTTGTTCGGACCGGCGCCGCGTCCCTCGGCGACCTCCTGCACCATGCAGCGCGCGACGATGTCGCGTGGGGCGAGGTCCTTGATGGTCGGTGCGTAGCGCTCCATGAAGCGCTCACCCGAGGCGTTGCGCAGGATCGCGCCCTCGCCGCGAGCCCCCTCGGTCAGCAGGATGCCGAGTCCCGCGAGCCCGGTCGGGTGGAACTGGAAGAACTCCATGTCCTCGAGCGGCAGGCCCGTGCGCCAGACGATGCCGACGCCGTCGCCGGTCAGGGTGTGCGCGTTCGAGGTCGTCTTGAACATCTTGCCGAAGCCGCCGGTGGCGAAGATCATCGCCTTGGCGTGGAAGACGTGCAGTTCGCCGGTCGACAGCTCGAAGGCCACCACGCCGGCGGGCTGCTTGCGCGTGACGCCGTCGTCGCCGACGACGTCGACCATGATGAGGTCGAGCGCGTAGAACTCGTTGAAGAAGTTCACGCCGAGCTTGACGCAGTTCTGGAACAGCGTCTGCAGGATCATGTGGCCGGTGCGGTCGGCGGCGTAGCAGGCGCGGCGGACCGGGGCCTTGCCGTGGTCGCGGGTGTGGCCACCGAACCGCCGCTGGTCGATCTTGCCCTCGGGCGTGCGGTTGAACGGCAGACCCATGTTCTCGAGGTCGATGACCGCGTCGATCGCCTCTTTCGCCAGGATCTCGGCGGCGTCCTGGTCGACCAGGTAGTCGCCGCCCTTGATCGTGTCGAAGGTGTGCCACTCCCACGAGTCCTCTTCGACGTTCGCCAGCGCTGCGGCCATGCCACCCTGTGCCGCGCCGGTGTGCGAGCGCGTCGGGTAGAGCTTGGAGATGACCGCGGTGTTCGCCTTCGGACCGGCTTCGATGGCGGCACGCATGCCGGCCCCTCCGGCGCCGATGATGACGATGTCGAACTGGTGGTGGTGGACGGTGATGTCGCTCAAGGATGTCTCTCGGTCGGTCGGGTGACGGTCGCGGGGGTCGGCTGGTGCCGGGCTGCTACTGCGCGGGGCAGAACGACGGCAGGTCTGCCGCGGCTGCTCCGGCGGGGCACGGGTCGAACGTCCAGCACACCAGGGTGCCGAGGACGATGAGCAGCACGCACGCGACCAGGATCGCGATGAGCAGGGTCTTGCGGATGCCCGGCTTGGCGACGTAGTCGTTGACGATGGTGCGCATGCCGTTCGAGCCGTGGATCAGCGCGAGCCAGAGCATGAGGGTGTCCCACACCTGCCAGAACGGGCTGGCCCACTTGCCGGCGACGAAGGCGAAGTCGATCTGCTTGACGCCCTGGCCGGCCACCATGTTGACGAAGAGGTGGCCGAAGATCAGCACGACGAGCAGGATGCCCGAGCCGCGCATGTAGATCCAGCCCCACTTCTCCCAGTTGGTGGTGCGGCGAGCGGCCTCGGCACTGCGAGGGGGCGCGATGGTCTGCGTGGTCATGGAGTGCCCCTGGTTCAGTGGAAGTCGGCGACGAGGTTCATGAGCTGGCGCGGCAGGAAGCCCGCGATCGCCACGGCCCAGAGCACCAGGACGATCCAGAACATCGCGCGCTGGTACTTCGGCCCCTTGGACCAGAAGTCGACCAGGATGATGCGCAGCCCGTTGAACGCGTGGAAGACGATCGCCATCACCAGGGCGATCTCGCCGAGGTTCATGATGGGGGTCTTGTAGGTGCTGATGACGGCGTTGTAGGCCTCGGGTGACAGCCGCACGAGCGCCGTGTCGAGGATGTGCACCAGCAGGAAGAAGTAGATCGCGACGCCGGTGATGCGGTGGAGCACCCAGGACCACATCCCGATGCTGCCGCGGTACAGCGTGCCCTGCGGGCTGCGTGTGCGCGGCGCCTCGATCGTGGACCCGCGAGAGGTCCGTCCGTCTATCGACACCGATGGTGCTGCGGTCGTCGCCGCACCGCCTGCGGTCTGCTCGGCCATGAGCTCGCCCTTCCGTAGGACTGGCTCGTCGATCGGCGAGCCGTTGCCGTCATGTTCTGGTGGAACACGTCCATCCTACGACCGGCCGCTGACCTTCTCGTTCCACCCCGTGAGAACGCCGCGCGCCGCGGGCGGGGCGCCGATGTTCCGCGCGGTGTCGTGGTGCGCCAGCAGCTCGTCGCCGACGGCTTCCCACGTGGTGCCCTCGACCCGCAACCGTCCCGCCGACCCCATGCGTGCGGCCCGGGCGCGGTCCAGGTGCAGGCCGAGCACGGCCGCCCGGAGTGCCTGCGGCTGGTCCGGGTCGTACAGCTCGCCGTCGAGCCCCGGTGCCACCAGGTCGAGCGGTCCGCCGGACGCCGGTGCGACGACCGGCAGCCCCGAGGCGTGCGCCTCTTGCAGGGTCTGCCCGAAGGTCTCGGCGGGTCCGGTGTGCACGAAGACGTCGAGCGCCGCGTACGTGTCGGCCAGGTCGTCACCGCGGAGCGGACCGGTGAACGTCGCGTCCAGGTGGCGGAGTCGCCGCTCCAGGGCCGGACGGGAGGGTCCCCCTCCCGCGACCACGACGCGGATGCCCGGGATGCCACCGAGCTCGGCGAGCCGTTCGACCTCCTTCTCCGGTGCCAGCCGGCCCACGTATCCCACGATGGTCTCGCCGTACGGGGCGAGTCGCCGTCGCAGGGCGCGCACCGCCGACGAGGTGCGGCGCGACGGGTGGAACAGCGCGGTATCGACCCCGCGGCCCCAGCGTGCGACCCGTGGCACCCCGTCCTCCAGCAGCATCGCCGCAGTGGCGGACGAGGGCGCGAGCGTCAGCGACGCGCCGGCGTGGATGCGACCGAGCACCTTGCGCACCAGGGGAGCGGTCGCCGCCAGGCCGTTCCGGCGGGCGAACCCGGCCACGTCGGTCTGGAACACGGCGACGGACGGGATGCCGAGCCTCCCCGCTGCCGTGATGGCGCGCCCACCCAGCAGGAACGGGCTGGCGGCGTGCAGGACGTCGGCGCCGGAGGCGGCGAGGATCGTGTCGAGCACGGGGTGCGGCAGGGCGACGGGGAACTGCCGGTAGGCCACCGCGGGCACGCGGTGCACGTCGAAGCCGCGGTACCGCTCGAGCTGGGTGCGCGACCGCAGCCCGGCCAGACCGGGGGTGTCCGGCGCGATCACGACCGCGCGGTGGCCACGGCGTTCCAGGTGGTCCAGGACCGCGAGGACGCTCGTGGTCACGCCGTTGAGGGTGGGCAGGAAGCTCTCGGTCACGACGGCGACGGTCCGTGAGGACGTGCCGCGCTCCACGCTGCGTGCGTTCATGGCGACGCCCATGCTGTTCGCCGGACGTGTCCCGCAGCGGGTCGCCGCGGTGAACGGGACGCACGGAGGGGGTGAACAGGTCGTGCGGTTTCCCGCCGAACGTCCGGGCAGCACCCAGCGATCGGACGGACGCGACGGTAGGTTGAGCGCGTGGCTGCACCCCTGGACGACTTCTACGCGATCATCCCTGCCGGCGGCATCGGATCGCGCCTCTGGCCCCTGTCGCGCGCCGACGCCCCCAAGTTCCTGCACGACCTGACCGGGTCGGGGACCTCGCTGCTGCGCCAGACCTGGGACCGGCTCGAGCCGCTGGCCGGCGCCGACCGCATCATGGTCGTCACGGGTCGTGCGCACCGGGTGGCCGTGGAGTCGCAGCTGCCGGGCGTGCCCGACCACAACATCGTGCTCGAGAGCGAGCCCAAGGACTCCACGGCGGCGATCGGCCTGGCCGCGGCCATCCTGCACCGGCGCGAGCCGGACGTCGTCATCGGGTCCTTCGCCGCCGACCACGTGATCGGGGACGCACGCGGGTTCCGCCGGTCGGTCGCCGAAGCCGTGGCGGCTGCCCGCGCCGGGTACGTGACCACGATCGGCATCACGCCGTCCGAGCCGGCGATCGGCTTCGGCTACATCCACGTCGGCGACTCGCTGGGCATCGAGTCCGCGCCGCAGGCCCACACGGTCAGGTCGTTCGTCGAGAAGCCCGACCTCGAGACCGCCACCGGGTACCTGGACGACGGCAACTACCTGTGGAACGCGGGCATGTTCATCTCGCGCGCCGACGTGCTGCTCGCCGAGATCGGCCGCAACGAGCCGAAGCTGCTCGCCGGCATCGAGGAACTGGCCGCCGCGTGGGACACCTCGGCCCGGGGCGCGGTCGTCGACGCCGTCTGGCCCGAGCTCAAGAAGATCGCCATCGACTACTCGGTCGCCGAGCCCGCAGCCGCCGCCGGACGCCTGGCCGTCGTGCCGGGCGACTTCGACTGGGACGACGTGGGCGACTTCGCGTCGCTGGCGAAGCTGCAGTCCGGCGGGCTCGCGAACCACCTGGCCGTGCTCGGCGACGGGGCCCGGATCCTGGCGGACTCGTCCAGCGGCATCGTGGTGTCGCACAGCCAGCGGCTCATCTCGCTGATCGGTGTCGACGACATCGTGGTCGTGGACACCCCGGACGCACTCCTCGTGACCACCAGCGCGAACGCGCAGCGGGTCAAGGGTGTGGTGGATGCCCTGAAGATCAGCGGCCGGGACGACGTGCTCTGAGGTTGCGAACGCTGAAGTACCATATGTAGGTTCGATCGGGGGATCGAGGCGGGGGGACCACCATGGCGGACATCGAGTTCGACGCTGACAGCGCGAGGGCACTGGCGACGGCTGCGCGAGCGGCGGCCCGGACGCTCCGTGGGCAGGGCGGAGCCCGGTCGTCGGCCGTCACGTCGGCGCTGACGGACTTCGACGGTTCGTACGCAGACCGCTTCCGCGACGCCGCGGTCGTCGAAGCCGAGGACCGCGGTCGGCTGGTCGGCGTGCTGACCGACCTGGCGTCCGCGGTCGACCGCGCCATCGTCCTCGCCGAACAGGAGCGTGCACGGATACGTTCGCACGCGGCGTGGCAGGACCGAGAATCCGCGCGCCGCGCGGCGGGCGTCCACGCGCTGGCCGGCCCCTTCTCCGGGGCAGCGGTGTCGGTGTGGGACGCGCTGACCGACCCGGAGCCCTCCAGCGAACCGCTGCCACGCCCGGCCGTCGATGCCGAGTTCCGGGGTCGCGAACGGTCCCGGTACGGCACCGGGGCGCGCGGTGGCAGGAGCTCGGCGGAACCGGCGGCGTTGCGCGGCTTCGTGTCCGCGACCTCGGGGCTCGACACGGCAGCGTCGGGCGAGGCCACGCGGGTCCGAGCGGCCTGGTCGAGGTTCCGGTCCTCGTGCGCCTGGGTGCAGGTCGACCGGGGGAGCATGCCGGCCGGGTTCGAACGGTACGTCCACGAGAACGACGAGGACCGCTCGTGGATCACGAAGGTCGCCCAGGCGTTCGAGGACGCCGGCGGCAACGGTGCGTTGTCCGACGCCGTGCTCGACATCGCCGCGGTCGGGCGGGCTGCTCCGGCTGTCCAGGGGCTGCTGGCTGCGGGACTCACACCCGCAGAGGTCCGAGCGAAGTGGGCTGCGCTCGGCCTGACCAAGGCCGACGTGTCTGCCTTGCGCGCGCTCCCGACGTCGGTGCTCTCCGAGCTCGGCAACCTCGAAGGCATCCCGTACTGGGCCAGGAGCGCTGCCAACGTCGTGGTGCTGAACCAGCGGATGGCCGACGTCGAGCTCGAGATCGAGCGGGTGCAGTCGCTGGTGGCGTCGGCGGGCGACGGCTCCCGGGCGCTCGCTCAGCAGCTGACGACGCTCCGGTCGGACCTGCGGTCGCTGCGGAACATCAACGCGACCCTGGGTAAGAAGGGCGCGCCGGGTTCCCGCTCGCTCATCTCCCTCACCGATGACGAGCCTCCGCTGGCGGCCGTGTCGATCGGTGACCTGGACACCGCCGACTCGGTCACCTGGGCGGTGCCGGGGATGAACACGACGACCGCTGACATGAGCTCGTGGACGACGGCGGCGCAGAACATCTACGACGAGCAGACCCGTCGTCGCACCGCTCCGAGCCGCGCCGTTGTCGCTTGGATCGGATACGACGCCCCGACGCCGGCGGAGGTTTTGTTCATGGGTAAAGCCAAGAAAGGTGGGGAGCAACTGGCTGCATCGATCCGCGGTCTGCGCACGGCGCGCGCCGGGCGGATGCCGGAGACGAACATCGTCGCGCACTCCTACGGCACGACCACGAGTGCCGTCGCGCTCTCGAAGCAGGGGGTGAGCGTCGACCGGTTCGTTGCGCTCGCCTCAGCTGGATTGCCGGACGATGTCGATGCTGTTGACGACCTCCACGCTGGACACGTGTACGCGGCACAGGCGAAGGATGCCCCGACGGGACACGTGGGTGAGGGTGACGAGTGGGCTGCCTTCGGCCGCGACCACAGTGTTGCGCACACTGTTGATCCCACGGCAAGGAGTTTCGGCGCGACCGTGTTCGGTGCCGACGGCACGACGATTGTGGGTGGTGAGAGGCTGAACCCAGTCCTGCACCACGACCCGCTGAACGCTGACGGGCGGGGCTATCTCGACTTGAACACCGAGGTACTGCGGAATGTCGGGCTGGCGACCACCGGTCAGGACGCGGAACTCACACCTCAACGGACACGGTGAGCACGTGCACCGACAGAGGAGATCGATGAACATCACCCGGCTTGTAGAACGCGCGGCAGCGAGTGCGCTTGTGCTCGTTGCGATAGCGACCGTGCTCACCGGGTGCGCCGGGCACTCCCAGGAGAGGACACCGTCGATGGACCCCGAGACAGCGAAACAGAAGATGATCGCCACAGTCAGCGCAGTGACCGAGCGTCTCGGCGGTGTCTGGACAACTCGTTCAGGGCCGGACTACGCGCAGAAATGTCAGTTGCCGGATGGCGAGTCCGGTGCGCACTGGGTGAATCTCGTCGCGAATGCGGAAGGCGGCGACCCGGACCCAGACGCCGCAGCGACGACTGAGCTCTGGAAGTCGCAGGGGATGACCGTCGAACGGTGGGCTGATCCGGACGGGCCGGCGATCGTCGGCCGAGGGGGAGATTCCGTGGACTCGATCAGTCTCTATGCGTTCCCCGGCAGCTACACCGTGCAGGCCGTCTCGCTGTGTTTCCGCGGCGACGCCGACCGCCTGTGACGCGTCCGCTGAGGGCGTCCACGCTGAAGTCGGCGACCTGGCAGCGCGGAACTGACCGGGCGGCGTTCAGCCTTCTCTCCGTGGTCCTCGTCGGTCTCGCGGCGACGAGTTGCGCTCGCGGACCTGCGCAGCCGCAACCACGCGTCTCGGCGACCGCGGATGCCGACACTGCGAAGCAGCAGATGATCGACGCAGTGGATGACGCGACAGCGCGTCTCGGCGGTGCGTGGAAGACTCGCACCGGGCCGGACGCACCCGAGAACTGTTTGCTTCCGGATGGTGAGCGGGGCGCTCACTGGCGCTACCTGACGGGGAGCACGATCACGGGAAGTCCGGCGGAGGATGCTGCGCGGATGTCGGAGCACTGGCGTGCGCAGGGGATGAGCATCGTGCAGCGGGACTCCAGCGACGGTCCTGCGGTGTTCGGCCGTGGTGGGGGGAAGATCGCGGCGATCAGTGTGTACGCGTACTCGGGGAACTACACCGTGCAGGCGGTGTCGCTGTGCTTCCCGGGCGACGCTGACCGGTTGTGAGGCGGCCACCGAGGACGAGGCGGATCTGGGGTGACGTGTGCGTGGAGCACCAACCTCGGACAGACCCCCGATGATCCTGTAGCGCTCCATCACGAAAGGCGGAAACAGGGCGGCCCCAGCGAGCCCCGCGTTACGGGCGCGTTTCGACGCGGTCCCGATCCCGTAACCGATCCACAGGGGCCCTCCGGGGCGTTCTGTACCGGCCGGGCGGTCGTGTACTGTCGCCACGATCGCCCGGTGCAGTGACCGGGCCGAACTCCCCGGAGGAACCCACCCGTGTCATCCCGCACCCGTCAGATCGCACTCAGCGGCCTCGCACTCGTCGGCACCGTCGCCGTCCTCGCCGGCTGCTCCGCCGCTCCCTCCGACACCTCGTCGGCGAAGACCACCAGCTTCCGTCCGTGCATGGTGTCGGACTCCGGCGGGTTCGACGACAAGTCGTTCAACCAGCTCGGCTACGAGGGCCTGCAGGACGCCGCCAAGGAGCTCGGCGCGACGTACAAGTCGGCCGAGTCCAAGGACTCCACGGTCTACGACTCGAACATCGAGCAGCTCGTCAACCAGAACTGCAAGCTCATCGTCACGGTCGGCTTCAACCTCGCTGACGCCACGAAGAAGCAGGCTGCGGCGAACCCCGACACCGACTTCGCGATCATCGACGACAACTCGATCGACGCCAAGAACGTCAAGCCGATCACGTTCGACACCTCGCAGGCGGCGTTCCTGGCCGGCTACGCGGCCGCGTCGTACTCCAAGAGCGGCGTCGTCGGCACGTTCGGCGGCATGCAGATCCCGACCGTCACGATCTTCATGGACGGCTTCGCGGACGGCGTGAAGTACTACAACGACCAGAAGAAGAAGGACGTCAAGGTCGTCGGCTGGGACGTCGACAGCCAGAAGGGCTCGTTCACGGGCGGCTTCGAGGCGGGCACGCAGGCCAAGTCGGTCGCGCAGACGCTCATCGACCAGGGTGCCGACGTGATCCTGCCCGTGGGTGGTCCGATCTACCAGTCCGCAGCAGAAGCGATCAAGGACGCGAACAACGGTTCCGTGCTGATCGGCGCGGACAGCGACCTGTACGAGGCCGACCCCCGCTACAAGGACATCGCGCTGACCTCGGTCGAGAAGGGCATGCGCCCGGCGACCAAGGACGTCGTCGAGCAGGCCGCCAAGGGCGACTTCTCGAAGACCCCCTACGTCGGCACGCTGAAGAACGAGGGCGTCGGCATCGCCCCGTTCCACGACTACGAGTCCAAGGTCGACTCGGGTCTGTCGAAGGAGCTCGACACGATCAAGTCCGGCATCATCGACGGCTCGATCACGGTCAAGACCAAGGCAACCGTCAAGTAACACCATCGATGCGGGCGGGGGAGCGATCCTCCGCCCGCATCACCGTGCGCTCGAGAGAAGAAGAACCCGCCCCATGAAGCTCGAACTCCGCGGCATCACCAAGCGGTTCGGCCCGCTGGTCGCGAACGACCACATCTCGCTCACCGTCGAACCCGGCGAGGTGCACTGCCTGCTCGGCGAGAACGGCGCCGGCAAGTCGACGCTGATGAACGTGCTGTACGGCATGTACCAGGCCGAAGAGGGCGAGATCCTGCTGGACGACGTCGTCCAGGACTTCGACGGCCCCGGCGACGCGATGCGTGCCGGCATCGGCATGGTGCACCAGCACTTCATGCTCGTGCCGGTGTTCACCGTCGCCGAGAACGTCATGCTGGGACAAGAGGAGACGTCGTTCGGTGGCCGCCTGAACCTGGCCGGCGCCCGTCGGCGTGTCCGCGAGATCTCCGACCGGTTCGGCTTCGACGTCGATCCCGACGCCCGTGTCGAGGACCTGCCCGTCGGCGTGCAGCAGCGCGTCGAGATCATCAAGGCCCTGTCCCGCGACGCCTCCGTCCTGGTGTTCGACGAGCCCACGGCCGTGCTCACCCCGCAGGAGACCGACGAGCTGATGGGCATCATGCGCCAGCTGCGCGAGGCCGGCACCGCGATCGTCTTCATCACCCACAAGCTCCGTGAGGTCCGCGAGGTCGCCGACCGTATCACGGTGATCCGGCTCGGCAAGGTCGTCGGCGAGGCATCGCCCACCGCGACCAACAACGAGCTCGCGGCCCTGATGGTCGGCCGGGCGGTGTCGCTCGTCGTCGAGAAGGCGCCGTCGACCGGTGGCGAGGACGCCCTGGTCGTCGAGGGGCTGACGGTGACGGACCAGCAGGGCATCGTGCTCGTCGACGACGTCTCGTTCACCGTGCGCCGCGGCGAGGTGCTGGCGATCGCCGGCGTGCAGGGCAACGGCCAGACCGAGCTGACCGAGGCGATCATCGGGCTCGAGCCCGTCCGCGCCGGCCGCGTCACGCTCGACGGCAAGGAGCTCACCGGCCGCAGCGTCAAGCAGGTGCTCGACGCCGGCGTCGGGTTCGTGCCCGAGGACCGGAAGGAAGACGGGCTGGTCGGCGAGTTCACCATCGCCGAGAACCTGATGCTCGACCGGGCCGACCACGCCGAGTTCGTCCGCGCCGGCACCATCCGCGCCGCCGAGCGCGACGCCTTCGCCGACGACAAGATCGCCGAGTTCGACATCCGCACCCCCGGACGTGCGACGGCGGCCGGTCGGCTGTCCGGCGGCAACCAGCAGAAGATCGTGCTGGCCCGCGAGCTGAGCCGTGATCTCCGCCTGTTCGTCGCCGCGCAGCCCACACGTGGCATCGACGTCGGGTCCATCGAGTTCGTGCACAAGCGCATCGTCGCCACCCGCGACGCCGGTGTCCCCGTGATCGTCGTCTCCACCGAGCTCGACGAGGTCGTCGCGCTCGCCGACCGGATCGCGGTGATGTACCGCGGCGCGGTCATCGGCATCGTCCCCGCGGACACCCCCCGCGACGTCCTCGGTCTCATGATGGCCGGCGAGCTACCAGAAGGAACGGAGCTGGCAGCGTGAGCACCCCCACGCCAGACAACACCCCGGTGACCGACGACCGTCTGCAGGACGTCGAGAGCACCCCGCACCTGATGACGGACTCCGCGGCCGACACCGAGCGCCGTGCGACGGACCGTTCCGGTGCCGATCGCTGGCAGGCCGCCCTGCAGGGCATCATGAACGGCTCCGTGCTCGTCACCGTCCTGGCCGTCGTGCTGGCACTGGTCGCGTGCGGCATCCTCATCGCGATCACCGACCAGGCCGTGCAACAGGCGGCCGGGTACTTCTTCGCTCGCCCCGCCGACACGTTCCGCGCGATCGGCACCGCGGTGGGCGGCTCGTACGCCTCGCTGTTCCAGGGCTCCGTCGTGAACTTCGGCGCGGACTCGTTCGCCCAGGCGGTCGTGCCGATCACCCGGTCGATCGACTACGCCGTGCCGCTCATCGTCGCCGGACTCGGCATCGCGGTGTCGTTCCGCGCCGGTCTGTTCAACATCGGCGGCCAGGGGCAGATCCTGATGGGGGCCGCAGCCGCCGGCTGGTTCGGCTTCTCGTTCGACCTGCCCGCCGCGATCCACATCCCGCTGACGATCGTCGCCGGCATCGTGGGTGGTGCGGTCTGGGGTGGCATCGTCGGACTGTTGAAGGCCCGCACCGGCGCCAACGAGGTCGTCCTGACGATCATGTTGAACTACGTCGCGCTGTACCTGGTCAGCTACATGCTGCGCACCCCGGGGCTGCTGCAGGCCGGCGGCAGCCCGAACCCGATCTCGCCCGCGATGAAGGACACCTCGGTGCTGCCGGCGCTGTTCGGCCCGCGGTACGGGGTCGACCTCGGCTTCATCGTGGCGATCATCGCGGTCGTCGTCGTGTGGTGGCTGCTCAACAAGTCCTCGCTCGGGTTCCGGTTCCGCACGATCGGCGAGAACCCGCGTGCGGCACGGGTCGCCGGCATGAGCGTGCCGTCGCTGACCTTCTGGGTCCTGGTGATCTCCGGTGCGCTCGTCGGCATCGCGGGCGCCTACCAGGTGCAGGGCGCGGTCACGAGCGGGTTCACCTCGAACATCGACGCCGGCATCGGTTTCGACGCGATCACGGTGGCATTGCTCGGGCGTTCGAAGCCGTGGGGCGTGTTCTGGGCGGCCATCCTGTTCGGCGTGCTGAAGAACGGCGGCTACGCCATGCAGGCCGCCAACGGCATCCCGATCGACATCGTCGGGGTCATCCAGGCCCTGATCGTCCTGTTCATCGCTGCACCGCCCCTGGTCCGTGCGATCTTCCGGATCCCGCAGCCCGGCGCCCGTCGCAAGCGCTCCACGAAGTCCGAGCGGAAGGCAGTCGCCGCGTGAGCACCATGAGCCCCACCGCCCCCGCGCCGCACGCCCCCGTGGCGGAGCGCGCGGTCGAGACCACCCGCAGCTGGAAGCTGCCGATCGCCTACGCCGTCTTCACGGTCGTCGCGCTCGTCTTCTTCGTGCTGCTGCACCGTTCCGGCGACGCCACCTTCCGGCTCGCCAACGCGGGCGACTTCGTGCAGCTGCCCGACGTGCCGCTGCCCGCCACCGGCACCGGGATCGTCGTCACGGTCCTGCTCGCCCTGACCACCGTCGTCGCGATCGTGCAGGTCCGCGGCTTCCGCAAGGTCCCGCTGTGGGTCACGTCGGTCTTCGCGCTGCTGTTCGTGGTCGGGTTCCTGGCGTGGGCCGCGGCCGGCGCCACGATCCCGCTGCCCGGCCTGCTGGTCGGCGCGCTCGGCCTGAGCGTCCCGCTGGTGTTCGGCGCGCTGGGCGGTGTGATCTCCGAGAAGGTCGGCGTCGTCAACATCGCGATCGAGGGGCAGTTCCTGGCCGGCGCGTTCGTCTCCGCGATGATCGGCTCGCTGACCGGGTCCGCCTGGGTCGGCCTGGTCGGTGCCCTGGTTGCCGGCGTGCTCGTGTCGTTCGTGCTGGCTGCCTTCAGCATCAAGTACCTGGTCGACCAGGTCATCGTCGGTGTCGTCATCAACGCCTTCATCTCGGGTCTGACGGGATTCCTGTACTCGCAGGTGCTCTCGCCGGCCGAGCAGACGCTCAACACGGGCATCCGCTTCCCGGTGCTGCCGATCCCGGTCCTGCACCAGATCCCGGTCATCGGCCCGGTGTTCTTCGAGCAGAACGTCATCGTCTACCTGGCGTACATCGCGGTCGCGGTCGTCACGTTCGCGCTCTTCAAGACCCGCTGGGGTCTGCGGCTGCGTGCCGTCGGCGAGCACCCGCAGGCGGCGGACACCGTCGGCATCAACGTGCTGAGCACCCGGTTCTGGAACGTGTCGCTCGCCGGCGCGATCGCGGGCCTGGGCGGGGCGTACTTCACGCTCGGCTCCGTCGGCCCGTTCGCCAAGGACATGACCGCGGGCGCCGGCTACATCGCGCTCGCCGCCGTCATCTTCGGTCGGTGGGACCCGATCCGCGCCACCCTGGCCGCGCTGCTGTTCGGCTTCGCGTCGAACCTGCAGAACGTGCTCGGGTCGATCAACTCGCCCGTCCCGAGCGAGTTCCTGCTGATGCTGCCCTACGTGGTGACGATCTTCGCGGTGGCCGGCCTGGTCGGGCAGTCGCGTGGTCCTGCCGCCAGCGGCAGACCGTACGTCAAGAGCTAGCCAGGAGGCCCGGCACATGACCCACACGAACGCTCCGGGTGACCAGACGGCCGGCGAGCCCGCCTGGACGGACCCGGCCACGGCCCTCCAGTCCGACCCGGCGGTCGACGCGAGCGTCGACGTCGACTGGACCGCCCTGCGGCAGGCCGCGACCACGGCCATGGGCCGTGCCTACGCGCCGTACTCGTCGTTCCCGGTGGGGGCTGCGGCCCTGACCGACGACGGCCGGATCGTGTCCGGCTGCAACGTCGAGAACGCGTCGTACGGGGTGACCCTGTGCGCCGAGTGCTCGCTCGTGTCGCAGCTGCACATGACCGGCGGCGGCAAGCTCGTCGCGTTCACGTGCGTGGACGGCGACGGCGCGACCCTGATGCCCTGCGGGCGGTGTCGTCAGCTGCTGTTCGAGCACTCCGCCGAGGGCATGCTGCTGGAGACCGTCTCCGGCGTCCGCACCATCGACCAGGTCCTGCCCGACGCGTTCGGGCCGCGCACCCTGGTCACCTACCAGCAGGAGCACTGATCCCCATGGCCGTCGAGCCGTTCGACACCGTCGACCTGATCCGCACCAAGCGTTCCGGTGACGCGCTCAGCACGCCCGAGATCGACTGGCTGGTCGACGCCTACACGCGCGGCTACGTCGAGGACCCGCAGATGGCGGCCCTGGCGATGGCGATCTTCCTGAACGGGATGGAACGCCGCGAGATCAAGGACCTGACGCTCGCGATGATCGCGTCGGGGGAGCGGATGTCGTTCGCCTCGCTCGGCAAGACCACGGTCGACAAGCACTCGACCGGCGGTGTCGGCGACAAGATCACGCTGCCGCTGGCTCCGCTGGTGGCGTCGTTCGGCGTCGCCGTGCCGCAGCTGTCCGGGCGCGGGCTCGGGCACACCGGTGGCACGCTCGACAAGCTCGAGTCCGTGTCGGGCTGGCAGGCCGCGCTGTCGAACGAGCGGATGATGGACGTGCTGGCCGACGTGGGCGCGGTCATCTGCGCCGCCGGCTCGGGGTTGGCTCCGGCCGACAAGAAGCTCTACGCCCTGCGCGACATCACCGGCACGGTCGAGTGCATCCCGCTCATCGCGTCGAGCATCATGTCGAAGAAGATCGCCGAGGGCACCGGTGCGCTCGTGCTCGACGTGAAGTTCGGCTCCGGCGCGTTCATGCCGACGTACGCGGCGTCGAAGGAGCTCGCGCAGACGATGGTCGACCTCGGCAACGACGCCGGTGTCGCCACGAGCGCCCTGCTGACCGACATGGAGGTCCCGCTCGGGCTGACCATCGGCAACGCCCTCGAGGTCCGCGAGTCCGTCGAGGTGCTCGCCGGCGGGGGACCTGCCGACGTGGTCGAGCTGACCCTGGCGCTGGCGTCCGAGATGCTGCGGCTCGCCGGGCTGCCCGACGCCGACCCCGCGGCGGCCCTGGCCGACGGGCGGGCGATGGACAGCTGGCGCCGGATGATCCAGGCGCAGGGCGGGGACCCCGACGCGGCGCTGCCCGTCGCCCGCGAACAGCACGTCGTGACGGCGCCGACGTCCGGCGTTCTCGCCGAGCAGCAGGCGCTGCCGTTCGGCGTGGCCGCCTGGCGGCTCGGTGCCGGACGCGCGCGAGCCCAGGACCCGGTGCAGGCCGGTGCGGGCATCGAGCTGCACGCCAAGCCCGGCGACACGGTGACCCAGGGGCAGCCGCTCTGGACGCTGCACACCGACGACGCGTCGCGCATCCCGCGGGCGCTCGAGTCGCTCGAGGGGGCGTGGTCGATCGGCGAGTCGGCCGCGGCACGCGGGCCGATCGTGCGCGAGCGCATCGCGCACTGACCCGTCGGCTGGCCGGCTGCGCCGTACCGGACGTGCGCCGCACCGGACTGGAGGCTCCGCACCGGACCGGTGGGGAGCCTCCAGTCCGGTGCGCCCAGCGTTGTGCACCGGCGCCAGCGCGGAGTCGGTGACCACCGCTAGCCTGGTCCCCATGAGCGCCGACGCCGTCCCCACGTACCGACTGCCCGACGCGGGCGCCGTCATCAACGACCTGCCCAAGGTGTCGCTGCACGACCACCTCGACGGCGGGCTTCGCCCGGCGACGATCATCGAGCTCGCGGCCACCGACGGCGTCACGCTGCCCACGACCGACGCCGACGAGCTCCGTCAGTGGTTCGCCGACCAGTCCGACTCCGGTTCGCTCCTCGAGTACCTGAAGACGTTCGACGTCACCACCAGCGTCATGCAGACCGCCGACGGGCTCGAGCGCGTCGCTCGCGAGTTCGTCGAGGACCTGGTCGCCGACGGCGTCGTCTACGGCGAGATCCGCTGGGCACCGGAGCAGCACCTGCAGCGCGGCCTGACGCTCGACCAGGCGGTCGAGGCCGTCCAGGCCGGCATCGAGTCCGCGGTCGACGCCGCCGGCGGAGCCATCCGGATCGGACAGCTCGTCACCGCGATGCGGCACGCCGACCGCGCCCTCGAGATCGCCGAGCTCGCCGTGCGGCACCGCGACCGCGGCGTCGTCGGGTTCGACATCGCCGGGGCCGAAGCCGGCTTCCCCGCCGCGAACCACCGTGCCGCCTTCGACTACCTGGCGTCCGAGCTCTTCCCGGTCACGGTACACGCGGGCGAAGCCGACGGCCTGGCGTCGATCCGCAGCGCACTCGTCGACGGTCGGGCACTGCGCCTGGGGCACGGCGTCCGCCTGTTCGAGGACGTCACCCTGTCGGACGCCGGCGACGGCTCGACGTTGGCGTCGCTCGGCGAGGTCGCGTCGTGGGTGCGCGACCGCGAGATCCCGCTCGAGGTCTCGCCGTCGTCGAACCTGCAGACCGGGGCGATCGCCGCGTGGGGCGACGACCTCGCCGACCACCCGTTCGACGTGCTCTACCAGCTGGGCTTCCGGGTGACGGTGAACACCGACAACCGACTGATGAGCAACACGACGCTCACCCGCGAGCTGGCGCTGCTCGCCGGCACGTTCGGCTACGACCTCGACGACCTGGCCGCGTTCCAGATCAACGCGGCACTGTCGTCGTTCCTGCCGCTCGAGGACCGCGAGGAGATCATCGCGCTGATCACCTCCGGGTACGCGGAGGCCTGAGCCGATGCCGCTCCCGCCGCTCTCCGACGCCGCCGTCGTGCTCGGCGCGACCACGCCGTCGTGGCGTGACGCCCTCCGGCTCGCCGGCGGCGCCCTGGTGGCCTCGGGGGCGGCCACCGACGAGTACACGGACGCCATGATCGCCATGGTCGAGGAACACGGCCCGTACATCGTCATCTCGCCCGGACTGGCCTTCGCGCACGCCCGCCCCGGGTCGTCGGTGCTGCGCGACGGGCTGTCCGTGGTCACGCTCGCCACGCCGGTCGCGTTCGGGCACCCCCACAACGACCCCGTCAGCGTCGTGCTCGGCCTGGCCGTCGCGGGGATCGGCACGCACCTCGAGTCCATCGGCGAGATCGCCAACCTGTTCAACGACGCCTCGGTGACCTCGCGCCTCGCCGCCGCCACCTCGGCGTCCGACGTGCGCGCAATCATGGGGGTCTCGGCATGAAGATCGTGACGATCTGCGGCGCGGGCATCGGCTCGAGCGGCATCCTGAAGGTCAACGCCGAGAAGGCCCTGGCGACGCTCGGCCTCTCCGCCGAGGTCGTGGCGGCCGACGTGGCATCCGTGCGACAGGTCTCCGACGACGCGAACGTGATCCTGACGTCGCAGGAGTTCGTCGCGGCGATCGGCGACACCTACGCCGAGGTCATCGTCATCCGGAACCACTTCGACCAGAGCGAGATCACCGCGGCTGTGGAGAAGTCCCTGGGGGATCCGACCGCCCCGTAGCATTGCGGCATGGCAAGCACGAACCCGCTCAACGACCCCTCCGTCGACCCCTTCGACGTCGCTCGCGATGCCGCCGCCGTCATCGCCACGACGTCCGGCATCGAGCGGCACGACATCGCCCTCACGCTCGGTTCCGGGTGGGGCAAGGCCGCCGACCTGATCGGTGAGACCGTCTCCGAGATCCCGGCCGACCAGGTCCCCGGCTTCAGCGCGTCGGCGGTGCCCGGACACTCCGGCACGGTCCGGTCCATCCGCCTGGCCGACGGGCGGCACGCGCTCGTCATCGGCGCGCGCACGCACTACTACGAAGGCCACGGCGTCCGTCGGGTCGTGCACAGTGTCCGTACCGCGGCAGCGACCGGTGCCGGCACGATGGTGCTGACGAACGGAGCCGGTGGCATCAAGGAACACTGGACGCCCGGCACGCCCGTGCTCATCAGTGACCACATCAACCTGACGGCGGACAGCCCGCTCGAAGGCGCGACGTTCATCGACCTGACCGACCTGTACTCCGCCCGGCTGCGGGACATCGCGCGCACGGTCGACCCCTCGCTGGACGAGGGCGTCTACACCCAGTTCCGCGGGCCCCACTACGAGACCCCGGCCGAGGTCCAGATGGCCAAGACGATCGGCGGGCACATCGTCGGCATGTCCACCGCGCTCGAAGCGATCGCCGCGCGCGAGGCCGGCATGGAGATCCTGGGCTTCTCGCTCATCACGAACCTGGCAGCCGGCATCCAGACGACGCCGCTGTCCCACACCGAGGTGCTCGAGGCCGGTCGTCAGGCCGAGCCGGTGATCGCGGACCTGCTCGCCCGGGTCGTGGCTGCACTGTGACCGGGTACGCCGGCCCCTCGGACGGCGCGATCGCCGACGGTGACCTGACCGCCGACACCACGCCGCTCGACACCGCGCGGGCGTGGCTCGTGCAGGACCCCGACCCCGAGACCCGCGACGCGCTCGACGTCGTGGTCGCGGCGGCCGGCAGCGGGGACACGTCGGCCCTCGCCGAGCTGCAGGAACGGTTCGCCGGTCGGCTGCAGTTCGGCACGGCCGGGCTCCGCGCCGAGCTCGGGTGGGGACCGCTGCGGATGAACCGCGTGGTCGTCACGCAGGCCGCCGCCGGGCTCGCGCGCTTCCTCATCGACACCGGTCGTGACCGCAGCGTCGTGATCGGGTACGACGGCCGGGTGAACTCCGACGTCTTCGCGCGCGACTCCGCCGAGGTCATGCGGGGCCTGGGCCTCGACGTCACGCTGCTGCCATCGGCGCTGCCCACACCCGTGCTGGCGTTCGCCGTCCGGCACCTCGGCGTCGGTGCCGGTGTGATGGTCACCGCGAGCCACAACCCACCGCGTGACAACGGCTACAAGGTCTACCTCGGTGGCGACGACGACGGTTCGCAGATCGTGCCGCCCGTCGACGGTGCGATCGCCGCGGCCATCGATGCCGTCGCGGCAGCGCCGCTGGGGGATCTGCCCAGGGCGACGGACTTCGTCGTGGCGGGTACGGACCTGGTCCAGGCGTACGTGGCCGCGACGGCCGCGATCGTGCCGGCCCCGGCCCTCCCGGTCGATGCGCAGCCGCGCGTCGTCTACACGGCCATGCACGGGGTCGGGTGGCAGACCGCCCGCGCGGTGTTCACCGCTGCCGGGTTCGCTGAGCCGGCCGTCGTGACCGAGCAGATCGAGCCCGACGGCTCCTTCCCGACCGTGGCGTTCCCGAACCCCGAAGAACCGGGAGCGATGGACCTGGCGATCGCCCGCGGCGTGGCCGTCGGCGCCGACCTGGTCATCGCGAACGACCCGGACGCCGACCGGCTCGCACTGGCGATCCCGGACGGTGCCGGATCGTACCGGCGGCTCTCCGGCAACGAGGTCGGGTGGCTGCTCGGGTGGAGCGCGGCCAAGCGTGCGACAGCGGCAGGGCGCTCCGGTGTGCTCGCCGCGTCGATCGTGTCGTCGCCGGCGCTGTCCCGGGTCGCAGCCCGACACGGTCTCGGGTACCGCGACACGCTCACGGGCTTCAAGTGGGTCTCGCGCGTGCCCGACCTGCTGTTCGGGTACGAAGAAGCCCTCGGCTACCTGGTCGACCCCGACGTCGTCCGCGACAAGGACGGCATCTCGGCGGCGCTCGTGCTGCTCGACCTGGCGACGTCCGTGGCGGCGGCCGGTTCGAGCATCGCCGGGGAGCTCGAGGCCTTCGCGACGGAGTTCGGTGCGTTCGCCTCCGGGCAGGTCGCGACCCGGGTGGACGACCTCGCCCGCATCGGCACGATCATGCAGGAACTCCGGTCGTCGCCGCCGTCGATGCTGGGGCAGCTGACCGTGCTCCGGAGCACCGACTACGCCGGTGGGGTGGACGGCTTCCCGCCGTCCGACATCCTGCGCTACGACCTGCAGGGCGAGGCGCGGGTCATCGTCCGCCCGAGTGGCACCGAGCCCAAGGTGAAGGTCTACATCGACACCGTCGCAGGGACGCCCGCCCAGGCCCAGTCGCTGGTCGATGCCCTCGCCGAGGCGATCCGCCCCCGCGTGTCGTAAGGGCCGCGGGCTCCGAGGCCCGGCCGCCTGGCCGCCCGGCGTAGGCCGGCCGCCTGCTTCGCACCCCCGCACGAACATCGCGCCCCGTCTCCTCGGGGCGCGATGTTCGTGCGGGGGTGCATTGTCGATCAGCCCGCTCCTCCACAGCGGAGGCTCCGCTCAGCCCCGTCCACCGGCTCGCTCGGTCAGTCCCCGGCACCCGTGACGAGTGCGATCGTCGACCGATGTGCATCGAACTGGTCTCCACGGGCGCCGGCATGGACGCCGCGTCAGCCGCTCAGGTCCGACGCAGTGCGGACCGCGGCGTCCTGGTCAGGGTCCGCCGAGGGCACTTCGCAGACGCGACGCAGTGGAACGGAGCGAGTGCACGTGATCGTCACGCAGCGCTCGTCCGGGCCGTGGACTGGCTGCCCGGATCGGGGCTCGTCGTGTCCCACCGATCGGCCGTCGCGCTGCACGGCCTGCCGTGGATCGGCGCGTTCGGCGACCACGTGATCGTCACCGACCCGTCGCGCGACCGTGGGCAGAGCAAGGGTGTCATCCGGCGAGTCGGTACGGCGGGCCGGATCCCGGACATGGTGCTGCTGTCGGGGGTCGCGACCACGTCCCTCGTCGTGACGGCGGTCGATGTTGCGCTCTCGGAGCATCCGTGACGAGCGATCGTCGTCCTCGACGCCGTCCTCCGTCGTGGCATCACACGAGCCGCCCTGTGCGCGGAACTCGCCAGTCGAGGCGCGGCACGAGCGCGGCGGCGTGCTGCGGAGCTCATCGAGGTCGCTGATGCCGGGGCAGAGTCACCCGGCGAGAGCATCACGCGATGGGGTGCGCACGTCCTCGGGGCACCAGAGCCGGTCCTGCAGCACGCCTTCGACACCGAGTGGGGCGGGCAGGAGCGGGTCGACTTCTGGTTCCCTGCATCGGGCACGGTGATCGAGTTCGACGGTGACGTGAAGTACCTGGATCCTCGACTCCGGAAGGGGCGGTCGCCTGACGAGGTCGTCGTCGAAGAGAAGCGACGCGAGGACTCCCTCCGCCGGAAGCCCGGGGTCATGCACTTCGGCCGAGTCGTCTGGGCTGATGCCATGCCGGGCGGGCAGCTGCCGCGGCGACTCCACGACGCCGGGGTCGCTCTCGGGCCGAACTGGGCGGGTGCTTGGCGTGCCGCAGCGCTTCGCGCCCTCTGAAGAACATCGCGCCCCGTGGCAACGGGGCGCGATGTTCGTGCAGGGGTGCTAAGCGGCGCGGCGCGGCGGCCGGCGGCCGCGCCGCGGCCGCGGCCGCCCCGCGGCTACGCGAGCTCGAGCAGGACGTGGCCGGACGAGATCGTCTGGCCGACGGGGGCGTTGAGCGACGTGACGACGCCGTCCTTGTGGGCCTGCACGGGCTGTTCCATCTTCATGGCCTCGAGAACGACGAGCAGGTCGCCCTTCACCACGGTGTCACCCTCGGCGACCGCCAGCTTCACGACGGTGGCCTGCATCGGCGAGGTCACCGCGGCACCCGAGGACGCCAGGCCACCGCGCACGGCAGACGACCGACGACGCGGGGGAGCGGACGGACCGGCCGGGCGACGACCCGCGGCACCGGCAGCGCCACCGCCGACGATCGCGGGCATGGTGACCTCGATGCGCTTGCCCTGCACCTCGACCACGACGGTGTCGCGCTCGACGGGCGACGGCAGTTCCTCGGGGGAGCCGCTCCACGCCGGGATCTCGTTGACGAAGTCGGTCTCGATCCACTGCGTGTACACGCTGAACGGGACGTCGTCGGGGGTGGCGAACGCCGGGTCGGACACGACGGCGCGGTGGAACGGGATGACCGTGGGCAGCCCGGCGACCTCGAACTCGGCAAGGGCACGACGCGACCGCTCGAGCGCCTCGGCGCGTGTGGCCCCGGTGACGATCAGCTTCGCGAGCATCGAGTCGAACGACCCGGAGACGACGTCACCCGACACCACGCCGGAGTCGACGCGCACGCCGGGGCCGGACGGTGCGTGGAACACGTGCACGGGACCGGGCGCCGGGAAGAAGTTGCGGCCGGCGTCCTCGCCGTTGATCCGGAACTCGAACGAGTGCCCACGCGGCGCCGGGTCGTCGTAGTCGAGCACGCCGCCCTCGGCGATGCGGAACTGCTCGCGCACCAGGTCGATGCCGGTGACCTCTTCGGACACGCAGTGCTCGACCTGCAGGCGCGTGTTCACCTCGAGGAACGACACGGTGCCGTCGGCCCCGATGAGGAACTCGCACGTGCCGGCACCGACGTAGCCGACCTCGCGCAGGATCGCCTTCGACGAGTCGTAGAGTGCGGCCGTCTGGGCGTCGGTCAGGTACGGCGCGGGTGCTTCTTCGACGAGCTTCTGGTGGCGGCGCTGCAGCGAGCAGTCGCGCGTCGACACGACGACCACGTTGCCGTGCTCGTCGGCCAGGCACTGGGTCTCGACGTGCCGGGGCTTGTCGAGGTACTTCTCGACGAAGCACTCGCCGCGTCCGAAGGCGGCGATGGCCTCGCGCGTCGCGGACTCGAACTGCGCTTCCACCTCGTCGCGCAAGCGCACGACCTTGAGGCCACGGCCGCCGCCGCCGAAGGCCGCCTTGATCGCGACGGGCAGGCCGACCTGGTCGACGAAGTCGACGACCTCGGACACGTCCTGCACCGGCTCGATGGTGCCGGGGGCGAGCGGCGCGCCGACCTTCTCGGCGACGTGGCGCGCGGAGACCTTGTCGCCGAGGCGCTCGATCGAGTCGGGCGACGGGCCGATCCACACCAGACCCGCGTCGATGACCGCGCGGGCGAAGTCGGCGTTCTCGGCCAGGAAGCCGTACCCGGGGTGGACGGCGTCCGCGCCGGAGCGACGGGCGACCGAGATGATCTTGTCGATCACCAGGTACGTGTCGGCGCTGGTGGTGCCGTTCAGCGCGTAGGCCTCGTCAGCGAGGCGTGCGTGCAGGGCGTCACGGTCCTGGTCGGCGTAGACGGCGACCGAGGCCTTGCCAGCATCGCGGGCCGCACGGATGATGCGGACGGCGATCTCGCCGCGGTTCGCGATGAGGACCTTGCTGATACGGGGCATGGTAAGCCAGCGTATTCGTGCAGCGCACCCGTGAATTGAGCGGCATCCACAAAGAACGACCCCGAAGCAGTGTGGATGTCTACAGTGCCCACAGGTCGTGCCACGCCACGCCGAACCCACGCAGCAGCATCGAGCGCAGGACCGGCAGCGACAGTCCGACCACGGCCGACGGGGCGCCGTCGATCCGGGTGATGTACGCCGCGGCCCGGCCGTCGATCGTGAACGCCCCCGCCACCTCGAGCGGTTCGCCCGTCGCGACGTACGCGTCGATCTCGTCCGGGGACACGTCGTCGGCGAAGGTGAGCACCGCACTGTCGACCGCGACGACACGGTCGCTGTCGACGACGAGCGCGGACCCGCCGGGCGCGACGTCACGGAGCGCGGCGAGCGGGTCCGGATCTGCCACCGGGTCGGCGCCGGCCATCGCGTCGGCACCGGCCACCGGGTCGGCACCGCGACGGACAGGAGGCGCGGTGCGGGCCGCACCCGGGCCTCCCGTCCGGACCGCGGCCGGGTCCACGTCCCGGCGCCGGTCCACCACACAGTGCCCGCTCCACAGCGTCCCGCCGCCGGCGGCCAGCATCCCCCGCCAGCGCTCCCGAGCGACCTGTGGGTCGTGGGGCTTGCCGTACAGACGCCCGTCGACCTCGAACGCCGAGTCGCCCCCGAACACGAACCCGTCCACCGGCGACCCTGCGACGGCGGCGTCCGCGACCGCCGACGCCTTGGCCATCGCGAGCAGCGACACGAGTTCGGGTCCGGTCAGGGCGCGCCCGAGTCGCGCCGACTCGGCGGCCGCGGCGGCGTCCTCGTCGACCCCCGGCGACACCAGTACCGGCTCGATGCCGGACTGGGCGAGCAGGGCTCGGCGGGCGGGGGACGTACTCGCGAGGTACAGACGCATGGGAACATCGAACCATGGGTGAATCGGTCGGAACGCTGCTCGAGCTCGACGTCACCGGGATCGCCCACGGCGGGATCTCGGTGGCACGACACGAGGGGCGCGTGGTGTTCGTCTCGGATGCGATCCCGGGTGAGCGCGTGGTGGCCCGGGTGACCGAGGACCGCAAGAAGTCGTTCTGGCGCGCGGACACGGTCAGCGTCGTCACGCCCAGCGAGCACCGCGTCGACCACGTCTGGCCCGAGGCCGCGCTCGACCGCGACCCCGCTGAGCGTCCCGGCGGCGCCGAGTTCGGCCACATCGCGCTGGCCCACCAGCGCACGCTCAAGCACGACGTGCTGGTCGACGCGTTCGCGCGGTTCGCCCACCTCGACCTTGCCGAGACGCTCGGTCACGACGTCGTGGTCGAGGCGGCACCCGGCGACGACGCGGCGAACGGCCTGGGCTGGCGCACCCGCGTCCGGCTGCACGTCGCCGAGGACGGCACGGCCGGCCCCTTCGCCGCCCGGTCGCACGACGTGGTCCCGGTCCGTTCGCTGCCCCTGGCGACCGCCGCCGTGCAGCAGAGCGCCCCACTCGGCCGTGCCGCGATGCCCGGCGCGTCGGTCATCGACGTGCTGGCGCCGAGCGGCGTCGACGGAGCGCGCCTGGTCATCGACGACCAGAAGCCGACCGTCATCACCGAGACGGTCGGCGAGCGGACGTTCCAGGTCGACGACACCGGGTTCTGGCAGGTGCACCACGCCGCGGCGGCCGTGCTGACCGAGGCCGTGCAGGACCTGGTCGACCGCGAGCGCCTGGATGCCGAGGGCACCCACCTGGACCTGTACGGCGGCGTCGGACTGCTGGCGGCGGCGCTCGGCGACCTGGTCGGCCCGAAGGCACGCATCACGAGCGTCGAGAGCTCCGGCCGGGCGACCGAGCACGCGCAGGAGAACCTGGCGGAGTGGATCGGCGCCCGCGCCGAGACCGCCCGGGTCGACCGCTGGCTGGCCCGCACCGCGTCGACCGCCACGCCCGCCGAGCGGCAGCGGTACCGCGCGGGAACGATCGTGCTCGACCCGCCGCGCTCCGGAGCCGGGCGAGAGGTCGTGGTGCAGATCGCGGCACTCCAGCCGGCGCAGGTCGTCTACGTCGCCTGTGACCCCGTCGCCCTGGCGCGTGACGTCGCCACGTTCGCCGACCTGGGCTACCGGCTCCAGGCGCTGCGGGCGTTCGACCTGTTCCCGCACACGCACCACATGGAGGCCGTCGCACGCCTCGTGCCGATCGCATAGCGCCGGGTGGCCGGGGCGGGGCTCAGACCCCCTGGCGACCTGGGTATCCTCGTTGCTGACGACAACCCGGTTTCAGGGGCCGGGCCCGTCGGAACGAGAGGTCACCGTGCCAGCAGAAACGACCACAACCACAGGGACGACCGGACTGACCACCAGGCCGGTGCGCGTCGCGATCGTCGACGACCACGAGTCCGTCCGGCTCGGCATCCAGGCCGCGTGTCAGAACGAGGGCTTCGAGGTCGTGCTGACCGCGGCGAGCGTCCCCGAGTACATCGCGAACCTCGACGGCCGCGAGGTCGACGTCGTCGTCCTCGACCTGTCGCTCGGTGACGGCTCGACCGTCACCGAGAACGTCAAAGGCGTCCAGGGCACCGGGTCCGCCGTCCTGGTGCACAGCATCGCCGACCGCGTCGCGAACGTGCGTGAGGCGCTGGCAGCAGGGGCTGCCGGCGTGATCCCGAAGTCCTCGGCGACGAAGACCGTGATGGCGGCCGTCGCCACCGTGGCGCGCGGTGACGTGCTCAACAACCTCGAGTGGGCGAGCGCGATCGACGCCGACCGTGACTTCGCCAAGGCGCAGCTGGGTCGCCGTGAGCGCGAGATCCTGCACCTGTACGCATCGGGTCTGCCGCTCAAGCTCGCGGCACAGCAGCTCGGCATCGGGTACTCGACCGCCCGTGAGTACCTCGACCGCATCCGCGTCAAGTACGTCGAGGTGGGGCGTCCCGCGCCGACCAAGGTCGACCTGCTCCGTCGTGCGGTCGAGGACGGCATCCTCCCCGGCCTCGACTCCGGGCTGGACACCGACGGCGACGGGCGCTGACCCGACCATGGACCGTCGATCCGCGGCGGGCGCTGACTCGACCATGGACCGTCGATCCGCGGCGGTGACTCGATGACGACCGAGGTCGCACCCTTCGGGTCGGACCCCGCACGTGGCGTGCGGGCGACGATCTCCGAGCGGTCGGTCGAACGGGTGCTCTCGATCATGCTCGCCGTCGGCGGCGTGTGCCTCGGGCTGGTCAACGCGGCCCAGGTGCTCGACCAGCTCCCGCACCTCGATCCGTTCTGGGGTCCGGTCGCGGTCGGCGTCTTCGGCGCGGCGCTGCTGTTCGTGGGTGCTTCGGCGTTCGCCCCGCAGCTGGCGCAGCCGGCGCAGATCGTCTGCGCACTGCTCTTCGTGGTCGCGCTCTTCACCTGGCCAGCGACGGTCGTCGATCCGCTCGACCCCGGCAAGGCGCCGTGGCCGTGGTGGTTCTGCAACGTGGGGACCATCGCGGCCGCGATCGGCATGGCGCCGTGGCGCGCGACCGTGTACAACGTCGTCGTGCCGGCGGGGTACGTCGTCATCCGGATGCTGCCGGCCGGTGGTGGTCTCGGGTTCACCCGTGCGCTGCTGGACGGCGTGTACGTCGCGATCCTCGGTGGCGCGGGGCTCGTCATCATCGTCGTGCTGCGTCGTGCAGCCGCGGCGGTCGACACGGCCCAGGCGACCGCGGTCCGGCGGTACGCCGATGCGATCCGCGCGCACGCGACCGAGGTGGAGCGTGTGCAGGTCGACTCGATCGTGCACGACAGCGTCCTGACGACCCTGCTGTCGTCCGCGCGCGCCGACACGCCCGACGGCATGCAGCTGTCCGCGCGGATGGCCAGGAACGCGATCGACCACCTGGGCGCGGCGGCTGCCGACGCCCCGGGCGACGTGCCGCCCGTGACCCTGGTGGAGCTCCGACAGCGGATCGCCGCGGGCGTCGCTGCCCTGGCGGCCCCGGTCCGCGTCACGGCGGCCCCCGCCGGTGCCGCCGCCACGAGTCTGCCGGCGTCGGTGGCGGACGCGATCGCATCCGCTGCGCTGCAGGCAGCCGTCAACAGCGTGCAGCACGCCGGCGACTGCGTCGACCGGTGGGTGGCCGTCCGACACGTCGACGGTGACACGGTGCGGGTCGAGGTCGGGGACGACGGTGCCGGTTTCGACGTGGGCTCGATCCCGCCCGAGCGACTCGGCGTCCGACGGTCGATCATCGAACGGGTCGCGACGGCGGGCGGGGTCGCACACATCGACTCGGCACCGGGAGCCGGGACGCGGATCGTGCTGACCTGGACCGGGACCCAGCGGCACGATGACGACGAGGAGCTCCGCGGATGAGGGTCTCGATCCCGGCGAGCATCGCGACCGGCCTGGCGACGCTGTTCTCCGTCTACCACCTGGTCCTCGCACTGACGACACTGCCGCAGATGACCTCGGTCGGGCCGGTCGTGGCGTGCATGGTGCTGTACGCGGCTGCCACGGGTGCGGCGCTGTTCGTCCGCGGGCGTGCGCTGCCCGTGTGGGTCGCGTGCTTCTCGCTGGCGACGGTGGTCGCGATCCCTGTCGTCGCGTCACCCACGGTCGACGTGGGCGAGCCGCTCGGCCACACCACGTGGTGGGTCGCCGCCGTCTGCACGCTGATGGTCGTGCTGGCGGTCCGTGGGCGGGCACCGTTCGCGTGGGCGGGGGTCCTGTTCCTGGCCGTCTACACGCTGTTCTGGGCGGGCCCGGGCGCGCTCGTGTCGCTCGGCGTGCTCGGCAGCACCGCCTGGTTGGGCGTGGCGTCGGTGTTCACCGCGGCGATGAACCGTGCGACCCGCGTCACCCGGGACTTCATGCGGGCCGAACAGGAGACCGCCGACTGGCAGGCCGCCCAGGACGCGCACGTGTTCGAGCGGCAGTTCCGCCTGAGCCAGACCACGCGGATGGCGCTGCCGATGCTCCAGCGCATCATCGACGTCCGCGGCGACCTGACCGAGGACGAGCGCACCGAGTGCCTGCACCTCGAACAGGCCATCCGCGACGAGATCCGCGGTCGCTCGCTGTTGTCCGACGACGTCCGCGACGAGGTGATGCGCCTGCGCCGGCGCGGGGCCGTGGTGCAGCTGCACGACGACGGTGGTCTCGACGAGTTGCCGGTCGACGACCTGCGTCGCATCCACCTGCGCCTGGCCGATGCCCTCCGGCAGGCCCACGACGCCGACAACGTCATCGTGCGCACCGTCCCCGAGGGCTCCGGCGCGGCCGTCACGGTCGTGGGCCTGCGGCTGGACCTGGCGGCGAGCGAGTCGGCGGCGCTGGGCGCAGGCAACGACGACGACGAGGACGGCGACGAGGACGACTCCGTCGCCCTGTGGCTCGAGATCCCGCGGCACGAGTCCGTCTGAGGCGGCCGGGGCCGCCGACCCGGTCTGGAGGCTCGGTGTGGGTCCGCCACGGACCTCGCCCGGGCTGGCCGGTCACGTCGCCGGATCCGGATCCGGATCCGGAGCCGAACGTTGAGTGGTCGCAGATCGTCGGTCCGCAGGACTCGAGCCGACGCTCTTCGACCAGTCGGCGGTACTGAGCGGGGTGTCGCGACCAGTCGGCCGTGGACGACGAGGGAACGGGGAACGGGCCGGCCGGAGAACCCGACCGGCCCGTTCACGACCCGAGGCAGAGCGACAACCCGAATATCGCCCTGACTCGCAATGGACGATGGCGTCGTACCCTAGTCGGCCACCGTCCGGCGATGTACTTCGTAGAAGGACACCGAACACTGACTACTATGCCGACTGCGATCCCGCATGTCAGTCGTCATTTCGGGGGACAATTCTGCCCATTTCGCCGAGTTCCTCAGGAATCCTGCCCCCCGATCGAGGGGAGACGGACCGGGAAGTGCAGGGGACGACGCCGACGGGGTGGTCGAGGGCAGGGGTACATCGTTGCACGGAGCTCCCGCGCCACGGAAGGGGGCTCGAGCGTCGTGCGGGCGGGTTGCGGGCTACCGCAACGAGCGCGACCAGGCCCCGTGACCCGCGGGCAGGGAACCGCGGAGCCCACGCGCCGATGCGTCCCACGATGCGCGCGGCGAGACCGTGATCCGTGCTCGACCGGATGCGGCGGCCTCGTCGGCCTGTCGCTGCAGGACGGCGACGACCGCGGCCAGTTCCTCGGGTGTGGGGTCGCCGGACACGACCCGCACGTCCGCCACCGATGCCGGTTCGTCCGCGGGGACCGCTGCTGCGTGCTTGGCCATCAGCGCACCGTCACAGCGGGATGTTGCCGTGCTTCTTCGGCGGCAGCGACGCACGCTTGCCCCGGAGTGCACGGAGGGCCTTGATCACGGACACGCGGGTGGCGTGCGGTTGGATGATGCCGTCGAGCTCCCCGCGCTCGGCCGCCAGGTACGGCGACGCGACGTTGTAGGTGTACTCGTTCGCCAGTCGGGAGCGCACGGCGGCGACGTCCTCGCCGGCTTCTTCGGCGCGCTTGATCTCGGACCGGTACAGGATGTTGACGGCGCCCTGGCCGCCCATCACCGCGATCTCGGCCGTCGGCCACGCCAGGTTGATGTCCGCGCCGAGCTGCTTCGACCCCATCACGATGTACGCGCCGCCGTAGGCCTTGCGCGTGATGACGGTGACGAGCGGGACCGTGGCCTCGGCGTAGGCGTACAGCAGCTTGGCGCCGCGGCGGATCACACCGGTCCACTCCTGGTCGGTGCCGGGCAGGTACCCGGGCACGTCGACGAGGGTCAGGATCGGGATGCCGAACGCGTCGCAGAACCGGACGAAGCGCGCGGCCTTCTCGCCCGCGTCGATGTTGAGGGTGCCCGCCATCGCCTGCGGCTGGTTGGCGATGATGCCGACGGTCCGGCCTTCGACCCGGCCGAACCCGATCAGGATGTTCGGCGCGAAGAGCGGCTGCACCTCGAGGAAGTCGCCGTCGTCCACCACGTGCTCGATGACCTGGCGGACGTCGTAGGGCTGGTTGGCGGAGTCCGGGATCACGACGTCGAGCTCGCGGTCGGCGTCGGTCGTCTCGAGCTCGGGGGCGACGTCGTAGGCCGGCGGGTCCGACAGGTTGTTGTCCGGCAGGAAGCCGATGAGCGACCGGGCGTAGTCCAGTGCGTCGGACTCGTCCTCGGCCAGGTAGTGCGCCACGCCGGAGATCGCGTTGTGGGTCTGCGCGCCGCCGAGTTCCTCGAAGCCGACGTCCTCGCCCGTGACGGTCTTGATGACGTCGGGCCCGGTGACGAACATGTGGCTGGTCTTGTCGACCATGATGACGAAGTCGGTGAGGGCGGGGGAGTACACGGCACCGCCGGCCGCCGGCCCCATCACGATCGAGATCTGCGGGATGACCCCGGACGCCTGCGTGTTGAGCCGGAAGATCTCGCCGTACTTGCCGAGGGCGACGACGCCCTCCTGGATGCGGGCACCGCCCGAGTCGAGGATGCCGATGATCGGCACCCCCGTCTTCAGCGCGTGCTGCATCACCTTGATGATCTTCTCGCCCGCGACCTCGCCCAGCGAGCCGCCGAAGACCGTGAAGTCCTGCGCGTAGACCGCGACCTGACGGCCGTGGATCGTGCCGAAGCCGGTGACGACCGCGTCGCCGTACGGGCGCTTGGCGTCCATGCCGAAGGCGGTCGTGCGGTGCCGGACGAACTCGTCGAGCTCGACGAAGGAGTTCTCGTCGAGGAGCTGTTCGATCCGCTCGCGCGCCGTGGTCTTGCCCTTGGCGTGCTGCTTCGCGATGGCGGCTTCGCCTGCGGCGGTCACGGCTTCGTGGTACCGCACGCGCAGGTCGGCGAGCCGGCCGGCCGTCGTGGAGAGATCGGGGGTGTCGCCTTGAGTCACCCGCTCACCCTACCGGGGGACCCACGGCCGACGGTTGGAGGACCCCCACGGTTCCTGCCCGTACATTTGCGTGCATGTCCACACCCGCGCTCCCGCGCTCCCGTGCCGTCGTCGCGTCCGCCGGAGCCGTCCTGGACCTGCGGGAGACGACCGGTTCGACCAACGCCGACCTGCTCAGCGCGGCGCCGGACCTGGCCGACGGCAGCGTCGTCGTGACCCTCGACCAGACCGCCGGGCGCGGACGGCTCGACCGGACGTGGTCCGCCCCGGCCGGCGAGACCCTCGCCGCCAGCCTGCTGGTCCGTGCCGACCTCGACGACCGCAGCCGCGGCTGGCTGCCGCTCGTGGCGGGCGCGGCCATGCGCGACGCGGTGGCGGCGGCCCTGGGGCCCGCACCGGCGGACGCGACCGGCGTGACGGCCGTGGGGCGCGCCTCCCGGGTCGCGGTGAAGTGGCCGAACGACGTGCTCGTCGACGGCCGCAAGGTGTGCGGGATCCTCTGCCAGGTCGCGCCCGACGGCTCCGTCGTGGTCGGCGCCGGTGTCAACCTGACCATCCCGGCGGACCGGCTGCCGACGCCGACCGCGACCTCGCTGGCCGTCGCCGGCGCGACGGACGACGCGGCTGCGCTGGCCGACGCCGTGCTCTCCGCCTTCGTCGTCGCCGTCCGACAGGCGGTGGTCGGCCTGACGGCCGGCGGTGCGGCCGCCGAGTCGGTGCGCTCCCACGTCCGCGCGGTCTGCGGCACCATCGGCGCGCGGGTGCGGCTCGAGCTGCCCGACGGCACGGTGGTCGAGGCGGACGCGGTCGGCATCGACGACGAGGGTCGCATCACGATCCGGGACCGAGACGGCTCGACCAGGGGCGTCGCCGTGGGAGACCTCACCCACCTGCGGTATGCATGACGCCATGACCGCCGAGCCGCCGCCGGAACGCGTGGTTGCACGCCTCCGGCCGCACGCCCGGAGCCTGGTGCGACCGGCGGTGTTCGTCGTGCTCGTGGCCGTCGCCGGGGGCTTCGGCTTCGGGGTCTTCCAGGCGCAGCTCGCGTGGATCAACGTGGTGATCGCGGTGCTCGTGGTCGTGCTGGTGCTGTTCGGCGGCCTCGTGCCCCTGGTCCGGTGGCTCACCCAGCGGTACGTCGTGACCACGCGGCGGCTCGTCGTCGTGCGGGGACTCGGCACCCGGACGCGCCAGGAACTGCTGCACTCGCGCGGCTACGACGTCACGGTGCGCCGACGCGGCCTGCAGGGGCTGTTCCGCTCCGGTGACGTGCTGGTGTTCCCCGGTGACGACCCCGCCGTGGTGCTGGCGGACGTCCCGCACGCCGACCTGGTCGTCGCCGTGCTGCACGACCTGGTCGAGACGTACGAGGCCCGTCGCCGCCACCGCGAACCGGACTGGGACGAGATCGTCGGCGGATCCGACCGGCCGCCGTGGGGTGACGTGCGGCGCTGAACGTCCGGCAGCCGGTCGACGTCCGGTAGCGTCGTGGCGTGAAGATCTCCGTCATCGGCTGCGGGTACCTCGGTGCTGTGCACGCCGCCTCCATGGCCAAGCTCGGACACGAGGTCGTCGCCGTCGACGTCGACCCGGTGAAGATCGAACGGCTCGCCGCGGGCGACGCCCCGTTCTTCGAACCCGGACTGCCCGAGATCCTGTCCGAGGCCATCGCGTCCGGGCGCATCCGGTTCACGACCGACGTGGCCGAGGTCGCCGGGTCCCGTGTGCACTTCGTCGCCGTCGGCACGCCCCAGGGCCCGACCGGTGCGGCCGACGTCACCTACGTCGACGCCGCCGTCGCTGCCCTCGTCCCGCACCTGTCCGCCGGTGACGTCGTCGCCGGCAAGTCCACCGTCCCCGTGGGCACGGCCGCACGGCTGGCAGCGTCGGTCTCCCAGGCGGTGCCCGGCGCGACGCTGGTGTGGAACCCGGAGTTCCTGCGCGAGGGCTTCGCGGTCAAGGACACCGTCTCGCCCGACCGCCTGGTGTACGGCGTGCCGTCCGGGCCCGACGGCCAGGCTGCCGTCGACGCACTCGACGAGGTCTACGCGACCACCATCGCTGCCGGCACCCCGCGCCTGGTCGTCGACCTGGCCACCGCCGAGCTCGTCAAGGTCAGCGCGAACGCGTTCCTGGCGACGAAGATCTCGTTCATCAACGCGATGGCCGAGATCGCCGAGGTCGTCGGAGCCGACGTCACGGCGCTCGCCGACGCCATCGGCCACGACGAGCGCATCGGACGGAAGTTCCTGAACGCCGGGCTCGGCTTCGGCGGCGGGTGCCTGCCGAAGGACATCCGCGCGTTCCAGGCCCGGGCGACCGAGCTCGGCGTGGGGGAGTCGCTCGACTTCCTGGCCGACGTCGACGCGATCAACCTGCGCCGCCGCGCGCACGTCGTCACCCTCGCCCAGGAGCTGCTCGACGGCGACGTCACCGGCAAGCGCGTCGGGGTGCTCGGGCTCGCCTTCAAGCCGAACTCCGACGACGTCCGCGACTCGCCGGCGCTCGACATCGCGGCACGTCTGCACGAACTCGGCGCCGTCGTCAGCGCGTACGACCCCGAGGCGAACGGCACCGCGGCCCGCATCCGCCCGGAGCTGACCTACGTCGACTCCGCCACCCAGGCGGTGCAGGACGCCGACCTGGTGCTCGTGCTCACCGAGTGGTCGGAGTTCCGCACGCTCGACCCGGCCACGGTCGCGGACCTGGTGGCACGGCCGGTCGTGGTCGACGGACGCAACTGCCTGGACCGGGACGCGTGGACCGCTGCCGGGTTCACCGTGCGCGGGATGGGTCGCTGAGCGCCCGGGGGACGAGGAACACCCGAACGCGATCGGGCCGGCCGCGGGATGCGTCGCAGCACGGAGCCTCCGGGAATCCGTAGAGTTGAGCCGACCGTCCGGTCGGGCGGTGGTGCTGCCGTGGCAGCCTCCGGAATCGTCGAGGTGCGCTGCTCCCGTCAACGTGGGAGAGCGCGGAAGGAACGTTCAGCATGACCCTGCGCGTGGGTGTGATCGGTGGCGGGCAACTCGCTCGGATGATGGTGCCGGCGGCGGTGGAACTCGGGATCGACATCCGGGTGCTCGCCGAGGGACCCGGCATGTCCGCCGCGATCGCCGCGACGGCCGAAGGGGACTACCACGACGTGGACACCGTGCTCGCCTTCGCACGCGAGGTCGACGTGGTGACGTTCGACCACGAGCACGTCCCCCAGGACGTCCTGCGGGCGCTGGTCGACGCCGGCGTGGCGGTGCGCCCCGGGCCCGAGCCGCTCGCGGTCGCCCAGGACAAGATCACGATGCGCGCCCGGCTGTCCGAGCTCGGGCTCCCCGTCCCGGACTGGGCGGCGGTGCGCGACCCCGACACCCTCGGTGCGTTCATCGCCGAGCACGGGGGCCGAGCGGTCGTGAAGACCCCGCGCGGTGGCTACGACGGCAAGGGCGTCCGCGTCGTGTCCGACCCGGACCAGGTCGAGGACTGGTTCGCGGCCGCGGCCGAGTCCGGCGGGGACCAGGCGCTGCTGGTCGAGGAACTCGTCCCGTTCACCCGCGAGCTCGCCCAGTCCGTGGCACGCCGGCCCTCGGGCGACATCGTGGCGTGGCCACTCGTCGAGACGGTGCAGCGCGACGGGGTCTGCGCCGAGGTGGTCGCCCCCGCTCCGGACAGCGCCGGACGGATCGCCGACGTGGCCGAGTCCATCGCCGTCCGCGTCGCCGAGGCACTCGGTGTCACCGGGGTCCTCGCCGTCGAGCTGTTCCAGACCGGCGACGAACGCATCCTCGTCAACGAGCTCGCGATGCGTCCGCACAACACCGGGCACTGGTCGATCGACGGTGCGACCACGAGCCAGTTCGAACAGCACCTGCGCGCCGTGCTCGACCTGCCGTTGGGCGCCACGGGCATGCACGCCCCGCACGCCGTGATGGTGAACGTGCTCGGTGGCCCCGCCGACGGCGACCTCGCCGCCCGGTACCCCGCCGCGCTCGCCGCGTTCCCCGAGGCGAAGTACCACTTCTACGGCAAGGCCCCGCGGCCCGGCCGGAAGATCGGACACGTGACGGTGACCGGTGACGACGTCGACGACGTCGTGTACCGGGCACGGTCCGCCGCGGCGCACTTCGACGACTGACCTGCGGATGCCACCTCGACGGGTGGCACCCGGACTGGCGGCTGGCGGTCGGGACCCGCGGATGGTCCCATGGGGGGCCAGGGAACACCGACCGACCAGGGGAACCACCACATGCGCACCACCACGGTCGCCGCTTCTGCGATCGCGCTCGTCGCCGTGCTGTGCGGCGTGCTGACACCGATCAGCGCCGACGCAGCCACGACGGCCACGGACATGCGCGCCCGGACGGCATCGCAGCTCTTCGGCGCCGGGCAGTACCGGTCGCCGACGAGCGAGGCCGCGAAGGCCGCGGCAGCCCTCCGCGCCACCGACCCGGCGGGCGCGGACGCGGCCGCGACCATCGCCCGCTACCCGGTGGCGACCTGGCTCGGGGAGTGGACCACGGGGGCGACGTTGACGAAGACGATCGCCGCCGCGACTGCCGGCGCCGACGCGACGGGGACCACCGCGGTCTTCGTCACCTACGCGATCCCGGACCGCGACTGCGGCGGGTACTCGGCCGGCGGGTTCGACGAGGCGTCGTACGACGCGTGGATCGACCAGGTCGTGCGCGCCGTCGCCGGCAAGCGGGCGGCCGTCGTCGTCGAGCCCGACTCGCTCGCGATGCTGAGCGACTCCCGGTGCACGGCAGCACTCGGGCAACAGCGCTTCCGCATCCTGTCCCGCGAGGTCGCCGCGTTCACCGCGGCGGGCGTGCCGGCGTACCTGGACGCCGGCAACTCGAACTGGATCCGCCCGGCACTGATGGCCGAACGCCTGCAGGCGGCCGGGGTGCGCGGCGGGCGCGGGTTCTTCACGAACGTGGCGAACTACTACCCGACGGCACGGGAGCAGGCGTACGCCGAGCAGGTCTCGGCCCTCACCGGAGGCTCGCACTACGTCATCGACACCTCGCGGAACGGCACGGGCTGGCGGGGGACCTGGTGCAACGCGCCCGGCGCCGGGCTCGGGACGTCGCCACGGGTCGCTGCCGACGGCACCGGACTCGACGCGCTGCTGTGGGTCAAGACCCCGGGCGCGAGCGACGGGACCTGCAACGGCGGTCCGCCAGCAGGCACGTGGTGGTCGGCCGCCGCACAGGGTCTGGTCGGCGCGGCCCAGCTCGGTGGCCCGCAGGGGTCCCCGGCCTCTTCGGTGTCGGCACCCGGGGACGACGCGACCGACGACGTCCCACACACCCCGGTCCTGGCGTTCGACCGGGCTGGCGTCGCACGCTCCGGCATGACCGTGTCCGGCTGGAGCATCGACGAGGACGAGCCGGCCTCGGCCGTCACCGTCGCGGTCACCGTCGACGGGCGGTCCGTCGCGACGCTGACCGCCGACGCCCAGCGCCCGGACCTGGTCGGGCTGCCGACCGGGGCTGGCACGGCACACGGGTGGTCGGCGACGGTCCCCGGTGGGGCGGGGACGCACCGTGTCTGTGCCGTCGCACGCAACCTGGGGCCGGGCAGCGACAGCCCGGAGACCTGTCGGACCGTGAGCGTGACGGCGAGCGCCCCCTTCGGCACGTTCGGCTCCGCATCATCGCCGTCGAAGCGTCGCGTCGACGTGGCCGGGTGGGTCTTCGACCGCGACCAGATCGCCTCGGCGGTCACGGTCACGGTCACCGTGGACGGATCGCGGACGGCCCGGTTCGCCGCCGACGCCGCCCGACCCGACGTCGACCGGTCGTACGCGTCCGGCACCGCCCACGGGTTCGCCGCGCGGGTCGTCAGCCCGTCGGGGCAGCACCGGCTCTGCGTGACCGCGTCCGGGCTCGGGGCCGGCGGCGACACCGTGCTCGGGTGCCGGACGGTCACCGTCCGCTGACCGGCCGGTGGCGCACGAGCGACCGGAGGGCCCGCACGACCGCCGCTAGGCTCGACCCGTGACCGACACCACTGCTCCCGCACCGCTCGTCTCGATCATCATGGGCTCCGACTCGGACTGGCCCACCATGCGGGCCGCGGCGGACCTGCTGGGCGAGCTCGGCATCCCGTTCGAGGCCGACGTCGTCTCGGCACACCGCACCCCGGACAAGATGATGGCGTTCGGACGCGGCGCCGCTGCGCGGGGCATCCGGGTCGTCATCGCCGGTGCCGGCGGCGCCGCGCACCTGCCCGGGATGGTCGCCGCGGTGACCACGTTGCCGGTCATCGGTGTCCCGGTGCAGCTCGCCCGGCTCGACGGTCTGGACTCGCTGCTGTCGATCGTGCAGATGCCGGCCGGCGTCCCCGTCGCGACCATGGCGATCAACGGCGCCGCGAACGCCGGCCTGTTCGCCGCCCGCATCATCGGCAGCGCCGACCCGGTCGTGGCCGGCCGGCTGGCACGCTACGCCGAGGGCCTCGAGCAGGTCGTCGAGCGCAAGGCGCAGGCCCTCCGCGACGCGCTCTGAGCCCGCCGCGGACAGCCCCGCGTCGCGTGGTCAGTCGGTCCGCGCCGCGAAGATCCGGAGCGACCGGATCGAGTGCACCGTCACGTCCTGATCGCCCGGGAACGTGCCCTCGGCTGCCCACTGCCAGAAGGTCCACCGACCCCAGCTCGCGCCGACGGTGCCCGGGGTCGTGAAGTCGTTGACCGGGTAGAGCGCCACGAAGAGCGGGTTCCCGGCGAACGACGACGAGTTGCCCGTGCAGCGCTTCCACCAGTCCGTCGTGGTGTAGATCGCCGGCCAGCGGTGGATCCGCTGGTACACGGCGTTGGAGAACTGGGAGATCCACGCCGACATCGCGCCCTGGGTCATCCCGTAGCAGGTGCCCTGGGCGGCGGTGCCGTACTCGATGTCGAGCAGCGGCGGCAGGGTCTTGCCGTCGTTGCTCCAGCCGCCCCCGTGTGCGAAGAAGTACGCGGCCGTGGCGGCCCCGCTCGCCTGGGACGGCTGCGCGTACACGTACCCACCCCGGATCAACCCGGAGACCGCCGACGCGTTGTACTGCCGCACGTAGTACGGGCTGGTGTAGCTGACGCCCTCGCTCACCTTCATGTAGGCGAACCGGGCACCCTTGGCGTAGGCCGCACCGAAGTCGACGTCGTGCTGCCAGGCACTGACGTCCATCCCCTGCAGCCGGCCGGGCGGAGGCCCCCCGGCGGTCGCCTGCACGCTCGCCTGCGCCCGTTCACCGGCCGCAGTACCCACGGGCGCCACGTGGGCAGCGATGCTGGCACCCATCGCGTGGTTGCCGGTGGCGTCCATCGTGGCGAGTGACGGATCCGGAGTGGTCGTCGCCTGGGCCGACCCGGCCGCCGGAGCGGCGGTCGCTGCTGGTGTGCTCACCGGGGGTGCGGCGCTCGCCGGTCCCGCGGCCAGCGCGGTGACCACGGCCATCCCCAGGACCGTCGTCGTCGCGATGCTCGTCAACGTGTTCTTCTGCATGCCGTCTCGTGCTCCCTGTCGAGGACGACCGCGGCGGACCCACCTCGGTCGCGTCCGGCGAGCATACGCCTGACCGACGACGTTCCGAGGTCGGTCAGGAGGCCGTGGCAGCGCCCGTCAGGCCGTCCACGGTCACGGTGCGGGTCGCGCCGCTGGCCGTGACGGTCGCCGTCCACACCGGTGCGCCGGCAGCGCCGCCGAGGACCAGCGACGCCAACGTGCTGCCCGGTACGGCCCGTTCGGCCGCGGTCGCGGCGGCGGAGGCGGTCGTCTTCGCCGCCGTTGCGCGCGCGAGGTCCGCCGTCCCGGTGGCCGCGTCGACGGACTTCGGGAACGGACCCGAGGTCACACGGCCGAGCGTCGCCGACACGACGGACTGGGTCTCGGCACCGTCCGGGCCGTTGACCACGACGACCGTCCAGGAGTCCCCGGAACCGGCGAGCGACAGGACCGCGCCGCCGCCCGCGGCGGCGATGCCCTGCTGCGTGACCGTTGCCCAGTCGACCGAGGTCGGAGCGTCGACGCCGCTGCCGTTGCCCGTCCCCGGACCGGTCCCGTCGTCGGACGACCCGGTCTGGTCGTCCGACGGGGTCGCGCTCGGTGCCGCCGCGCCGCCGCTCGCCGACGGTGCGGGCGAGCTGCTGCGCGACGAGGTCGCCGAGGCGCTCGGGGCCGGGTCCGACCCGCCCGAGCACGCGCTGAGCACGGTCGTCAGGGCGACGGCGATGACGATCGAGGCGGTCAGGACCGGTGCGTGGTGTCGGCGTGCCATGCGCCGATGATGGCAGTCCGCACGTGTCGCGCCGCTCGCCGACACACGGTCCGTCCAGGGATCGATGCCGTCCCGTGATGCAGGGCCGCCTACAGGTCGGCGTGCAGCTGCCAGGTCTCGAGTGCCGAGTCGTGCCAGTCGAACATCCTCGCCCGGTCCGGTCCGGCAACCGCGAGCTGACTGGCGAGGTGGGTGTCGTTGACGACCTGGTAGGCGGCCTGCGCGAGTCGCTCGGGGTAGCTGTCCCGCGGTTCTCGGGCGACGCTGACCCCGGCGTCGGACGCCACTTCGCGCACGGCGTCGTCGTCGGAGTGGATGACCGGCGTGCCGAAGGACATCGCCTCGATGACCGGCAGGCCGAACCCCTCGGCCAGGCTGGGGAAGACGAAGACCGTCGCCCGGTCGTACACCACGGCCAGGTCCGGATCGTCGACACGGCCGAGCACCTTCACCCGGTCCGCTGCCAGCCCAGCCCGTTCCGCGGTGCCGACCACGTCGACGTCCCCCCAGCCGTCCGGGCCCGCGATGACGAGCGGGACGTCCTGCGGCGCATCGGGGTGGGCCATCGCCTGGATCAGCGCGGTCAGTCCCTTCCGCGGCTCGAGCGTGCCGACGGCCAGCACGTACCGGTCCGGCAGACCGAGGCGTTCGGCGCGCAGGTCGGCGTCCACGGGGACCCGGAGGCGTCCGCTCGGTGCACCCCCGATGACGCGCAGACGGTCGTCGAAGCGGCGGATCTCGTTGAGCTGCGCGGCCACGGCGTGCGTCGGGACCACCACGGCGTCGGCGTGCCGGAACGCCCGCTTCACCATCGCCTTGTGGAAGTGCACCCCCCGGGTGGTCAGGGTCTCCGGGTGCGTCCACGGCACCGTGTCGTGCACGGTGACCACGGTCTGCCGTCCCGGCTCCTGGAAGCGGTTGTGCCCGACCAGCGGCGCGAGGACGCTCGGTGCGTGGACCATCCCGCGCGACGCGCCACGCGCCATGCCGCCCTGCCACGCGAGCGCCAGTTCGCGACGGGGGAGTGCGAGGCGTTCCAGCCCGGCGAGGCCGGGCAGGAGAGTGCGCAGGTGCTCGATGTCGGCCGGGGGCGCCGCGGACACCACCCCTTCGACGTCGCACCCCGCCGGAGCAGTCGCGATGAGCTGCCGCGTGAGTTCCTCCGCGTAGCGGCCGATGCCGCCGGGGACCGGGGCGATCACCTGGTCCACGATCACGCGGAGTGTGGTCATCTCGTGGGGCTCCTCGAGGGTTCGGGCGGGGACGTCCCCGGGAAGGTCGACAGCGAGGGTATCAGTGGCGGTCGTGTGCACCGGGCGACGTCGCCGCGGACCGTGCGACGGCCCTGCGGTGCCGGACCGCCAGCGCGGACCCCACCCCGGCGAGCAGCACGTCGCCGATCGTCATGAACACCCGGCTCACCACCGCCAGCGCCAGGGCTGCACCCCCGGAGGGCGATGCGACGCTCGCCAGCAGCAGCACGAGGACGCCCTCGCGTGCCCCGAGCCCGGCGGGGGCGACGACGACCAGGAAGCCCACCAGCCACGCCACCGCGTAGGCGCCGGTCGACACCGCGAACACCGACGGCGAGTCCGCACCGAACGCGTGCAGCACGAACGTCGCCTGGATGCCGTACAGCAGCCACATCACCACCGACCACGCCATCGACGCAGCGGTGCCGGTCCAGGTGAGCGCGACCGCTTCGGGAGGGCGCCGGAGCAGCCGGAGTGCCAGGGCGATGAGACGACCGAGCACCGGCGGCGTGAGCGCGACCAGACCGATCGCGACGACGACGACCAGCCACCAGTAGTGCGCCAGACCGTCGCTCGCCGAAGCCAGCAGCGCCACGATGCCGACCAGTGCCGCCGTCACCATGCTCACGAGCATCGAGGCGAGCGAGGCGACCGCGCTGCCCGTCCGCGCGAGACCGTGGGCCCGCCCGAGTTCGGCCTGTGCGGCGATCGACCACACGCCGCCGGGGATGTACTTGCCGAGCTGCCCCACGAAGAAGATCGACGCCGCCGCCGCGAGTCGCACCCGGAAACCGGTGGCCGCCATCATCGCGCGCCAGGACAGCATGTTCGCCACCAGGGCCGCGACCGTGGCGACGAGGCCGACGACGACGGTGAGCACGTCCAACCGGGCGAAGTCCGCGATGATCGCGTCCCACTGCCGCGCGATGCCGAGCACGAGCAGACCGACGGCGACCACGGCAGCGGCCCACTTGACCGCCGTCAGGACGCGCGCGCGGCGGCCACGGCGGGCGGGCGTGCCGTCCGCGGCGGGTGTGGTCGTCGGTCCGGGCTGTGCCGCCTGGGACCCCGTAGGCTGTCGTGCGTCCATCGACCGACAACTCTAAGCGAGCGCGCTGCATGCAATCCGACTCCGCCGTCCGTCCGACCCTGCTCGTCGCCGCGTCGACGTTCCCGGCCGAGCCGGGCGACGGGACCCCGGGGTTCGTGCTCGACCTGGCACTGGCGCTCTCCGACGAGTACCGCGTGGTCGTCGTGGCACCGATGACCCGCGGTGCAGCGGCACACCAGCGCATCGGTGACGTCGAGGTCCGCCGGTACGGGTACTTCCCGGCGCGCTGGCGCGACCTGGCCGACGGTGCGATCGTGGACAACCTGCGGGCGGAGCCCGCGCGGTGGCTGCAGGTCCCGTCCTTCTTCGCGGCCATGGCCGCCGCGCTCGTTCGCGAACGGCGCCGGTCGCGTCCCGACGTCGCACTGCTGCACTGGATCATCCCGCAGGGTGCCGTCGGCCGGCTCGTTCTGGGCAGGCTGCCCCGCGTCGTGACCACGCTGGGTGGTGACCTGTACGCGCTGCGGCACCCGGTCCTCCAGGCCGTCAAGCGCGCTGTCGTGCGGAACGCATCGTCGGTGACGTGCATGAGCACGGACATGGCCCGCGAGCTCGGCGCGCTCGGTGCCCGCGCCGACCAGGTCCACGTCGTCCCGATGGGGGTGGACCTGGCACCGATCACCGCCGCGGTGGCACGCGAGGACCGGGTCGCAGGGCGGGTGCTCTTCGTCGGACGGCTCGTCGAGAAGAAGGGCGCCGTCGTCCTGATCGATGCCCTCGACCGGATGGCCGAGCGCCCGGCGACGGTCGTCGTGGTGGGGGACGGGCCGCTCCGGGCGGACCTCGAACGTCGCGCCGGAGCCGAGGTCTCCTTCGTGGGTGCGCAGGGCAAGGACGCCCTGGCCGCGGAGTACGCCCGTGCCGCCGTCGCGCTCTACCCGTCCGTCCCCGCAGCGAACGGCGACCGTGACGGACTGCCCGTGGCGCTCCTGGAGGCCATGAGCGCGGGGTGCGCGATCGTCGCGTCCGCGGTCCCCGGCATCGTCGACGTCATCGAGGACGGCGTCAACGGGCTGCTCGTGACGCCCGGGGACGCCGACGCCCTGGCAGCCGCCGTGGACCGACTGCTGGGCGACCCGGAGTGGGCCGCGTCCCTCGGGGCGGCGGCCGCGCGGACGGCGGCAGCGCACACCGTGGACGCCGTGGCCGACCGCTACCGAACGCTGTTGGCCGAGGCCCGCGCCTCCTGATCGACCGCGGACGCCGGCGGGGTGTGGCGGAAGGCCCGCGGTCCGGCGGGCAGCGCGGCCGGTTCCCGGTGGCGCTGGTCGACGAAGGCACCGACGACGCAGCCGACCGCGGCGAGGACCGAGACGGCGAACATCAGCTGCACCACGCGAGCGGCATGCGGGACGATCCCCGCCACGTGCAGGTCGACCAGGGACAGGTACGGCACGAACGACACGGCCACCCAGAGCAGGACGAGCGCGCCGGAGGCACGGCGGAAGCCGGTCAGTCCCGCTGCCATCGCGATCGTGATCACCGGCAGGATCGTCAGGGCGTAGCGGGTGTTCGCCGCGCCGCCGCCGTGCACGTAGTCGATCTCGATCACCGTCAGCAGGGCCGAGACGACGACGAACATCGCCACGATCAGCCAGGTGGACAGGCGGTCGCGACGCCGGGACCGTGCGGCGGCGCGGCCGACGGCGGGGGAGCGGCGACGTCGGATGAGCACGACCACGCCGACGACCGCTGCGAGCAGCATCGGCAGGATCATGAGCACCCACTGCACCGGGGTGCTCGGGGGGAGCACGCCGCGGTAGATGCCGAACAGGCCGGTCCAGAAGCCGCCGTCGAGTGCGACCTCGCGCACGGGGCGGACGACACGGCCCATGTTCTCGATGCCCCACTCGGCGTGCCGGCCACTGAAGTTGCCCGACGTCGCCTTGTTGTGCAGGTAGAACCAGCCCGACGCAGCCCCCGCCGCGACGACGGGGGCGGCCGCGGCGACGATCCTCGCCCACACGCCACCGAGCCCCCAGAGCTGCACCCGACGGGCGAGCACGGTGGCGACGACCAGCGCGACCAGCCACAGCGCGAAGGACAGACGGGTCGTCATGCCCGCGGCGCCGACGACCGCCGAGGCGACGGCGAGACCGGGCCCCATGCCGGTGCGGATCGCCGCGCCCGCGACGCCGCAGGCCAGCACCAGGAGCAGCACGAACAGGATGTCGTTGTAGATCGAACCGCCCTGCTGGATGACCATGCCCGCGAAGGCGGTCACGACCGCGACCGCACCGGGGAGTCGACGTGATCCCGGGAAGCACCGCCAGGCCGCCCAGGCGGACGCCACGACGACACCGCCGGCCATCAGGCCGCTCATCAGGCGTCCGGCGATGACCGCGACGAGCGGGTGACCGCCGTCGAAGAGCGGGCCGACGACGGGCGCGAGCACCAGGTAGTACAGGGGCGGGTGCTGGGAGACCCACTGCACGGGCGTCGTCTCGCCGAAGGGGGCGTGGTACGTGATGCCCTTCTCGAACACCGGCAGGTGCAGGTGCCACACGCTGATGACGTAGTCGAGGTGTGCGGGCTCGTCACCGCCGTTCAGCGGGGGGTAGGTGAACGCACGGGCGACGGAGGCCGCCAGCATGAACACCACGGCGGCCCAGACGGTGACGCCGGCCCACGGGTGCCGTGCGATCCAGGCGGTGGTCCGTGCCCAGCGGGGTTCGGTGCGGGTCATCGTGACAGGTCTCCTCGGTGCGGCGGCACGGGTCCGGCAGGCGGGTGGCCGTCGGCTCGGGCAGCGTGTCGGACGTCGTCGACGGTGCGTTGGACGTCGACGGTGCGTCGGACGTCGTCGACGGTACGTCGCACGCCCGCGTCGAACGGCGTCAGGAGGCGGTCGTCGACCTCCGGCAGCACGACCGACCGGAACCGCAGGTCCCGGCCCTGGGCCGACGCGGAGGGGTCCTCGCCCGAGCGGACGTCGAGGTCCTCGCCGACGGCGGCCCCGACGGCGTCGAGGACCTCGCGGATGGTGCGGCCCTGCTGCGACGCGAAGATCTTGGTGACCGGTGCGCCGGGCTCCGCACGCACGCGGTCCAGGGCGTCGACGACCATCGCGGCGGCATCGTCGATGAACAGGTAGTCGCGGGTGGTGTCGAGCGGGACGTACAGCGAGGACGGGCGACCTTCGACGTGGGCGAGCGCGAGTTGTGAGACCAGTCCCTGCGGCTTGCCCAGGTTCGCGCCGGGCCCGTAGAGGTTGGCGATGCGGCCGATCAGCGCACGGGCACCGACGGCCTCGGCCCAGTCACGGAACCGCTGCTCGGCCAGCAGCCGGCTGGACCCGTAGGGCGCCAGCGGGCGCGGCTCGCTCGTCTCGTCGAACGGGACACCGATGGACCCCGCGTAGGCAGCCCCGGCGGAGGACGCGAAGAACACGGCGCCCGGGGCGCCGGCTGCCGCGGGTGCGGTGGCCACCGGGTCGAGCACCCGCTCGAGGAGCTCGGCCTCGGCGGCGAACGCGTCGGCGCCGGTCGCCACGATGCCGGTGCCGGCGCACCACACCAGGGACCACGGGCGGCCGCCCGCACGCATCGACCGGATCGCGTCGACGAGGTCGGCTGCCGCGTCCGCGGTCACCGACCAGCGGACGCGGGGGACGACCACGTCGGTGCCCGCGGCCACGAGTGCGCGGACGACGGCGCGACCGAGGAAGCCGCCGCCCCCGACGACGAGTGCGGTGGACGCCGTCACGCGGCGAGGACCCCAGCCCGGGCAGCGGCGTGCAGGGCTTCGCGCCAGTCGCGCATCGGGGGGACGCCCGCGCGTGCCCAGCCGTCGTGCCCCAGGACGCTGTAGGCCGGTCGGGGTGCCGGTCGGACGAACGCCGAGCTGTCGGTCGGCAGCACCCGCTCGGGGTCGAGTCCGACCTCGGCGAAGATCGCCTTCGTGAAGTCGAGCCACGACCCCTGGCCGGCGTTCGTGCCGTGGTAGATGCCGGCCGGTGCGTCGGCGTCGAGCATCGCGACGATCTGCCGTGCCAGGTCGCCGGTCCACGTCGGCTGGCCGACCTGGTCGGTGACGACGCTGACGGTGTCGTGCGAGCCGGCGAGCCGGATCATGGTCTTCGCGAAGTTCGGGCCACCGGCCCCGTAGAGCCAGGCGGCGCGGACGATGTACGACGAGTCCGGTGCGATCCGGCGAACAGCGGCTTCGCCGGCGGCCTTGGTGCGACCGTAGGCGCCGATCGGGTCGGTCGGCTCGTCCTCGGCGTACGGCGATGTGCCGTTGCCGTCGAACACGTAGTCGGTCGACACATGCACGAGCTTCGCACCGGCAGCGACCGCGGCGGTCGCGAGCACCTCGGGGCCGCGGGCGTTCACGGCGTACGCGTCGTCCTCGTGGGACTCGGCGTCGTCGACCTTGGTGTAGGCGGCGGCGTTGATGACGACGTCGTGTCCGGCGACCGCCGCAGCGACGGCGTCCGGGTCGGTGATGTCGAGGTCGGCGCGGGAGCGCGCGGTGACGTCACGCCCGGCGAGGGCCTGCTGGAGGTCCTGGCCGAGCATGCCGGCAGCGCCGGTGATCAGGTAGCGGGTCATGGTGTGCGTCCGGCTCAGGCGAGCGCCGCGCGCTCCTTGAGGGGCTCCCACCAGGCACGGTTGTCGCGGTACCACTGCACGACGTCGGCCAGGCCCTGGTCGAACGGCACCTGGGGCTCGTAGCCGAGCTCGGCCTGGATCTTGGAGATGTCGACGGAGTAGCGCAGGTCGTGCCCCAGACGGTCGGCGACGCGGTCGACGTACGACCAGTCCTTGCCGGTCGCCTCGAGCAGCATCTCGGTGAGCTCCTTGTTGGTGAGCTCGGTGCCGCCGCCGATGTTGTAGATCTCGCCCGCGCGGCCCCTGGTGAGCACCATCGCGATGCCACGGGTGTGGTCGTCGACGTGCAGCCAGTCGCGGATGTTGTTGCCCTCGCCGTAGAGCGGGACGTGCCGGTCGTCGATCAGGTTCGTGACGAAGAGCGGGATGACCTTCTCGGGGAAGTGGTACGGCCCGTAGTTGTTCGAGCAGCGTGTGATCGACAGGTTCAACCCGTGCGTGCGGTGGTAGCTGCGGGCGAGCAGGTCGCTGCCGGCCTTCGACGCCGAGTACGGCGAGTTCGGCTCGAGCGGACGGTCCTCGGCCCACGAGCCCTCGCTGATGGAGCCGTAGACCTCGTCCGTGGAGACGTGCACGAAGCGCTCGGTGCCGTGCCGGAGCGCCGCGTCGAGCAGACGCTGCGTGCCGACGACGTTGGTCTCGACGAAGATGCCGGAGTCGCGGACCGAGCGGTCGACGTGGGACTCGGCGGCGAAGTGCACGATTGCGTCGATGCCCGGCACGACCTCGTCGAGCTTCGCGGCGTCGGTGATGTCGCCCTGCACGAACGAGTAGCGCGGCGAGTCCGCGACGGGCGCCAGGTTCTCGAGGTTGCCCGAGTAGGTCAGCGCGTCGTACACCACGACGTCGGCGCCTTCGAGGCCGGGGTAGGCGTCCTGCAGGGTGCGGCGGACGAAGTTCGAGCCGATGAAACCGGCCCCTCCGGTGACGAGGATCTTCACGCGTTGTTCCTTCTGGTCGGTTCCACGGTCGGCGGAGAGTCTAGCGGGGCGCCGTCCGCGGGGTCGTCGGTGGTCTGGGCCGCCACGTGCCCGGGATCGGCGTCGGTCTCGCCGGCCGCACCCGCGTCCGGATCGGCAGCCGGACCAGCATCGGCGGCGGTGCCGGTGACGGTGTCCTCGGACTGGTGGGCGGGGCGGGTCGCGAGGACGACGAGTGTGACGAGCGCGACCGCCGCCACGACCACGACCAGGCCGACGGCCGCGACGGGGCGGATGCCGAGCGGTGTCGCGGCGGCGAGGGCGTGCAGGCCGGCAGTGGTGGGCGTGAGCCGTCCGCCCTGGTAGGCGCCGGCGACACCGACCGCCAGGCCGTACCCGGCGATCAGCACGGACCCGATGGTCCCCACCACCGCGGCGCGCCGCCGGGTCCGTCGTGCGGGCCAGACGCTGGCGGTCACCACCGCGAACGCAGCGGCGAGCACCGGCGCTGCCACGAGCAGCACGCTGCCGTTCGACGTCGCGATCTGCCCGTCGGCGACGGCGTTCCGCCACGCGTAGACGAGCGTCGCCACCACGACCGACGCTGGCCAGACCAGCACGGTCCAGGTGGGTCGGAGTGCTCGGTCCCGGCGCAGCGCAGCCCAGACGAGGAGCCCGAGCGCGGTCGCGGACAGGCCGGTGACGAGCGGCGGGGTGAGCCCGTACGTCTCGAGTCCGAGCGAGCCCCAGAAGGACCCGATGCCGCCACGCCACTGGACGTCGAGGAAGGTCCCGATGTTCAGCCCGCCCGGGACGTCGGCCGGGGGAGTCGCCGGGGCCGGCGCGCCGTCCGGCACCCACCCCGAGCGCAGGGACCGCCACAGCGCGAGCACGACGACCAGGTCGACGACGACGGCGACGGCCGTGTCGACCAGCCGGCGAGCACGGGGACGTCGCGCGACCACGAGCACGACGAGGGCGAAGCCGAGGAGCACCAGGCCCATCGCGTTGAGGGTCGCCGCAGCCCCAGCCACCAGTGCCAGCCCGATCGACGCCCACCACGAGCGGTCGCCGGTGAGCACCCGTGCCGCGAGCCAGACGGCGACGGTCGCGAGCAGGACGACGGCGGTCCAGATCGTGACTGCCGCACCGAACTGCGCCGCCTTGGGGATCGCGAGCATCAGGACCGGTGCGATGGCAGCGAGCAGCCGGATGCCGGACAACCGACGGGCGATCGCCCAGACGAGCACGGGGACCGGGGCCAGCAGGACCACGTCCACGAGCCGGAGCGCGAGGACGGCGAGGTCCCACCGCAGCGTCTCGAAGTGCAGGACGCGCAGGACCGCGCCGGCGGCGAGGAACCAGGTCTGCGGGTTCTGCGACAGCGGGTTCACGATCGACGTCTCGCCCGGGTGCGCTGCCAGGACGGCTGCGAAGGTCGACCGGTCGCCGGGGTTGTCGATGACCCAGCGGCTGGCGGCCAGCGCGTGCATGGAACCGGGCGGCGGCCAGCCGGCGCCGAGAGCGGTCCGGAACACCGCGTCGACGGTGTCGGTCTCTCCCGGTGCTCCGAACAGCGGGGTGACCAGTGCCCAGAGCGTCAGGAGCGCCACCCAGAGGAGCGTGGTGACGACGAGCAGCAGCACGGTGGCGCGGCGGACGTCGACGGGACGGCGGGTCGTCGCGGCGCTCACCGGGGGGCCTCCGAGTGGGACGTGCCGGACGACGCCGACGCCGCTGTCGACGCGGCTGCCGACGTCGAGGCCGATGTCGACGTCGACGGCGCGGGCGTGTCGGGCGGGCACGTGGTCGCGGTCCCGCCGGTCACCCGCAGGGCGAGTCCGCCCGCGACGACGGCTCCGACGGCCAGCAGCACGACGAGCACCAGGACGACGGCACCGGGCACCGGACCCGCGTCGGCGTAGGCGTCCATGCCGCCCCTGGTGACCAGGATGGTCCCGCCTTCCCAGCTCACACGCCACTGGAACCAGACGCCGTACGCGGCGACGACGAGGGACGTGACCACCAGGCCGGACGCGAGTCGCCCGCGTCCGGCGTCGGTCCGCGGCAGGCGCCGCCAGGCGAGCGCACTGAGTGCGATGAGTGCGATGAGTGCGGGGAAGTAGTACCGGCCCTGCGTGCCGTTCACGCCGGTGGTCCGCAGGTACGAGGACCAGGTCGTCGCGGTCTGCAGCAGGATGAGCAGGAGCGGGAACACCGCCAGGACGACGGCCGGCACGAGGGTGCGTCCACGTCGGAAGGCGTAGGCCACCAGGACGACGACGGTCAGCACGGTGGCGACGTCGCTCAGCACCGGCGACACCGCGTGACCGGCGTTGTGGCCGCTGCTGCCCCAGAAGGTCCGGGTGATCGTGTCCCAGCTCACCTGGACGAACTCGGCCAGGTCGGGCCCCTGTCCCTTCGGGAACGACTGGTCCGTGCGCCCGACGAACCCGTCGGGCTGCAGACGCCCGAAGACGACGATGTTCCGCAGCCACCACCACGCACCGACGAGAGCGGTCCCGGCGCCGACCGCGACCGTGCGGACCAGCGCGCGCCGCCAGCTGACACGGCGGCCGGCGACGAACACCGCGACGAGGACGAACGGCACCGCCGGCAGGCCGGTCCCCTTCACCCAGACGAGCGCGCCGAGCAGCAGGACGAGGAGCACGAGCGTGCGCCGTCGGTCGTCCCCGGTGAGGACGCGGACGGTGACCAGGGTCACCAGGCCGGCCAGCAGCAGGACGGGTGCGTCGTTCGTCACGACGCTGCCCACCACGGCGATCTGCGGCACGAGGAGCACCGCCGCTGCGGCCACCACCCCGCCGCGTGCGGACCGGGTGAGCCGGCGGACGGTGGCCCAGGCGATCACCGGCAGTGCGGCGACGATCGCGACGTCGAGCAAGCGGACGGCCAGGAACGCGTCCGACCACAGCAGGTCGCGGAACCTGATCAGGTGCAGGAAGCCCGCGGCGACGAGGTAGTAGGTCGGCGGGTGCTGGGTCATCTGATCGACCGCCGGGTCCGACGCGCCCGGGTAGGCCCGCAGCAGGTCGCCCCAGGTCGCGGTCGCCGCCGAGGGCGACGTCACGCTGGCCCGCACGGCGTCGAGGACGTGCACGGTCCCGGGCGTTCCCCACCCGTTGCCGAGGGCCAGCTGCATCACGGCGTCGAAGTGCGCCATCTCGTCAGCAGCGTCGTACGGCTTCGTGACGACCGCGTACAGCAGCAGGACGAGCACGAAGACGACCGTCAGCGACGCGACCGCGAGACGTTCGCGGCGCCCGACGGCCGGCCGGTCAGTCACCGTACCGCTGGAGCTTCTGCAGGTCGAGCTGTTCCTCGGCCAGCGTGCGGTTCAGCCGGGTCAGGTCCGCCACCACACCGATCGTGATGGAGAGCAGGGCGGCGATCACGAGGGTGACGCCGAGGATCAGCGACTGCAGGTGGTTGCCGCCGCTGTCCGTCCACAGCAGCACCAGGTACCGCACGAAGGGGATGAGCCCCGCCGCCCCGAAGACCGCACTCACCCCGGCGAACAGGGCCATCGGTCGGTACATCAGGTAGACGCGCGCGATCGCGGATCCGGACTGGAACATGTGCTGCCAGATGTTCTTGAAGAGCCGGGACTCGCGGGTCTTCGCGTTCGTGGTGATCGGGATGCTCGCGATGGCCAGCCGCTTGTAGCCGGCCTGCACGATGGTCTCCATGCAGTAGCTGAAGCGCGTCACGATGTTGAGTCGGATCAGCGAGTACTTCGAGTAGGCACGGAACCCACTGGCCGCGTCGGGCAGGTCGAGCCCCGCGGCACGGCTGGCGACCCAGGAGCCGAACCGCTGCATGACCTTCTTGAAGCCGGAGAAGTGCTCGATCGTGCGGGTCTGCCGGTCGCCGATGACGATCTCCGCGTCGCCGTGCACGATCGGCTGGACGAGGTCGGCGATCTGCGCCTGCGGGTACTGGTTGTCCCCGTCGGTGTTCACGACGATGTCCGCACCGTGCAGCAGGGCGTAGTCGACGCCGTCCCGGAACGACCGGGCGAGTCCCATGTTCGTCGTGTGTCGGACGACGTGCCGGACCCCGTGGGCACGGGCCACCTCGACGGTGCGGTCGGTCGATCCGTCGTCGATGACGAGGATCTCGATCTCGTCGACGCCGTCGATCACGGTCGGGATGGACTCGAGCACGGACGGGAGCGTCTGCTCCTCGTTCAGGCACGGGATCTGGATGAAGAGCTTCACGGAGTTCTGCGGTCTCGTTCTGTCTCGGGTGGGCGGCTGCGCAGCGTCATGGTCGTCCCTGGTGGTCACATGGCCACCGACACCCTATGCGAGATCATCCCGAAGGGGGATGCCGTGGCAGGATGACGCGGTGTCGACCATGCGTTCCCGTCTCGCTCGCCTGCTCGGACGGGATGCCCGTCCCACCGCGCCCACGCCGCCGCCGACCCCGTTGATCGGGTTCGTGGTGCACGGCGCAGGCGGTGTCCACCCGGCGTCCGCCCACATCCGCGTGACCGGTCGGATGTCGGCGCTGGCCGCCTCGGGCGCCGCCCGCGTCGCCCAGGTCGACCCGGTCCGCTGGGCAGACGGCACCGACACCGCGCACCTCGACGCCGTCCTGGTCCAACGGGACGCGTTCCCGGTGGCCGCCCTCGACGCGGCCTTCGCCCGCGCCCGGTCCGAGGGCACCCGCATCGTGGCCGAGGTCGACGACGACTTCTTCTCCCAGGAGGCCCGTGCCCGGCTCGCGCGGGCCGAGTACGACCCGCAGCGGCTCGCGTCGGTCGACCGGCTCGTCCGGTCCGCGGACGCCGTCGTGGTCTCCACCACCGCGCTGCAGGAGGTCCTGGCGGCCGAGGGCATCGCATCCGTCGTCGTCCCGAACGCCGTGCAGCCCGGCCTGTGGTCGACGGAGCCGGTCCGGCCCGACACGGACGGCCCTCGGCGGGTCCTCTACATGGGGACGGCCACGCACGGTGGCGACCTCGACCTGCTGCGGCCGGTGTTCGACGGTTTCGTCGACGACGACGGCCGACCGGTGCGGCTCGAGGTCGTCGGGGTCACCTCCGATGACGACGGGTGGTACGACCGCCTGCCGGTGCCCGAGGGCGGGACGCACTACCCGGACTTCGTCGCGTTCCTGCGGCAGCACACGCGCCGCTGGTCGGCGGGCGTCGCCCCGTTGACCGACGACCGGTTCAACGACGCCAAGAGCGACCTGAAGTTCCTGGAGTACACGATGCTCGGACTGCCCTTCGTCGGATCGGACCGGCCGTCCTACGCCGGGGTGGACGCTGTCGGCGGTCTGCTGGCGGCCGACGATCCGGAGTCGTGGCGGCGTGCGCTCCGCACGGCCTTCCGCGACGCCGACGCCCTGGTGGCGCGCGCTCGGGAGCACGTGCTCGCCGAACGCGTCGTCGTCGACGGCGCCGAGCCGCAGTGGCGAGTGGCGCTCGGGATCTGAGGCGCGCAGCCGGTATCGTCGTCCGGGTTGCCCGACCGCGCTGCCTGCGCGCCGCCCGACAGAGGAGAACCGTTGTCCGACACCGCACCCACGCCGATGGCGTCGACGACCGCGACCCCCGGGGAGACGTCCTCGCACCCGGTGCCGGCGACGGAGTCGACGCCCGCGACGAGCCCGACCATCCCCCTCGGTGCCGAGACACCCACGACCGCGCACCGTGTCGACGACCCCCGACGACGCACTCCGGTCCGCAGCGGGTTCACCGGACCCGGCGCGCTCTGGCAGTACATCGCGTTCCTGTTGCTCTTCGTGCTCGGCGGCGCCACGTTCATCGCGGTGACCCCGCCGGGGCTGAACCCGGATGAGCCCGCCCACGTCTACCGCGCCTACCAGGTGGCACACGGTGGGCTCGTCGCGCAGGAGGCGAAGGGCATCGAGGGCATCCACGACGGCGACCCGGGCGGGTACATCCCCACGGCGTGGCCGAAGCTCTTCTCCGAGTCCCACTTCACCCGCGGGTTCGACGACGAGACCTCCTTCCGCGACCTGGACTGGTCGGCGCTCGCCGCGCTCCACGAGGACGGGACGACGGGATGGCAGACCTTCACGAACACGGTGCAGTACCCCCCGGTCGCGTACGTGCCGCAGGCGGTGGCGCTCCGTGTCGGCGAGGCGCTGGGCCTCGGTGTGCTCGCCCAGCTCGAACTCGGCCGTGCCCTCGGGCTCCTCGCGGTCGCCGGCCTGCTGCTCGCCGCAGCCCGGCTCACCCCGGTCGGACGGCTGGCGTTCTTCGCGGTCGGTCTGCTGCCGTCGGTCGTCGGGCAGGCAGCGTCCTTCAGTGCCGACGGCGTCACGATCGCGCTGTGCTTCCTGGCGACGGCGCTGGCGCTGCGGTGGGCCCTGCGCGAAGGCGCACCGACCTGGTGGCGATGGGTGCTGCTCGGGGTGCTGTTCGTCGCCGTGGCGCTCGTCAAACCGACCTACGCGCCCATCGCCGTGGTGGCTGCCGTCATCCCCGTCCTCAACCCGGCGGCTCGTCGGCTGTGGCACCTGGTCGGCGCCGGGGCCGTCATCGCGATCGCAGCGGGCGTGACGCTCGGCTGGTTGCGCGCGACCTCGTGGGTGACGCAGGGTGTCAACCCGCTGAACCACCCGGACCAGCAGCGCGCGTTCCTGCTCGACCACCCGCTCGTCTTCGTCAAGGCCGTGTTCCGGTCGATCGTCCTCGACTACCCGACCGGGCTCACCACGCAGAAGGGCGAGATCTGGCGCGGCGTGTTCGGGTCCTTCTCGTGGCTGCGCGCCCCCCTGCCGATGGCCTTCGTGATCCTGTTGGTCATCACGTTGGTGCTGTCCATGCTCGTCGTCGAGCGGCACGAGCGGGGCGCCGTCGCACGCCTGCGGTCCGGCGTCCTCTGGCGGGTCGTCGTCGTGGTCGCCATCACCATCGTCGTCGCCGGTGTCTGCCTGGCGCTGTACGTCTACTACACCGAGGACCGTGGCCAGTGGCTGCAGGGCCTGCAGGGCCGGTACTTCCTGCCGGTCGTCCCGGCGGTGATGCTGCTGTTCATCGGCGGACGCCTGGTGTCCACGCGAGGGGTGCGGGTCGTCGTGTTCGCGGTGGCGGCCGTGTCCCTCGTCGCGGCGATCGTGACGATCGACCTGCACTTCTACCAGTCCGTCACACCGTTCTGGGGATGACCAGGTCCTCGCTCGCCGTCCGGGGACGGGTCGGCCTCCGCCGCCGGCTCGCCGCCCGGTCGACGCTGGTCTTCCTGGGGGCCTGGGCGGCGCTCTTCGTCGTCGCCATGGCCTGGGTCGTCGCGAGTCCGCTGTCCTCCGGCCCGGACGAGAGCGGGCACGTGGCGAAGGCCGCCGGCGTGGTCCGCGGCCAGCTCGACGGCGCTCCGACCTCCAGCGCGGGCGTCACGACGTTCCGGGTCCCCGCCGACGTCGGTGATGTCGGCGGCGCGATGACGTGCTTCGCCGGGAACCCGAACCAGTGGGCGGCGTGCGCGCCGTCGGCAGACAGCCTGTCCCGCGCGGCGCACGTGGTCCGTTCCGGTGTCGGCTCCTACGACCCGCTGTACTACGCGCTGGTCGGCTGGCCGTCCCTGGTGCTGCACGGCGCGCACTCGTTCTTCGCGATGCGCGCGACGTCGGCGTTGCTCAGCACGTTCCTGCTCGCGATCGTGTTCTGGGTCGCGGCACGGTCCGACCGTTCGCGGCCGCTCGTGATCGGTGCGGCGATCGCGACGACGCCGATGGTGCTGTACCTGGGTGCGGTCGTCAACGCCAGCGGCCTCGAGGTCAGCGGCACCGCGGCCGTCACGGCGCTCGGCTGGTCGATCCTGCACGGGCGACGACGACCCGCCACGAGTGAGGTGGTGCTGTTCGCCGTCGCGGTCGTCCTGACCGCGAGCGCCAGGACGACCTCACCGCTCTTCGTGGTCATCGTCCTCGTCGCGCTGTGCTGCACCGTGCCCTGGGCGCGTCTGCTCGCGGTCGCCGGTACGCGGACGGTCTGGCGCGCGGCGATCGTGGCTGCGGTGCTGGTGGTCCCAGCGCTGGTGTGGACCGTGGCCGTGGCGGTGCCCGGCGGGTACATCCCCTCGTCGGACCCCGCCCGCCCGGGCATCCGTGCTGCGGTCTGGCACGCGCTCTGGAGCCTGGGTTCCTACGGTCAGGGGATGATCGGCGTCTTCGGATGGCAGGACTCGGTTGCGCCAGGACCGGTCCTCACCGGGTGGACGGCGGGCATCGGCGCTGCCGTCGTGCTCGGCCTCGTGACGATCCGACGGGCCTGGATTCCGGTCGCGCTGCTGTCGGCCTCGGTGCTGCTGTTGCCGGCTCTGCTGCAGGCCACGTCCGCGCACCGGCTCGGGTACGTCTGGCAGGGCCGCTACGGACTGCCGGTCCTGGTCGCCCTGGTGCTCGTCGCCGTCGCGCTCGGCGGACGTGCGGCCTCCGTCCGGACCTCACCGGTACCGCTCACCGCCGTGCTGTGGACCGCCTGGGGCGTGGCGCAGGTGACGTCGTTCGTGATGGTCTACCACCGGTACTCCGTGGGGGTCGGGGGGCCATGGGACGTCGTGTGGCGCGGTGGCGGATGGCAGGCGCCGCACGGCCTCGCGCCGTGGCTCGCCCTGGACGTGATCGGCTCGGCCGGACTGCTCGCCGTGGCGATCGTGGTGGCCGTCGGCCCGCGTTCCCGGGACGCGCTGCGGACCGAGGTCTCCGCCGTGAGCGGGGTTGCTAGGGTGTCCGGGTGCAGATCCGCGAACTGAAGATCCAAGGCGCGTGGGAGTTCACCCCCGTCCAGCACGGCGACGCACGAGGAGCCTTCCTCGAGGCCTACCGCGCCGACGTGCTCGAGACCACCGTCGGACACCCCCTCGACCTCCGTCAGGTGAACATGTCGATCTCGTCGCGCGGTGTCGCGCGCGGGATCCACTACGCGCTCGTCGCCCCCAGCCAGGCGAAGTACGTCACCGCCGTGCGCGGGGCGTTCATCGACTACATCATCGACATCCGCGTCGGGTCGCCGACGTTCGGGCAGTGGGACTCGGTCCGCATCGACGACGTCGACCGCAAGGCCGTCTACCTGTCCGAGGGTCTGGGCCACGCGATCGTCGCGCTCGAGGACCAGTCGACGGTGAACTACCTGGTCAGTGCGCACTACGACCCCCAGCGCGAGAAGGGGATCAGCATCCTCGACCCGACGGTCGGCCTGGTCCTGCCCGACGGCATCGGCGAGCCGGTGCTGAGCGAGAAGGACACCAGCGCCCCGACCCTCGTGCAGGCCGCCGAGCAGGGCCTCCTGCCGACCTACGACGAGTGCATCGCCTACACGGAGTCCCTGAGGAGCAGCAAGTGAAGGGCATCATCCTGGCCGGCGGTTCCGGCACGCGCCTGTGGCCCATCACCAAGGGCATCAGCAAGCAGCTCATGCCGATCTACGACAAGCCGATGGTCTACTACCCGCTGTCGACGCTCATGATGGCCGGCATCAACGAGGTCCTCGTGATCACGACGCCGGAGTACAACGAGCAGTTCAAGGCGCTGCTGGGCGACGGGTCCAGCCTCGGCATGCAGATCGAGTACGCCGTGCAGCCGAGTCCGGACGGCCTGGCCCAGGCGTTCGTCATCGGCGAGGACTTCATCGGTGACGACAGCGTCGCACTGGTGCTCGGCGACAACATCTTCCACGGCACGGGCCTGGGCACCAGTCTGAAGCAGAACACCCGGGTGCAGGGCGCGACGATCTTCGCGTACCACGTGGCCGACCCGACGGCGTACGGCGTCGTGGAGTTCGACGACGACTTCACCGCGGTCTCCATCGAGGAGAAGCCGACCGCGCCGAAGTCGAACTACGCGGTCCCCGGGCTGTACTTCTACGACAACAAGGTCATCGAGATCGCCAAGACCATCGAGCCGAGCGCACGCGGCGAGCTCGAGATCTCGACGGTCAACGAGCGCTACCTGGACGCGGGCGAGCTCGGCGTGCAGGTGCTCGACCGTGGCACCGCGTGGCTGGACACCGGCACGTTCGAGTCGATGATGCAGGCCTCCGAGTACGTCAAGGTCATCGAGGACCGTCAGGGCTTCAAGATCGGCTGCATCGAGGAGATCGCCTGGCGCAACGGGTGGATCGACGACGCGCAGCTCGCCGACCTCGCAGCACCGCTCGTCAAGGGTGGCTACGGGGTCTACCTGCAGAACCTGCTGCGCGGCTGACGATGGTGCGGCCGTCGCGACTCGGCCGGCTGCTGGGACGGCCAGGGGCGGTCCAGGCGACCCTGTCGGAACCGGAGCCGCAGGGCGGAGCCGACCCGGGCCTCCCGGTCGACACGTCGCTCGTGACGGACCCGCCGCACCCCGGTGACGGCGGGTTCGACGTCGTCGTGACGGTCGCCGAGTCGTCGTTCCGCGACGGCGCGCACCTGCCCGCGGTGTCCGCGGCCCGGGCAGCCGGTGCCGTCATCGTGGTGGTGGCGCCGTACGACGTGCACGCCGGGCCGACCAGCACCTACCCGGCGGTCACCGGGGGAGCCGACCACGTCGTCGCGCGGCCCACGGTCGCGGCCACGTGGGGCGGCGCGGTCGCTGCCGCCCGCCCGCTGCTCGCGAGCGCGGTCGTGGTGGTGCAGGACGCCTCCGTGACCCTGCCGCAGGGCGGGTACGACGCGCTGGTCGCCGCGACCGACCAGGAGGCTCCGGTCGCCGTGGCCGTCGTCCGGACCGTCGACGACGTGGTCGCCAGTGCGGGCGCCGCCCTGGTCCGCGGATCGGCGCCGGTCGCGTCGCTCCTGCGTGGGCACCCGCCGGAGGACGCCGAGGCGCTGGCGGGGGTCGCCGTCTTCGCCGCCGACGAGCCCTGCTTCGCGGCACGGACCGATGCACTGGCCGTGCCGATCCGCACCGTCGACACCCGCACCGCGGTCGCCCGCCTGACCCGTGACACCGCCGACGCCGCGGGCGGCCGGTGCGTCGTCGTGCCCCTCGGCCGCGTGTACCGGTCGCGGACCCTGCGCGAGCAGCGCTACGACACCGACGCTGCCGAGGCCCTGGCCGTGTGGCGTGCGCGCACGGACGACGCGGCCGTCCGGGCACTGGCGGCCGCAGGGTTCGTCCCGGGCACGCCCTCGGCCGACGCCGCCGGTGCGCCCGTCGCACTGCGGGAACCCGTCGTGCGGGCCGAGCGCGGCGCCGATCGGCTCGCGCTGCGCGACCGGGGCGAGCGGTTGCGGTGGTCGATCCGCATCGCGGCGCACCCCGGGCCACGCGGCGACGACTGGGGGGACACGTTCTTCGCGCGCGACCTGGCCGCTGCGCTCCGGGGCCTGGGACAAGAGGTGGTGGTCGACCACCGCGAGTCGCACGTCCGACCGTTCTCGGAGCACCTCGACGACGTCGCCCTGACGCTGCGCGGGCTCGACGACACCCCGGTGCACCCAGGCGCCGTGAACGTGCTCTGGGTGATCTCGCACCCCGACCTGGTGACCGCAGCCGAGCTCGCCCGGTACGACCTGCGGTTCGCCGCCGGACCGGTCTGGGCTGCCCGGGTCGCCGAGCAGACGGGGCTGCCCGTCGCACCGCTGCTGCAGGCCACCGACCCGACCCGGTTCCACCCGGGCCCGGTCGACCCCGCGTACGCCGGGCTCGACACCGCCTTCGTCGGCAAGACGCGCGCGGTCTTCCGGCCGGTGGTCCGCGACGCGGTGGACGCGGGCGTCGACCTGGCGGTGTGGGGCGAGGGGTGGGAAGGACTGCTGCCGGACGGCGTCCACCGGGGCGTGTTCGTGGCGAACGACGCGCTGCCGGCCCTGTACCGGAGTGCCCGCGTGGTGCTCAACGACCACTGGGACGACATGGCGCGCGACGGCTTCCTGTCGAACCGGCTGTTCGACGCCGCTGCTTCGGGCGCGCTCGTGGTCACGGACCCGGTGCCCGGCGTCGACGAACTGTTCCACGGGGCGGTCCGCACGTACGACTCGGTGGAGGGCCTCGGTGCGCTGGTGCGGGCGGGGGAGTCCGTGTCATCGGACGACCGTGCCGCGCGCGGTGCTCGGATCGGCGCGGAACACTCCTTCACACGCCGGGCGGAGACGCTGCTCGACGCCGTGCGGGCTGCGCACGCGGCGCGGTAGACGTTCCGCGCGCGGCGAGGTCAGCGACGCAGGCGCCGCGCGACCTCGCCCACCTTGTCGGCGAGCCGGACGACCCGCCGCGCGTGCATCGCCGCGAGCTCGGCGTCGCGCGCGGCGGTCTCGCGCTGCGCGGCCATCGCCCGGTCGCGCTCGAACTGCACCGTGGCGCGCAGCGTGTCCGCCGTGGCCTCGCCGGCGCGGACCGCGTCCTCGAGTTCCTCGATGCGCAGGTCCCGCGTCACGACGGCCCGGCCGAGCGCCTGCAGCCGTGCAAGGTCGTCGACGGGCACGAGCGGGTCGGCCGGACCGTCGAGCACCGGCGAACCAGCGCGCCGCAGGACCTCGGCGATGCCGTCGTCGCGGGTGAACGGGCCGGCCTCGGCGTCCTCGTCGGTGACGAAGCGCAGCGCGAAGGTCGCCTGCAGGACGCCCTCGTGCAGCCGCCGGTAGTCGCGCATGCCGTGGTGGCGCGGGCTCGGCGTCAGGTCGGGGTTCGCCTCGTAGGCGCGGCCGCTCACCTCGACGCGGTGTTCGTACTGCGCCCAGGACCGCCACGGCAGGTGCAGGACCTCGAGCCGCAGCCCGTCGGGCACCGGGGCGCCGTTCGCGACGCTGACCTGGTGGTTGCCCTGCACGACGGTGACGTCGGGGTCGCCGACGTGTACCGCGTTCGTCGAGGGCGGTGCGAGCAGCCCGGCGGCGTGCAGCGCGTCGAGCGAGCGTTCGTCCCGCCAGTGCAGCCGCTCGACCCCGCTGCCGGACTCGGCCAGACGTCCGGTCAGGTTGACCACGGGCACCGTGAAGGCACCGATCGCCGGGTCGAGCTGGTCGAACACCCGGCGCACGGTCAGCGACCGGTCGACGGGCAGGATGAACTCGTCGGCGTCGGCGTTGACGACCCAGTCGGCGTGGTGGATGTTGGCGGCGTCGCGGGCCATGCCGGTCACGACGACCCCCTGCTGCTTGTGGTGCAACGGGTCGTGCCGCAGGTCCACGGTGACGTCGTCGCGGGCGGCGAAGGCGGTCAGGATCTCGGTGGTGCCGTCGACCGAACCGTTGTCGGTGATCACGAACACGTCGAAGCCCTGGGCGACGTGGTGGTCGAGCCAGGCGGGCATGACGTCCGCTTCGTCGCGGACCATCAGCGTGACGGCGAGGTTCATGGGCACTCCTGTGCTGGTTCGGGGGAGGAGTCGTTCGGGGCGGGCGCCGGGGCGTCCCAGCGACGCTACCGCGTCAGCGCGTGTGCGTGGCGCGGGCGCGCACGGCGAGTGCGACCCGCAGCACGGCGCGGAGCGGCCAGAGCCACCAGGCCGCGTACTTCTGCGCCAGGAACCGGTACGCGCTGTGGTGGTGCGCGCGGCGCATCCGGTCCGAGGACCCCTGTGTGGCGGTGCCGCCGATGTGGATCGCGGTGGCGGCGGGCTCGTACACGTTGCGCAGCCCCGCCCGGCCGATGCGCCATCCGAGGTCGACGTCCTCGAAGTACATGAAGTAGTCCTCGTCGAAACCACCGAGGCGGTCGAACACGTCACGGCGCACCAGGACGCACGCGCCGGACAGCCACCCCGCATCGCGCCGACCGGAGTGGTCGCCGTCCTGCCGGTACCGCTTGGTCCAGGGGTTGCTCGTCCAGACGTTCGCGAACAGGGCGTGCCCGAGTCCGGTGCGCAGCGAGGGCACCGCCCGGGCCGACGGGTAGACCTCGCCCGAGGGCTCGAGCAACCGTGGTCCGACCGCGCCGATGCTCGGGTCCGCCGCGGCGGTGTCGATCATCCGGTCGAGGGCCAGCGGTTCGAGCACGACGTCCGGGTTCGACACGAGCACCCACCCGACGTCGGGGTCGAGCGTCGCGACCGCGCGGTTCACCGCGGTGCCGTAGCCCCGGTTCGCCCCGACCGCGTAGAAGCGTGCGGACGCGGCCTCGGTGATCTGCCGGAGCTCGTCGGCCGTGGCGGAGTCGTTGTCGGCGACGACGACGTCGACGCGTCCGGCGCTGGCGTCCTGGGTCGACGCCAGGAACGCGGGCAGGACGTCCACCGAGTCGTACGTCACGGTGACGATGGCGGCTCGTGCGGTGCCGCCGCTCATCCGAACACCTCGAGGTGGGCGCGCGCGCAGGCGGACCACGTGAACCCGGCGGCGCGGGCACGGGCACGGCCGACGCGGTCGGCGCGGGCCCCGGGGGCGTCGGCGAGCAGGCGTTCGAGAGCGGCGCGGATCGGTCCGGCGTCGGGTTCGGTGTAGGTGACGGCGTCGCCGCCGACCTCGGGGATCGCCAGCCGGTCGGTGGTCAGGACGTCGGCACCCGAGGCCATCGCCTCGAGCACCGGCAGCCCGAAGCCCTCGGCGATGCTCGGGTACGCCACGACACGCGAGCCGCCGAGGAACGCCCGCAGCTCGTCGACCGGCAGGTACCCCAGGTACCGCAGCGGTTCGCCGGGCACGTCCCCGGCCGTGCGGAGCTCGGCGGCGGCGGTGTCGTCCCACCCGAGGCCGCCCGCGACGAACAGTGCGGGTGCTGCGCCCGATGCCGTGTCGAGCGCCCGGTGCGCCGCGATGAGCTCGGGGACGCGCTTGCGTGGTTCGACGGTGCCCAGGAAGGCGATCCACTCGGTGTCCGGCGCGATGTCGTGGGCCCGTCGGAACGCGCTGACCTCGTCTGCGCTCGGCTCGTGGAACTGGGTGGCGTCGACCCCGAGGTGCGCGACGACGGTGGGGCGACGGGGCCGACCGGCGAACCGGTCGAGCTCGCGGACGGTCGCCGCGCTCGGGGCCACGGTCGCGCGGGCCCGTCGACGGGCGAGCCGCGTCCAGGTCCGGAAGAACAGCACCTTGAGGCGCGAGTGCGCGGCCGGGTCGCTGAAGAACGTCGCGTCGTGCAGGGTGACGACCGTTCGGGAGGCCCGGGTCACCGGGAACGTGTAGTGCGGGCTGTGCAGGGTGGTCGCCCCGACCCGCCCCACCAGGGCGGGCAGGCCGGTCTGCTCCCACAGCAGGCGGAGCGGACGCGAGGACGTCCACGCCGGGGCCGCGTGGTACCCGTGCACGGGTGCGAGCCCGCGGAGCCAGTCGAGGTCGGCCGCCTTGCCGACGACCTGCACGCGCACGTCGAGTTCCGCGAGCCCGGTGAGCAGGCCGGAGATGTACCGGGCCACGCCTCCGCGGTTCGGCGGGATCGACGTGGCGTCGACCAGCACCGGCAGGTCCCGCAACGTCAGCCCTTGACCTGTCGCTCGGTGTTCTTCGTCCAGGCGATGCCCGACTGCGTGTCCTCGTCGGCGACGACGAACCGTGCGGCCTCGCGCTCCATGACGATGTGCTCACCGTTCGGCTTCGCCAGGAACACGTGCACGAAGTACTGGCCACCGCCCAGGCGCAGGTCGCTCAGGCGCCACTCGATGGTGGCCGAACCGCGCAGGGGGTCGTGCCGGACCTGGGTCTGGCGGCTGTCGACGCCGAACGCGGGGTTGCCGAGGTGGTTCTCGATCTTGATGCCGGCACGCCACTCGGGCAGGACGTCCTTGTGCGAGAACGTCGCGCGGATGACCAGGTCGTCGCCGTGGTGGTGTTCGGCGCCGGGGGCGCGACCGGGGATCTCGAGCGTGACGTGCTCGACCTTGCCGGGCTTGGCGTCCTCTTCCGGGTGCGCGGCCTCGGCCTCGGCGATGCGACGGCCCTCGAGGATCTCACGGAAGTTCTTGACCGCCAGCCGGGCCGAGCCCTGGAACTTGACCTCGCCGTGGTGCAGCACGACGGCTGAGTCGCAGAGCTCCTGCACCTGGCCGAGCGAGTGCGACACCAGGATGATCGTGCGACCCTGCGCCTGGAACTCGCGGATCTTGTCGAGGCACTTCTTCTGGAACTGCTCGTCGCCGACGGCCAGGACCTCGTCGACCAGCAGGACGTCGGGGTCGGTGTTGATCGCGACCGCGAAGGCCAGTCGGACGTACATGCCGGACGAGTAGAACTTCACCTGGGTGTCGATGAAGTCGCCGATGCCCGAGAACTGCAGGATGTCGTCGAACCGGGCCTCGGTCTCCTCTTGTGTCTGGCCGAGGATCGCCGCGTTCAGGTAGACGTTCTCACGCCCCGTCAGGTCGGGGTGGAACCCGGCGCCGAGTTCGATGAGCGCGGCCAGGCGGCCACGGCGTTCGACGGACCCGGTGGTCGGCTCGAGGATGCCGCCGATGGTCTTCAGCAGCGTCGACTTGCCGGAACCGTTCGGGCCGAGCAGGCCGATCGTGGTGCCGGCGGGGATGTCGAGGTTGATGTCGCGCAGCGCCCAGAAGTCCTCGCTGTGGCGGCGACCGGCGCGGCCAAGCGTGACGATGCGTTCCTTGAGCGAGTTGTCCTTGCGGATCGTGAAGCGCTTCGAGACGTTCTTCACCGTGACGACGGCGGGGGCGTCCTTGAAGGGCGACGCGGTCTCCTGCGTGGCGATGTTGCTGTCGATGCTCATCGGGTCAGATCTCCTGGGCGAAGTTGCCCTGCAGCTTGGCGAACACGCGCTGGCACAGCAGCAGTGCGACCAGACCGACGAGCGCGGCGACGCCCATGCGCAGCAGCAGGTGCGACGGGTACTCGGCGTCGGGCCCGGCGGTCCAGAAGGCACGGTGGATGCCGAGCACCGCCAGCGTGATGGGGTTGGACGTGTACAGGGTGAGCAGCCACTCGGGGGCGCGCGTCGCGACCATCTGCCAGGCGTAGACGATGGGGGAGCCCCACATCAGCAGCAGCACGAGCACCTCGACCAGGTACTGCATGTCACGCAGGTACACGTTCGCGGCGGCGAGCAGCAGGGCCAGCGCGGTCGCCCAGATCAGGATCACGAGCGTGGCGGGGAAGAAGTACAGCAGGTCGAGCCGGACCCAGGCGAAGCCGCTCTGCAGGATCGCGGCGGCGAGCAGCACGACGAGCTGCACGCCGAAGTTGAACAGCGCAGCACCCACACTGGCGAGCGGGTAGATCTCGCGCGGCAGGTAGATCTTCTTGATCAGCCCGCCGTTGCCCACGATCGAGGCCGTGCCGGCAGCGACGATCTCGCTGAACAGCCCGTACAGCGTCAGGCCGGAGAACACGTAGATCGCGAACTGCGGGATGTTGCGCGACGCGCCGAGGATCTGGCCCAGGACGAAGTAGTAGATCGCCAGCTGCACGAGCGGGCGGATCAGCGTCCAGGCGAAGCCGAGCGCACTGTCCTTGTACCGGGACTTCAGGTCGCGGCGGATCAGCAGGTCGAGCAGCTGCCGGTGGGCGAAGATCTCGCGGATCGACCCGATGACGGCGGTGGCCGGGCGGCCGGCCGGGACCATCCGTTCTTCCCGGAGGCGCTCGAACCGCTCGGTGACGATGTTGCTCAAAGGGGGTCCTTACGTTCGACGCGGGCGACGGACAACTGTACATCGGCGGCCGGGGACGGCCACCGGGGCATCAGCGCCCGTTCTTGCTCTCGCGCATGATGCGCACGCGGTTCTGCACCTTGTTCCGCAGCCCCGAGACGCCGTTCTCGCGGAGGTACCACGTGGCGAGGCGCACGTCGCGGGAGATCCCGTGACGACTGTTGGCGATCTGGTGGAACTGCAGCTCACGCTGCCGTGCCGGGCTGAGTGCCACCCGCGGACGGCTCGCGGCCGACAGCGATCCGGCCGGCACGGCGGCGTCGTGGGCGCGGTCGGCGGCCACGTGCGGGTCCTTGCAGAACTCGACCAGCGGCGCCAGGGCGCGCTCCCACGTGAAGTCGGAGCGGACCCGGCTGACCGCGTCGCGAGCCGCCTGGGCCGCTTCGGGGTCGTACAGCATCGACTCGAGCGCGGCGGCGAGTCCGTCGACGTCGCGCTCCTTGACCGCGACGCCCATGCCCTCGGCACCGATCAGGTCGCCGAAGCTGTCGCCGTCGGTCGTGACGATCGGCAGGTTCGCCCACATGTAGTCGAGGATGCGGGTGCGGAACGAGAACGTGGTCTCGATGTGCGCGAAGTGGGTGCTGACGCCGGCGTCCGCCTCGAGCAGGTAGTTCTGGCGGTCGTCGAGGGCGACCCACTGCTCGTTGAAGAAGACGTGCTTGTTCGTCAGCCCCAGGTGCTCGCTGATCCGGCGGGTCTCGGAGACGATCGCCATCTCCGGCACGTCCGGGTTCGGGTGCGCGACACCCAGGAAGAAGAGCCGGATGTCGTCGTGCGTCTCGGCGACCTTGGCGATCGCGCGGACGAGCGACGGGGTGTCGAACCAGTTGTAGATGCCGCCACCCCAGATGACGACCTTGTCGTCCTCGCCGATGCCGGGCGTGACGCCGCGGATCGCCTTGCGGGTGTGCTCGGGCGGCGTGGAGTCCATGCCGAACGGCGCGATCGCGATGAGCTTGTTGAGGTTGTCGTCCGCCAGGTAGTTGTCCGGGTTGACGCGACCGACGGCGGCCAGCTGTCCGAGCCAGAACAGGCGCTGCCGCTCGGACGCGCAGAGGAAGAAGTCGCCGCGCTCGAGCTGCCGGTTGATGACGTCGGTGGTCGAGGTCACCTGGTTGCGCCAGCCGACGTCGCCGTTGTCGCGGGCCTGCTCGAGCTGCTCGAGGTGCATCGGGTCGTACAGGTCGACGACCATGATCTTGTTCGAGTGCTGCAGCGTCGTGAAGTGGTGCAGGGCGTAGCCCTGGAAGAAGATGACGTCGGCCCACTCCTCGTGCTCCCGCATCGCGCGCTCGTGCTGCAGCGGCACGCGGGACACCTCGAAGGCGGTGGACTTGCGGTTCGCGACGTTCCAGGTCACCAGTCGGACGTCGTTGTGCTCGCTGAGGGCCTCGGCGATCTTCCACGCGCGCATGCCCGGACCGGCCATCTTCTCGCCGAGCGCGTCGCCGGTGATGACGAGCACGCGGGTGCGGTGCATCGGCTGTTCGACGTCGAAGGCCTCGATGATGGCCTGGTAGCCCTCCAGGAAGTAGCCGTCCTCGAACAGTGGCTTGAAGGCGTCCCCGAACAGGCGGAAGACCTCTTTGTCGGTCTTGACGCGCTGTCCCTGGATCCGGCGGCGCTCTTCGGACAGCCGCGGCAAGTCGGACACGAACTGGTCGAGCGCGTACAGCCCCGCGACGGCTTCCTTGGACATCGGCGTCGTCGGGTCGAACTCGTCCGGCGCACCCGTGAACCGGCGGATGTCGAACTCCTCGGAGTCGCGCCCGCTCTTGGCGACCGCGCGACGCGCCAGCAGCGCCAGGGCTGCCGGCAGGAAGGTGCCGAGGTTCTCGTCCGACAGGTTCTTGTAGAGCAGGTGCAGGGCGTTCCGCTCGAGCAGGTACATCTCGCGGTGGTCGCCGAACGACTTCATCGAGCCGTGGTGCTTGTGGTAGACGACCGAGCGCGGCGCGAACCGGACACGGTAGCCGAGCAGGTTGAGGCGCCAGCCCAGGTCCACGTCGTCGTAGAACATGAACAGGCCCTCGTCGAAGCCGCCCACCTCCAAGAAGACGTCGCGACGGACGAACAGCGCCGAGCCGGTGCCGAACAGCAGGTCCTGCGGCTCGTCGAAACGGCCGTCGTCGAGCTCGGCGATGTGGTTCTTGTAGCCCATGCCGAACCAGCTCAGGCCGGACTCGACGAAGTCGATCGTCTTGCCCTCCCAGTCCAGCACCTTGCTGGCGACGGCAGCGACGCGGGGGCTCGGCGCGAACCCGGCGACGCCCTCCTTCACCCAGTTGACGTCGGGCTTGGCGTCGTTGTTGAGGAACGCCACGATGTCCCCGGTGGCCTCACGCGCGCCGAGGTTGCTGCCGCCGGTGAACCCGAGGTTCTCCGGCGACACGATGATGCGCACGTTCGCCTGGCCGCCGAGCGCCGCGCGCAGGCGCGCTTCGCTGTCGTCGCCGGAGCCGTTCTCGACGACCACGATCTCGAGCCGGTCCGCCGGCCAGTCGACCTCGCTCAGACGGGCGATGCACTCGAGCGTGTCGTCGGTGCCGCGGAAGTTGATGACGACGACGGACACGCGGGGCGCGAAAGTGGACACGGAAGGACTCCATACGTCGGCAGGCGGTGGTGCCTCGGAAGGCGGCACCACTATACCGACCAGACCGCCGGGGTCCCGGTCGGCCGGCGCGCGCCTGGGAGACTGGCCCGGTGGACCTCTCCGTCATCATCGTCGACTGGCACCAGCCGGACCTCACCCGCCGCGCGATCGACTCGGTGCTCTCGCAGCGCGTCGACGCCTCCGTCGAGGTCGTGCTCGTGGTGAACGAGGCCGACGACGCCACGGTCGACGCCTACCGTGCCGAGTACCCCGACGTCGTCCTGGTCGCCGAACCGACGAACGCCGGGTTCGCCGGTGGGGTCGAGCGCGGGATCGCCGCGTCGAGTGGTGCGGTGCTCGTCCTGGTGAACAACGACGCCGTCGCCGACCACGGGTTCCTCGACCGGGGGCTCGCCGTCCTCGCCGCGGGTGGACCCGGCGTGGCCGTCGTCGCCGCCACGGCGGTGCTCGAGGGGCGCTTCGTCGCCGCGCCGTCGGACTCGCGCGCCCCGGACGACCTGGTCGCGGGGGACGGGCGTCGGTGGCGTCGCGCCGAGGTGGGACAGACACTGGTCAACGGCACCGGCGTCGTGCTCGACCGCTCGGGCAACGGCCGTGACCGCGACTGGCTGCGTCCGATCGACGACGCCCCGGAGTCTGCGCCGCTCTTCGGGTTCTCCGGTGGCGCCGCCTTCCTGCGCCGCGCTGCGGTGGCCGAGGTGGGCGGCTTCGACCCGACGCTGTTCATGTACTACGAGGACCTCGACGTCGCGTGGCGACTCCGCCTGGCCGGGTACGAGATCCGGCATGCGCCCGACGCGGTCGTGGTGCACCGCCACGCCGCCAGCTCCGGCAGCAACGGTCCGCTGGTCCGGTACCAGAGCATGCGGAACCGCCTGGCGGTCGTGGTGCGGAACGGCTCGCCGGCCCTGGTCACGCGGGTCGTCGTCCGCACCCTGGTGCGGATGGTGCGCGACCTGGCGCAGCCGCGTCGGGCGCAGCTCGCACCGGCCGCGTGGCGGCGGCTCGTCCTGGAGGCCCCTGCCGTCCTCCGTCGCGCGCGTCGCGCCCGGCGCGACGACGGTCACGACGCGGCGGCGCGTCGCCGCGTCGAAACGCTCCTGGCGGGCTGACACTGAGTGGGCACTCAGGCGCGACCAGGCGCTCGAGGTGCGGTCCGCGGCGGACGCACGGCGCCCCTCCCGTTCGGGGGTGCACTTGGGGGCTGTGTGATCGCTGTGATCCAGGTAGCCTGATGTGACTCGTGTGACTCGGTCCGGACAGGGCCAGACCGACCGCACCCCACAGCCCGCGTGCTCACCACACCGCGTCGCCGCCCAGGGAGGCACCCCGTCGTGAAGAAGGCCATCGCCGCCGTCGCGAGCGTGCTCGCAGTCGCGAGCATCCTCGTCGGATTCCAGATCGCCGGACCACAGGCGTCCGTGGAACCGGCCTCCGCCCTGAGCGGATCGCAGTTCGACCCGGGCAACATCATCCCGGACTCCGAGTTCTACAACGGCTCCGGCATGAGCGAGTCCGCGATCCAGACGTTCCTGAACGCGCAGATCGGCACGTGCTCGAACTCATCCTGCCTGAACGTCGGACGCTTCTCGCTGAACAGTCACGGCGCCGACGCGATGTGCAACGCGCTCACGGGTGGCTCCTCGCTCTCCGCCGCGCAGATCATCGCCCGCGTCGGTGCCGCGTGCGGGATCAACCCGAAGGTCATCATCGTCACGCTCCAGAAGGAGCAGACGCTCATCAACGGCTCCACTGCTCGCGGGCCGTCGGCCGGTCGGCTGGACCGCGCGATGGGCTACGCCTGCCCGGACAGCGCCAACGGCGGCTGCGACCCGGCGTACGGCGGCGTCGGCAACCAGGTGTTCTGGGCGTCGTGGCAGTGGAAGCGGTACGGCAACCCCGCCGGCACCAGCAACTACTTCACGTGGTTCGGCCCCGGAGCGAACCGCGCCGTGCAGTACAACCCGAACGCCGGCTGCGGCACGAAGACCGTCTACATCCAGAACAAGGCCACCGCGGCGCTGTACTACTACACGCCCTACACGCCGAACCAGGCCGCGCTGACCAACCTCTACGGCTCGGGCGACTCGTGCTCGGCGTACGGCAACCGGAACTTCTGGCGGCTGTACAACGACTGGTTCGGCGTCTCGACCGCCGACAACCCCTTCGGCGGCATCGACGCCAAGCAGTTCGGCCCGGGCTACGTGCAGGTCGGTGGCTGGGCGCTCGACCCGAACGCCGGCACGCAGACCGTGCAAGTGCAGTGGTACTCCGACGGCAAGCTCCTCGGCACCCTGCCCGCGAACGCGTCCCGACCCGACGTCGGACGGCGCTACCCGGGCACGGGGAACAACCACGGCATCCTGAGCACGCTGACCGTGGGCGGCGGCACGCACTCCATCTGCGCGGTCGGCGTGAACATCGGCGCCGGGTCGAACGCCCAGATCGGTGCCTGCCAGACCGTGACCGTGATGAGCGGTTCGCCGATCGGTGGCATGGACGCGGCGTCCGCGACCGCCGGCCAGGTGACCGTGAACGGGTGGACGATCGACCCCGACACCGCGTCGCCCGTGGTGGTGGACGTGTACGTCGACGACGTGATGGCCAGCCGGACGACGGCGAACGCCTCGCGCCCGGACGTCGGCCGCCGCTACGTCAACTACGGGGACGCGCACGGGATCGCGACCACGGTCGCCGCGACCGGCGGCACGCACCAGGTCTGCGCCTACGCCTTCAACATGGTCGGGACGGGCGCGACCACACGGCTCGGCTGCGACACCGTGACGGTCGCGGACACCTCGCCCTTCGGCGGCATGGACGTCACCACGAGCGGGTCGACCGCGACCGTGAACGGCTGGACGATCGACCCCGACACCAAGAACGCACTGCAGGTCCGGGTCGCGATCGACGGCGTCCAGGTCGGCACCTCGACCGCGAACGCCCCGCGTGGCGACGTCGGTCGTCGGTACCCGGCGGCGGGTCCGAACCACGGGATCAAGGCCGTCTACGACCTGCGTCCCGGAGCGCACACCATCTGTGTCACCGCGGTGAACGTCGCCGGCGGCGCGGACAAGGCCCTCGGGTGCGACACCGTCACGATCGGCGCGAGCTCGTCGCCGTTCGGCGGCATGGACGCGGCGTCGAGCGTCGCCGGTCGTGTGCAGGTCAACGGGTGGACGATCGACCCGGACCAGCAGGCCACCGCGCTGCGCGTCGACACCTACCTCGACGGGGTGGGCGTCGCGTCCGGGCCCGCGAACGCCGCACGGTCGGACATCGGACGGAAGTACCCGGCCGCCGGGGCCGCGCACGGCATCAACCAGTCCTTCGCTGCGCGAGCCGGTTCGCACACGGTCTGCTCGTATGCGATAAATGTCGGGGCCGGGAAGAACGTGTTGCTCGGCTGCCAGGTCGTCACCGTTCGGTGACGCCGGCGGTCGGCGACGACCACCGCCCCCGAACCGAGAGACCCACCGCGTGAGCCGTCCCACCGTCGACCGACCTCGACCCGACAACCGTCTGCTCGCGTTGTGGATGCGGACGGAGACCGCCTGGCAGCGCGTGGTCGCACCGCGGCCGTCAGGTCTGCCGAACCTGCTCGTGCTGGTCGGCTTCCCGGTGGTCGCGCTGCTGATCGTCGTGGTGCTCGTCGCCCTCGGGGTCTCGGGCAACTCCAGCGGCGTGTACTGGCAGTCCTTCGGGACGGGCGGCGCTGACCCGGACCTGCTCGCCGGGCGGCCGCAGGGCATCCGCAGCGACGAGTGGCTGGTGCAGTCGAGCTGGATCCTCTCGCAGGTCCGCGAGGGCTTCCCGGTCGTCAACCAGTCGTTCCCCGGCGGGATGGACGCCACCATCCAGAACGACCTGCCCACGTGGGACTGGTCCAGCCTGTTCCGCCCGCACGTCGTCGGCTTCCTGTTCCTGCCCCTCGACCAGGGCATGGCGGTCCGCTGGTGGCTGCCCGTGGTGTCCGCGCTGATCGCGGCCTACGTCTTCGCCGTGACCGTGATGCCGCGCCGCCCCGCGACCGCCGCGTTCCTGGCGATCGCGCTCTGCCTGTCGCCGATGATCCAGTGGTGGTTCCTGCCGACGACGATCTGGCCGGTGGCCTGGGCGTTCGCGGGGTTGACGGCGGTGCTCTGGGCCTTCCGGTCGTCACGGCGCTGGCCGGCGGTCGTCGCGGCGGTCGTCACCGGGTACCTGACGGTCACGATGGTCATGAGCATCTACGTGCCGTACATGGTCCCGGCGGCGGTCGTCCTGGTCGCCGTGGCGGTCGGGTTCCTGGTCGAGCGGCTCCGGACCCCCGGCACGACGTGGTGGCGCACGGTCCGCAGCCTCGTGCCCCTGGCGTTCGCCGCCGTGGGCGCCGTCGTCGTCATCGGCGTCTGGGCCCTCACACGGCTCGACACGATCAAGGCCGTCCTGGGGACGGTCTACCCCGGGCAGCGCCTCGAGCTGACCGGGGCGACGAGCGTCGAGGCGCTCGGCTCCCTGTTCAGCGGCCCGTTCCAGCGGTCGCTGCAGTACGGCGCGGTCGGCGGCCTGTCCGTCAACCAGTCCGAGGCCGCTGCACCCCTGATGGTCGTGGTGTTCCTGCTGCCGGCCCTGCTCTGGGTCCTGTGGGCGGGCCTCCGTCGCCGCCGCGCGATGGACTGGCCGGTCCTGGCGACCGTCGTCGTGCTCGGCGTGCTGTTCGCCTTCCTGCTGGTCCCGCACTGGGACGCCGTCGCCCACCTGCTGCTGCTCGACCGGAGCACGGACGCACGCATCCGGCTGGCGTTCGACCTGCTCGGACTCGTCGCGGTGGCGCTCGTCGCGGCGCGGCTCGACGCCGGGGTGGGCGCGCGTCCGGTGGAGGACGCACCGACCGGGGACGTCGGTGCACCCGTGCGCTCGCGCGTGCCGTGGGGGACCGCCGGCTACGGCCCGGTCCTGGTCCTGGTGAGCGCCGGCTTCGTCTACATCGGCCTGCGCATCGGTGGCTCGAACGTCCTCGGCGCCTCGCACGCATGGCGAATCGTCGTCGTACTGCTCGCCGTGGGCGTCCTGCTGGTCGCCCGGCGGTGGATCGCCCCGGGCGCCCTGCTGCTGCTCGTCGCGGCGGTCGTGGTCGGTGGGGGCGTCAACCCGCTGTACCGCGGCGTGTTCGACCTGGCGACGCAGACGACGGCGGGCAAGGCCGTCAGCCGGATCGTCGACCGGCAGCCGGATGCCCGCTGGGTGGGCATCGGCGGCTACGTGCCGACGGCGATGCTCCTGGAGACCGGGGCGCACTCGTACAACGGCGTGCAGACCTACCCGCCCGAGGAGATGTGGCACGAGATCGACCCGAGTGGCCGGTACGAACCGATCTGGAACCGCCTGGCCAACGTGAACTGGCTCGACGGTGACGGCGCGCCGAAGCTCTCACTGCCGGTCCGCGACCAGATCCGCGTGAGCTTCGACGGCTGCAGCCGGTTCGCGCAGCAGAACGTGCAGTACGTGCTCTCCGACCAGCCCGTCACCGACCAGTGCGTCTCCGAGGTGCGCGAGGTGACCCAGGGGCAGCAGTCGCTCTGGATCTACCGGGTCGACCGGCGCTGACGGCGGGGAGCGCGCCGGGTCGACCGGTGCGCTCTCCTGCCCGGGGTCAGACGATCTCGGCGACCGCCTCGGCAGCGCCTTCCTTGTCGTCCTTGAAGACGAACTTGCCGTAGGCGAAGTAGCGGAACACGGTCGCGACGCCCTGCCCGATCAGCGTGCCCGAGACGTTGTCGGCCAGCGGTGAGTCCAGGTGCAGCACGTAGCGGGAGAACCCGAGGCAGCCGAGTTGCAGCAGGATCGCGACGACGTTGAGCAGGGCGAACACCAGGAAGCTCCTGAGGGTCTGCGCGTCCGCTCGGTCCCGGTAGGTCCAGAGCCGGCTGCCGAAGTAGGTGACCACGCTGGCGACGGCGATCGCGATGATCTTGCCCACCAGGGGCAGCGCGAAGAGCGGGCCGTGTCCGCCCCAGAACACCAGGGCGTTGTACACGACCGCGTCGACGACGAAGCCGATCCCACCGACGACGAGGAACGAGCCCCCGCGCTTCAGGTGCCCGAGGAACCACTCCGATGCGTTCGACACGCTGTCCTTCCCGTCCCGGGTGGCGAGCGCCGTCGACCCGGGGAACTGTTAATCTCTCGCAGGGGTTTCGTGACCGCAGGCCCCGCCGCTCGACGGATCCGCGACCACTGAAGGACCCTATCCCGTGACTCCCGACGACCTCGTCATCGCCGCGATCGTTCCCTGCCACAACGAGGCACCGGCGATCCACAAGGTCGTGACCGACCTCAAGGCCGCCGTGCCGGGCATCCACGTGTACGTCTACGACAACAACAGCTCCGACGGCACGGACGAGGAAGCCCGTCGCGCCGGGGCCGAGGTCCGGTACGAGCACACCAAGGGCAAGGGCAACGTCATCCGCCGCGCGTTCGGCGACATCGACGCCGACGTCTACCTGATGATCGACGGCGACGACACCTACGACGCGTCCGCGGCACCCGAGATGATCAGGACCCTGCTCGAGGGCCCGTACGACCACATCCTCGGCGTGCGGCAGGACGACCCGAACGCCACCGCGTACCGGCCCGGTCACGAAGCCGGCAACCGGATGTTCAACCGTGTGGTCGGCAAGCTGTTCGGCACGCCCGTCTCCGACATGCTCAGCGGCTACCGCGTGATGTCGCGCCGCTTCGTGAAGTCGTTCCCCGCCCTGTCGCGCGAGTTCGAGACCGAGACCGAGCTCACCGTGCACGTGATGAACCTGCGCGTCCCGCACACCGAGGTCCCGGTGGGCTTCAAGGACCGCGCCGAGGGCACCGAGTCCAAGCTCAACACCTACAGCGACGGCTTCAAGATCCTCTCGCTGATCGCGCACCTGATCCGCTTCGAGCGCCCGGTGCTGTTCCACGGTCTCATCGGTGCCGTGTTCGCCGTCGTCGCGATCGTCCTCGCGATCCCGCTGTTCATCGAGTTCGGCCGCACCGGGCTCGTGCCCCGGTTCCCGACGGCGTTCCTGGCCGCGTCGCTCATGGTCATCGCCTTCCTGACGTGGACCCTCGGCTTCATCCTCGAGGGCGTCACCCGGTTGCGTCGCGAGACCAGCCGTCTGAACTACCTGACCTACTCGGCACCCGGTGGCACGGTCCGACGGCTGCTGACGGAACACTCCGCACCCGAGGGTGACACCCCGTCCGAGGTCGCGCGGCAGACGATGGGTCGTGAGCGACCAGACGACAGCACGGCCCGATGACGGTGCCGTCCGCCCTGGTCATCGTCCCGACGTACGACGAGGCCGAGAACATCACGGACGCCCTGGCCCTCGTGCTCGCCGCGGTCCCCGATGCGCACGTGCTGGTCGTCGACGACGCCAGCCCCGACGGCACCGGCGACGTGGTGCAGGCCATCGCCGCGTCCGACGACCGCGTGCACCTGCTGCGCCGGACGGGCAAGCTCGGGCTCGGCACGGCCTACGTCGCGGGCTTCCGCTGGGGTCTGGAACGCGGCTACGAGCTGCTCGTCGAGATGGACGCGGACGGCTCGCACCCGGCCGATCGGCTGCCCGCGCTCGTCGACGCGGTCCGCTCGCAGCCCGACGTGCAGCTCGCGATCGGGTCGCGCTGGGTCCCCGGGGGATCGGTCGTCGACTGGCCCTGGTACCGCCAGGCCCTGAGCCGGGGCGGCAACGCCTACGCCCGGTGGATGCTGCGGATCGACGTGCGGGACATCACCGCCGGGTTCCGGGTCTACCGGGCACAGGTCATCGCCCGGATGGCCCTCGACACCATCGACTCCAAGGGGTACTGCTTCCAGGTCGACATGACGCTGCGGGTGCACGACCTGGGCGGCCGCATCGTCGAGGTCCCGATCCGGTTCCGCGACCGCCTGCACGGGGTCTCCAAGATGAGTCAGGCCATCGTGGCCGAGGCCATGCTGCGCGTGACGCAGTGGGGCCTGCAGCGACGGTTCACCCGCCGCGGCTGACCCCACCGGTCCTCACACGCAGCTGACGTCGCGCAGGACGCCGGCTGACTGGTACTGGGTCATCTCGACGCGGCCACCGGCCGTGAACGGCGTGGACGAGCACGCAGCCTGCGCTGCGGCCAGCGTGCCGGTGCCGATCGGACGCCAGGTCGGCAGGCTGTACAGCGAGCTGGACTGCGGCACGGAGCCGAACAGCTGCGTCCACTCGGCAGGCGACGAGTACAGCCCCACGCTGCCGCCGACGCTGGTGAAGTACGCGGTCATCCCCTCGAGGCTCGCGCGGTTGAGCGCGGTGCTGCTCTGCCACGTGCCGTCCGTCTCGGCGTCCAGCCACCAGCGGTGGGCGCCCGGGTCGGCGACGCCACGGACCGTCCCGTCCTCGTACGCGCGCGTGTAGCCGTACATGAAGGTGCACGCGAGGTCGTAGGCGCCCGTGCACACACCGTACGGGTTCTGGCTGCCGGTGAGCGTCGGGCCGTTCGGGACGGTGTTGCTGCGCGGCCACACCGAGGCCTTGTTGCCCGGGTTCGCGGTGTTGACGTACAGCTGCAGGCGCGCCTGCCCGGCACCGCCGGTGGTCTGCTCGGCCCAGGCGCGCTGCTCGGCGAAGCAGGGGTTCGTGGTGTTCGCGATGCCGTCGTTCACGCCCACGATCCCGAAGGCCGCGTCGGCGGGCCACGAGGAGGGGGCGTCGCACTGCGGCCACGACACGTCGGCGCCGGTCCCGGCGCCGGTGGAGCCGTCCATGAAGTACCCGGAGACGTCCAGGTCGAGGGTGGCCGAGCCCGCGGAGACCTTCGCCTGCACCCGGCGGTCCGCCGTGCTGCCGGTGACGCCGGTCATCGTGAGGTTCGAGATCGCCTGGCCGGCGCGGAACACCTGCGTCGCGACCTGGGCGTCGGTGCCCGCCGGGGTGATGCGGAGGTACCCGCCCGAGGTCGTCTTCTCGGTCTCGGCGTTGGCCACGACCGCGGTGGCCGTGCCGGGCACGCCCGCGGTGCCGGTGAGGCGGATGCTGCGTGGCGTCGTCGTCACCGGACCGGCGTACGCGCGGGTGGTGTCGATCGGGACGAACACCGAGCCCGTGTCCGAGTCGCTGTAGTAGCCCGTCACGTCCATCGACACGACCGCGGTGCCGGCCGACACCTTCACCTGTGCCGCACCGCCCACGAGCTTCACGATGACGAGGTTCGAGACGGCTGCGCCGGCGGTGTACACCTGGGCGGCCACGGCAGGGTCCTGACCGGCCGGGGTGACACGGACGTAGCCGTTGGCCGTGGTGGCCTCGACCTGCGTGTTCACGGCCACGGCGGTGGCGTCGTCGGGGATGCCACCGGCACCGGCGAGCGGGACCGCGACCGGGCTCGTGCCGACCTGCTGCCGGAACACACGGGACGCGGCGACGGGCGTGTAGGTCGCCCCGTCTCCGTCGACGTAGTACCCGGAGACGTCGAGGAACACGGTGGCGGAGCCCGCGGAGAGCTTCAGCTGGACGCCGCCCTGAGCGAGCTTGACCGTCGCCAGGTTCGAGATGCTCTGCCCGGCGCCGAACTCCTGCGTCGCGACCTGGGCGTCGGTCCCAGCGGCGGTCACGCGGACGTACCCGGCTGCGGTCGGGTTCGCGACCTCGACGTTCACCACGACGGCCGTCGCGTTCGCCGGCACGCCACCGGTCCCGGCGACGGGGACGACCCGGGGCGTCGTGCCGACGGTGCCGGCGAAGACCCGGGACGTGTCGAGCGGGACGTACCGGCCGGTCGACGGTGCCGCCGCGTGCGCCGGTGCCGGTGGGCCCGCCAGGACGGCCAGGGCGACGAGCACGACCGCGACGACGGCGGTGACGAGCGGGCGGACGGCGGAGCTGTGGAGCAGACGCGTCATGGCGTTCCTTCGGTCACGACCGTCCCCCTGACGGCCACCGGCAGTGTATTGGGGCCTGGTGGCCGTGTCACGACCGTCGACCTGAGGAAGAACACCACGAACACCACGAGCAGTGCCGCCCGACCCCAGATGCCCACCGTCATCGCCTGGTACGCCCAGGTGTCCGTGCCGGCGCCGATCGCCTGGTAGTAGGTGTTCCGGAAGAACCCCACGACGGCGCAGACGTCGGCGACCAGGTACGCCCCGATCCACCACCCGGAGATCCGCACGACGACGAGGAACGGCAGCAGCCACAGGACGTACTGCGGCGAGGCGACCTTGTTGCAGACCATGTAGACGGCCAGCAGCGCGGCGGCGGACTGCACCCACGGTGCGCTGCCACGGCGCCGGGCGAGCACGACCGTGACCACGAGCACGGCGATGATGCCGAGGGCCGTCGCCAGGGTCGACATGGTGCCCATCGCCTGCTGGGCCGGTCCGTCCAGGTCGGCGGACCAGGGGAGCAGACCGTAGTACCAGACCGACATCGTCGACGCGCCGATCGGTCGGGACGCCTGGAACGTGAACACCGACAGCCAGCCGGGGGCGTTGACCAGGACGAAGGGCACGTTCGCGGCGAGCACGACCCCGACCCCGGAGCCCAGGGCGGCGACGGTCCGCCGGACGCGGACGCGCAGCACGGCGTCCTGGTCGAGCAGCGCGGCGATCGCCAGCGGTGCCAGGAACATCAGCGGGTAGAGCTTGAACGCGCCCCCGAGCCCGAAGGCCAACCCGGCGACGGCGTACCGCGTGGTGGTCGACCACGACGACGGCGGGCGGAGCATCACGACCAGCCCGGCGACCGTGCAGACGACGGCCAGCAGGTCCCAGTTGTACGCGGCGTACAGCGCGAGCGGGGGTGTGGCCGCCCAGATCCAGGCGCGACGACCGGCGACGCGCACCAGCAGCAGGGTCACGACGACCGCGAGGACGCCGGCGACCGCGCCCGTCACCAGCAGGAAGCCGTGCGCCGAGCCGACGGGCAGCGCGGTCAACCAGACCCAGACGCCCGTCAGCGTCGGGTACTCGACGGTGCCGTTGCCGAGCTGGGACCCGGTGACGTAGGGGAACACGTGCCCGACGAGCTGCCGTGAGTTCCACAGCGCGGCCACGTCCGACCAGCAGCCGTACCGTGACACGAAGGCACCACGTGGCACGTCCGGTGGCCCCGGGACCGTGCACGGCAGCTTCAGCAGCACGTTCAGGACCGTGGCGACGGCGGCGACCACGCACATGGCGAGACGTTCGGGCAGGCGGGGGTGCACCCGAACACGGTAGCCGTTCACGGCGCGGACCGGTCCGCGCCGGACGGGAGGTCCGTGGCGGTCGGGTCCCGGGCCTCCTGTCCGGTACGGGGACCGGACCGCACCCGACGGGTCAGGTCGGGTGCTCGGTGCGCGGCAGGTGCCGCCGCCAGGAGCGGCGGCGCGCCGCGACGACGATGACGGTGGCGAAGAGCATCAGGCCGGCGCCGTGCAGCAGGTAGCTCTCGGCGGTGCTCGTCACCCCGAGCAGGACCAGGATCGCCGCGGGCCAGACGTACGCCACACCGGGGAAGGTGGTGGCGGTGACCCAGGCGCGTGCGAAGGCCAGCAGCGCGGTGGCGAGCAGGATGAGCATGCCGGCCAGGCCGATCTGCAGCCAGGCGTCGACGAAGGCGTTCAGGCCCGAGGTGAAGCGCACCCCATCGGGACCGATGAACGTGGAGTACGGCACGACGGCCTCGTGCGGCCAGGTGCCGACCCAGCCCCAGCCCTGGATGGGGTACTGCGTGCTGAGCAGCCGGATCTGTGCCCACAGGTCGAGGCGGATGGCGCTGCCGCCGGCGGCACCGATCTCGGCCAGGATCCGGTGCCGCGCGAGCACCCCGACGATCCCCATCCCCACGACCACGGCCCCGAGCACCGTGTTGACGACCGGTCGGGTACGGGGCTGCGCGTGCCGGAGCGACCACAGTGCCAGGGCGGTGACGGCCAGCGCGATCATCGCCAGGCCCGTGATGGGGGACTGCACCAGCATCAGGGTGATCACGGCCAGTGCCGTCGAGGTCACGGCGCGCCACATCGTCACCGAGCGCGTGAGGAACTCGACCACGAACGTCACCAGGGCGACCGCGGCGACGAACCCCATGACGTTGCGGGTGCCCCCGATGCCCTGGATCGGGCCGCCGTACGCGATGTCGCCGCGGATGCCGAACGCGGGGAGGGGGACGTCCAGCACCAGCCCGGACAGGACCTCGAGGCTGAGGGCGACGACGAGCAGGATGCGGAACGCGTCGCCGGCAGCGCGGATGACCTGCACCAGGTCGCGGCCGAGCGCCAGGTAGAGCCCGAGGCCGATGAAGCACACGGTGGCCACGAACCCGCGGAGCGCCACCCACGAGTACTCGCTCCACAGGACGCTCAGCGCGCAGTAGCCGACGAAGGCGAGCAGCGACAGGGGGAGCACGCCGTGCCACTCGATGCGGTAGCGCTGGCCGAGCAGGCTGAGCCCGGCCAGGACGACGAGCGTGACCAGGATCGCCCACGTGCCCGCGGTCCCGACCAGCGCGTGCACCGTCGGCTGCCCGAAGGCGAACAGCAGCACCACGGTGGCGAGGGCCTGACTGAACCGCCCGCCCGCCGAGAACCCGATCCACGCGGACAGGTACCGGCGCGCGAGCGCGCGCCTGGTCACCCGGTGGTCCGTCACCGCTCCATCCTCTCGCACCCCTCTGGGTGTCGCCGCCGCTGACGCGGTGCGTCGGGCTCGTGCCGAGTCGGCATCGCGGTGCGTCGGGCTCGTGCCGAGTCGGCATCGCGGTGCGTCGGGCTCGTGCCGAGTCGGCATCGCGGTGCGTCGATATCGCGGGACGCGATATCTCGGGTAGCGTCGGCGGGCGATGGAGCGCGCGCCGAGGACCCTGTCGACGGCGATCGCCGCGCTGGTGGTCGCGGTGTGCGCCGCCGGTGTGGCCTGGTACCGACTCGGGCCCCTCACCCGTGCGACGGTCTGGGCCGAGGACGGGGGCCCCTTCTTCCGGGACCGGGTGGCGTACGGCGCCGGCGAGTCGCTGTTCCACCCCTATGCCGGGTACCTGCACCTGCTCCCGCGGCTGGTCGTCGACGTCGGGTTCGTCCGTCCGATCGAGCAGTACGCGGTGACGGTCGCCGCCACCTGTTGCGTGGTCGTCGGGATCGTCGCCGGGTCGGTGTTCGTCCTGGCCCGTGACCTGGTGCCCGCGTGGCCACTCCGGCTGGTGCTGGCCGCCGTCCCCGTGCTCGTGCCGGTCGTGCCGTACGAGATCAGCGGGAACGCGGCCAACCTGCACTGGTTCATGCTCGTCCTCGTCCCGTGGCTCGTCAGCGCACGGGTGCGCACGTGGTGGTCGTCGGCCGTCGTCGCGCTGCTGGCGGCCGCCGCGGTGCTCACGGAACCGCAGACGCTGCTGTTCCTGCCGCTGCTCGCCGTCGCGTGGTGGCGGCCGACAACCGCGGAACGCCTGCGGGCACTCCCGGTGACGATCGTGGTCGTCGCTGCCGGCACCCTGCAGGTCGTCACCGCGCTCACCACGTACCGGCCGTCGCACCCGGGTGACCCGACCGTCCGCGACGTCGTGCGCGGCTACCTGCTGCAGCCCGTCGCGGGCGCCTGGACCCGCGGGGTCGGCTCGGTCGCCGACGCGGTGGGCAGACACGGCTGGGTCGTCCTGGCGGTCCCCGTGGCCGTGGTGGCCGTCCTGGTCGTCGCAGCCCTGGTGGTCGGCACCTGGCGTGCCCGGATCCAGGTCCTCGCACTCGCGGGCGGGTCGGTCGCCGTCTGGACCGCGGGGCTCGTCGCCAACGTCACGGCGAACGGCGGGTGGGGTGAGCGGGCCGTCGCCGAGTTCGTCGGCGCCGAGCCGTCCCGCTACGGCGCCGCGTCGGCGGTGCTGCTCACGTCCGCGGTCGTGCTCGCGGCGGCGGTGCTCGCCGACGCACGGACGTGGTCCCTGCGACGGCCGGCCTCGCGACGGGGGGTCGTCGCCGGGCTGGCCGGCGGCACCGCGGCCTGGGTCGCGATCGCCGTGGTGGTCGCCGCCGCGGTCACGAACGTCGCGCCGGGCGTCACCCAGCGCAGTGACGGTCCGGCCTGGGCGCCCCAGGTGCAGGCGGGGGTGACCGCCTGCCGGGCGGACCCGTCCGGATCCGTCGAGGTCCGGACGGCACCGTGGCGCACGGCCGTCCCCTGCGCCCTCGTGCTGCGCTGACGGGACGACGCGTCAGCGGGTGCCGGCCCAGCGGAACTCCCGCTTCGCCGGCGGTGTGCGCGGGCCGTCGCCGATCGACACCGGCTCTTCGCCGACCAGCACGATCCGGGACTTGATCGCGATGAGCGCGAAGAGGATCCAGTTGCCCTGGTACAGCAGCCGTGACTCGGCGACGGACTGCACGAGCAGGGCGACCACGACGAGCAGGGGCAGCAGCGACACCGGGTCGAACGAGCGGGGTCGGAGTGCGGCGTCGTACCCGATCCGCGTCGCGCACGCCCACGACCGGGCGAGCGTCGTGGCGACGTAGACGACGAACAGCGCGAGCCCGACGACACCGGTCTGCATCCAGACGTCCAGGTACGCGTCGTGCGCCTGCAGGTAGGTCACGCCCTTGCGGTGGGCCAGGTCGGCGAGCGTCGGGATCGACGGCCACCAGTACCCGATCCAGCCCCAGCCGATGACCGGGTGCTGGTCGATCAGGCCCTGCACGTGCCCCCAGATCTCGCCGCGGCCGGTCAGGTCCGAGCTCTTGCCGAGCAGTCCGAGCAGCACGCCGCGCGCTGCGACGCCGACGCCGGCCACCACGACGACGACCCCGGCGAGCGCGAGGTACCGGGGTGTCCGGCGGTCCGTCGGCGTGCGACGGATCCACACGGCCACCAGGAACACGACCCCGACGACCAGGGCGGCGACCACCACCGTGGACGAACGCGTCAGCAGGAACACGACCGCGGCGACGACGAGCCAGCCGATCGCCCGGGCGCGACGCATCCGGCCCTCGGCGAGCTGGACCGCCACCGCGATCGCGGCGAGCAGCGCCACCATCGCGAGCAGGTTGGCGTTGCCGGGCAGGCCCTGGATGCGCCCGCCGGTGAACAGCTCGGCGCGCGAGAAGTAGAAGGCGTCCGGCACCGTCCGGTCGCCGTAGTCGGTCCAGATCGGGGCGATCGGGTGCCGGACGACCACGGCGACGACGGCCTCGAAGAGCAGGGACAGCAGCAGCACCCACCGCATCGCCAGGCTCACCGCGTCGAGGATGCGGCGCCACGTCAGGGTCGAGGCGATCACGAAGGCGACCAGCGCGCAGAGCACCTGCGCCACCATGCTGGCGAGCGTCGCGGCGTGCCAGTGCGACCACGCCACCGTGACCAGGCACCACGCCAGGAAGATCCACAGCGCGCGCGGTGTCCGGGCGACGGTCGGCTTCGCGCGCACCGTCAGCACCACGCCCCAGGCGCCCATGGCCGCCCACACGAGTGCGGCTCCGTACCAGGTCAGCGCGTTCGGCACGGCGTCGCCGGCGAACACCGTGAACAGCACGGCGGCGCCGAAGGCGAAGGCCTCGCGCTCGGACACGGCTCCGCGGGCCAGCGGCCAGGTGTTCGTCACGGGGTCCAGGCTAACGCCGCGCGAGCGGCCGATACGCTCGGGGCATGTTCCTCGGCATCACCAACACCCCGCGCGACTACGCCTGGGGGTCCGTCACGGCCCTCCCGGAGCTGCTCGGACGGACCGTCACCGGCGCCCCGCAGGCCGAACTCTGGCTCGGCGCCCACCCGGGCAGCCCGAGCGTCGTCGTGAACCCGGCGATGGTCGGTGGTGCCGACACCGTCCTCGACTGGATCGCCGACGAGCCGCAGACGGCGCTCGGCGCGGACCGCACGGGCCTGCCGTTCCTGCTCAAGGTCCTGGCCGCCGCGGCACCGCTGTCGCTGCAGGCGCACCCGACACCCGAGCAGGCGCGCGAGGGCTTCGACCGCGAACAGGCGGCGGGCGTCCCGATCGACGACCCGGCGCGCAACTACAAGGACCCGTTCCCGAAGCCCGAGCTCGTGGTGGCCCTGAGCGACCGGTTCGAGGCCCTGAGCGGCTTCCGACCGGTCGCCGAGACCCTGGCCGACGTCCGGGCGCTCGACGCCGGCAGCGGGCGGCTCGGCCCACTGGTGGCGCACCTGCAGCAGGGCCTCGAGGACACGGTCCGCTGGCTCGAGACGGCCGACCCGTCGGCGCAGGCGGTCGTCGACGCCGCCAGCCACCTGGCCCAGGACGCGCCGGACCCGAGCCCGAACACCGCCACGGTGGCGTCGCTCGCTGCGTCGTACCCCGGTGACCCCGGCATCGTGGTCTCGCTGCTGATGCACCGCGTCACCCTGACCCGCGGCCAGGCGATGTACCTGCCGGCGGGCAACATCCACGCGTACCTGGACGGACTCGGCATCGAGCTGATGGCGCCGTCGGACAACGTGTTGCGCGGCGGTCTCACCCCCAAGCACGTCGACGTGCCGGAGCTGTTGCGTGTGCTCGACTTCACCGCGTACCCGGCGCCGCTGCTCGAACCCGAGCAGCTCGCCGTCGGCGTCGACCGCTTCGCCCCGGACGGCGTCGGGTTCGCCCTGGTCCGGGTGACCGGGGACGGTGCGCCCGTCGGGTTGAGCACCGGCGGCGTCGCCCCGCTGTCCGGTCCCTCGATCGCCGTCTGCACCGAGGGGGTCGTCACGCTGGTGGGCGCGACGTCGGCGACCCTGCTGCGCCAGGGGGAGTCCTGCTTCATCACGCCGGACGAGGGCGACGTCACGGTCGAGGCCGACTCGGCGGCCGGCCTCACCTCGACGGTCTTCATCGCGACCGGCACGCCGACCGACTGACGCACGGACGCCGACCGCGTCGTCCGGGTCCGCTACCGTGACCAGCATGAGTTGGCTGGTCACCGGCGGTGCCGGGTACATCGGGTCCCACGTCGTCCGCGCCCTCGGCGCCGCCGGCATCGACACCGTCGCGTTCGACGACCTCTCGAGCGGGTTCCGCGGCTTCGTGCCCCGGGACGTCCCGTTCGTCGAGGGCACGATCCTCGACGGCGCGCTGCTTGCCGACACGATGCGCCAGCACGCGGTGACCGGCGTCGTGCACGTCGCGGGCTTCAAGTACGCCGGCGTCTCGGTGGAGCGCCCGCTGCACACCTACGAGCAGAACGTCACGGGCATGGCGACGCTGCTGCGCGCGATGGCCGAGGTCGGCGTCGACAAGGTCGTCTTCTCGTCGAGTGCCGCGGTCTACGGCACGCCCGACGTCGAGAACGTCGTCGAGTCCACGCCGAAGGCCCCGGAGTCGCCGTACGGCGAGTCCAAGCTCATCGGCGAGTGGCTGCTGCGCGACATGGAGGTCGCCCGGGGCTTCACCACGACGTCGTTGCGCTACTTCAACGTCGTCGGCTCGGGCGAGCCCGACCTGTACGACGCCAGCCCGCACAACCTGTTCCCGCTCGTGTTCGACGCGCTGCTGGCCGGTCGCACGCCCCGCATCAACGGCACGGACTACCCGACGCCCGACGGCACGTGCGTGCGGGACTACGTGCACGTGGCCGACCTGGCGCACTCGCACGCCGTCGCGGCCGCGAAGCTCGAGGCGGGTGCGCCCCTCGACCGCGCCTACAACCTCGGCAGCGGAGACGGCGTGAGCGTCCGCCAGATCATGGACGCCATGGCGCGGGGCACCGGCATCGCCTTCGAGCCCGAGGTCGCGCCGCGTCGCGCCGGGGACCCCGCCCGCATCGTCGCCACGGGCGAGGCAGCGGCGCGCGACCTGGACTGGGCGATGCGGCACACGCTCGACCAGATGGTCACGAGTGCCTGGGAAGCCCGCCGCCGCGTGGGGTGAGGGACGCGATCTGTCCCCCGCTCGGCCGACAGAACCGGCGCGACACGCCCGTACGGGGGACATGACACGCCGGAACGGTCAGTGCGTTCTATGATCCGCGACTTGACCTTTCGGAATCACACCGCTGTAATTACAGGCAACGACATCGTCCGACAGGGTCCGGGGCGCTGCGTTGCGAGCGAGAAACCAAGGGGTGATCAGGGTGAGCGGTTCCGACTTCCACGCCGGAGTTCCGGAAGACTGGCACGTCGACCCCGTGGCGCTCGGCGTCCCCGGTGTCCGACGAGCGGACACCGACCAGGACGACGCCCTCGCGTGGCAGGTCGACTCGCTCTGCGCGCAGACCGACCCCGAGGCCTTCTTCCCCGAGAAGGGCGGCTCCACCCGCGAAGCGAAGAAGATCTGCACGTCGTGCGAGGTCCGGTCGCAGTGCCTGGAGTACGCGCTCGAGAACGACGAGCGGTTCGGCATCTGGGGCGGCCTGTCCGAGCGCGAGCGCCGGAAGCTGCGCAAGCGCGCCTGAGCGCTCAGCGCGCCGGGAACCCGCCGTGGAGGCCCGGTGCGGGCCCGCCCCGCACCGTGCGGTGATCGTCTCCACAGGTTCACGGCGCGCCGCCACGGCGGGCCGGTGCCGAGCCTCCAGACCGTAGAGTGACGCCCGTCATGCAGCCCAGTTCCGCTCAGCCCCGTGTCACAGCCGTCCTGGTGGTCGCGAACGGGGCCGACCACCTCGACCGGACCCTGGCAGCCCTCGCGAGCCAGACCCGCCACCCCGACAACCTGGTCGTCGTCGACGTCGGGTCCACGGACGGCTCCACCGCCGAACTCGAGTTCGGCGGCTCGGCCCAGCTGACGCGCATCCCCGCCGGACGGTCGTTCGGCGACGCGGTCGCCGTCGGCGAACAGGCCGCACCGCACCCCGAGTCGGACGAGTCCGTCGACGAGTGGCTCTGGCTCGTCGGGCACGACAACGCGCCCGCGCCGACCGCGCTCGCCGAGATGCTTGCCGCGGTCGAGATCGCTCCGTCCGTCGCGGTCGCCGGCCCGAAGCTCACCGCGGTCGACGACCCGTCCCGCATCCGGGCGTTCGGCGAGAGCATGACCCGGTTCGGCCGGTCGCTCGTCCTGGTGCAGGACGAGCTCGACCAGGGCCAGCACGACCGGAACACCGATGTGATGGCCGTCGCCGCCGGCGGCATGCTCGTGCGTCGTTCGGTCTGGAAGGCGCTCGGCGGCTTCGACCCCGCGCTGCCCGACGTGGACGCCGCCCTGGACTTCTGCGTGCGCGTCCGACTCGCCGGCCACCGTGTCGCCGTCGTCCCGGACGCCCGCGCGACGACCGCCGGCCCGATCGAGGAGTTCGGCCGCAAGCGCGTGTCCGAGGCCCGCCGGGTCCGGTTGCACCGTCAGGCGCAGCTGCACCGTCGCATGACCTACGCGCCCGCCGGCCTGCTGTGGCTGCACTGGCTGACGCTCGTGCCGTTCGCGGTCGGACGCGCGGTCGGGCACCTCGTCGCGAAGCACCCGGCCGCGGTGTCCGGCGAACTCGCCGCGGCGTTCGCGGTCGCGTTCGGCGGTGGCACCGCGCGGTCCCGCACGGCACTCGCGCGCTCGAAGCGCCTCGGGTGGGCCGCGGTCGAACCCCTGCGCATCAGCTGGCGGCGGGTGCACGAGCGGCGGACGACCTCGCGCGACGTCGAACTCGCGCGGGTCGAGGACGCACCGGTGGCCCGCGCGTCGTTCCTGGGCGACGGCGGCATCTGGGTCGTGCTGGCGGCCGCCCTGCTCAGCGTCGTCACGCTCTTCCCGCTGCTCGGCTCGCCGGCGCTGACCGGCGGGGGTCTGCTGCCGCTGTCGACCTCGGTCGCGCAGCTGTGGCAGAACGTCGGCTACGGCTGGCACTCGCTGGGCACGGGGTTCACCGGGCCGAGCGACCCCTTCGCCGCGGTGCTCGCGGTGCTCGGCTCGATCGTGTTCTGGTCGCCGTCGACCGCCGTCGTGGTCGTCGTGCTGCTGGCGTTCCCGGTGTCCGCGCTCGGCGCGTGGTTCGTCGTGCGGAAGCTGACCACCCGCACGTGGGTGCCCGTCATCGGCGCGGCGCTCTACACGATCGCTCCCGCGCTGGTCGGTGCCGTGACCACGGGGCACCTCGGCGCGGTCATCGCCCACGTGCTGCTGCCGTGGCTGTTCCTCACCGTGCTCGAGGCGCACCGGTCGTGGGCCTCGGCCTCGGGCGCCGCGCTGCTGTTCGCCGCCGTCGCAGCGAGTGCTCCGTCGCTGCTGCCCGTCCTGCTGATCGGGTGGCTCGTCGCGCTGGCTGCCGGATGGCGTCACGCGCACCGCCGGGTCTTCATCCCCGTGCCGGCCGCGGTGCTGTTCGTCCCGCTCGTCCTGACCCAGGTCGCCCGCGGCAACCTGCTCGGCGTCTTCGCCGACCCGGGCGTGCCCTCGGCCACCCGGGCGCCCTCGGCGCTGCAACTCGCGATCGGTCAGCCCCTGCCCGACTGGAACGGCTGGCTGTCGGCGAGCTCCCCGCTCGACCTGGTCGCCGCGGCGCTCCCCGTCGCCCTGGCCGTCCTGGCGCTGCCCATCGCCGCGACCGCGATCGGTGCGGTGCTCGGGCACCGCTGGTCGGTCGCCGGCACGGCGCTGCTCGCGGCGCTGCTCGGGTTCGCGACCGCCTTCGCCGCGACCCACGTGACCGTCACCGGCGTCGGGTCGACCACCACGATCGTCTGGCCGGGCAGCGGGCTCAGCGTGTACTGGCTCGCGATCGTCGTCGCGGCCTGCATCGGCGTGGACACCGTGCCACGCCAGGCGCCCGTGGTCGGCCTCGTCGCGACGGTCTTCGCCGGGGTCGCGGTCGCGCCGGCCTTCGCGGCCTTCTACCTCGGCACCGCGGTCATCCAGCCGACCACCGGCCGCGTGCTCAGCGCGTACGTCAACGCCGAGGCGCAGGCGAACCCCGACGTCGGCACGCTCGTCGTCGAACCGCAGTCGGACGGCTCCCTCGCGGTGTCGCTCGAGCGTGGGCAGGGGTCCACCCTCGACGACCAGTCGACGCTCGACGCGACCGCGTTGTCGCTGAGCCCGTCCGGGTCGCGGTTGGCGACGCTCGCGGGCAACCTGGCCAGCCGCAGCGGCTACGACCCGGAACCCGCGCTCCGCGAGCTCGGCATCAGCTTCGTGCTGCTCGACGACGCCTCGGACGACGCACTCGCCCAACAGGTGCACGACCGTGCTGCCGGTGCGATCGGGCAGGACGCCCGGTTCACCAGCATCGGCGACACCACGAACGGTCAGCTGTTCCACTACGACGGCACGGTCGACCGCACGGGCGGTGGCTCCAGCGCGTCGAAGGCGACCCACGCGCTGTACCTGGTCGTGCTCGGGGTGGTGTTCGGCGCAGCGGCACTGCTCGCCGTGCCGACCGCACCGCGCCGACGCCGCGCCACCTCGAACGTCCTCGAGGCCGACGAACCCGCCACCACCTTCGACGAGGAGCGCGACGAATGACCTCCACCGCTCGCCGCTGGGTCCTCCGCGGGACGGCCACCGCGATCGCCGTCGTCGTCGCGGCGGGCACCATCGCCGCCGCGCACACGCTCGGCACCACCGAGACCCCTGGTCGCCCCGCCGGCCGCACCGTCACGCCGGTGCCCGCGGACGCCGAGCGTGTCTGCGCCGGCAGCGCGCTGCGGCTCTCCGACGAGTCGGGCAACGACGCGACCACGGCCAGCACGGTGGGCCGCCCGACGATCGCGACGGCGACCACCGGGCAGACCGTCGACCGGACCGACCTGCAGGCCGGATCGACCGGCAGCAGTGACCCGACCCTGCTCACCGCGCCCGCGGGAGACACCACCCCGCAGGTCGCCGGGTCGAGCTACCAGAGCGTCTCCGACGGCGACCTGGTCGGGATCGCGGCAGCGTCCTGCGACGACCCGTCGCCGTCGACCTGGCTGGTGGGCGGTTCCACCGAGACCGGGCGCACCAGCCTGATCACCTTGTCCAACCCCACGGACGTCAACGCGACGGTCGACCTGGCGATCTACGACGCGACCGGCTCCGTCAGCGCCCCGGGCACGACGGGCATCGTCGTCGCACCGAACTCGCAGAAGGTCGTGCCGCTGTCCGGCTTCGTCTCGGACCAGGGCTCGACGGTGGTGCACGTCACCTCGTCCGGCGGGCAGATCGTCGCCCACATGCAGGAGAGCGTCGTGCGCACGCTCACCCCCGGCGGGTTCGACATCGTCTCGGGCGGCGCCGCACCGTCACGCAACCAGGTCATCCCCGCGGTCGCACTGCGGGGTGCGCAGGAGTCCCAGCGCGGCGACGACACCGCCGACGCCGCGCCCGTCGTCCGGATCTTCGTGCCGGGCACGACCGCGGCGCGGGTCACCCTCGGCATCACCACGGCCGACGGCGGCGGCACGACCGTGAACACCACCGCCGAGCCGGGTGTCGTCACCGACGTCGCGCTCGACGACTTCCCCGACGGTCGGTACTCGTTCACCGTGAGCTCCACCGAGCCGGTCGTCACGGGTGCGCGCACCACGACCCCGACCGAGGACGGCGCGACCGACGTGGGGTGGTTCGCATCGGCCGAGCCCCTCGGTAGCCGCGTGATCACGGCGGTCGCCCCCGGGGACACCAGCCGGATGAACCTGGTCAACCCGACCACGCGCGACGCCCAGGTCACGATCCGTTCCGGTGACGACCGACAGCGCGTCGAGGTGCCGTCGCAGTCCACCGCGTCGGTGTCCGTGCCGACGTCGAAGCAGCTCGTCATCACCGGAGCGCGCGGACTCTCGGTCGGGGTGACCTACTCCGGACGCGACGGGGTCGCTGGGTTCCCGGTCCGGCCGGCCAGCGAGGTCTCGACCCCCCTGCGCGTCTACCCCTGACCCGCGACGCCGTCGTCCTGCACGGGGCGGACACGGCGGAGCTCTCCGGCCCGGAACCGCGTCGTCACCAGTGGCGGTAGCGGTCCGGCGCCAGGTCCCACGGGTCCTTGTCGAGCAGCTCGGCGACGGCGCGGAACACCGCGGTCTCGACGATCACCCGACGATCGGTGTCGTCCTTCTCCGGCGACCGGGTGACCCGCTCGACCGGGATCCGGAACACCGTCACACGGCGTTCGTCGTGCTCGACCCGCCATCGGGGCATGGCGTCCGGGACGGCGGTGTCGGTCGGCATGTCCGCCACCTGGAACACCACGCCGTGCAGTTCCTCCGGCCAGAGCCCGAGCAGGTAGTGGGCGGTGTCGCCGACGATGCGGTCGAAGGCCTCGGCCCGCGTGATGATCGGCGCGAGCTCGGGCCCCGTGACGCTCGAGCGCGAGCCGCGGCCGTGACGGGAGCGTCCGCGTCCGCGGTCGACCGGGATGACGAGTCGGGGCTTGCGGCGCATCCCCACATCGTACGCGGCGGGCGCGCCGAGGCCGGGCCGGTAGGGTCGAGGTCGGGATGGACGTACGGATCTGCAGCAAGGTCGCGTGTGGCGCGAGTGCATCGGCGACCCTGACGTACGACTACGGCGACTCGATGGTCGTCGTCGGGCCCCTCTCCACCCGGGTCGAGCCGCACGGCTACGACCTCTGCGCACGGCACGCCGCCGGCCTGCGCGTCCCGCAGGGTTGGCACGTCATCCGCCGAGCGCCACTGCGCGAGGAGCGCACCGCCGACTGACCTGGCCACGACCGGTCCGCGACCGGGCCACGGCCGGACTGCCGGACCGGGACCGGGCCACGGCCGGACGGGAGGCACGGGCCGGGCCCGCCACGGGCCTCCTGTCCGTCATCCCACGCAGTCCAGGGCCCCCGGCACGGTGCCCGTGCCAGACTTGCGGCATGACCACCGACACCCAGGCCGCACCGTTCCGCGTGGCCGACCTCGGCCTCGCCGCGGCCGGTCGTCACCAGATCCGCCTCGCCGAGAACGAGATGCCGGGGCTGATGTCCCTGCGCGAGGAGTTCGGCCCCACGCAGCCGCTCGCCGGTGCCCGCATCGCCGGGTCGCTGCACATGACCGTGCAGACCGCGGTGCTCATCGAGACCCTGACGGCGCTCGGCGCCCAGGTGCGGTGGGCCAGCTGCAACATCTTCTCCACGCAGGACGAAGCAGCCGCGGCCGTCGCCGTCGGACCGACCGGCGCCCCCGACGCACCCGCGGGCGTGCCGGTGTTCGCCTGGAAGGGCGAGACCCTGCAGGACTACTGGTGGTGCACCAGCCGGATCTTCGACTGGAGCGCCGAGGCCGCCGCGGCCGGGGCGTCCTGGACCGGCCCGAACCTGATCCTCGACGACGGTGGCGACGCGACGATGCTCGTGCACACCGGTGCGGACGCCGAGGCCGCCGGTCGTGTGCCGGACGCCGGCCCCGACGCCAGCGCCGAGTACCGGATCGTGCTCGACACGATCGCCGCGTCGCTCGCGTCGTCGCCCGACCGCTGGACCCGGATCGCCGCCGACGTGCAGGGCGTCACCGAGGAGACCACGACGGGCGTGCACCGGCTGTACGAGCTGTTCCGCACCGGCGAGCTGAAGTTCCCGGCGATCAACGTGAACGACTCGGTCACGAAGTCGAAGTTCGACAACAAGTACGGCATCCGGCACTCGCTGCCCGACGGCCTGAACCGCGCCACCGACGTGCTGATCGGCGGCAAGGTCGTGTTCGTCGTCGGCTACGGCGACGTCGGCAAGGGTGCCGCCGAGGCGATGCGCGGCCAGGGTGCCCGGGTCATCGTCAGCGAGGTCGACCCGATCTGCGCACTCCAGGCCGCGATGGACGGCTACCAGGTCGCGCGGCTGGCCGACGTCGCCGACCAGGTCGACATCGTGGTGACGTGCACGGGCAACCTCGGCGTCGTGGGCGTCGACGACATGCTGGCGCTCAAGCACCTGGCGATCGTGGCGAACGTGGGGCACTTCGACAACGAGATCGACATGGCGGGGCTCGAGTCGTTGGCCGGTGCCGAGAAGGTCGAGATCAAGCCGCAGGTGCACGAGTGGCGGCTGCCGACCGGCCGGTCGATCCTGGTGCTCAGCGAAGGCCGGCTGATGAACCTCGGCAACGCCACCGGGCACCCGTCCTTCGTGATGAGCAACTCGTTCACGAACCAGGTCCTGGCGCAGATCGAGTTGCACAACCGGCGGTCGGAGTACCCGACCGGCGTGTACGTGCTGCCGAAGCACCTGGACGAGAAGGTCGCGCGCCTGCACCTCGACGCGCTCGGCGTCCGGCTCACCACCCTCCGCCCGGAGCAGGCCGCCTACATCGGCGTCCCCGTCGAGGGCCCCTTCAAGCCCGACCACTACCGCTACTGACGGCGGGCCGGCCCCGCGGTGGCCCCGGCGTCAGCGCGGGAAGCCCGGCGGGCGGGCCGTGGCGGTGACGGCAGCGTCGGCGAGCACCCGCGCGCGGGTCTCGAACGCCCGGCGATCGCGGCTGCGGCGGAGCGCGACGACACCGGCCAGGAACTCCTCGGCGGGCACCGGCGGCACCGGGTGGGCGTAGGCGGCGACCTCGGCGGCCAGTGACCGGGCCGTGGCGTCGCGGAGCGCGGGCTGCACCGTCGCGGCCCCGCGGAAGAACGCCCCGAGCCGGTTCTCCAGACCCTGGGGGAGCGCCCGGACGTCGGCGACCGAGGCCCACCCCGCCAGGGTCGGCGGCATCAGCACGATCGGGTCGCGGGTGCGGGGGAGGCGTTCGTGCTGCACGACCGTGCCGGCGAGCAGGTCCCCGAGCCGCCGGGGCCGTGACCCGAACAGTGCCACCAGCAGCGCGACCGAGCCGAACGTGCTCCACAGCTCGAGCAGGCCGACGAGGGCCCGGGTGACGGCGTGCCGGAACGACACCGCACCCCCGTCGAGCCGCACGACCCGGGTGCCGAACGCGTACCGGCCGACGCTCTTGCCGCGCGTGACGGTCTCGACCGCCGCCGGCACCAGCACGAGCACGACGACGAGCGACGCGATCTGGGCCGCCGCCAGCCACGCGTCGTCGAGCCCGCGCGGCCAGAGCCGGGCGAGCCCGAGCAGCAGCATCACGTACAGCACCACCAGGCAGAGGCCGTCGAGCAGCGCTGCGGCCAGGCGGAGCACGATGCCGGCGGGCAGGACGTCGAGCGCCACGGCCTCGCCGACGACGAGCTCGTCCCCGGCGTCGTCGAGCGCCCGGACGAACCGGGCGTCCGTCAGGTCACGGGGCGTCGATCGCTTCGGCATGGGACCATACTGGCGGAAGGACCGCACAGCGCACGAGGGGGAGCCGCATGGACCTGGACGCGTACTCCGAGGTGCACCGCGACGCGTGGCAGGACCTCGACGCGCTGGCCGCGCGGCGGCCCCGCACGGGCGAGGACGTCGACCGCCTGGTCGCCGGGTACCAGTCCGCCGCGACCGACCTGGCGCGGATCCGCGGTGTCGCGCCCCGTTCGACCACGGGTGACCGCCTCTCGCTGACGCTGCACCGCGCCCGGCTGCGGTTCACCGGGACCCCGACCGACCCCCTGACCGTGCTGACCACGTTCTTCGGCCGACAGCTGCCCGCGGCGCTCCACCGGATCCGCTGGGTCACGATCTGGGTCGCCGTGGCGACGTTCGCCATCGCCGGCATCACCGCGGTCTGGATCAGCACCACCCCCGGCGCGGTGGCGACGTTCGGCACCGATGCGGCGCTGCGGCAGTACGCCACGCAGGACTTCGTCGACTACTACTCCGCCCACGGGCTCGGGGCGTTCACGGCGCAGGTCTGGACCAACAACGCGTACATCGCCGCGAGCATGGTGGCGTTCGGGATCACGGGGCTGTTCGTGCCGTACTCGATCGTGCAGAACGCGCTGAACCTCGGCGTCTCGGCGTCGATCATGCACTCGCAGGGCCGGCTCGGCGACTTCTTCCTGTACATCGCCCCGCACGGGCAGCTCGAGCTGTACTCGATCTTCCTGGCCGGTGGCGCGGGGCTGATGATCTTCTGGTCGTGGGTCGCACCCGGTGCCCGCACCCGCGCCGACGCGTTGGCGCAGGACGGTCGAGCGCTCATCGCCGTCGCCGCCGGACTCGTGCTGACGCTGCTGCTCTCGGGCATCGTCGAGGGCACCGTGACGCGGCAGGACTGGCCCTGGCCCGTGAAGATCGGCATCGGCACCGTGGCGCTGGCGCTCGTCCTGTACTACCAGTGGGTGATCGGCGGGCGCGCGGCCCGGGCGGGCGAGCGTGGCGACGTCGAGGAGTTCGAGCGCGGCGCGTCGGCCATCGTCGCCGGCTGAGCGGTCCGCCGGGGATCGCACCCCCTGGGTGACATCGCGCCCCCGCGCACCGGGGCGCGACGTCCGCAGCGGGGCGCGACGTCCGCAGCGGGGCGCGACACGGCACGACCCGTCCCCGCGCCCGGCCGGCAGCCGGCGTACCGGGGCCGGTCAGAGCCTCCCGGCCGCCTTGGCCCGCAGGTAGGCGTCCGCGACCAGCGGCGGCACCTGTTCCGGCGTGCCGCTGACGACCTCCGCGCCCGCGCGGCGGGCGACGTCGGCCACCCCGTCCGCATCGAGCAGCGTGCGTGCGGCGGCGGCCCGGCGGTAGACATCACGTCCGGCAGCGGTCGGGAGGCCCGGTGCAGCCCCGACCCGCCCCGCGCCGCCGCCGGCACTCGCCATCGCCGTCACGGCCGGGTCCTCGATGGCGGTCACGACGACGGCGTGCCGCCGCGCCAGCGTCGGGAGCACCGCGAGCAGGTCGCCCGAGGCCCCGACGGAGTCCAGGCTCGTGGCGAGCACCACCAGGGAACGCTGCGTCGTGACGGCGTCGACGAGTGCCGGCACGCCGGCCCAGTCGGTCGCGGCCAGGCCCGGCTCGGCGAGCGCGAGGGTCTCGCCGAACCGCTGCACGACGTCGACGCGGGTGGCGCCGTGCACGCGGCCACGCACCCGGTCGTCGACGACGGCCAGGTCGACCCGGTCGCCCGCCGCCGCGGCCAGGGCCCCGATGAGCAGCGCGGCCTCGATCGCGGTGTCGAGCCGGGGTTCGTCACCGATCCGGCCCGCACCCGCGCGACCGGCGTCGACGACGACCACCACGCGGCGGTCGCGCTCGGGTCGCCAGGTCCGGACGACCAGGTCCTGCCGCCGCGCCGTGGCCCGCCAGTCGATCGAGCGGACGTCGTCGCCGCGCACGTAGTCGCGCAGCGAGTCGAACTCGGTGCCGTGCCCGCGCAGCTGCAGGGTCGTCTCACCGTCGAGCTCGCGCAGCCGTGCCAACCGCGAGGGCAGGTGTCGGCGCGACCGGAACGGCGGCGTGACGACCAGCTCGGCGGGAGCGACCAGGACGCGTTGCCGTGCGGCCAGCCCGAGGGGACCGAACGCGCGCACGGCGACCCCGGCGCTCCGACGACGGCCGCGGCGGAACGGCGCGAACCGCATGCGTGCGGTCCGTCGTTCGCCGGGCGGCACCGTCAGGCGCATCCGGTTCGGGGTGTGCCCGGCCGACGGCTCCCACATGTCGCGGACCAGGGCACGCAGCGGACGCCCGCCGTCGTTCGCCAGCACGAGCGTGCCCTCGGCGGTGGTGTCGCGCCGGGCCAGCCGGGGCATCCGTCGCTCGACGCGGACCGAGCGCAGGTCGGCAGCCAGCCGGACGTCGACCGCCGCGGCGACGAGCACGACACCGACCCACGCCAGAGCCCCCCACCCGCTGCCGAGCAGCACGGTGGGGACGATCGCGACCGCGAGCAGCGCGACGAACCGGCCGGAGATCGCCACTAGATCGGCACCCGCACCTGCTCGAGCACCTGCTGCAGGACGCCGTCGGCGCCGATTCCCTCGAGTTCGGCGTCCGCGGCGACCCGCATCCGGTGCCGCCACACGGGCAGCAGCATGGCCTGCACGTGGTCGGGCGTGATCGCGTCGTAGCCGGTCAGCCACGCCCAGGCCTTGGCGGCGGCCAGCAGCGCCGTCGCGCCGCGCGGGCTCACGCCGACCCGCACCGACGGTGCCGCGCGGGTCGCACGGGCCAGGTCGACCACGTACGCCAGCACGTCGTCGCGTGCTCCGACGGCGCGGACGGCGCGCTGTGCGGCGAGGACCTCGTCGACACCCACCACGGGGGTGATGCCCGCCGACCGGACGTCGCGTGCCACGAAACCGTCGGCATGGCGGCGGAGCACCTGCCACTCGACGTCCCGCGGCGGGATCTCGAGCGTGAGCTTCATGAGGAACCGGTCGAGCTGGGCCTCGGGCAGCGTGTAGGTGCCCTCGAACTCGATCGGGTTCATGGTCGCTGCGACGAAGAACGGGTCGGGCAGCGGCTTGGGGGACCCGTCGACGCTGACCTGGCGTTCCTCCATCGCCTCGAGCAGGGCGGACTGCGTCTTGGGAGGTGTGCGGTTCACCTCGTCGGCCAGCAGCACGTTCGTGAACACCGGCCCCTGGCGGAACGGGAACGTCCCCGTCGAGGCGTCGTAGACCAGCGAACCGGTGACGTCGCCGGGCATCAGGTCGGGCGTGAACTGGATCCGCTTGGTGTCGAGCGACATCGCGGCGGCCAGGCTGCGGACCATCAGCGTCTTCGCCACGCCGGGGACGCCCTCGAGCAGGACGTGGCCCTGGGCGAGCAGGCCGACGATCATGCCGGAGACCGCCCCCTCTTGCCCGACGACGGCCTTGCCGACCTCGGCGCGGACCTGGCCGAAGGCGTCGCGCAGGTCCGTGGTGCTGGTGGTGGTGGGCAGGTCGGTCATGGTCGTCCTCCTGGTCGGGGGTCGGTCGGCGGTTCCGGCTGCGGTGGTCCGGTCGTGTGGTCGGTCGGACGGGAGGCCCGTGGTGCGTCCCCGGCGACGGCGCGCGTCACGGCGTGCTCGAGTTCGTCCAGTGCCCGCGCGCCGCCGACGAGGCTCCGGTCGTCGGTGGCCGGACCACCGACGAGCACGGCCCCGACCGCGTCGGCCGGACGACCGGTGGCCGCCGCGACCCGTCGGACGACCTCGTCGACGTGGGCGGAGCGGGGGAGCCCGAGCGCACGACCCAGGCGACGGACCGCCGCGATCCGCAGGGTGTCGAGGGCGTGGGTGCGGTCGCGGGTCCGCGCAGCCAGGCGAGCGCGACCCTCGGTGGTCTCCGACGCACGGACGACGACCGGTAGCTGCTCCACCACGAGCGGGCCGAGCCGACGGCCCCGCCAGATCCCGGCGGCGACCGCCACGGCTGCCAGCAGCGCGATCGCGCTCGGGACCCACGGCGGTGCGAGTTCGCCGAGCGAGGGCGCCGCGTCCGTGCTGCCCGCGGTCGGGACGTACCAGGCCAGCCGGTCGTCGCCACCGAGCAGTCCGAGCGCCAGGGCGGCGTTGCCGGCGGTCGTGATCGAGTCGTTCCGGAAGGCACCGGTCGTGCCCACCAGGGTGACCTGACCGGCAGGCGTCGACGCCTGGACGAGTCCCCACGCCCGGTCGCTCCCGGTCCCGGTGGGGGCACAGCGCACCACACCGCTCCCGTGCACGCTGTAGGCGACCCCGGTGGTCGACACCCGGCGCGCCGAGCCGGCTGCCGGGATGCCGCACGACGCGGTGCTGACGGTGTCGTCCGACTCGACCTGTGCGGCGGGGGTGGCCCGCGTGCGGAAGGCCTCGAGCACGGCACTGTCCGTCGTCACGAGCACGACGTCGGGCACGGTGCGGGCGATGCGCCGGGCGACCGACGGGGCCAGCACACCGGCCGAGTCGTCGACGAACACCGTGCCGGGGTCGGCGCCGAGCCGGTCGGCGTCGTGGACGACGTCGACGTCGGTGCCCTGCTGCTCGAGGACCCGGACGAGCGCGCGGGACCCGCTCGCCGCGGTCGAGGTCGGGTCGAGCGGTGTGTCCGTCGGGCCCGTGCCGCCGCCGATGGCGGCCGTGAGCGCGGCGAGCACGACCCCGATCAGGACGATCGCGACCCAGGACACGATGCGCAGTCCACGGCCCGCCCGCACCGGCGCCTCGGCGCTCTCGGTGTCGTGTGGCCGCTCGTCGGTGCGTCGGGGTGCGACCGTCGGCGCGCTCATGCGGGCACCACCGGACCGTCGACCCGTGTCGGTCGGGCGTCCTGCACCGCGCGTGTCGTCTCGAGGACCTGGCGGGCCGCGGCGTCGTCGGCGTGCTCGTCGAGGTACCGGACCCGGTCGAACGTCGTCGCGGCGGTGTGCACGGCATCGGCGAGCGCCGGGAACGGCGTGCTGGCACGGACGGCGATCGCCCGCGCCGTGGCTCCCGGGACGTCGGGGACCAGGTCGCGTTCGCCGAGGCCGCGCGCCAGCGCTCGGTAGCCCTCGAGCACGGCCCGGTCGAGGTCGCCCGCTGCCAGTGCCGCGCGAGCTGCGGCCGCGATGGTGGCGGCGCTGCGCTGGTCGTCGCCGTCGAAGACCCCGCCGGGACCCTCGGCAGCGAGCCGCGCCCGACGCCGGGGCAGACCGCGCGCGACGACGACGAGCACGACGACCGCCACGAGCACCACGACGGCGATGACCAGCACCGTGCGGCCGAAGCCCTCGGAGCCCAGCCCGTCCGGGCGCAGCGAACCGAGCCAGTCGAGGAACGACCGCGAGGCACGGTCCCACCAGGTCACGTGGGCGCCGCTGTAGTCCTGCTTGGCGAGCTCGCGTTCGAGCAGTCGGCGAGCCTGGTCCGGGTCGACGCCCGTCATCCGCGCCCGCCGTCACCGGGGGGTCCCCACGGCGGCTGCTGCTGGGGCCACGGGCCCGGCTGCTGCGGCGGCTGGGGCCACTGCTGCTGCGGAGGCTGCTGCGGCCACGGGCCCGGCTGCTGCTGCCACTGCTGCTGGCTCGGCTGCGGTCCGCCCCACGGCGGGCGTGCGACGGGTTCGGCCGGGGCGAACGGGTCACTCGGCGACCCGGTCTCCAGGTGCGACGCGATGCGCTGGTCGAGGGCCTCGGTCCGGATGCGCCGGTCGATCGCCAGGAAGGTGGTGACAGCGGCGCTGAGCACGTCGGTGACGCACTGCACCGCGATCACCAGCAGGCTGCCGACGACGAGTGCGACGACCGCTCCGACCGACGCACCCGGTCCGGTGCTCGTCTGGCCGAGCGGGTCGAACACCCCCGACACCAGGCTCGCTCCGAGCGACAGGGGGATGCCCGCGATGCCCGCCGCGATGCCGAACCCGATCTGCACGAGCAGCAGGATGCCGAACGTGCGCCAGAACGCGCCGCGCGTGAGCCGCCAGGACTGCGCGGCCGCCGCGAACACGCCGCGGCCCTCGAGCGCGATGGTGGGGACGGTGAAGGCGAACCGGGTGCTCAGGAACGCCAGCAGGACGAACAACCCGAGCGCCATGCCGATGATGCCGAGCACGAAGGCCGCGATCGTGCCGCCGCTGTCCGCGGAGACGGCACCGACCAGCCCGACGACGACCAGCAGGAACAGCACGGCGACGACGATGCCGGCCGCCAGCTGCAGCAGGATCCACCACACGACGCTCCACCGGCGCCCGGCCAGCAGCGACCAGAGTCCGCGGAAGGTGCCGCGACGTCCGAGCACACGCTGCCCGGTGTCCACGGCGACCGGTGCGACCAGGAAGCCGCGGCCGAGGTAGGCCAGGAAGGGCACCACGGTGGCCAGGACCAGGTACAGGGTCAGACTGCCCGCGATGATGCTGGTGCCGTCGTCCCCACCGTCGAACGCCGACAGCATCCGGGACTGCAGCGAGCGTTGCCCGAACGTCGTCACGAGGGTCGAGACCAGCCCGAGCACGCCGGACAGCAGCACCGCCCACAGGACCAGCACGCGGGGGTTCCGGCGGAAGACGGTGAACGCACCAGCCAGTACGTCCCCGAACCCGAGCGGACGCAGCGGGATGACCGGACGCTGCGACGGCGGCGGGCCCTGCTGGCCGGACGGACCCTGCTGGCCGGACGGACCCTGCGGCCCGGACCAGCCCTGCTGGCCGGACCATGCAGGGGCTGCTGGGGTGCCCTGGGACGGCGGCTGCGTCGGCGGCTGCCGCGGGCCTCCTGGTCGGTCGTCCGGACCGTCGGACGCCCCGGGTGCACGCCATTCGTCGTTCGCCATCGGACCGCCCCCTCCCGTCGGCCGCGCTGGGACACGCGGACACGTCCATCCTGGCGGAAAACCCGTCGTGATGGGGCCTCGGCTATCGTGAACGACACGTGCCCGCTCGGGTACGTCCGCACGCCACCGAAGAGCAGCCATCACCATGACACCGCGCATCCTCGTCGTCGACGACGACCAGGCCCTCGCCGAGATGATCGGCATCGTCCTCCGCTCCGAGGGCTACGAGCCCGAGTTCAGCGCCGACGGCAACGACGCCGTCGACGCCTTCCACGCGACCAAGCCCGACCTGGTGCTGCTCGACGTGATGCTGCCGGGGATCGACGGCATCGAGGTGTGCCGTCGGATCCGTGCCGAGAGCGGCACGCCGATCATCATGCTGACCGCCCGAGGCGACACCTCGGACGTCGTCGCCGGGCTCGAGAACGGCGCCGACGACTACGTGGTGAAGCCGTTCAACCCGAAGGAGCTCGTCGCGCGGATCCGCACGCGGCTGCGACCGGCGGCCTCGGACGCCACCGTCCTGAACGTCGGGGACCTGACGGTCGACGTCCCCGGGCACGAGGTCCGTCGCGGTGACGCGGTCATCGCGCTCACCCCGCTCGAGTTCGACCTGCTGCGGGCCCTCGCCGAGAAGCCGAACCAGGTGTTCACCCGCGAGATGCTGCTCGAACAGGTCTGGGGCTACCACTACAAGGCCGACACCCGTCTGGTGAACGTCCACGTGCAGCGCCTCCGCGCGAAGATCGAGCACGATCCGGACAACCCGCGCATCGTGACCACCGTCCGCGGCGTCGGGTACCGCGCCGGGGGAGCCTGAGCACCGTGCCGCCGACGACGTCCGGTGCGTCGGGCCTCGGCCAGGTGCGCCGGCGGTTGCGCCACTGGGCCCGACGCGGGTGGCGCGCCGTCGCGTACCTGTGGCGTCGATCGCTGATGTTCCGGTCGGTGGCCATCACCGTCACCACGACCGGACTCGCGGTGGTCGTGATCGGCACCGCGGTCATGCTGAGCATCTCGAGCAACGTGTACGCGCAGCGCCGCGACCAGATCGAGGCGGAGTCCGCTCGGGCGACGAACGTCGCGCAGGGCATCTTCGACGCGGCGACCGCGGCCGAGGACAACAACCAGTCCGAACTCGAGACGCTGCAGAACGAGGCGCAGCGCGCGATCCTGTCGAACACGACCAGCCCGGGCGGCACGAGCATCGCGATCGAGCGGTCCCCGAACCAGTCGACGCCGCAGACCCTGCAGAACCGGGCGAGCCAGTACTTCCCCGATGCGGTCATCACCGACGCGCTCCGGAAGGAGGTGGGCAAGGACACCGGGCGGTTGCACCTGCAGGCGGTCCGTCTCGACGACGGCGGTCGGCGCGAGCCGGGGATCGCGGTCGGGTCGACGCTGCAGGTGCCGAGCGCCGGGCAGTACGAGCTGTACCTGGTGTACGACCTGTCCGACGCGCAGAAGACCCTGGACTTCGTGTCGCAGACGCTGTCGATCGGCGGCGTCGCGCTCATCGTGCTCATCGCCCTGGTCACGTCCCTCGTCGTCCGGCTCGTCGTCGTCCCGATCCGCGGCGCTGCCGAGACGAGCCGCAAGATCGCCGCCGGACGCCTGGACGAACGCATCCCGGTCCGCGGGCAGGACGACGTCGCCACCCTCGCTCGGAGCTTCAACGGCATGGCGGACGCGGTCAGCCGGCAGATCACCCAGCTCGCCGAGCTCTCGCGGGTGCAGCAGCGGTTCGTGTCCGACGTCTCCCACGAGCTCCGGACGCCGCTGACGACCATCCGCCTGGCCGGTGACGTCCTGTACGACGCGCGGCACGCGTTCGAACCGTCGGCGGGTCGCTCGGCGGAGCTCATGCACGACCAGATCGAACGGTTCGAGCTGCTGCTGTCCGACCTGTTGGAGATCTCGCGGTACGACGCCCAGGCGGTCGAGCTCGAGACCGAACCGGTCGTCCCCGCGGCGCTCGCCACCGACATCGTCGACGAGTTCCGGCCGCTCGCCGAACGCGCCGGCGTGGAACTCCGGCTGGCGACGCCGGGGGGCCACACGACGATGCAGCTCGACGCCCGCCGCATCCGACGGATCCTGCGCAACCTGGTCGGCAACGCGATCGAGCACGGCGACGCCAAACCCGTGCACGTCGTCGTCGACAGCGACGCGAAGACCGTCGCCATCGCCGTGCGGGACCACGGCGTCGGCATGCCCGCCGAGGACACCACGCGGGTGTTCGACCGCTTCTGGCGGGCTGATCCCAGCCGCAAGCGAACGATCGGCGGGACCGGCCTTGGACTGGCCATCAGCCTCGGCGACGCCAAGCTGCACGGGGGCCGCATCGACGTGTGGTCGCGGCTCGGTGAGGGATCGGCGTTCGTGCTGACCGTCCCACGGCAGGGGCAGGAACCCACCGCGACGAGTGCGATCCGGTTGCCGGAGCTCGACGAGTCCTACGACGGCCCGCGAGAGGAGCCCACCCGATGAGCCGCACGCGCCCCGCCACGTCCGCACCCGTCCGCACGCGCCCCGCACGCGTCCGCACGCGCCCCGCACGCGTCCGCACGCGCCGCGTCCTCGCCGTGGCGCTCGCCGCCCTGACGCTCGTCGCCGTGTCCGCCTGTGCGGCGATCCCCACCGGCGGTCCGGTCCGCACCGGCCAGAGCCTCAAGGACGAGTCGGTCTCCGGTGTCGACTACCGGCCGAGCGCCCCCGAGGACGGCTCCACGCAGAGTGCGATCCTGCGCGGGTTCGTGAACGCCGCCACTGGCGCGCAGGACAACTACGCCGTCGCCCGCGAGTTCCTGAGCGACGGGTTCGCCCAGAAGTGGAACCCGCGCCAGAGCACCACGATCCGGCAGGGGGACGGCGACGTGGAACAGGTGGGGGACCGCGAGCTGACCTACACGCTCACCGCGAGCGCCACGGTGGACAGCGACGGCGAGTACACCCAGGCGGTCCGACCGACGTCGTCGACGCTCACGTTCCAGTTCACGAAGCAGGACGGCGAGTGGCGGATCAGCTACGCGCCCGACGGCATCATCCTGACACCGGGCAGCTTCGGGCAGGTGTTCCAGCCCCACGCGCTGTACTTCTACGACCCGACCTACCGCTACCTGGTCCCCGACGAGCGCTGGTTCCTCGCCAGGTCCTCCACCAGCACGCGGATCGTCAGCGCCCTGCTGGCCGGCCCGGCGGACTGGATGAAGGGCGCCGTGCTGTCGTCGTTCCCCGAGGGCACGCAGCTCTCGCTGAACGCGGTGACGGTGGACAACGGCAGCGCCCAGGTGGACCTGTCGAGCGAAGCGCTCCGGGCCAGCACTGTCGACAAGGTGCGGATGCGCGAGCAGCTCGCCCGGTCCCTTTCCTCGGTCGCGACGATCTCGTCGGTCGAGCTGACCATCGAGGGCGGCAGCTTCTCGATCCCCGACTCCAGCGGCACGAGCGCGGTGGTCAACCCCGACGTCGACCCCAGGCCGCTCGTGGTGTCCTCCGACGGGGTGGGCTACGCCGCTCCCGGGACCGGCGACGTCGCGAAGCTCGGCAGTGGTCTCGGCGACGCGATCGCCGCACTCACCCCGGACGCGCTGTCCCTGAACGCGGCCGGGACCGACGCCGCGGTGCGCAACGGCGACGGGGTCTTCGTCGTCCAGAGCGGCAAGAAGCCCGTCCGCGTCACCTCGAGCCAGGACCTCGTCCCGCCGTCCGTCGACGACCAGGGGTTCGTCTGGACGGCGCAGTCCACGAACCCGCGGGCGATCACCGCGTGGAGCTTCCGCGGCGAGCAGCACCAGGTGACCTCGACGCTGCCGGACGGCCGGCTCGTGTCGTTCCAGGTGTCCCGCGACTCGACCAGGGCGCTCGCCCTGATCGACACGGACGGAGGCCCGGCGCTCTACGTCATGGCGATCGTGCGCGACTCCGACCGCGCCCCCACGGCGCTCGGTGCCCCGGTCCGTCTGCAGGCCGCAACGGGCACGGCGGTCGGTGCCACCTGGGTGAGCGACCTCGACGTCGCGACGCTCGGGCAGACGGCCAGCGGGCCGAGCATCGTCCGGTCGACCATCGGCGGGCAGGCGACGACCCTGCAGAAGCCGGACGGCACGGCGAAGCAGATCGTCGGCGGCAGCGGTGGAGCGCTGCTGCTGCGGATGTCCGACGGCCAGGTGCTGCAGTCGGCCGGGGGCGGATGGGACCGCACCGGCATCAAGGCCTCGGTGCTCGGCATGCAGCGCTGACGACCGGTCCCGTCGGCTGTTCCTCCACACCCCGCCGGACCGGAGGCTCGTCCACCGTTCCCGGGGTCGGCCGCCGTCCGGTGGGCTCCGGCCACCAGGATCGGGGCATGCCATCGACACCGCCGCCACCCCGACCCGACACCGATTCCCCGCCGCGTCCCTGGTCGGACGCCGTGGCCGCGGTGGTCGGGCTGTTCCTGCCCGTCGCCTGCCTGGGGTGCGGGGCGCCCGACCGGGCCCTCTGCCGGCGGTGTCGCGCCGATCTCGCCGCCCGACCCCGACGGGTCCGGCTCGTCGCCGGCGCCCGGCTCGATGCCGCCTTCGAGTACGAGGGGCTCGTCCGCACGCTGCTGCTCGAACTCAAGCTCCGGGGGCGGGTCGACGTCGCCACACCGCTCGGACGACCGACGGCCGCGCTCGTGCGTCAGGCGCTCGCCGGAGCACCGCCGGGTACCCGTGTCCTCCGGGTGCCTCCGTCTCCCCGGGGCCGTCGACGCCGCGGGTTCGACACCGTGGTGCTCCTGCTGGCGCGGGGCGGGGTGCACCGCACCGGACGACTGCGCCGGTCGCGGCGGTCCGTGTCCGACCGGACCCACGGCGGTGGTGGCGGACAGAAGGAACGGACGGCGCTCGAGCGGGTCGACGCCACGGTCGGCACCCTGCGCGCGGTCGGTGTCCGCGGGCGGCACGTCGTGCTGGTCGACGACGTCGTCACGACGGGCGTCACCATGGCCGAGGCGGTCCGGGCCGTCCGGGCGGCCGGCGGTCGGGTGGTGCGGTGTGTGGCGACGGCCAGTGTCGAGCGCTGACTGCCGGGTGAACGCCCGGTGTCCACTGTGCATCCGGTGGGTGTCTTCGCGAACCACGGTTCCGACGTGACGCGCGATGGTCTGCGGGTCTAGCGTGTGGCGACAAGGCGCCGTAGATCGCCGGATGGAGGCGACGCGCCGAAGTACGGATGGGAGCCGCCATGGACGTGACGATCACGGGCCGGAACGTCGGGATCACCGATCGATTCCGCACCTACGTCGAACAGAAGTCCGACAAGCTCGACGTGCTCGCCGACCGCGCCCTCGCCTTCGAGGTGCGCATCAGCCGCCACCACGAGAAGAGCGGCAGCAGCCAGGGCGAGGACCGCGTCGAGCTGACCCTGATCGGACCCGGGCCGCTCGTCCGGGCCGAGTCGGCGGCATCGGACAAGTACGCGGCGTTCGACCTGGCGTTCGCCAGGATGTCGGAACGGCTGCGTCGGGCACGCGACCGCAAGAAGGTCCACCGTGGGCGTCACCGTCCCACCTCGGTGGCCGAGGCGTCCGGATCGGCCTTCGACGGCATGGGTGTGGTCCCGGCCGACGCCAAGCTCATCGAGGACGTGGCGACGGGGGCGATCAGCGTCGTGGACGAAGCCGCGCGTGAGGACGCCGAAGAGGTCTACTCGCCCGTCGTCATCCGCGAGAAGGTGTTCGAAGCGGCCCCGATGACCGTCGACGACGCGCTTTACCACATGGAGCTCGTCGGGCACGACTTCTACCTGTTCGTCGATGCCGACACCCACCGTCCGAGTGTCGTGTACCGGCGCAAGGGCTGGGACTACGGCGTCATCGGCCTCGACGGCACCGACAGCACCGCTGCTGCCGACGCCCAGGACCGCCGCACCGAGCCGGCCAGCGCCATCGCCTAGCAACGGACGACGACCAGTCGGTGTGCACGGTCCGTCCGCGGGCCGTGCACACCGCTGCTCACAGCAGCCCGCTCGTGCGGGTTGCTAGCATGACTGGCTGATCGGCGCGCCACCCGCGCGCGACGACCCCGTAAGGAGTTCACGTGGCAAACGTGCTGGAGAAGGTCCTCCGCATCGGTGAAGGGCGCACCCTCCGTCGGCTGAAGGCGTACGCCTCGGCCATCAACGACCTCGAGGACGACTTCGCGAGTCTCACCGACGCCGAGCTCCAGGACGAGACCAAGGAGCTCCGTGAGCGGTACGCCAACGGCGAGACCCTCGACGACCTGCTGCCCGAGGCCTTCGCCGCCGTGCGCGAAGCCGCCAAGCGCACGCTCGGCATGCGGCACTTCGACGTCCAGCTCATGGGCGGCGCCGCACTGCACCTCGGCAACATCGCCGAGATGAAGACCGGTGAGGGCAAGACCCTCGTCGCGACGACCGCCGCGTACCTCAACGCGATCCCGTCCCGCGGCGTGCACGTCATCACCGTCAACGACTTCCTGGCGTCGTACCAGTCCGAGCTCATGGGCCGCGTGTTCCGCGCGCTCGGCATGACGACCGGGTGCATCGTGGCGAACCAGTCGCCGATCGAACGCCGCGAGCAGTACGCCGCGGACATCACCTACGGCACGAACAACGAGTTCGGCTTCGACTACCTGCGCGACAACATGGCGTGGCAGGCCGCTGACATGGTGCAGCGCGGCCACTTCTTCGCGATCGTGGACGAGGTCGACTCGATCCTCATCGACGAAGCCCGCACGCCGCTCATCATCTCCGGCCCGTCCTCGGGCGAAGCCAACCGCTGGTTCACCGAGTTCGCCTCGATCGCCGGTCGTCTGACCGCGGGCGAGGACTTCGAGGTCGACGAGAAGAAGCGCACCGTCGGCGTGCTCGAGCCCGGCATCGAGAAGGTCGAGGACTACCTCGGCATCGACAACCTCTACGAGTCGGCGAACACCCCGCTGATCTCGTTCCTCAACAACGCGATCAAGGCCGACGCCCTGTTCAAGCGCGACAAGGACTACGTCGTGATGAACGGCGAGGTCCTGATCGTCGACGAGCACACCGGTCGCATCCTGATGGGCCGTCGGTACAACGAGGGCATCCACCAGGCCATCGAGGCGAAGGAAGGCGTCGAGGTCAAGGCGGAGAACCAGACGCTGGCCACCGTCACGCTGCAGAACTACTTCCGGCTGTACCAGAAGCTCTCGGGCATGACGGGCACCGCCGAGACCGAAGCGGCCGAGTTCATGTCGACCTACAAGCTCGGCGTGGTCCCGATCCCGACCAACAAGCCGATGCGGCGTCTCGACCAGACCGACCTGGTCTACAAGAACGAGAAGGCCAAGTTCGAGCAGGTCGCCGAGGACATCGCCGAGCGGCACGAGAAGGGCCAGCCGGTCCTGGTCGGCACCACCAGCGTCGAGAAGTCCGAGTACCTGTCCAAGCTGCTCGCCAAGAAGGGCGTCAAGCACGAGGTCCTCAACGCGAAGAACCACGCGCGCGAAGCAGCGATCGTCGCCCAGGCGGGTCGCGTCGGCGCTGTGACCGTCGCCACGAACATGGCCGGTCGTGGTACCGACATCATGCTCGGCGGCAACGCGGAGTTCCTCGCGGTCCAGGAGATGCACGCCAAGGGCCTGTCGCCGACCGAGACCCCGGACGAGTACGAGGCCGCGTGGGACGAGGTGTTCGCCGCGACGAAGGCCATCGTCGAGACCGAGGGTGACAAGGTCCGCGAAGCCGGCGGACTGTACGTCCTCGGCACGGAGCGCCACGAGTCGCGTCGCATCGACAACCAGCTCCGTGGTCGTTCCGGCCGTCAGGGTGACCCGGGCGAGAGCCGTTTCTACCTCTCGCTCACCGACGACCTGATGCGGCTCTTCAACTCCGGCGCCGCCGAGAGCCTCATGGGCCGCTCGAACGTGCCGGACGACCTGGCGATCGAGAACAAGCTCGTCGGGCGTGCGATCCGCTCGGCCCAGTCGCAGGTCGAGGGCCGCAACGCCGAGATCCGCAAGAACGTGCTGAAGTACGACGACGTCCTGAACCGCCAGCGCGAGGCGATCTACAGTGACCGTCGCCACATCTTGGAGGGCGACGACCTGCACGAACGCACGCAGTCGTTCCTGAAGAGCGTCATCGACGACGTCATCGACACCCACACCAGCGAAGGTTCCCCGGACGACTGGGACCTCGACGCGATGTGGACCGAGCTCGGCACGCTGTACCCGATCTCGATCACCATCGACGAGGTCATCACCGAGGCCGGCTCCAAGGGCAAGGCGACGCGCGAGTTCCTCGGTCGCGAGATCCTCTCCGACGCCAAGCTGGCCTACACCCAGCGCGAGGAGACCCTCGGCGAAGAGGCCATGCGTGAGCTCGAGCGCCGCGTGGTCCTCTCCGTGGTCGACCGCCGCTGGCGCGACCACCTGTACGAGATGGACTACCTGAAGGACGGCATCGGCCTGCGTGCCATGGCGCAGCGCGACCCGCTCGTCGAGTACCAGCGCGAGGGCTTCGCGCTGTTCCAGAGCATGATGGGCCAGATCCGCGAAGAGTCGGTCGGCTTCCTGTTCAACCTCGAGGTGCAGGTGCAGTCCGACGGCGAGAACGCGGTCATCCAGGCGAAGGGCCTGGACGAAGAAGAGGTCGCTGGCCTCGAGTTCTCGGCACCGTCCATCGACGGTGAGGTCGAGGTCCGCGACGAGCAGGGGCGCCTCGAACAGGCCGCAACCGCGCTCGCGCAGCGCGCCCAGGCCGAGGAAGAAGCGGAAGTCGCGCCCGAGAAGGGCTCGGCGTTCGGCTCGGCTGCCACGGCCACCGGCCAGGCGACGGCGACCAACCGTGCCGACCGTCGTCAGGCCGCCAAGAAGGGCTGACGCTCCCGGACACCGCACACGACGAGCCGCTCAGGGGCCCGGCGACGGTCCGACACGACCGCGCCGGACTCAGGGCGGCTTCGTCGTGCCCGGCACCGTCGTCGGCGTCGGCACCGTTGCCGTTGCCGCCGAGCGGTCGCGTCGTACCCCCGGGCGGACATCGCGCCCGTCGGTGACGGGGCGCGACGTGCGCACGGGGGTGCGGTGCGTGTGTGTGCCGCTGTGGAGGCTCGGCGTCGGTCTGACGGGTGGCGCCTGTCCCTGGGATGGGCGCGTCGCACCCCGGGGCGGTTCCGTCGCACCCCCGGGCGGACGTCGCGCCCGGGGGTGACGGGGTGCGACGTCCGCACGCGGGTGCGGCGCACCGCCGGGCGCATCGCGGCGTGCCGCGCACGGCACGCCGGGCGCGTCGCACACCGCGCCCGCGGCACGCCCCGCCGGGCGCGTCGCACGCCGTGCTCGCGGCACGCGTCCCGCCGGGCACGCCCCGCCGGGCGCGTCGCATGCCGGGCGCACCCCGCACCCCGCACCCCGCACCCCGCACCCCGTCGAGCGCGTCGCCGCCGTCAGAGCATGGCGACCGCGGTCGCCCGCCACCGGCCCGACCGCACCTCGAGCCGGATCGCCACCGCTCGGGCGTGCGACCGCGTGTGCACCACGACACTCGCCTCGGCCACGCCCTCTGCCGGACGGCTGACCACGGCACCGCCGACGCGGATCGACGCCCGCCGGCTGTGTCGTCGCGCCGCCGATCGAGCCCGCGCGGCGTACGCGGCACGCTGCTGCAGATGTCGATGCACGTCCTCGGTGATCCACCGCGCGATGCTGTCGACCTCTCGTGCTCCCGTGAGGATCTCGGCGACGCAGAGCGCCAGCGCGCGGGCTGTCTCCGCCGGGTCACCTGGCCCGGTCGCCTGGCCGTCGGCCCCGCCCGCTGGCTGGTCGGGCCGGCGTGCGACTGCGCCGCCCGAGCCCGGCCGCAGTGCTCGTCGCGGCTCCTCCGCATCGTCATCGATCCGTTGTGCTTCCCGCGCCACCCGGGCCCCTTCCGTCGGAGATCGAGCGTATGGGGAATGCAACATTCAGATTTCATCGAGCGTTCACCTGTGGACGGAGAGCGATTCTCCACAGGCCGTCGCACCTAGACTGATGCGGTGTCGACCCTCAGTGATCTCGTCCTCGCGCAAGGCCGGTCCTCCGAAGCCGACGTGGAGTGGCTCCATCTGCTCGTCGGCGACTGGCAGCTCCTGGCGGACCTGTCCTTCGCGGACATGGTGCTGTGGGTCCCGACTGCCGAGGACGGCTCGTTCGTCGCGGTCGCCCACGCCCGTCCGTCGTCCGCTGCGACCCTGTTCTACCGCGACATCGTCGGGCAGGAGATCCGCGAGGAGTGGCGCGAGCAGGTCACCCAGAGCTTCGCCAGCGCGCGCGTCACGGACTCCGCCGAGCCGGACTGGTACGAGGACACCCCGACCCGCGTCCGCGCCATCCCGGTGCTGCGGCGGCTCAGCCCGAAGAGCAAGCAGACGACCGACCGTCCGATCGCGGTGGTCACCCGCCACTCGAACCAGGACGAGTCGCGCACGCCCAGTCGTCAGGAACTGAACTTCACCGCGAGTGCGAACGACCTGTTCGGCATGATCGCGACCGGGGACTTCCCGGACCTCGGCGCACCGGCCGGCCCGCGCCGCGGTGCCCCGCGCGCGAGTGACGGTCTGCTGCGCCTCGACACGAACGGCATCGTCACCTTCGCGAGCCCGAACGGGCTCAGCGCCTTCAACCGCATGGGCTACGAGGAAGAGCTCGAGCGGAAGTCCCTGGCCGAGGTCACCACCGAGCTCCTCGGGCAGCAGCTCGACGTCGACGAGTCCCTGCCGCTCGTCGTCACCGGTCGCGCACCGTGGCGCGCGGACATCGAGTCCAAGGGCGTCACGGTCACCCTGCGGTCGATCCCGCTCCGCGACCACGGCGAGCGGATCGGCGCCGTCGTGCTCTGCCGCGACGTCACCGAGATGCGGCACCAGGAGCGCGAGCTCATCACCAAGGACGCGACGATCCGCGAGATCCACCACCGCGTCAAGAACAACCTGCAGACGGTGGCGTCCCTGCTGCGCATCCAGGCACGGCGCACCCACTCGGACGAAGCCCGCACGTCGTTGCAGAACGCCATGCGCCGCGTCGCCGCGATCGCCGTCGTGCACGACACGCTGTCGACCGGGCTCAGCCAGAACGTCGACTTCGACGAGGTGTTCGACTCCGTGCTCAAGCTCGTCACCGAGGTCGCGGCGTCGCACAACACCACGGTGCATCCGAAGAAGACGGGGGAGTTCGGCGTGCTGCCGTCCGAAGCGGCCACACCCCTGGCACTCGGACTCACCGAGCTGGTCACGAATGCGGTGGAGCACGGCCTCGACGGTCGCGACGGCGAGGTCGAGATCGTCGCGCACCGCTCCGACGACCACCTGTCGATCCAGGTCCGCGACAACGGCGTCGGGCTCCCCGAGGGCAAGGTCGGCTCGGGGCTCGGCACGCAGATCGTCCGGACCCTCATCCAGGGTGAGCTCGGCGGCACGATCGACTGGCACACCCTGACCGGCAGCGGCACCGAGGTCACGATCTCGATCCCGTTCCGGTGGGAGACCGCCGCCGCGTAGCGACGCGACCGCCTGGAGGCCCGCCACCGATCCGCCGGACCGGTCGCGGGCCTCCAGGCGGTTGCGACTGCCCCCGCGCAACGGAAGTCACCCCGCGCCACGTGTTCGCGTGGTGCGCCGTGCTCCTGGTTGTGCGAACGGGCCGGCATGCACCCCGCACGGCGCGCGCACGACGACGCCCGCCGCGCCCCGAGGGGCCCGGCGGGCGTCGTCGTCAGTGCTGGTGCGTCAGTGCTGGTGCGTCAGTGCTGCTGCGTCAGGAGGCGCGGCGAGCGCGCGCGGCGCGGCGCTTGAGCGCGCGACGCTCGTCCTCGCTGAGGCCGCCCCAGACGCCCGAGTCCTGGTTGTTCTCGAGGGCGTACTGCAGGCACATCTCGGTCACGGTGCACCGTGCGCACACCGACTTGGCCTTCTCGATCTGGTCCACCGCGGGACCAGTGTTCCCGACGGGGAAGAAGAGCTCGGGGTCCGCGGTGAGGCAGGCTGCCTTGTCACGCCAGTCCATGTGGTGGTGCTCCTTGATGTCGATGCTCGAACGGCAGGCCGGGGCCGTGGTTCGGGGCTCGAGGACTCTGCACATGCTCATGTGACGTACGGGAGGATCCTGTGGGGAGGAAACCGTGCGGGGAGAGTCCGACGCCCGCAGATGCTCGGGGGAGGAGCATCGAACCACGGGAGACGCACACCACATCGTGCCGTCCAAACGACCTCGAACATCGTTCCATACTGATATGGCCAAATCAAGGGTTGCAATGCTGGAGGATCACTGTGTCTGAGCCCACCTCGAATCTGCTCGACCCCCACGAGCCGCCGCGCCAGCCGCGTTCCCGGGCGATGCTCGTGCTGCTCGTGGTGGTCGCGCTCGAGTTCGCGGCCCTGGTGGCAGCGACGGTGTTCCTGCTGGTCGAGGTGCTGGTCTCCCCGGCGTCGAGCCTCGCCTCGGGCATCGCGCTCACGGTGCTGACGGCCATCGCCGCGCTCTGGCTCGGTTCGATGCTCGTCGGACTCTGGCGGTCTCGCTCGTGGGTGCGCAGCGGCATCATCGTGTGGCAGGTCCTGCAGGGAGCGCTGGCGATCGGTGCGTTCCAGGGCGTGTTCCGCGTCCCGTCGGTCGGCTGGGCGCTGCTGCTGCCCGCCCTGGTCGCCATCACGCTGGTGCTGTCGAAGTCGGTGACGGCCGCGCTGGCGCGTCGCGTCGAGTAGCCCCGCACCGCACGGACCGGAGGCGCGGTGCCAGCTGGCACCGCGCCTCCGGTCCGTGCGCTGCGTCCGGTCAGACCAGGCCGAGCTTCTTCCGCAGGCTCGCCACGTGGCCCGTGGCCTTGACGTTGTACAGCGGCAGCTCGACGCGGCCGTCCTCGTCGACGACGATCGTCGAACGGATGGTGCCGGTGACGACCTTGCCGTAGTTGTTCTTCTCGCCCCACGCGCCGTACGCCCGGTGCACGGCCAGGTCGGGGTCGCTGAGCAGCGGGAAGGTCAGTGCCTGTTCGTGCTGGAACCGCTTGAGCGCCGGCAGGTCGTCCTTCGAGACGCCGAGGACCTGGTACCCGGCGGCCTGCAACGACGACATGTTGTCGCGGAAGTCGCACGCCTCGGTGGTGCAGCCCGGGGTGGACGCGGCGGGGTAGAAGTACACGATGACCTTGCGCCCACGGAGCGATCCCAGGGCGTGCTCGACACCGTCCTGGTCGGGCAGCGTGAAGTCGGGTGCGGTGTCGCCGGCGGCGAGACGATCGGTCATGGTGCTCCTGTTCAGTCGGTGCCGACAGGTGGTCTCCGGCACGCGAAACCCATGCTATTGTTGATTCCCGTTGCGGCACACACCACAACACCGCCCAAGCGTCACGGGCATGCACCTCTAGCTCAATTGGCAGAGCAACTGACTCTTAATCAGTGGGTTCTCGGTTCAAGTCCGAGGGGGTGCACCACGAACAAGGAACCCTCGCTCCGGCGGGGGTTCCCGTGTATCCGAGGGGGTCGGGAAACGTGATGACACGGGAACCCAAGGGTGGTGCCCTCGACGCGGCCGAGCTCGCTCGCCGTCTCAACCTGCTGCTCGACTTCGAGGAGTCCCAGCGCGGCACGCCGGTGCCGTTCTCGGCGATCGAGGACTACGTCGACTCGCGCGGGGGGTCGCTCTCGCGGGCCAAGTGGACCTACATGCTCTCCGGTGACGGTCGGCGCAACCGGGACACCGCGCTGCTGCAGCTGCTCGCCGGCTTCTTCGAGGTCGACGAGCGCTTCCTGCTCGAGGACAGCGACGTCCCCGAGCGCATCGGCGCCCAGCTCGCCCTCGTCCGTTCGCTGCGGTCCGCCCGGGTCAGCGGGTTCGCAGCGCGGACGTTCCCCGGCGAGCTCTCGCCCGAGGCACTCCGGCGCATCGCCTCGGTGATCGAGGAAGAGTCCCAGCGCGGGATCGTGCCGTGAGCGACCACGTCGCCGAGTTCTGGGCACGGGGTCGTGCCGAGGGATGGTCGAGTGTCGACCAGGCCGTCGTCGCCGCCGCGCAGGTGGTCGGCAAGCCGATCGTCGTCCGCGAAGAAGCGTTCCTGGCCGCTGAACCCGTGTGCGGGTTCGTCGCGACGCTCGAGCACCAGCACCTCATCATGATCTCGCCCACCCCGTCCTCGACCTTCCGGTCGTTCGTCATCGGCCACGAGCTCGGCCACGTGCTGCACGCGCACCACCAGGCCTCGGCGCAGGCGGCGTACATCCGTGACGTCATCCCCGACCTGCCCGAGTACAAGGTCGAACGGGCGATGGCCCGCGGGCTCTTCGAGAACGACTTCGAGCGCGAAGCCGAGCTGTTCGCCGACGAACTCGCCGCCCTGATCCGCGACCACCGCGGGCGCCCGAGCGCGTTCCGCGGCGTCTTCGGATGATGCCGCGTCGCTCGCCGGCGGGGGCGTCGCGGTGATCCTGGCCGTCGTCCAGGCGGCGCTGCTGGTCGTGGGGGCCGTCGTGCTCTTCGTGCTGCAGCGCGGGCAGGACTGCACCCTCGCCGTCACCTTCCTGCTGTTCTGCGCCACGATCGTCACCAACATCGACCCGCTGTACCGCTGGCTCGACCCGGTGTTCGGCGGGTTCAACCTGGTGACGGTGATCAGCGACTGCCTGATGATCGCGGGGACGAGCACGCTGCTGTGGGGCGTGGCGAAGGCCGTCGGTGCCGCTGGGCCCTGGCTGCGCAACGCGATCATCGTGGCGTGCGCGGTCGTCGGCATCGTGATCGTCACCGCGTTCACCGTGCTCGACAAGCCCCCGACCACGACGACCTTCATGCTCGACGCCGGCGGCCACGCTGCGGCGGCGGTGTACTCGATCGCGCAGACGGTGTACCTGGGCGTCGCGCTCGGCGCCACGGGCGTGATCTGCGTGCTGCGCCTGCGCGAAGCCCGCTCCCGCACCGACCTGGTCGGACTGTGGGTGCTCGTGGTCGGCGGGGTGTTCGGCGTCGTGCGGATGGTCGTCGTCGTGGTGATGGACCTGGCACACGTGCTGGGGGACCTGTCCGTCACGCGGGCACTCTCGCTGCCCTACGACGTCCTGACCCCGGGCGCGGTGGTCTTCGTCGCATCGGGCATGCTCCTGCTGGTCATCGGACACCGGACCGCCCGTGCGCGACGGTCACGCCAGGTCGAACGGGCGATCCAGACCCTCGCGCCGCTGCACGCCCGGCTCGGCAGCGACAACGAGTACCCCGACACTGACGACCCGGCGACGCGGCTCAGTCGGCTCATCGTCGAGATCAACGACGGCGTCCGCAGCACACGGTCCTCGCTGAGTGATCGCGAGCGCGCGGTGCTCGCCCGCGCCGAAGCCGCGCTCGATGTCGCGTAGCGGCCGCCCCGCGCTCGTCGTCGGCAGACCCGGCCCACCGGCTCGTGCCGCCGCGGTCGGAGTCGCCCTCGCCGCGGCCACGTTCGCGCTCACGGCGACCGCGCTCGTCGCCCGCCGTGCGGCTGCGGTGCACGAGCCACCCGCGCCCGCACCGCAGCCCGACGCCGGACTGCGTGGCGTGCACGTGCACGACGTCGACGGACACGAGCTGCAGGGGTGGGTCGCGCCGAGCGTCGGCGACGGTTCGCGGTGGGCCCTGGCGCTGCCGGGCCTGGGTTCGCACCCGCTCCGCCACCAGGAGATCGCCCCGCGTCTTGCCGTGCTCGGGTACACCTGCCTGTTCGCGGCGCACTCCGCCCACTGGCCGACGCGGCGCCACCGCTTCGGCGTGCGGGAGACCGACGAGGCCCGAGCGTGGCTGCGGTACGCCGCCGAGCACGGTGCGCAGCAGGTGGTGCTGCTCGGCTGGTCCTTCGGCGCGTTCCTGTGGCTGCGAGCGCTGGCGTCCGACGACCCGCTGCCGGTGACGGTCCGCGCCGTGGTGCTCACCGGACCGCTCACCGACTGGGTCCCCACCATCGCGCACGGCGTCGGCGGTGGCGTGCTGGGACGGAGCCTGGGTCGTGCTGTGTCGGTGGTGCTCGCGGTGCCCGGACTGTCGCGACTCGCCGGACAGGCCGCACCCCTCCAGCTCCGACGGCCCGTGGTGACCGGGCACGCGATGCCGCTGCTCGTCGTGCACAGCGACGCCGATCGAACCGTTCCGCTGGCGACCAGTCGTGCCCTCGTCGCGGCGTGGACCGGTCCGGCACGACTGCGGATCGTGCACGGAGCCCGGCACGGGGCCGAGCGCGACGTCGCCCCGAACGGGTGGCTCGACGACGTCTCGACCACCGTGTAGTGTCTGTAGCAGTTGCTACATCCGTGTGGTGATCGCCGGTGGGACTCGGCCGCGTTGGGGGCGGCCGAGCGCCACCGCTGGCATCGGCCCCGCACGGCCGATCGGTAGGATCAACGGGTGCTCGTCTTCGCCGCAGTCGTCCTGTTCGTCGGTGCCCTCTTCAACGTGATCGCCTGGCCGCGCTTCTTCCAGCGCGTCGCGAAGGACACCCGTGCACGTGACGCATCGGGCCGTCCGACCACCTTCTACCGTGTGCACTTCATCCTGCTGCTGATCGCGATGGCGATCGCGCTCGCGTCGGTGATCGCGGGGATCCTGCTGCTGGTCTGACCGCGGTCTGACCCCGGCCCACACCGGACGGGAGGCCCGTGGCGACCCCGCCACGGGCCTCCCGTCCATCTCGGCGCCAGCCGCGACTTCAGCGGCGCTTCAGCGGCACCCGACAGACTGCCGTCCATGCGTGTCCTGGTGGTCGATGACGAGGTCCGGCTGGCGGACGGCGTCCGCCGAGGGCTCGAGGCCGAGGGATGGGCGGTCGACGTGGCGCACGACGGCGTCGACGGCCTCTGGTACGCGCGGGAGTTCGACTACGACGCCATCGTCCTCGACCTGATGATGCCCGGCCTGAGCGGCTGGGCGGTCTGCGCCGCACTGCGCGCTGAGCAGGACTGGACGCCGGTGCTCATGCTCACCGCGAAGGACGGCGAGTGGGACCAGGTCGAGGCGCTCGATGCCGGCGCCGACGACTACGTCACGAAGCCGTTCTCGCACCCGGTGCTCGTCGCGCGCCTGCGTGCCCTGGTGCGTCGTGGTGCTCGCGAGCGCCCGGCGGTCCTGACCGTCGACGACCTGGCGCTCGACCCGGCAGCCCGTACCGTCTCGCGCGGCGAGGTCCCGCTCGACCTGACCAGCCGGGAGTTCGCCGTCCTGGAGTTCCTGGTCCGCCGAGCTGGCCAGGTCTGCTCGAAGCGGCAGGTCATCGAGAACGTCTGGGACGTCGACTTCGACGGCGATCCGAACATCGTCGAGGTCTACGTCGGGCACCTGCGGCGCAAGGTCGACCGGCCGTTCGGGCGAGCCACGATCGAGACGGTGCGGGGTGCCGGCTACCGGCTGGCGGTGGACGGTGCGTGAGCGGAGGGCACGCTCCCTGCTGCGGTCGCCGCGGAGTGTGCGGGCACGGACGACGCTGGCCGCCGTACTGCTGGTGTCCGCCGCGCTGGTCGTCGGGTCCGTGCTGTTCGTGACGGTCCTGCGGCTGGTGCTGCTCGACGGCGTGCGGACCAGCGCCGAGAGCGGACTGGAACAGGCGACCGCCCGGGTCGAGACCGACGGCGCGCGGGCGGTCGCCGGGTACGACGACGTACTCGTGCAGGTCGTCGGCACGGACGGTCGGGTCCTGGCGCACGGCGACGACGCCGACCCACCCGCGCTGCCGACCACCGACGAGTCTCGGTGGTCGCACGACGGCGAGCGGTGGCTGCTCGTGGCGGACGACGCCGACCTGCCGGACGGTTCCGACGCCACCGTGGTGTTCGGGTCGTCGCTCGAGGCGGCGGACACGGCCACGACCACGGTGGTGACACTGCTCACGGTCGGGGTGCCGCTGCTGGTCCTGCTCATGGGCATCGGCACGTGGGTCGTCGTGGGCCGGTCGTTGCGACCGGTCGAACGGATCCGGAGCCAGGTCGCCGAGGTCGGCGGCGCGTCCCGCGGTGCTCGCGTCGCGGTCCCGTCCACGGGCGACGAGGTGGCTCGGCTCGCCGCGACCATGAACGACATGCTCGAGCGACTGGACCGGTCGGCTGCCGCGCAGCGGCGGTTCGTGTCGGACGCGTCCCACGAACTCCGGTCGCCGATCGCCTCGGTGCGCCAGCACGCGTCGGTGGCGCGCGCGCACCCGGACAGGATCGACCTGGCCGACCTGACCGACGTCGTGCTCGCCGAGAACGACCGGTTGGCCGCGCTCGTCGACGGGTTGCTCGAACTCTCCCGTCTGGACGAACGCGGGCTCGTCGAGCGGCGGCCGGTGGACCTCGACGACCTGGCGCTGTCCGAGGTGGCACGGGTTCGCGCCGAGGGCCGGGTACGCGCAGACGGTTCGGGGATCGGTCCGGCCCGCGTCCTCGGCGACCACCGGCTGCTCGGCCAGGTCGTCCGGAACCTCGTCGACAACGGCGCGCGTCATGCCAGTGGCACCGTCGCGATCGGCGTGCGGCAGGTCGGGACCATCGCCGAGCTGACGGTCGAGGACGACGGCGACGGGATCGCGGTGGGGGAGCGGGACCGGGTGTTCGACCGGTTCGTCCGGTTGGACGAGGCCCGCAGTCGCGATGACGGCGGGTCCGGCCTGGGCCTGGCGATCGTCCGCGACGCCGTGCGCGCGCACGGTGGCAGCGTGGTGGTCGAGGACGCGCCCGGTGGCGGTGCACGGTTCGTCGTGCGCATGCCGGTCGGCGGATGATGCGCGCGTCCCCGGCGCCCGGTCTCCGCTCAGCCCGCTTCAGGTCTGCTTCAGCACCCGCCAGCCAGGCTCGCTCCCATGATGATCACCGACATGACCCGGACCCGCCGCATCGCCATCTCCGCCGCCGTCCTCCTCGCAGGCGGCCTCGCCGTCAGCGGCTGTGCCGATGCTGACGACCCTTCGGACGGCGCCACGGTGGCCGCCGGTGACACCGCCAGTGGGGCCACGACCGCTCCCAGCAGCGCAGCCCGGTCGAACGACGCCCTCGTCGACGCAGCCGCCACCGCCCGCAAGTCCGTCGGCTCCGGCACCGTGGTGTCGATCGAGCAGGAACGCAACGGCTCGGCCTGGGAGGTGCTGGTCGTCGCCGAGGACGGCACCGAGCGCGAGGTCCACACCGACGCCGCGGGCACCGGTGCCGAGGGCGCGCCGCGGACCGACGGCACGGACCCCGACGACGTCGCGGAGAACCAGCGGTTCGTCGACGCTGCCGAGCTCGACGTGGCGCAAGCCGCGGACCGACTCACCGGCGCCGTCGCGGGCTCGGTCACCGAGCTCGGACTCGACGACCACGCCGGCACCGTCGTCTGGGAGGGCGACGTCCGCGATGCCTCGGGTACGAAGCACAGCATCCGGATCGACGCAGGGTCCGGTGACGTCGTCACGAACACCGTCGACACCGACGACTGAGGCGCTCAGTCCCGGTCCGGGAGCTGGTCACGGAGCACGGTGACGGAGTAGACCGGGGCGCATCCGCCGCACCTGACCGGAGGCCACGATGACCGACGCGACACCGCGCACGTACCCGCAGGGCGTCCCGAGCTGGATCGAGGGGAGCTTCCCGGATCCGGACGCCGCCGCCGACTTCTACGCCGCCCTGTTCGGCTGGCAGCTCGAGGAGCGACTGCCGCCGTCCGTGCCGGGGTCGTACCGGATCGCCACACTCGACGGCCGTGACGTCGGCGCGATCGCCTCGAGCGACGACCCCGCCGCGTGGTGGACCACCATCGCGGTCGACGACGTCGACCAGGTCGTCACCCGCGTCGTCGACCTCGGTGGCACGGCGACGGCGCCGGCGGACGCGGGCCCGGGTGGCAGTGCCGGACGCGGCGCCACGTGTGTCGATCCGCGCGGGGCAGCCTTCGCGCTGTGGCAGGCCCGCGACCGCCTCGGCGCGCAGCACATCAACGCGCCCGGGGGCTGGGTGTTCAGCGACCTGCGCTCCAGTGAGCCCGACGCGGCGTTCTCGTTCTACCAGCAGCTGTTCGGCTGGGAACGCTCCGGCGTGCAGGAGGGGCCGAGCACGATGCTCCTGCTCCCCGGGTACGGCGACCACCTGGCTGCGACGTCGGACCCGCACATCCGCGAACGCCAGGCCGGGGCACCGCCCGAGTTCGCCGACGTCGTGGCCGCCCTGGCCCACATCGACGCCGGCCCCGACGACTGGTACGTCACGTTCGGGGTCGCCGACCGCGACGAGGCGACCGCCCGGATCGAGTCCCTCGGGGGCCGGGTGCGCTCGACGTGGGAGGGGCCGTACACGCGCGCCGCGGACGTCGTCGACCCGCAGGGGGCACCGTTCCGGGTGATGCAGTACGCCGCGGGCTGAACCCGCGCCGGTCCGCGCCGCGGGGTGGACCCGCGCCGGTCCGCGCCGCGGGGTGGACCCGCACCGGTCCGCGCCGCGGGGTGGGCTGCGCCGGTCGGTCAGGACTCGGTGGGTGCCGGCTGCCCGAGGACCCGGCGGAGCGCCAGCGCGGCGACCTGCTCGTCGGACGTGTCGAGCAGCACCCGCCAGGTGTCGTCCGGGGTGAGGAACTCCACGCACACGGCATCGAAGTCGCACGGCTCGATGCGCCAGCCGCGCACCGCGTCCATCGGCACCGGCTCGAGGGCGTCCCGCTCGAAGCTGGTCTCGGCGTGCACCCGGTCGGGGAACACCCGGACGCGCCCGAAGCAGCCCCGCCAGGTCAGCTGGAGGTCGAGCATCGGGGGAGCGGCACGGTCAGGCACCCGCTGATCGTACTGGCGGGTGCCCGACCGGCCGACGCTGTCGCCGCGCGGTTCGCGCTGGACGGACAGGGTCAGTTCCCGTCGCCGTCGCGGCGCACCTGGTTCGCGGGGTCGCGCCCGGTGATCGGGTACGGGCCCGTGACCCCCTCGCGCAGCTGGGCGATGCGCAGGATGCGGTCGCGCTGCAGGAACCAGCCCACGATCAGCAGCGGGATGATGATCACGAGCGACGCGATGGTGAGCGTGCCGACGGGCCAGTCGATCGCCATGAGCACGAGCACCGACACCAGGAACGCCAGCGTGAGCCACGCGGTCACGGGGGCGCCGGGCAGCTTGAACGACGGTTCCTTCGCCTTGCCCTGCTTCGCCCACTGCCGCAGGCGCATCTGGCACAGGATGATCGTGCCCCAGGCGGTGATGATGCCGAGGCTCGCGATGTTGAGCGCGATCTCGAAGGCCTGCTTCGGGACGAAGTAGTTCAGGGCGACGCCGGCGACGGTGAAGGCCGCGGTGAGCAGGATGCCGGCGAACGGCACGCCGCCCTTCGTCATCTTCGTCGTCCACTTGGGCGCCGATCCGTTCATGCCCATCGAGTGCAGCGCACGACCGGTCGAGTACAGCCCGGCGTTGAGCGACGACAGCGCCGCGGTCAGCACCACGAAGTTCATGATCGAACCGACGATCACCCCGACCTGCGGGTTGCCGAGCGACGAGAAGAACGTCACGAAGGGGCTCTCGCCCTCCTTGTACGACGTGTACGGCAGCAGCAGCGACAGCAGCACGACCGACCCGACGTAGAACACCGCGATGCGGAACACGACGGAGTTGATGGCGCGGGGGATGACCTTCTCGGTGTCCTGGGTCTCGCCGGACGCCGTGCCGACGAGCTCGATCGCGGCGTAGGCGAAGACGACGCCCTGCACCACGAGCACCGCGGGCAGCAGGCCGTTCGGGATCAGGCCGCCGTTGTCCTGCCAGATCGAGAAGCCCGTCCGGACGGCCTCGCCACCCGTCTCGACCGGGAACGCGAAGATCAGCCAGATCAGCGCGACGACCAGGAACGCCACCAGGGCGACGACCTTGATGATGGCGAACCAGAACTCCAGCTCACCGAAGACCTTGACCGCCACCATGTTGGCGGCGAGCACGACCACGAGCGCGATCAGGGCGAGCAGCCACTGCGGCGCCGCGGTGAAGGCCCGCCAGTACTGCAGGTAGAGCGCGACCGCGGTGGTGTCGACGATCGAGGTCATCGCCCAGTTCAGGAAGTACATCCAGCCCGCGGCGTAGGCGAACTTCTCGCCGTAGAACTCGCGCGCGTACGAGATGAAGGACCCGGACGACGGACGGTGCAGCACGAGCTCGCCGAGCGCCCGCAGGATGAAGAACGCGAACACGCCCGCGATCAGGTACACGACGGCCAGGGCGGGCCCGGCGGTGTGCAGGCGTCCACCGGCACCCAGGAACAACCCGGTCCCGATCGCACCGCCGATCGCGATCATCTGCAGCTGCCGGGGCTTCAGCCCGTGCTGGTAGCCCTCTTGCTCGTGCGAGAAGTCGTTCGCTGGCGCCTGCTCCACGCCTGTGTCGTTCTGCGCTGTCATGGCCGACACGCTACATGCGCACCGAGTCGTCCGGCGACTGGGCCACGCCCGTCGTCGAGTTGGCACCATGGGCAGATGGACATCCTCCTCCAGCTCCTGGTCGCGGTCGGGTTCGCCCTGCTGGCGACCGCCGTGGCCGCTCTCGTCCTGCACCTGGTGTTCCGCGGGCTCGGTCGACGCGAACGCTGGGCCGCCGCGCTCTCCCGGCGCACCAAGCACCCCGTCCGCACGATGCTGCTCGTCGTGCTGCTCTGGATCGCGTTCGCGTCATCCATCCCGAACACCGACGCGTACCCGTGGCGTGACCACGTCTCGCACGCGTTCCTCGTCGTCACGATCGGTGTCGGGACCTGGCTGGCGTGCGAGCTCGCGGTGTTCCTCGAGAGCCTCGGCCTGCACCGCTACCGCGTCGACGTCCCGGACAACCGCGTCGCGCGACGGGTCCGCACGCAGGTGCTGATCCTGCGGCGGGTCACCGTCGCCGTGCTCGTCATCATCGGCGTCGGCGCGATCTTGCTGACCTTCCCCGGGGTCGAGGCCGCCGGCGCGAGCGTCCTGGCCTCGGCCGGACTCATCTCCGTGATCGCGGGCCTCGCGGCGCAGTCCACCCTGGGCAACGTCATCGCCGGCATGCAGCTCGCGTTCTCCGGGTCGATCCGCGTCGACGACGTCGTCGTGGTCGAGACCCAGTGGGGCCGGATCGAGGAGATCACGCTGACGTACGTCGTCGTCCACCTGTGGGACGACCGCCGGTTCGTGCTGCCCTCGACGTACTTCACGTCCACCCCGTTCGAGAACTGGACGCGCACCAGCAGCGAACTGCTCGGCGCGGTGGAGTTCGACCTGGACTGGCGTGTCAGCCCCGCCGAGATGCGGAAGGAACTCGACCGGATCCTCGAGACGTCGACGATCTGGGACCGCCGGACCAAGGTGCTGCAGGTCACCGACGCCGTGGGCGGGCTGGTGCGGGTCCGCGTCCTGGTCACCGCCCCGGACGCGGGTGGCCTGTTCGACCTGCGGTGCTACGTCCGCGAGGAGATGGTCGACTGGCTGCAGCGCACCCACCCGGACGCCCTGCCCGTCCAGCGCGTGCAGCTCGCCGAGCCCGCGACGCCGCTGCGCCGACGCGGCCGCTCCACCGAGGGCGACAGCTCGCTCTTCCGTGAGGACGACGAGCGCGGAGCGCTCTTCACCGGACCGATCCAGACCGCGCACATCCCGCCGTCCGAGCGGTAGACCCGACCCGGGACACACAGGAGGCCCGGTGCCAGCTGGCACCGGGCCTCCGGTCCGTCACCCGCGGATGATGGACCGCTCAGGTCACGGCTGCCGCGCGCGGACCGCGCGGTCGTCCTCCACCACCGTGCCGATCGCCACCACCGTGGTCGCCAGCCAGGCAACCCACGTCAGGGCGAGGCGCCAGTCACGCGGACCCTGACGCGTCGTCTGGATCACGCTGTAGCCGCTGATGATCGAACTCCACACCGCACCGTTGAACAAGAACTTGCGCACGGATTCCTCCTGTCGTCGTCTCAGGCCACGCTACTGGTCGCTACATTGGAGCGCCGCCGGTGGCGGTACCCCACACAAGGAGTCGTCGTGCGTCAAGCCGTCATCGGTGCAGTGCTGTTGGTCATCGGCGCGGTGTGCGTCGCGCTCGGCCTGCTGCCCGTTCCCGACCTGATCGAACTCGCCGACCGGGTGCTGCCGGTCCTGGGGTTCGTGCTCGGCCTGACCATCGTGTCCGAGCTCGCCGCCGACGCCGGGGTCTTCGACCGTCTGGCCGACCTGGCCGCGCGCGTCGGTGGTGGCCGCACCATCGGGCTGTGGGGCGCGGTCGTCGTGCTCGCCGTGCTCTGCACCGTGTTCCTGTCCATCGACACCACCGCCGTGCTGCTGACGCCCATCGTCATCGCTCTCGCCCGCCGGGTGGGCCTGCCGCCGATGCCGTTCGCGCTCACCACCGTGTGGCTGGCGAACACCGCCTCGCTGCTGTTGCCCGTGTCGAACCTGACCAACCTGCTGGCCGTCGACAAGATCGGGCTCGACGGACCCATCCCGTTCGCCGGGCTGATGGTGTGGGCGGCGCTTGCCGGGGTCGTCGTGCCGTGCGCGGTGCTGCTCGTCGTGTTCCGGGGCAAGCTCTTCGGCCGGTACACACCGGTGTCGGTGCGCCCGCCGGCCGACCGGGTGTTCTTCACCGCCGCGTCGATCGTGCTGGTCGCCCTGGTGGTCGCGCTGACCGCCGGTGTCACCGTGTGGATCGCCGCGGTCCTCGCCGCACTCGCGCTCGTCGTGGTCGCCGCGTTCCGGGCACCGTCCGAGCTGAAGCCCTCGCGCGTGCCGTGGTCGACGCTCGTGTTCGCGGCCGGGCTGTTCGTGGTCGTCGAGACGCTGCACACGACCGGCATCACCGACCCGCTCGTGAACGCACTGCCGGGCGGCTCGGGCACCGGCTCGCTGCTGGCGCTGGCCGGCGCTGGCGGGGTCGCCGCCAACGCGATCGACAACCTGCCGGCGTACCTGGTGCTCGAGCCGGCGGCCGGGCACGACGCCCTGCGCTACGCGGCCCTGCTGATCGGCGTGAACGCGGGCTGCCTCATCACGCCGTGGGCCTCGCTCGCGACGCTGCTGTGGCACGCGCGGCTCGCCGCCGAGGGTGTGCACCTGTCGTGGGGTCGGTACATGGCGCTCGGCTGCGTCGTCGCCCCGCTCACCGTCGTCGCCGGCGTCCTCGCGCTGCGGCTGTAGCGGAGCGCGCCGCGCTCGGTTGTCTGCTGGTGCGAGCTTGTTCGCCCCGTGCGCGCTTGTTTCCTCGCACCACGCCGCCAACCGGGCACGTGGCGCGAACCTCGCACGGTGCTCGCCAGCACCGTGCGAGGTCGTGCGCTGCGGCTACAGCCAGTCGCGGTGCTTGAACGCGCGGTAGAGCACCAGCGACGTCACCACGATGAGCGAGAGCGACAGGAACAGCCCGCTCCACGAACTCTCGCCCGGGAACGTCACGTTCTGCCCGAAGAAGCCGGTGATCGCGGTGGGGATGGCGATGATCGCTGCCCAGCTCGTGACCTTCTTCATGACGGTGTTCTGCCGGTTCGACGCCAGGTTCAGGTTCGTGTCCAGCACGCTCGACACGGCGTCGCGGAGCTGGTCGACCGAGTCGGCGATCGACACCAGGTGGTCCTCGACGTCGCGCAGGTACGGACGCACGCCGTCGACGATCGTGTCGGCGTCGCCGTGCAGCAGCGACGCCACGCTGTCCCTGGTGGGCACGACCAGCCGCCGGAGCACCCCGAGGGCCTTCCGCAGGGCGAACGACCGGCGCTGGATCTGCTGTTCGCGCGGGTCGCTGCGCTCGAACAGGTCGTCCTCGAGCTCGTCGATGTCCTGCTCGATCGCCTCGACCTCGGCCGTGGCGTGGTCGACGACCGCATCGAGCAGTGCCCACACCAACCAGGGCACACCGTGCCCGGCCAGGTCGGCGTTCGAGTCCAGCCGGCGTTCCATCGCCCCGGTGTCGACCTCGGGTCCGTGGATCGTCACCAGCGCGTGCTTCGTGATGAACGCCTTGACCTCGCGGGTGACCAGCGCGCCGGCGTCGTCGCGTCCCTGCACGTCGTAGACGACCAGGAACAGGCTGTCGCGGTATCGGTCGAGCTTCGGTCGCTGCCCCCGTTCGACCGCGTCCTCGACGGCGAGCGCGTGGATGTCGAGTTCCTCTTCGAGCTGTCGCAGGTCCGACGCCTGTGGGTCCGTGTAGTCCACCCACACGAAGCCGTCACCGTCGGCGATGCAGTCCGACACCCGCTCCACCGGGAAGTCCCGCTCGGCTGCCGATCCGTTCCGCCACGAGCGCGTGCTGACCATGTGCCACAGCGTAGTGAGCGACGACTGCGCGCCCCGGGCAACGTGGTACCCGGGGCTCGCAGGACGGACAGGGTCCGGATCGTCGTCAGTAGGCGCTGACGAGCTTGCCGTCCTGCACCTTCAGGTACTCGTTCACGTCGAAGTTGTCCTCGGCGTGGCCGGAGTCCCCGAAGAACGACGTGTAGTCGTACCCGATGACGCCGTCCGACGTGCTCCGCACCTCGACCGTGCCCGACCCGGTCGCCTCGATCTCGAGCTTCGGCATCGTGGTGACCGTGTACTTCACCGGGCCGTCGGCGTCGTACGGCCCGTACCAGGGGCAGCCGTCCAGCGCGTCGACGTCGGTCTTGGCAGCGCAGGTGGTGATGAGGTCCTCCACCCACTTCTGGGCGTCGGTCGTGAGTTGCTCCGTCGCCTTCGGCTGGAAGTCCACGTACGAGCTCGACGCCGACGAGCCGGCCGACACCGTCTTCGTGCCGCCGACGAAGTACTTCGACCCACCGACCTGGATGCGGTACGTGCCCGGGTAGGCGAGCGAGGCGAACGTGCCGTCCTCGATCTTCCCGACGCGCTTGCCCGCGACCGTCACCGGCGCGCCTTCGAGTGCCGACGACGCGGCCACCGACAGCCGGGTCGCGAGCGGCGTCGTGATCCGCCACTCGTCCTTGACGAGCCAGCTGGTGCCCGTGCGGCGCAGCGCGACCTGCCCGGAGCGGTTCTTGCCGCCCTGCGTGTAGCTCACCGTCGCGGTCGCGGTGTCACCACTCGTCACGACGCGACCGACGCGGACGTCGGCCGGCCGGTCCGTCGCGCTCCGCAGCACCGTGGCGTCGAGCATCGACGCGTCGCCCGGGACCTCGCTCATGCGGTCGGCGGCCGTGGCGTCGCCGCGGGCGATCGCCGCGACGTAGCTGCGGACGGTCGGGGCGGGGCCCCACACGTTCGACCGGAGCACGCCGGTGGTGACGGCTCCCGCGACGACCACGACGACGACCACGCCGGCCGCGACCAGGGAGCGGACGAGGACCTTGCGGGCGCGGGGCGACATCGGCGCAGCGGCGCTCGCCGCCTCCGGCCCGACGAAGGCCTGCGACCCGGCACCGGCGAAGGCCTGCGACCCGGTACCGACGAAGGCCTGCGACCCGGTACCGACGAAGGCCTGCGACCCGGTACCGGCGGCGGCGCCGACCGTACCGGTGTCGGCAGCCGAGGCGGGGCCGGCCGTGCCGACACCGGACCGGCCGCCGTCCCACGCCGGAGGAGCGGCTCCCCACGCCGGGGCGACGACCGCACGCGGATCAGCGCCGACGACCTTCGACGCCAGCAGCACGACGCGCCCACCCAGCACGGGCAGCAGCAGGGGCGCCAGGAACCGTGCGACGACCTCGATCACCGCACCCCAGACGGCGAACACGACGGGCGTCCACGGCGCGACGCCCGCCGACCCGGCGCCGGACACCGCGCTCGACCCGGTCGCGCTGTACGACACGACGACCGTCCCGAGCACGAAGACCACGACACCGGCGAGCAGCCAGACCGCCGGGGTCACCACCCAGTCCAGCGTCGTGCGGACCCGGTCGTTGCGGCGCACGGCGAGCAACAGCCCGGCGACGAGCGCGGCGACGACGACGAGCAGGACGACCAGCCAGATCCACCCGGTGGTCCCGCCGAACGCCGAGCCGGTCTGTGCCGCGCTGCCGAAGCCGGACGCCCCGATGCCACCGAGGAACCCGAGTGCGACGAGTGCGAGCGCGAGGTTGCCGATGGCGACGGGCAGCGCCGACCCCCACGACGGCTGGGTGACGAGCGCGACGAGCACCAGCACGACGGCGACCACCACGGTCAGGGTCCCGAGCTGCAGGGTCGCCACCCGTGCGGTCCCGAGCGCGCGGGCCAGCACCACACGACCCCGGACGAGCATCGCGGGACGGGCGAGGAACGCCGACGCGGCACCGACGACGAACGCGCCGATGATGCTGCTCGCACCGACGGCGTGCACCGCCCCGATCGTGACGCCGGACGTCGCCGGGAAGCGGATCGCGAGCACGAGCCCGGCGATCGTCGTGAACGCCGTCAGCACGATCCCGGTCACAGCGGACGTGACGAGCACCTGGGGGAGTCCGAGCACACGGCTGCGGATCCGACGGGTCAGCACCACGGCGAGCACGACCTGGGCGACGAGCACCAGGAGCGGGACGACCCCGATCGACGCTGCGCCGGAGACCCCGAACAGGGCGACGGACCCCGACACGTGCAGCCGGCCGAAGTCGGCCAGCGCGACGAGTTGCGCCGGGGCACCGAGCAGCACGCTGACACCGGACAGCAGGCTCTGCACGTCCGGGGTCGATGCAGCGCCACCCGTCTCCGGCAGTGCGGCGCCACCGAACGAGTCGCCCGATCCGCCGGCCGCCACCACGGCGACGGTGAGCAGCAGCGAGATCCCGGCGACGACGTACGCGGCCACCCAGGCGCCGACTCCGGCGAGGGCGGCAGCGAGCCAGTCGCGTCCGCCGATCGAGCCGAGCAGACGACCGAGGGCGTCCGGCTCACGCGGCGGTCCGGCGGCGGCACCGGCACCACCGGGGCCACCGGGGCCACCGGCACCACCGCTGCCGTCGGCCCCCGGGCCGGGCACGGGCGGGCCCGAAGGACCCCAGGATTCGGGCGGGACGTCGCTCACGGCGGATTCCTCTCCGGCCGGGCGGCCGCGCACCGCCCTCCGGCACGCCGTGTCCCCCCGACACGACGCTCAGCATACGCTCAGCCGCAGGGCAGCCGGGAACCGGGTGTCGGCGCGCTGGTAGGTTGCGAGCCGTGTCTGCTCCTTCCAGTTCGTCCAGCAAGTACTCCTTCGTCGTCGCCTCGAACCGCCTGCCGGTGGACCGCGTCGTCGACGAGGACGGCAACGAGGGCTGGCGGCACTCGCCCGGCGGGCTGGTCACGGCGCTCGAGCCGGTCATGCGCGCGAACGACGGCGCCTGGGTCGGATGGGTCGGCCAGCCCGACGTCGAGGTCGAGCCGTTCGACAACGAGGGCATCCACATCGTCCCGGTGCCCCTCAGCGCGAGCGACGTCGAGGACTACTACGAGGGCTTCAGCAACGACACGCTGTGGCCGCTGTACCACGACGTCATCGAGCACCCGAGCTACCACCGCGACTGGTGGAACGCGTACAAGAGCGTCAACCAGCGCTTCGCCGAGCAGATCGCCGAGATCGTCGAGCAGGACGGCATCGTCTGGGTGCAGGACTACCAGCTGCAGCTCGTGCCCGCGCTGCTGCGCGAACTGCGCCCCGACCTGACGATCGGCTTCTTCAACCACATCCCGTTCCCCCCGGTCGGCATCTACGCGCAGCTGCCGTGGCGTGCGCAGATCCTGGACGGGCTGCTCGGGGCGGACGTCATCGGGTTCCAGCGCCACGACGACGCCAGCGACTTCCTGCGGGCCGTCCGCCACATCAAGGGCTACACGACCAAGGGCACGACGATCGACGTGCCGGTCGACGACCCGGATGCACCGCGCAGCCGCAAGGGGATCACCGTCCGTCACGTCGAGGCGCGCCACTTCCCGATCTCGATCGACGCCGAGAGCTTCGAGGAGATCGCCCGCCGCCCCGAGGTGCAGGAACGGGCCCGTGCGATCCGCGAGGGCCTCGGCAACCCCAAGACCGTGCTGCTCGGGGTCGACCGACTCGACTACACCAAGGGCATCCGGCACCGCATCAAGGCGTTCGGTGAACTGGTCGAGGACGGCCGGGTCGCGGTCGAGGACGCCACCCTCGTGCAGGTCGCCAGCCCCAGCCGCGAACGGGTCGACTCGTACCGGCTGCTCCGCGACGAGATCGAACTGAGCGTCGGACGGCTCAACGGCGACCTCGGCACCATCGGTCACCAGCCGATCTCGTACCTGCACCACGGCTACCCGCGCGAGGAGATGGTCGCGCTCTACCTGGCCGCCGACATCATGCTCGTGACCGCCCTGCGCGACGGCATGAACCTGGTCGCGAAGGAGTACGTCGCCAGTCGGTTCGACAACGACGGGGTGCTGATCCTGTCCGAGTTCGCCGGTGCCGCCGACGAGCTGAAGCAGGCGGTCATCATCAACCCGCACGACATCGGCGCGCTGAAGGACTCGATCGAACGCGCGATCGAGATGCCCCGCCGCGAGCGTTCGACCCGCATGCGCGCGCTCCGCAAGCGCGTCCGCGACAACGACGTGGCGCGCTGGTCGCGGTCGTTCCTCGAGGCGCTCGACCGGCACGCGCCCCGCGACGCGCGGATCGATCCGTCCGCGACCGAGCCCGCACACCGCGAGGCACAGACCGACAACATGTCCATCTTCGACCAGGACGCGCAGACCGCGCGTGCCGCCGAGGACACCCGGGAGGACCGTGATGCCTGAGCAGACCCCGCACGTCGACGAGACGGCAGCCCCAGGGCTCGACACGGCCCTGGCAGACCTCGCCGGCTCCGGCACGCTCCTGGTCGCGCTCGACTTCGACGGCACGCTGGCACCCTTCGCCGACGACCCCGGCCAGGTCGGTGCGCTCCCCGGCAGCTGGGCGGCCGTCCTGACCCTGCAGCGCGCGGCACGGACCGAGGTCGTGCTGGTGTCCGGGCGTCCCCTGGACAGCCTGGCTCGCGTCAGCCACGCACCCGACGACATGTCCCTCGTGGGGTCGCACGGCGTCGAGTGGCGGGTGGACGGCCACGACGAAGCGGCCCTGACCGACGACGAACGGGCGCGTGTCGCCCGCATCGGTGCCGCGCTCGACGCCGTGGGGGAGCGCTTCCCCGGCGTCGTCATCGAGCACAAGCCCGCGGGGCACGGCGTGCACACCCGCCGGGTCAGCGCCGAGGTCGCTGCCCAGGCGAACGCCGCCGCCAGCCAGGCCGCGCACGACGCCGATCCCGAGGTGCTCGAGCGCGGCGGCAAGGACATCGTCGAGTTCGCCGTCCGGCACGTCACGAAGGGCGACGCGATCGCCCGGTTGCGCGAGCTCCGCCGCGCGGACGCGGTCTTCTTCGCCGGGGACGACGTCACCGACGAGGACGCCTTCCGGGTGCTCGGCGCCGGCGACGTCGGCGTGAAGGTCGGCCCGGGCGACACCGTCGCCGGGTTCCGCGTCGCCGACCCGGCGGCCCTGACCGACGTGCTGAAGCAGCTCGCTCGTCTGCGGGCGACACGCTGACGGACCGGGCGCGCCCGCCCAGGTGATCCGTGCCTCCAGGCCGGTGCGTCCGTCGGGCCGGAACATGCGGACGCATGCAGGTGCACCACTGGTATCCCAATCCGTCCTAGACTCAGGCCATGCCTGACATCGACGTGAAGCCGCGCAGCCGGGTCGTCACCGACGGGATCGAAGCAACCACCTCGCGTGGCATGCTGCGGGCCGTCGGGATGGGCGACGAGGACTGGGAGAAGCCGCAGATCGGCATCGCCTCGTCGTGGAACGAGATCACCCCCTGCAACCTGAGCCTCGACCGGCTCGCCCAGGGCGCCAAGGAAGGCGTCCACGGCGGCGGCGGGTACCCGCTGCAGTTCGGCACCATCTCGGTGTCGGACGGCATCTCGATGGGTCACGAGGGCATGCACTTCTCGCTCGTCTCGCGCGAGGTCATCGCGGACAGCGTCGAGACCGTGGTCAGCGCCGAGCGCCTGGACGGAACGGTGCTGCTGGCCGGCTGCGACAAGTCGCTGCCGGGCATGCTCATGGCCGCCGCGCGCCTCGACCTGGCGAGCGTCTTCCTGTACGCCGGATCGGTCATGCCGGGCTACGTCAAGCAGGCCGACGGCTCGATGAAGGAAGTCACGATCATCGACTCCTTCGAGGGCGTCGGCGCCTGCAAGGCGGGCACGATGACCGAGGCCGAGCTCAAGGAGATCGAGTGCGCGATCGTCCCGGGCGAAGGTGCCTGCGGCGGGATGTACACGGCCAACACGATGGCCAGCCTGGCCGAGGCCCTCGGCATGTCGCTCCCCGGCTCCGCGGCACCGCCCAGCGCCGATCGCCGCCGCGACTACTACGCCCACCGCTCGGGCGAAGCCGTCGTGAACATGCTGCGCCACGGGATCACCGCGCGGCAGATCCTGACCCGACAGGCGTTCGAGAACGCGATCACCGTGCTCATGGCGCTCGGCGGCTCGACTAACGCCGTGCTGCACCTGCTCGCCATCGCGCACGAGGCCGAGGTCGAACTCGACCTCGACGACTTCAACCGCATCGGCGCGAAGGTCCCGCACCTGGCCGACATGAAGCCCTTCGGCCAGTACGTCATGGTCGACGTCGACCGCAACGGCGGCATCCCGGTCATCATGAAGGCGCTGCTCGACGCCGGCCTGCTGCACGGTGACTGCATGACCGTGACGGGCAAGACCGTCGCCGAGAACCTCGCTGAGATCGACCCGCCTGCGCTCGACGGCAAGGTCTTCCGCACGCTCGACAACCCGATCCACGCCACCGGCGGCCTGACCGTGCTGCAGGGCACCTTCGCTCCCGAGGGTGCCGTCGTGAAGACCGCCGGCTTCGACGCCGAGGTGTTCGAGGGCCCTGCGCGGGTGTTCGACCGCGAGCGCGCCGCGATGGACGCCCTGACCGAGGGCGGGATCGCCAAGGGCGACGTCGTCGTCATCCGGTACGAGGGCCCGAAGGGCGGGCCGGGGATGCGCGAGATGCTCGCCATCACGGCCGCGATCAAGGGCGCTGGGCTGGGCAAGGATGTACTACTCTTGACCGACGGCAGGTTCTCGGGCGGCACAACCGGCCTGTGCATCGGCCACATCGCACCAGAAGCGGTGGACGCAGGTCCAGTCGCCTTCGTGCGCGATGGCGACCGCATCCGTGTCGACATCGCGGCTCGCTCGCTCGACCTACTGGTCGACCCGGCCGAGCTGGAGTCCCGCCGTGACGGCTGGGCACCGCTGCCCCCGCGCTACACCCGCGGAGTCCTCGCGAAGTACGCCAAGCTCGTGCAGTCCGCCGCCAAGGGCGCGGTCACCGGCTAGCCGTTCGCACCATCGCCATCTCGTCAGGCAAGGAACCCCTCATGCCCACGGAAGCCACACCGCTCTCCGCGGCCACCGGAACACGCCGTTCGCCGGAGGTCCTGACCGGCTCGGGCGCCGTCCTGCGGTCGCTCGAGCACCTCGGGATCACCGACGTCTTCGGTCTGCCCGGCGGCGCGATCATCCCGTTCTACGACGAGCTCATGGCGTCGACGACCATCCGGCACATCCTGGTCCGGCACGAGCAGGGCGCCGGGCACGCGGCCGAGGGCTACGCGTCCTCGTCCGGCAAGGTCGGGGTCGCCATCGCCACGTCCGGTCCGGGTGCCACCAACCTGGTCACCGCGATCGCGGACGCCTACATGGACTCGGTACCGCTGATCGCGATCACCGGCCAGGTGTTCTCGACGCTCATGGGCACCGACGCCTTCCAAGAGGCCGACATCGTCGGTATCACGATGCCGATCACCAAGCACTCGTTCCTGGTCACCAAGCCCGAGGACGTCCCCGCGACGCTCGCTGCGGCGTACCAGATCGCGACGACGGGCCGTCCGGGCCCGGTGCTGGTCGACATCACCAAGGACGCCCAGCAGAAGTCGGCACCCTACGTGTGGCCGCCCAAGGTGGACCTGCCCGGCTACCGGCCGGTCACCAAGGCGCACGGCAAGCAGATCACCGCGGCCGCGCAGCTGCTCGCCGAGTCGTCGAAGCCCGTGCTCTACGTCGGTGGTGGCGTGATCCGCTCCCGAGCCTCCGCCGAGCTGCTCGCCTTCGCCGAGGCCACCGGCGCACCCGTCGTCACCACGCTGATGGCGCGCGGGGCGTTCCCCGACTCGCACCCGCAGCACCTCGGCATGCCCGGCATGCACGGCACGGTGCCGGCAGTGCTCGGGCTGCAGGAGAGCGACCTGATCATCGCGCTCGGCGCCCGGTTCGACGACCGCGTGACGGGCAAGGTCGACGACTTCGCGCCGGACGCCAAGGTCGTGCACGTCGACATCGACCCCGCCGAGATCTCCAAGATCCGGTACGCCGACGTCCCCATCGTGGGCGACGCGCGCGAGGTCCTGGTCGACCTCACCGCCGCGTGGGCCGAGGTCCCCGTCGCCGAGCGCGCGTCGACCGCCGACTGGCACGCGCACCTGCAGCAGCTCCGCACCGAGTTCCCACTCGGGTACACCGAGCCCACCGACGGGTTGCTCGCCCCGCAGGCGATCATCAAGCGCATCGGCGAGATGACCGGACCCGAGGGCGTCTTCGCCTCGGGCGTCGGGCAGCACCAGATGTGGTCCGCGCAGTTCATCAAGTACGAGCGCCCGAACGCGTGGCTGAACTCCGGTGGCGCCGGCACGATGGGCTACTCGGTGCCGGCCGCGATGGGCGCCAAGGTGGCCCAGCCCGACCGCGTGGTGTGGGCGATCGACGGTGACGGCTGCTTCCAGATGACCAACCAGGAGCTCGCGACCTGTGTCATCAACGACATCCCGATCAAGGTCGCGATCATCAACAACTCGTCGCTCGGCATGGTGCGGCAGTGGCAGACCCTGTTCTACGACGGTCGTCACTCGTTCACCGACCTGCAGACCGGCCACGGCACCCGCCGGGTTCCGGACTTCGTCAAGTTGGCGGACGCGTACGGCGCGCTCGGCATCCGCGTCGAGAAGGCCGAGGACGTCGACGCCGCCATCCAGCTCGCGCTCGACACGAACGACCGTCCGGTCGTCATCGACTTCGTCGTCAGCCGTGACTCCATGGTGTGGCCGATGGTCCCGCAGGGCACCGGCAACTCCTCGATCGAGTACGCCCGCGACCTCGCTCCGACGTGGGACGACGAGGACGCCGACATGACCGGAGAACCCGCATGAGCCACGTCCTGTCACTCCTGGTCGAGGACAAGCCGGGCCTGCTGACCCGCGTCGCCGGGCTCTTCGCCCGACGGGGCTTCAACATCGAGTCCCTCGCCGTCGGCAACACCGAGGTCGCGGGCCTGTCCCGCATCACGGTCGTCGTCGACGTCGAGGACCTGCCGCTCGAACAGGTGACCAAGCAGCTCAACAAGCTCGTCAACGTCATCAAGATCGTCGAACTCGACTTCTCGCAGTCGGTCCAACGCGAGCACATGCTCGTCAAGGTCCGTGTCGACAACCAGACGCGCTCTGCCGTGCTCGAAGCAGTGACCCTGTTCCGTGCCCAGGTGGTCGACGTCGCGAACGACTCGCTCATCGTCGAGGTGACCGGCGACCCCGGCAAGATCCAGGCGATCCTCCGCGTCCTCGAGCCCTACGGCATCAAGGAGCTGGCACGCGCCGGACTCCTCGGCATGGGCCGCGGACCGAAGAGCATCACCGACCGCGTGCGCTGAGCGCGCTGGCCGATCAACGAACCACCAACAAGGAGATCACGCACCGTGACTGACATCGTGTACGACGCCGACGCCGACCTGACGCTCATCCAGGGCAAGAAGGTCGCGGTCATCGGCTACGGCTCGCAGGGCCACGCCCACGCCCTCAACCTCCGCGACTCCGGCGTCGAGGTGCAGATCGGCCTGCAGGAGGGCTCGAAGAGCCGCCAGAAGGCCGAAGAGGCAGGCTTCGCGGTCCACACCCCGGCCGAGGTCACGAAGTGGGCGGACGTCGTCGTCATCCTGGCTCCGGACCAGGTCCAGCGCATCGTCTACAAGGACGACATCGAGCCGAACCTGCAGCCGGGCGCGACGCTCGTCTTCGGCCACGGCTTCAACATCCGCTACGGCTACATCCAGGCTCCCGAGGGCGTCGACGTGTCGCTCGTCGCGCCGAAGGGCCCCGGCCACACCGTCCGCCGCGAGTACGAGGCCGGCCGCGGCGTCCCGGTGATCGTCGCCGTCGAGGTCGACGCCTCGGGCAGCGCCTGGGACCTGGCATGGTCGTACGCCAAGGCCATCGGTGGTCTGCGCTCCGGCGGCATCAAGACCACGTTCACCGAGGAGACCGAGACCGACCTGTTCGGCGAGCAGGCCGTCCTGTGCGGTGGTACCTCGCAGCTCATCCAGTACGGCTTCGAGACCCTGGTCGAGGCCGGGTACCAGCCGCAGATCGCCTACTTCGAGGTCCTGCACGAGCTCAAGCTCATCGTGGACCTGATCTGGGAGGGCGGCCTCACCAAGCAGCGCTGGTCGATCTCCGACACCGCCGAGTTCGGTGACTACGTCTCCGGCCCGCGCGTGATCTCGCCCGAGGTCAAGGAGAACATGAAGGCCGTGCTGAGCGACATCCAGGACGGCACGTTCGCCAAGCGCTTCATCGAGGACCAGGACGCCGGTGCTCCGGAGTTCACGGCCCTGCGCGAGAAGGGCGAGGGCCACCCGATCGAGGCCACCGGTCGCGAGCTGCGTGCGCTCTTCGCGTGGAAGCAGACGGACTCCGACTACGTCGACGGTTCCGCCGCGCGGTAGTCTTCCGAAGACCACTCGATGACGAGGCGGCGGTGTGCTCCGGTGCACCGCCGCCTCTCGATGTGACCCGAACGGTATGCAGCAACTCTCCACCACCACGAGCGCCCCACCCGAGCACGCCCCTGCCCTGCGTCAGAGCACGCCCGTTCCGCATGGGATGATCATCGGATGGCGGTGACGAAACGAGCGGTCCACATCGGCGCCGGCAAGATCGGGCGCGGTTTCGTGGGCCAGTTCCTCGTCGCGAGCGGCTACGAGCTCACCTTCGTCGACGTCGACGACCGGGTCGTCTCCGCGCTCAACGAAGCGGGCCGGTTCGTCGTGCACGAGGTCGGCGAGATGCCGGTCGAGCACCTGGTGTACGGCTTCACGGCGCTCAACAGCAAGACCGACCGCGCCCGCGTGGTGCAGGCCATCGCGAACGCCGACGTCGTCACCACGGCCGTCGGCGCCCGGACCCTGCCGCTCGTCGCACCCGTCATCGCCGAGGGTCTGGCTGCCCGCCCGCTCGAGCGCGGTGACGTGACCATCGTCGCCTGCGAGAACGCGTTCAACGCCACGGACTCGCTGCACGCCAGCATCCGTCGCGCCCCCATCCTCGAAGACCGTGACATCGCCGCGGTCTTCGCGAACTGCGCGATCGACCGGATCGTCCCCGACCAGTCCGGCGTGCTCGGACAGTCCGGCGGTCTGGACGTCGTGCTCGAGCCGTTCTACGAGTGGGTCATCGAGCGCACGCCCTTCGCCGACTCCGACGTCGAACCGCCCGAGATCCACGGGGTCACCTGGGTCGACGACCTGCAGCCGTTCGTCGAGCGCAAGCTCTACACGGTCAACACCGCGCACGCCACGGCCGCCTACCACGGGTACGTCCGCGGCATCGGGCTCATCCGCGAGGCACTCGAGGACCACGACGTCCGCGCCGAGGTCGACGGCGTCCTCGCCGAGACCACCGAGCTCCTGGTCGCCAAGCACGGCTTCGACCCGGCCGACCACGCGCGCTACGTCGCGGCGAACCTGTCCCGCATCGCGAACCCGCACCTGCCCGACACCACGGTCCGCGTCGGACGCAACCCCCTCCGCAAGCTCGGGCGCCGCGAACGGTTCGTCGGGCCGGCCGCACAGCTCGCCGAGCGGGGGATGCCCGTCGACCACCTGCTCGGTGCGATCCGCGTGGCGCTGGCGTTCGACGACCAGGACGACCCCGAATCGATCGAGCTGCACGCGCTGCTCCGCTCGGGCGCGACCGCACATGCGCTCACCGAGATCCTCACGGGCCTGATGGAGAGCCACCCGCTGTTCCCCGCCGTGCGTGACGTCGTCGCCGAGGTCCTGCAGGCCCAGGCCGCCGACGTCTGAGCCGGCCGACGTCGGAGTCGGCCGACGTCGGACGGGAAGCCGTGGCTCTCGTAGAATCGACGGCATGACTCCGGCACCTCCCGCACGCGACGGCCACGCGGCGTCCCCGCCGGACGGCGCTGTCGACCACGACGACGAAGCCGCGCTGTCCTGGGACGACGCCGACGACGCCACCCACGTCGACGCCGCCCACAACCCGGTCCGTGCGAAGGCCCGACCCGAACCCGACGCCGAACGCCCGCTGGGCTCCGGTGCCCTGGTGGGCATGGGCGTCTTCGGTGGCATCTACCTGCTGTACACGGTCGCCTGGCTCGTCAGTGCGAGCCTGCTGACGGTCACCGGCACGGGCGTCGCCGGCATCGCGTCCGAGGCCATGCGCGTCCTGGCGATCATGGCGCCGGCGTTCTGGTTCGCCGCCACGCTCTGGCTCGGTCAGGGCAGCCGGGACCGCACCAAGTTCACGTGGTTGCTGGTCGGCGCCCTCGTGCTGATCCCGTGGCCCTTCATCATGACCAGGAGCTTCGGGTGAGCGTCGTGACCGACCGTCCTCGCACCGTCACACCGGGCAAGGTCGCCGTGTGGGTGGTCGCCGCCGTGTGCCTGGCCTGGGTGACCTGGCAGGCCGTCGGCAACCTGGTCGGCGTCGCGAAGTCGGTGTCCGACTTCAACGCCTTCGTCCGTCAGAACGGCGGCAAGGGCCTCGAGACCGCCACCCCCTGGACCGTCCTGGTGATCGACGTGCTCATCGCGCCGGTCGGTTTCGTCGTGGCCTGGCTGGTGTCGCGGCGGATGGACCTGGTCCGGACCGTCGTGGTCTTCGTCGCCGCGCTCTGCGCGGTGTCGGCACTCTGGTTCACGCTCCTGCAGTACGTGTCCTCGACGCTCCGGATCGGCGCCTGACGCACCATCCCCACCGACAGGAGGCCCGTGGCGATCCCGCCACGGGCCTCCTGTCGGTTCCGGCGTCCCCAGGACCGTGACGCGCGGTCGTAACGGACCGGTCGCGTCGATACGATGGTCGGACATCGCCCGTCTCGTGTGAGGAAACAGCAACTGTGCCGAAGCCGGTCGTCCTGATCGCCGAAGAACTCTCGCCCGCCACCGTCGACGCCCTCGGGCCCGACTTCGAGATCCGGAACGTGGACGGGACCGACCGTCCGGCTCTCCTGGCCGCCCTCGCCGACGCGCACGCCGTGCTGGTGCGCTCCGCCACCAAGGTCGACGCCGAGGCGATCGCCGCTGCGCCGAACCTCAAGGTCGTCGCGCGCGCCGGGGTCGGCCTCGACAACGTCGACATCAAGGCAGCGACCACCGCCGGGGTCATGGTCGTGAACGCGCCGACGTCCAACATCATCTCGGCCGCCGAGCTGACCGTCGGCCACATCCTGTCGCTCGCCCGCCACATCCCGGCAGCGCACGCGTCGCTCGCCGCCGGCGCGTGGAAGCGGTCCGCCTACACCGGCGTCGAGCTCTACGAGAAGACGGTGGGCATCATCGGCCTCGGCCGGATCGGCGCGCTGATCACGCAGCGGCTGCAGGCCTTCGGGGTCTCGGTCATCGCGTACGACCCCTACGTCACGACCGCTCGTGCCCAGCAGCTCGGGGTCGAACTCGTCCCGCTCGACGACCTGCTCCGCCGCGCGGACTTCGTCACGATCCACATGCCCAAGACCCCCGAGACCCTCGGCATGATCTCGGACGAGCAGTTCGCGATCATGAAGCCGACGGCCTTCGTCGTGAACGTGGCCCGCGGCGGCCTCATCGACGAGGACGCGCTGCACCGTGCGCTCACCAGCGGGCAGATCGCGGGTGCCGGACTCGACGTCTTCGTGTCCGAGCCCCCGACCGACTCGCCGCTCGTGGCGCTGCCGAACGTCGTCGTGACCCCGCACCTCGGCGCGTCCACGGGCGAAGCCCAGGAGAAGGCGGGCGTCTCCGTGGCCAGGTCGGTCCGTCTGGCACTCGGCGGCGAACTCGTGCCCGATGCCGTCAACGTCGCCGGCGGCGTCATCGACCCCTACGTCCGTCCCGGCATCCCGCTCGTCGAGAAGCTCGGTCAGGTCTTCACGGCGCTCGCCACCTCGCCCGTCACCAGCATCGACGTCGAGGTGCACGGCGAGCTCGCCCAGTACGACGTCAGCGTGCTCAAGCTCGCGGCGCTCAAGGGCGTCTTCACCGACGTCGTCAGCGACCAGGTGTCCTACGTCAACGCACCGCTGATCGCCGAGCAACGTGGGGTGAGCGTGCGGCTCATCACCGACGTCGACAGCCCCGAGTACCGGAACGTGCTCACGATCCGCGGTGCCCAGTCCGACGGACCGGCCATCAGCGTCTCCGGCACGCTCACCGGCCCCAAGCAGGTCGAGAAGCTCGTCGAGATCAACGGCTACGACGTCGAGGTCGCGCTCGACAAGCACCACGTCGTGATGGACTACACCGACCGACCGGGCATCGTCGCGGTCTACGGCAAGGAGTTCGGCGAGGCGGGCATCAACATCGCCGCCATGCAGATCGCCCGTCAGGCCGCCGGCGGACAGGCCCTCAGCGTCCTGACCGTCGACTCGCCCGTCCCGACCGAGATCCTCGAGCACGTCCGCCGGACGATCGACGCCTCCTCGCTCCGCGAGATCGACATCACCCTGTAGGGGAGCACCCACATGACGCAGACCCTCCGGCTCGCGGTCATCCGCGGCGACGGCATCGGACCCGAGGTGGTCGACGAGGCCCTCAAGGTCCTGCGCGCCGTCACGCCCGACGACCTGGTGATCGACGAGACCCCGTTCTCGCTGGGTGCCACCCGGTACCTCGAGACCGGCGACATCCTCACCGAGGACGACATGGCGGCGATCGCCGCGCACGACGCGATCCTGCTCGGTGCCGTCGGCGGGGACCCCCGTGACCCACGGCTGGCCGGCGGGATCATCGAGCGCGGGCTGTTGCTCAAGCTCCGGTTCGCGTTCGACCACTACGTCAACCTGCGTCCGACGAAGGTCTACGACGCCGTGGCGACGCCGCTCGCGTCACCCGGCACCGTCGACTTCGTCGTCATCCGTGAAGGAACCGAGGGCCCGTACGTCGGCAACGGCGGGGCGATCCGCGTCGGCACCCCGCACGAGATCGCGACCGAGGTCTCCCTGAACACCGCGTACGGGGTGGAACGCACGGTCCGGTACGCCTTCGACCTGGCGAACCGCCGCCCACGCAGGCACCTGACGCTCGTGCACAAGAGCAACGTGCTCGTGCACGCCGGAGCCCTCTGGCAGCGGACCGTCGCCGCCGTCGGGCAGGAGTACCCGGACGTCACCGTGGACTACCAGCACGTGGACGCGGTCACCATCCACATGGTGCGTGAGCCCTCGCGGTTCGACGTCATCGTCACCGACAACCTGTTCGGCGACATCATCACCGACCTGGCCGGCGCGATCAGCGGCGGCATCGGTCTGGCGGCCTCGGGCAACATCAACCCGGACGGCACCTTCCCCAGCATGTTCGAGCCGGTGCACGGATCCGCGCCGGACATCGCGGGTCGGCAGAAGGCCGATCCGACGGCCGCCATCCTCTCCGTCGCACTCCTCCTCGACCACATCGGTCGCGGGGACCTGGCGACGGCGGTGACGCGGGCCGTCGAAGCGGACCTGGCTGACCGGGGCACCACGCAGCGCAGCACGTCCGAGATCGGCGACGCGATCGCCGCCGCGGCCACGGCACGCACCACCACCGCCTGAGAAGGAGCCACACCGATGAGCACCGACACCGTCAGCGCCGAACCCGTCTTCGGGCTCGAGTTCTCCACCACCCCGTCGGCAGAGCGGCGTGCGGAGGCCGAGCGCGAGGTCATCCTGGCCGACCCGGGCTTCGGCAAGCACTTCACCGACCACATGGCCACCGTCCAGTGGACCCTCGACGCCGGCTGGCACGACGCGTCGATCCACCCGTACGGCCCGCTCTCGCTCGACCCGAGCGCGAGCGTGCTGCACTACGCACAAGAGATCTTCGAGGGGCTCAAGGCGTACCGCCACCCCGACGGATCCGTGTGGACGTTCCGACCCGACGCGAACGCCCGTCGGTTCCAGCGGTCCGCCCGACGGCTGGCGCTGCCGGAGCTGCCGACCGAGGTGTTCGTCGAGTCGATCCGGCAGCTCGTGCAGACCGACGTCGACTGGGTGCCGTCCGCGCCCGAGACCAGCCTGTACCTGCGCCCGTTCATGATCGCGACCGAGTCGTTCCTCGGGGTCCGCGCGGCCCAGGCCGTCGCGTACCACCTGATCGCCAGTCCCGCCGGTGCGTACTTCACCTCGGGTCCGAAGCCCGTCTCGATCTGGTTGTCGACGACGTACGCCCGGGCCGGCCGCGGGGGGACCGGCGCCGCCAAGACCGGTGGCAACTACGCGGCGTCGCTGCTCCCGCAGCAAGAGGCGTACGAGCACGGCTGCCAGCAGGTGATGTTCCTGGACTCCGAACAGGGCAAGTACCTCGAAGAACTCGGTGGCATGAACGTCGTGCTCGTCAAGGCCGACGGCACCCTCGTCACCCCCGACTCCGACTCGATCCTCGAGGGCATCACCCGCGACTCGATCCTGCAGCTGGCCGAAGACCGCGGGCTGCGCGTCGAGAAGCGTCGCGTGACGCTCGACGAGTGGCGTGACGGAGTGGCCGACGGCACGATCACCGAGGCGTTCGCCTGTGGCACGGCCGCCGTGGTCACGCCGATCGCCGAGCTCCGGGGCGACGGGTTCACGATCGGTTCCCCGACCGAAGGCGCCGGCGAGCTGACGATGTCCCTGCGCCAGGAACTCACCGACATCCAGTCCGGCCGTCGTCCCGACTCGCACAGGTGGATGACCAAGCTGACCGACCCGTCCTGATCGCGGCGCGGACGTCGGTAGGGTCGAACGGTGAAGATCGCACGGTTCAGCAGCAAGGGTGAAGACCCCCGGTACGGCATCCTCGACGAGCGCGCTCTGGTGGTGCTGGCGGGTGACCCGATGTACCAGGGGTTCGAGACGACGGGGGAGCGCGTGCCGCTCTCCGAGGCCAAGCTCCTGGCCCCGGTGATCCCGCGGTCGAAGGTCATCGGTGTCGGGCTCAACTACGCCGAGCACGCGGCCGAGATGGACGACGTGTCGGGTGACGACCCCGTGGTGTTCCTCAAGCCGAACACCTCGGTGATCGGACCCGACGAGCCGATCCGTCTGCCCGAGGGAATCGGCCGCGTCGACCACGAGGGTGAGCTCGCCATCGTGATCGGCTCGCTCGCCAAGAACGTCAAGCGCGAGGACTTCGCGAGTGTGATCCTGGGCTACACGATCGCCAACGACGTGACCGCTCGCGACCTGCAGGCGCGCGACGGCCAGTGGGCCAGGGCCAAGGGCTTCGACACGTTCTGCCCGCTCGGCCCCGTCATCGAGACCGAGATCGATCCGTCGGACATCCGACTCGAGACCCGCGTCGACGGCGACCTGCGTCAGGTCGCGTCCACCAACGAGATGGTCCACGACATCCCGTCGCTCGTCGAGTTCGTGTCGTCGATCTGGACACTGCTGCCGGGTGACGTCATCCTGACGGGGACACCCGCCGGTGTGGCGGAGATCCGTGACGGCGAGGTCGTCGAGGTCACCATCTCGGGCATCGGCACACTGAAGAACCCGGTCATCGCTCGCCACTGAGGGATCCGCCCCGAACGACGACGGCCCGACATCCCGCGCGGATGTCGGGCCGTCGGCGTTGCACGACACGTGTTCCCCGTGGTTCCGGGCGACACGCCGTGGTGCGCGCCCGGTTTGCCCGATCGGGGGATCACCCGTAGAGTTCTTACTCGTCACCCCAAAGGTGCGGCGGAGAAGCCGAGACGGTCACCCGGAACGCAAGTTCACGGAAGATGCAGTCCGACGGAGCCGACCTCAAGCGGGACCACCCACTCCAATGAAGCCGGTCGATTCGACCGCCACTGAAGTAGTGGTACAGTACCGAAGTTGCCCGAGCAGGCACTTCTTGACGGAGAAGAAGCTCGGTGCGTCTGGTCCTTGAGAACTCAACAGCGTGCACATTGTCAATGCCAATTTATTGACCCCGTGCTCGGTCAGCTTGCTGGTCGAGTCGGAGACAATTC